>JADGFI010000241.1 GCA_016743945.1 Desulfobacteraceae bacterium
GATCTAGTAAGATCTTTGGAGTTTTAAAAAACCCGTCGATTTTCTGATCTAGCCCATGTTTAGCCAAGCACTACCACTACTACCCAATCATGAATACAAGTCACTTTTGATCCATATTACTAAAAAGATATATAGCTAGTGTTCTTTGATGCTTGACTACGGTTGATTGGTGGATTAATAACTTCTATAGAGCTAACCAACTGTGATTCTTTAAACTTGTACAATGTGTATATTCAGATATGGATAAGATAATCCTACATTGGCTTTAGTGTATGTGTAGTTTTG
The DNA here is from genome assembly GCA_016743945.1 of Desulfobacteraceae bacterium. Taxonomy (GTDB): domain Bacteria; phylum Desulfobacterota; class Desulfobacteria; order Desulfobacterales; family Desulfobacteraceae; genus NBML01. Next base: position 286 of record JADGFI010000241.1, read on the forward strand.
CAATGTTTCAATACGATAGTTTACAGTTGTGGATTTGGCATAAGGTGAGCTGATCTCCGAATACTACTACTACTACTACTACTACTACTACTACTACTACTACTACTGCTGCTGTTACCTACTCAGTGAATCAGGTATCGATGTAAGCAGGCGCCCCTACATCCTATAAAAAGTCCTCACTTAGCCTCGAATCTCTTCTATTCTACAACAAGAGTTTAAAACTGGGTGGAGAGAGATTGGAGCCCGTTCAAGATTTCAACAGAGATATAAGAG
>JADGFI010000242.1 GCA_016743945.1 Desulfobacteraceae bacterium
TTTCCCGGGTTTAAGTTTATATACGGTCCAGTTCGGGGTCCAGGTGTAACAGAAAATGGGCTCACCGGATTTATAAGCACCGATGGCGGATGCCATGCCTGCTTCATAAGAGGCTTTTACCGGATTGATGTCATCTTCCAGGTCGTAGACCTTTAAGTGATGGGCAATTATTTTCTCACATCCCCAGCCCGGAGGGCAGGCGGTCAGATCGGCTTTGCCGTCATGGTTTTTGTCAAAAGCTTTTTTAACCTCTTCACGTTTAAAGTCATCCAATGACTTGATGTTGTATTTTTCAACCGCATCTTTAGATACCAGATACCCTTGGAGGCCACCAGCCTTGGCCACATATCCGATTTTCTGGGCTTTGTCGTCAAAATTTTTTGGCAGCTGGTCGTTGTGCATGGGAAACCAGCCATTGCACCAGTAGTCTAAATCGCCCAGGGTCAATGCTTTGTAAAAAATCGGATTTTTCAGGTCTTTGGGTGCCTTGACTTTATAACCTAACTCGGTCAAGGCCCGGCTGACAATCGCTTCCTGGAAATAGCCTGTGTTCCAGGT
>JADGFI010000243.1 GCA_016743945.1 Desulfobacteraceae bacterium
TAAATAAAGATTACGAACCAGCTCAAAAAGACTCTCATGGCGAAGAAGTTAAATTCGACACCGAAACAATATCATCTATCACCACTGGAAGTATAAATCCAATTGATGAAATATCAACGTTAATCTCTTTCGGATCGCCCACTTACAAAGTTGTAAACGTAACTCCGAGTACTGATTCTGCGATAGCTTCCTCTGGAATAGTTGGTACAGAGCAGCCGGTTGATAGTGAGGATTATAATTCTGGTTACTGGACGAATGTGGAATTGGTGAACGAAAACAACATAGCGGAACATAACAAGAAAACAAGTGCAAATGTTGACAATAAGTTAAGTCACGATATAAGTTATAATGATAGTGTCAATGACGGTGTCGATAGTAGTAGTAGTAGTAGTAGTAGTAGAGTAGTAGTAGTAGTAGTAGTAGTAGTAGTGTAGGCTATAAAGAATATCTCGATGCCGATACTCTAGATAGTGTTGGCGATACTAAAATGCCTAGTATCAATTACGTTGAAAGTAGTGGTGGATTTAGTGAAGGTAGCGTACAATATACGGGAGC
>JADGFI010000244.1 GCA_016743945.1 Desulfobacteraceae bacterium
ATATCACATATATGTAATTATTTTGAAATTTATACAAACTTATAGTAAAGTTATTATAATAATCCCTTCTTTTTAATGGATTGAAAAAAAATTGCTCAATTTTACTTGACAACTAAAATTTTAAATCATTATAAATTTTTATCAAAATTGTTATCAAAATATTTAGTAATTTTTCCTTAAATTCATTAAACTATTTAAATATGTTCCAACATTGTCATTGTCACATGACATTTTATACTTGATTAAATATTAAAGATAGTAATTTTATGAAAATTTCCTATAAATTTCAATGCAAATTTTGATTCAATTTTGATTCAAAGCTATCAAAAAATGTCTCCAAATAAAAAAGATTACCTACATATCTAACCATTATCTACATGTAGATATATCAATATGTATATTTCTTACTACGCCATTTTTCTTTTTTTTCAGTTATTTTCTATACAACGACAATATTAATACCAACTGATTCTATAAATTCGATTAAAAAAGGTTAACTTTATATTACCTAATTTAAAAATGGCGGTCCTGGAGAATTATTGGTACACTGTACAGT
>JADGFI010000246.1 GCA_016743945.1 Desulfobacteraceae bacterium
GAATTTATATGTCTATTTGTGTCTGACACGTTTTGTTCCTTGTATGAATTAATCTGTTGTCAAAAGCCGATTTCATGCATGAAATCAGCGGCGTTCCCAAGCATTTAACTGGGCCTTGCCCTCACGAATCAGCTGGACCAGATTCAGCTTTGCCGGACATACATAGGTGCAGCATCCGCATTCAACACAGGCACGAATATGGTACTGGCCGGCAAGCTCGGGATTCTTATACCGGGCCGCTAATGCCAGCCTTGTGGGCACAAGGTTCATGGGACAGGCATCCACACAGCGCCCGCAGCGCACGCAATTTGTCTCATCCGCCCTGCGGACTTCGTCATGGGTAAGAACCGTTAGCCCTGATGTGCCCTTGGTTACAGGGGCAGACAGATCTGAGAATGCAAATCCCATCATGGGGCCGCCGGAAATGATTCGGGCCGCATTCGGCGTCAGGCCACCGCAGAAGTCAACCACCTCTGCCAACGAGACCCCGATGGGAACAAACATATTTTTCGGGTTGCAGATGCCATGACCGGAAACAGTGATCACCCTGTGTG
>JADGFI010000247.1 GCA_016743945.1 Desulfobacteraceae bacterium
CCATCCCCCAGTACGGACGCTCCCAGAGTCTTAACGTCAGCGTGGCCGCTTCCATCATCCTGTACGAATACGCCCGGCAGATTGCCGACCGGAATATGGAAACCCAAGCACCCCATCTATGTAAGGAATAAATATGAATGCAGAAAAAGTGGCTGCCCACATCATCAACTGGCTGAAAGACTATATCAGCGCATCCGAATTAAAGGGATTCACCGTCGGCGTATCCGGCGGGATTGATTCTGCCGTCACATCAATTTTATGCGCAAGAACCGGTTACCCCGTAATCGCTTTAAACATGCCCATTCACCAAGCATCTGACCAGATCTCCCGGTCCAGCGCACACATTGCCTGGCTGTCCGAAACCCATGGCAATGTCACAGGCCATGATGTCAACCTGACCCCGGTATTTGATCAGGTAAAAACCACGTTGCCCGGTGATATCCAGGACGGATTGACCATGGCCAATACCCGGTCCAGGCTTCGCATGGTCACCCTGTACGCCTTTGCCTCCCACCACCGCATGCTCGTGGCTGGCACCGGCAACAAGGTTGAAG
>JADGFI010000248.1 GCA_016743945.1 Desulfobacteraceae bacterium
GTATATATGTTATATATAGAGAGATATTTGGGGTGTATTGTCAGTAATAAAAATAGTAAACAAATATTAAGTTATATGTATATAATCAATAAAGATAAAATACGTAAAATGAAATATGGGTATTTGCTATAGAATTATTAAAGTCAACTTTATAATACTAGGGTATATTTCTGTAGGAAACATACTGAAATCAATATATCAAAATGTTCTGGGGTATTGACACAAGTAGTAGTAGTAGTAGTAGTAGTAGTAGTAGTTTTAGGAATATGTGTGTACTTTATATATAAATATACATTTGAAGTGGTATTGTGTGTAGGTCTGGCCAGGTGTGGGTATATGTAGTAATAATAATAATAATGATAATAATACACATGTGTATATATGAATAGATATATAGAGATATGAATAAATTGTAGAGTGGACAATAAATATAATATTGATTTAATAATAACAATAATTAATATCCAAAACCGTTTTTTTTTCTCTGCCAAACTACGTGAACGCTTTCTAGAAAAATGCGCAAATGTGAAAAGAAATATACATATCTTAAAAC
>JADGFI010000249.1 GCA_016743945.1 Desulfobacteraceae bacterium
ATTTAATTCCAACATGTTGGTTAGACTTTCATATAAAAAGGAAAAGAGGACTTATGAAATATATACACGAAACAGCCATTATTCTGATAGTAGTAATCTATTTCCTTTTATCTGTTAGTTTTGTTGCGGCAGAACAAAAGGAATATCAATTGGAATCTATCACCGTTACAGCCCAGAAGCAGGAAGAAAATGTTCAGGACGTGCCAATAGGAGTGACTGTTTTTAACGGACAGGAGATTGAAGATAGAAGCATTGCATCCTTAGAAGAACTGTCTGATTTTGTTCCTAATTTTAAGCTTAGCAATGAAGGGGGATCTGGCATGAATGCGCCGACTATGAGAGGAATTTATGCTGATTCAACAACGTTAAGAGTATCTACTGGACTTTTTGTAGATGGGCTTCCCATCATATCTTCAGTTGGATTTGAAGATATGGTGCTTGATATTAAAAGAATTGAGGTGCTCCGTGGGCCGCAAGGGACATTATATGGTAAAAACACAGAAGCTGGCGCGGTTAATATTATCACACGCCAGCCTGATAATGAGTTCAGAGC
>JADGFI010000024.1 GCA_016743945.1 Desulfobacteraceae bacterium
ATGTCTGTCCTTCCCAATCACGCAACACTCGATACGGGTGGGTGGTTAACCCTTTTCCCGACAGGGACTTGCACCCTGTAAGACGCACCAAGCTTCGCTTGGCGCTCTAACCCCAAATAACCGGCTTGTCGCACGTGTTCATTTGGATTGTTGAATTTTCCAGCAAGCGGCAAACCACAAATCTAATTCCTCGCTTTTTCTTATCTCTTTAAACTTGAATTATTGGATGGGTTGTCAACATATTCTTCCAACATTTTTTTGTACTTATCTAATTGTTCCTGGCCTTTTATATACCAATCACCATATACTAATTTCTTTTTGCCCAATTTATCAACAATATCAGAAAAGCGATCAATCTGAATTTCGAATAATTTTTTTGTTTTTTGGCTGTACCTTTTTCTTTCAAGTACACTTAGATTCCACCACATCGATAGACGATCAAGCCCAAACTCAATTAACTCTACAGATATAAAATTTAATTTATAAAGCTTCCAAATCGCCAGCCATGTCTCGATGTAATCTCTACTTGTGTCATTGATTTGATCTATAGTTTTAATATAATAATGAGCATATTTTTCTTTAAAATCAAGAAGTTCACCTTTTCTCGCAGAATATGAAATTTCATTTTCGATTTGAATTATTTCTCGAGCACCATTGAAATAATACTCTGATGCTCTGGATAAATTACTACTAGCTTGTGCTGCTTCTGCAGCCATACCATATGCTTCAACCCTGATATGAAAATAGATGTCTTTACCAATATTTTCTTTTGCAAGTTTTGTAATGTCAATTATGCCAACCCAATCTTTAAGTAACAATTTAGCATTTACCCATAATTCAAAAAGTTCAGCGCGGTTACAATCTAACTCAAATGACCTTCTGAACATAGAGTCTGCTTGTCGTGCATTTGGCGGATCAATATTCATGTATGCTCTTCCTAACAAGCATTTTATGTCAGCATTCTTTTTGATTTTCTTATTTCCCCATCTAGCTACTTCAAGCGCTTCATCATATTCAAATGACTTCCAAAGAGCGATGACCCTATATACAACCATTCCGACTTCATCTTCTAACTTAGGAGTTCCGGCTCGAATTTTTGCACATTCTTTTTCAATTCGTCTGGGGTCTAGAATTTTTTCTTTTATCAAGTTTGTCATTAGCCGAATGCTGTTAGGAACTATTAATCTTGCCCCACCTGCTGGCAGTTCTCCTCCTAATGAGACAAGGTGATATTGTTTAAGCTCACTAATATCATCTTTCAAAAGAGTGTCATTGCTAATAGTGATTTTTTTTAATTCTAAAAGCGATGTTTCTCCCAATATACAACCCGCGTATAAGGTTCTGAGCTGTGAATCAGTTAAATTTTTCAACTCTTTTTTAAATGCAAAATCTCGAACTTCTTTTCCTGCGCTACCTTGCCACTCATCGAGAACAGTTTTAAGCTTTTCTCCAATTGATAATAGCCTAAGAATGGATGATGCAAAGGTTGGAGAGCCATCTGTTACTTTGTGAAAATTTTTCATTAATTTTGAATTTGGGCCGAGTTTAAACTCCAGTTCAATGCTTTTTGACGTCATTTTTATATATTTGACAAATTCCTCATGGTTTAGACCTTTCACAGTTAAGAATTGCCCGGGGGCGGCTCCTAAATCAAGTCGAGCGGTCATTAATGCCTTTGAAGGAATTTTAGCACCTCTTATGGTTTGACCAAAAATAAGAGCTATCGCTTGAAAAACATCGTGCTGTTCCGATAAATCTAAGGAATCGATATCATCTATTATTAATAATATTGGAATCTCTGATAGACTTTCGATAGTTTTATCGAGAAGATCTTCTCTTATCCATTCATGATCAATCTGGTCTTCCGGCCACCCGATTTCCTGCAATATAGATATTAACAACGAGTTGAGATCATAGAAGTCTACTCTGGTCGTTGGCTTGAATTCTCCTTGAATAGCAGTATAAAATTGTTCTTTAGCACTTAGCCAAACAACACGTTCATATAGAACTGGTGCACTTCGAATAATTTCTTCAACAAATTCTCTAGCAAGAGTTGTTTTCCCAACACCACCTAAACCTGTGAGTAGTTTAGCTGGCATATATTTGTCAAACAACCACTTCCATAAAATTGTGAGATATTCTTCACGACCGACAAACTGTATGAATCCAGGATCTTTTGCTCCAAGATTGTTATCCAAAAATTTGCACTCATAGTCTGAATCTGAATAGCTTAAACGGCGGCAACCTTGAGCACACAAGAATGAAAAATCATCAGCATTTACTGCTGGTTTACATTCACTTCCGTCTCTAAAATAAATATCTTCCTTGCGAAAGGCGTACTTTCCGTTGCCATTGTCTGGTGAGTTTTTTTTGAATTGAGCTGGGGTGACGCCATCTTTTCTTTTTGGTATAAACAGGAGGCCAATATTAAATTCTTTTTCGCTTTGTTTTATTTTGTGTGTTTTATAATGACAATCTATGTCATGACCTGTTTCAGCTTTAATCCGCTTATTCAGTTCATCACAATCAAACATTGAATCGAAACCAACAATTTCTCTGGGGCTATCTGAAACACCAATTAAAAGGTATCCACCATAAGAATTGTAAAATGAAACTGCGTCCTTTATTATTTCGCTAATCTTGAAATTATACTCACTCAGAGTAGTTCTATTTGGCTTATAGCCTTCAGGTAAAGATGGTAATTTTTTTTTATAATCCCAAAGCTGCTTTTCATATTCATGTGGTTTGCCCTCAGGTAATAATTCGTTAATGACGTCTTCATTTAATAGACCTGAAGTAATGTATTTATATAATCTAGTGCGTCGGCCAAATATCCCATTTTCTTTCATTCTTTCACCATTAATTGTTGGATTGCATTCGTAGCCTATATTAGGCAAGTATTTATTGTTGAATTTGAAATTAAATATTGTTTTAGATTCTTTCTATTTTTTGAAAGAATGATTTTTATCATTAATTTTTGAAGAAACCGTATTAAAAAATAAAAATACAAACAGCGTCATTATTAATAATTGTAAAACAACTATCATCTGTCCAATTTCATTAAAGGGCTTAAACTCGCCGTACCCCAGCGTAGTTGAAGTTACAAAACTAAAATAAATAGCCTGGATGTTATTAGTTATACCAGGCACCAAATTTAGGCCCTTATAAAGTATAGAAAAACAAAGGCTTATTTCTATGTAATTAAGCATTAATAGAAGAAAAGATCTTTTTTGAGATATGGGTCTAACATAAATATCTGACATAAATATCAAACCCAAGAGATAGCACACAGTTTCAAGAATCAAATAAGAATTTAAAATTAAAACAAAATCATATCTCTCTAAATTGAAATACAGATAAAAAACTGGCAAAATTACTTTTAAAATTACATATAATTCTACCCATATTTTTCTGCATAAAAGCCCTTTTTTTCCTGAAAAATGTCTAATATATAAAGCTGGAAAGACAAATTGGATAAGAATTAAAAGCAGTCGTAGTACTCGTTCAATACCAAATGTCACTTCCTTTTTATCGTTCCAGGCTTTTTTGAAATTTTTCCATTGATTTTGGATGGCAGGTCTAGTGTATTTATAATCGTTTGTTTTAGGTCCAATAAATATTTTTTTTAGAGTTCTATAAACTGTCATCAAATAAGCCAATGATTTGGGAAACATTCATGGTCTGAGTGTGTCACTTAATTATTCCAACGTACTGAGATTTAAAGTAAAAAAATCAGCTTCTGTTGCGTATCTGAAACTCTGAGGGGGATTAAAAGATTCTATTTTCTGCTTGATTGTATTTAAACTTATTGGTTCGGGTAATTCCCAATAATCGTTGATAAAAATACCAACACCTTTTTTAACTCCCTCAAAATATTTTACATATTCTTTGTAGGTGATTCCTGATTTTTGTTCGACCAATTCCCATAATTCATTTAGTGGTTTTTCCACAACAGAGGCAACACTGAATGCTCCTACCATTGATTTTATTGGTGAGGAAGCATAAACCAACACCAATGAACCCTTATCAATAAATTTAGGTTTAACGCGCCTAAGTTCTACTGATTTCAATCCACATAATATCATGTCGGCATACTGAGGTTTCACTGATAATAGAATCGCTTTACCGGGCATGTTTAACATCCTTTCCCTAATTTATAAAAATGATAGAAAAGTTCGGGCGACACTTCTATGGGTGTTCTCGGATAAAAGTTACACTGCCTTTCACTTTGCCAAATATTATTAATTTCGGTTTTTTTAATTTTTGTTTCAAATTGTTCTGTAAAATCAAAACGAAATGACATAACGTCCTTGTTTATATCTTTATTTGCCACATCATACACATCAGGCCACTTATAAACACCTAAGTTTTTATTTTTCTTATATAATGCTTTGGGTTTATCGATAGTCACCTCATTGATATAAGAACAAGCGTTAATTGACTTTAGCCCGTTTAACTCACCATCACCTTTAGTAACATACCACAATATTCTGCCAGGAGCTCCAAGAACCTTTGGTTTGCAAGACCTATAATAAACATTTTCGATATTGAACAATAAAGAAGGGTCTCCACCAAATAAGTCTTGTTTGGCCAAATTATAATCAAATAGGTTCATTGCCCACATAGGTTTTATAGGAACAATAAAACAAGGTAGCTGTAGCTCTCTAATTTTTAAGGGAAATAGTATTTTTTCAATTTTTATGTACTCATCTATATTTTCAGATGGGTGAGAAATAGTTAGAAAATTTATTATATTCTTAAAAAAAACAGAGTGTTCAATAAACTTCTCAGAAAAATTTTTTAAAATTAAATTCAATTCAGCAATTGAAAAAACACCACTCAAGCTAATTTTTATCCAACTTGAATTTGAATATGAGAAACCCAGATTAGTTAACGCCGCGATTTCTTCTGAAGACAAAAAAGGATCTGAAATCTGAATTAGGGTATTTTGAGCCGAGGTATTCTGAAGTATTAGTTGATATGCCAAGTGTTTAGCGATTATTGAACCAATTTGGTTTTTAACGACTCTAAAGAATGGTACTCTAATTTTATATTTTTTCTTCTGATCAATTACGATTAGGGCTATTGGGGTTCCCCTATCTTCAATAAATTTCACATCATACTCAAGAGGGGATGCAATAAATCGATTAAGTTTGTTAATGAATTGAGATTTTTTTTCATTTTGATGATCACGAAAAGCAAGTTCGATTGATTCGTATTGGGAAATTGTAAATCGTGAATGTTGAATCTGTGTTCCTTCAAGTTTTGATGGTTGATATTCGGATTCTCTAATCAAACTATCATGGAGGATGATAAATGTTGCAGGACGAGTAATGCGTGTATTGAATTCTTTAAATATCATATCAGATTTCTTTAGCAAAACTTCATCTCGAGTGATGAAAAATGAAATTTTTGATGCTATAGTATGGGACAATTGCCTCAGATCCGAATCACTGCTTTTAGAAAGCTTTTCAGGGAAAAAAGGTCGTAATTGGGAGTAGGCGATTTGAAATTTTTCTTGTTGAACAGGTAAAACATAATATTTTTCAATATTTTTTCGAGTTATTTCCCTGGTTTGTTTGTTCCCATGCCGATTTATTTCATTGTATATTTCCTGTGTAAGACAAAGTTCGATATCTTCCTCTATCCAGTCTGCCAGCAATCCTTGGACTTCTTCATTTGGTTGGTTTTCTTTCTGGATATCAAAAAAAACATTTGCATCTATAACTACTTTGTTTTTAGAGCGTAATCTGATGTCATCTGCATATTGAATAATGGAGGGTTGTCCATAATCATACCACCAAACTGTTAGGGTGCTACCTTTAATTGATTTCCCAGGTTTTTCATCAATAGCGGAAAAGCCAGCCTTAGGCCAAAACGAGGATGCGCTATAGTCTCGCCGGCAATGAACTCTTATTCCCCTTAAAGTTTTTGTTATGTTTGTAATTCTGTCGATCAGAATTTTGGCGACCCCAAGCTTTCTATATTCTGGATCAATACAAAGATGGACAATGTAAACTAACAGTGCCTTCTGATTAATATTAAATAACACATACCCTACAACACGATTCTTTTTTAATGCTATAATTATTTTCTTACGCCGAGCTTGTTCAATAAATGCTCCATAAGGAAAAAATCCCAATGTATCTTTATGCTTCTCGCTTAAAGAAATGACGGATTTCAAAAATGGGGATTTCTCATTTATAATTTGAGTTTTCATTTTTCCTTATTTAAAGATATCTTCTTTTTATTTTGTATTTTTGTTATTTGCTCTGTTTTTCATATACAAAAAGCTTTGATTGTTATTATCCAATAACCATTGTTGATACTTATCAATTTCTGGCCCACCAAGGTTAATGGAATATTCCACACCAAAAATAGCTATAATCACATAGAATTCTGTCTTTTCGTGCCATGGTATATCTGGGATAGTTAGAATATCCCACTCATGTAGAACTTCATGTGAAGGGTGCTCTTGATCTAAAAAATGAAAGTTTGCAGGATAAATTCGCCTTATGTTAATCGGCCATAATAAGCTGGGACTACCCATACGAACATAGTCGCGTAATTCATCAAGTTCCTTTTTTTCTACTATCTCGTCATTCCAACCGGGAATATCCATACCACGAGTAGCGATCGCCTCTAAGGCTATTTTCCCAATAAATATCGCTGTTTCATAGTCGTTTGGTGGTAAATCCGCAATAGGGATGTATAGTGATCCATGAGTATTTTTTTTTATGGTTTCTGCAAAGCGATCCTCTTCCTTGCCTTTTGTACAGCTAATTCCGTAATTTCCCTCTTTATCGATGTGCAAATCAATCATTGATCGGCTTTGTGTATGAAATCCAATCGCAGGTGGGATCTTTTTACGCTTACTTGGAACTCTCATTTCGAAACGGGAGTTCCTCCCGTACCAAGAATTTAAAAATGGGGCCTCCACTTTACACGCCAAATAATTATTACATTTATCACAGACCCATCCCGGTTGAAGAATATGTTCAACATTACCTAAGGATTCTGGAACAATATGTTCTTTTGATACGCTTTCGTTGCTTGGTAATTTACAAAAAATACATCTCATATTTTTTTTGGAGAACAAGTACTTGACCGGACCCGGATAGTTGGGATATGCGGGTGCGGATATCATTCAGAAATAATTGATATTTGACAATATTTGCAAAATATCTTATTTTTTTAACCGTATATCATTCATATACGGGTGATATCTTAAATTGGATATCATGATGAAAATAATACCACCAGAATTGTTGAAACAATTTGATGAAAGGTTAAGCGCAAAAGGTATTTCTCCGAATCACCATCTATTTTACCGGAAATGGCTGCGATACTATCTTGATTTTTGCGATAAACACAAAAATGATCCTCGAAATACTGACAGCCTGCCTGATTTTATCAACAAACTGAGAAAAAAAAATCAGTCAGAACCTCTTCAAAAACAGGCCTATCACAGTGTTCTTGTTTATTTTGAGCTTTATGATATCCGCCCGGAGTGGCTGGTACATCGACCTGCTATCCCCTCTGCCCGGGAGAGAACCGCCTCTTATGCTTCAGGCAATAAAAATTTTCATGAGGCTTGGAAACCGATTTATGAAAAGCTGGGTAATGAAATCAAGGTTAGACACTACTCTCCTAAAACATATAAGGCATACAGTAACTGGGTCCGGAAATTTCAAAAATATTTAAAAAATAAGCAGCCTGAGGTGCTGGTAGTTGAAGATGTCAAACTATTCCTTACGTATCTTGCAGTGGAACAAAAGGTTTCTGCCTCTTCCTGTAACGATCATGCCGGAAATTGACCGGCAAATTGAGGTGGTAAGAAAAATACACCGACAGGATCTTCAAGCGGAAACTGCGGGTGCGTTCATGTTTGAATCCATTGAGAAAAAATATAAAAATGCCGGACAAGAGTTTCACTGGCAGTGGTTTTTCCCTGCAAAAGAGTTGACATGGGTTCCTGAAGCAGGTGAATATCGGCGGGCTTATCTTCACGACCGTCATGTTCAAAGGGCCATTAAGTCTGCGGTAAGACGGGCCCAATTGACCAAGCGGGCAACCGCCCACACCTTACGCCACAGTTTTGCAAGTCATCTGCTCCAAGCCAATTATGACATCAGGACCATCCAGGAACTCCTGGGGCACAGTGATGTCAGGACCACCATGATTTATACCCATACTGTTAAATCCAGGACCATCAAGGAAACCAAAAGTCCCCTTGATCTGTGAGGAAAATTGTTTGGAATAGCTCCGCCCTGTAGGTTACAATATCGCAGCCCGATATGGTAAGCATTTTTTGACTTATTGTTTATATAAAGGGCAATTAATAAAGTCAATCTTAGGAAATTTTATTTTTTAAATCCTTTGAGTTTTTAAACACTTATAAACCTTTCAAAGGAATAAGAGTTTGCTTGTTTTTCATGGAGGTATTAGCGATATAACCTTTACCTGATGGGGTACGTCAGCACAAAATTGATGTGCTTATTCATGGCTGATCATCGGTATTATTCCGAGGAAGAAATTATTAATTTTTCTGGTTTTAACCGGATGGTATGATCCGGTGTTGGAAAAGATGGGGTAATGTTCAGCGACAATTAAAAGCATCGAAAGCTGGTATCATGAAAAAATGAATGCTATACGAACCAATGGTTGATTAATTATTAAATTTACACAAAAGAGAGAAATGACATATTTATTTTTAACGATAGCAATTATTGCAGAAGTCGCTGCAACAAGTGCATTAAAAGCATCTGATGAATTTACTAAAATAATACCGACAATGATTGTTATTGTTGGGTATGGCACTGCATTTTATTTTATGACGCTTGTTTTCAGAGTTTTACCAATAGGCATTACATATGCAGTTTGGTCTGGTCTCGGCATTGTACTGGTCGCTATGGTTGGTTTTATATTTTATAAACAAACTCTGGATATTCCCGCAATTATCGGGATGGGGTTAATTATCTCGGGTGTGATTGTAATAAATATTTTTTCTAAAGCTGTTAATCATTAACGCTAACAAATCGATTATGGAGTTTTATCAAACTGAAGTCAGTTTATAATAATTGGGGTGTTGCTTCCCATGAACGCTGCCTTGAATTTCCATGTGACAGATACAAGGAATCCTTCTCTAATACCTGGTTTCGGGGGATAACCATCCATGCTGAACCTGAAATTATTTTTCAATGGATTTGCCAGATGAGGGTTGCACCCTACAGCTATGACTGGATCGACAATTTCGGCCGGAAAAGTCCTCAAAAATTAATACCAGGGCTTGCTCAGCTTGAAATCGGTCAAAGAATTTGGTGACCTTATCATGATGCGTAAGCAAATGATCAACTTTAAAGCCCTTTGTGAAAAGATCTGAGCTAAAAAAACATGAAGAACAGGTCAATCCAATGAACCAAAGGAGCCAAGCATTTTTCACCACATGCAGATTCCGCTGCTGATCGAAGGCGCCTCACTGACAATCAAAGATGTTTACGTAAAAATTCCAAGCACCCCTCACAAAAAAATCTGTAGGGAAATGGAATCTTCATGCACCTGGGCCATGTCCTACGCAAGGCCCAGGCCACCCTGTCCGTCAGGTTTAATCCAACAGGTTCTTTACATTTTCATAGGAGATGGTGGCATGGGCACTGGGGAAGTATTCCGAGTCCCCGAGTGCATTTATCTTTGAAAAATTATCAGCGGTTGCATTAAAGTCGACGATTAAAGATGCTGCCCGTCCCTCTTTGGAGAGGTTGACAGTGGATGCGTTAAAGGGGGTTGTAGAGATTTCGCTGCCCGTCTGCGGTGGTGGGGTTGTCCCTTTGCCCGGAAGGTTTTTGTTCATAGTAAAATTTGAAAGATCAATGGCTGATTTTTGAGAATTTATATTTTGCTTGATATCCATGGTTTCTCCTTTTGTGTTTCCTTCTGCCTGTTTGCATTGACATTGACCGCCTTGTGCTGTTTGTCTGGTGATAGTTGTAAGCAAGTTCAATGCCGGACGTAAACTGCTGCTCAATGGGGGCACTGTGATTATTCCTTTGTCTTGGGGGGAAAGATTTGCCGGGGAAAAGGGAAAAAATGAACCCTGGCGACAACGGGGAAATATCACGAATCGCGATTTTGATTGATTTAATGATAACAGAAGGTTAACAATTGAAGGAATTCTAATTTTAAACAGCGCTCTGGAGGGAAAAGTGAAAAAAATTGAATCGTGTCTCATCGTGCCTATTTTATTTTTGCTGCTTGTTGCTGCACCATTTGTTCAGATAGCGAATGCAACCCCTGGGGAGGCTACCTACGAAAGACTCACAAACGCTGCAGGCAAAACAGATTCCGTTCTATTGGAAAACCTCAATTTAGAAGCCAGAAAGATAGAATGGGGAAATGCTTCAGAAAGTGAATTTGTAGGTAATTTGAGAATCGTTAAGAAAGCAGGAGAAGGTTCCTCTCAACCAGGATCAAGTGTTTACCTGGTGAGAAAGCTTACCGGTGAGTTGCTGATCCTTTCTGTTCCTGAAAATATTGACCAAATGGATTCAACTTCTCCCTATTTTAATCTGGATAGCGCCTTTGAAAGCAAGACCAAATTTAAGCTAAAAACAATGGTAGGCGCTTTGGCAGGGGAGACATACACCTTTGCACAATTGGTGGCAAAACCAGAGCAATTGCTCCTAGACCGGCTGTTCAAAATTTGTATCATTCTCATGTTGTTCTTTGTGATGGTCGGAATGGGTATGACCCTGACGACTGCCGATTTTGCCCTTGTCTTTTCGAAACCCCGGGGGATCATCATTGGTCAGATTTTAGTTTTTGGGCTTATGCCCTTATTGGCAATGTTATTAGGACGTGTTACAGGGTTTTATGACCAGTATCCATTTATTTTTGTCGGGTTAATTTTAATTACCACAACTCCGGGCGGTGTGACCTCGAATTTAATGACATATTATGGTAAAGGCGACCTGGCACTTTCAATATCAATGACCTCTTTTTCCACTGTACTTTCCCTTGTTTTTACGCCTTTGTTACTATCCTTTTATTGTGCGAACATGCCCGAGGTCACAATTCCTGTAAAAGTAGTTGTGCAAACCATTCTAATTTTGGTTATTATCCCTTTAATGGTCGGTATGCTGTTTCGTTGGAAGTGGCCGGCAGCAGCTAAAAAGGCCACCCCATTCTTTTCCGCCCTGGGTATTATTGCCCTGCTTGTATTAATCATCGCCGGCATTTTGAGCAATCTAAATATTTTTGTGGATACAGCACGCTATGGTGTTGTATTCTACTCTACCATTTTCATTCTTACCATGCTGGGAATGCTGCTCGGGATTGTTTTTTCAAAATTGTTTGGAATCGATAACTACCAGACGCGTGCCATTTCAATCGAAACCGGTTTGCGCAACAGCGCGCTCGCCATGACCATGGCCCTGTTAATTCAGGATTCCATGGGGGATTTTTTCAGCTCAATGTTTGTAACCGCCGGTATTTTTGGATTAGTGATGTATCTTGCGGGTGTAATCTCAATTTTCCTGTATAAATATATTTTGCCGGTAGACATAAAATCTGACACTTCTTTGGGGCAGAAAACTTAATTTCAACCACCTTGTTTTTTTATTAGGATGCAGATTTTTATGGCTTAAAACCTGAGCAAATCTGCGTCCTATAGAAACAGGGGCAAGCTTATTTATCCTGACTTTCCAAAAGGGCAGGCCGGAAACCTACACGGTTTGCAGTTCAAACAAAGGCCGCCATGGGATAATTTTGCAAGATCCATTTTCCCCGGTCTTTCCCCCGCCACGAGTCTTGGCAGGATCAGATCAAAAATGGTGGTCTCGTGGAAGAGCCCGCAGGCAGGCAGTCCAATAATGGATGTATTTTTATGGTAGCCCAAAAGAAACATGGCCCCGGGAAGTACAGCCGCCGAATAATGGATTGTTTCAAAGGAACCTTGGATCCCGGCTTTTGTCACATCGTCCGGGTCAACGGACATACCGCCGGTGGTAATAATTAAATCCGTGTCGCGTGAAAGATAGGTGTTTATCCACTGGGTGATCATTTCCGGGTCATCGGGCAGGACAATGCTTTCTTCAAGACTGGCACCAAGGGCGGTTATTTTTTTTTCCACAATGGCCTTGAACCGTTCCTGGACAAGCCCTTTGTAAACTTCATCCCCGGTGATAATCAGCCTGACTTTCAAGGGGTTGAACAATTTCACCTTAAAAATCGGGTAATTTTCCCTGGCAAAACAGATGGCCTGGTCAAGATCGTTGCGTTGGATCACAAGGGGGATTGCCCGTGTGGCGGCAAGGTCCTGATTCATTTTAACCCAAGCGTTATTGTGGATGGAGGCGCACATGACATCCGAGTAGAGGTTAAATCGTGTCAAGGCGTCAATATTAACCTTGAGCAGGCCGGGATAGGATGCCCGAAGCGCAAGTTTCCCCTCTGAAGGCGCCCCTGAAAAAACTACGCCGGGCCCGGACAGTGCAGAGGCAAGCTCCAGCACGGCATCGTCTTCATGTACCTGGCCCTCTTTTAAATCAAGGACATACAGGTTATTTTTTCCCATACGCATTAACCGGCACAGATCCGAATCACTTACCCTGTGACCTTTTTTAAAGGCAGGTCCCTTATATTCTCCCGGTATCACCTGGGTCATGTCATGGGCAATACAGGTGCCCACCGCCTGTTCAACAGGTATGGTTTTAAATGCCGCAGCAGTTGCTTGTTTTCTCATTATTATGCCTCTTGTTTACAGGTTGATAATAGGTTAGGCAAATTTCCCATGGCGGCCTTTATCTAGTGGGCCACGATCTTTAACCGACCGGAACTCAGATTTGTTTGCGACCTTTGTTTTTGGTGCCGGCCATTTTCAGACAGGCGGTTCCCCAAAGGCACCTGGGAAGCCCGGTGGTGTTCTTTGTTGCCCCCTTGTTCAGGGTTGAACGAATCGATGTGGGCGAAGGGGTCATTGTTACCCCTGGTGCTGCCGGCAAAAACAGTGTGAAGCCCCATCATTTTAAACAAGGCCGGTTTTATAAATTGGTCAAAAGAGAGCATGGTTGCCGAAGGGTTTCCGGGCAATCCAAAAATCAATTTTTTTCTTATGATTCCGAAGATGGTGGGTTTGCCGGGTTTTGCAAATATATTGGAGAATCGCATCTCCATACCCAAAGAGGCAAATGCCTTGTGAACCAGGTCATACTTGCCCTTGGAGGTGCCACCGGAGGTGATAATGACATCGGCCTGGAGTGCTTCGTCCAACAGGGCTTGCTGTGCCGGCAGGTCATCCTTCACAATGCCCAGAATAAGGGGGATGGCACCGGCTTCCACAACCTGTGCTGCCAAAGCGTACAGGTTCGAGCACATGGTCTTTGCAAGAGAGGCGGGTTCATGAAAATCAGAAAGTTCATCCCCTGTGGCGAGAATAGCCACAAGGGGTTTGCGATAAACACAGACATGGGCACGCCTCAGCGTTGCCAGGGCCCCCACTTCCAGAGGGCTGATGATGTCTCCGGCATGGAGGAGGACCTCACCTTTTTTCAGGGACTCTCCCTGAAAACGAATCCCTTTTCCCCATCCCGGATCAGCACCACAGAGAACAAAGCCCTTGTCTTCTTTTGTGTCCTCAAGCTTCACAACGGTATCTGCACCTTCAGGGATAAGGCCTCCGGTCATTATTCGAACGGCATCCCCCGGTCCCACAATGGCATTGCACGGCTTTCCCGCAGGGGATTCCCCGATAACCCGGAGGCGTGCGGGTATGGAGGGGGAAACACCAGAAAGGGATGTCTGACACACCGCATAACCGTCCAGGGCTGAAATATCCGATGCCGGAAGATCCTCGACAACACTGATATCCTCAAAAAGGGCTCTTCCCATGGCATCAAGAATCGGTACGCTTTCGCGCCCCAAAACAGGGGTTGCTTCCCCTATCAACTTTTGTGTCTTTTTAAGATCAATCATGCAAAAGCCCTCACTTAACGGTTAAAATAAGTTGCGTTTTTTCATTGATCCAAAACGCGTCCCCCCGGAAAAATTTCTTTGTCAAGAAAACAGCTGTGCCGGAACAGCTGTGCCCGCGTCTAAGGATGTTACCCCTTCGGGAATGGCGATGACGCCATCAGCATTGGCCATGGACTGTAACCGGCTGGTCAGCTTGAGCGGTATAAACAGGGTATGGCCGTCCCTGGTCTCCAGGTTTCCGTATACAAATTCAGTCCAGTCCATGTGGCGGCCCTGAAGCCGTTTTTGCAACGTCACCATTATCCGGGGCAAAAAGGGGCTGGTGTGACCTCCCAGTTTCAAAAGACCGGGCAGTGCAATTTGTAAGAAGGCCGTAAGGTTGGATGGCGGCCCTCCGGGAAGCAGAAAAACAGGTTTTTGATCGAGCATTCCAAACCCCACGGGTTTTCCAGGACCTATTCGAATGGAATGAAATCGCTTTTCCCATCCAAGGGAATCCAGGATGTCGGCAACAAAATCCCGGTCACCGGTCCATCCGCCGCCGCTGGTGATCACGGCATCATGGGTGGCAATGGCGTGTTTAATTTTTTCAGTGATATTAGCCTTATTGTCGGTCAAAATCGAGAAGGTTGTGGGCAGGCCGTATCCCAGACACCAGGCTTTGAGCATTTCCAGATTGCTGGCATACAGCTTTCCTTCGGGCAAGGGCTGCCCCGGAATCACCAATTCATCCCCCGTTGCCAAAATAGCCACCCGGGGCCGGCGATGGACCGGCAGCCTGCCATACCCGGCTGCCACCAGTATCCCCATCAGGCCGGGCGTAAGGCGGCTTCCTTTGGAAGAGATCAATTGGCCTGTCCGGGTATCGGCACCCCTGGATAAAATATTTCTGCCGGGTTCCGCTGTATTGAAAACCCTGAGGTTCTCCCCGGTGCAGACGGCAAACTCCTGGGCAAGCACAGCAGTGGCTCCGTCGGGGATTTTTGCCCCGGTGAGAATCCGAACAGCCGTCCCGGGGACAACCTGATGCCGGACAAGATTTCCCGGAGCAGCAGTTCCGATGACCTTTAGTTGCAATGGGTTTTCAGGCGCTGCATGAATGATTTCATCTGACAAGACAGCATAGCCGTCCTTCATGGAGGCATCAATGGACGGGGAGTCCACCTTTGAATAAAGGTCTTCAAAGAGAACCCTGCCCAGACACTGTGCCAGGTCCACCACATGGCGATCACTTAAAGGAGATATTGTTTCAAGGGTCAGTTTCAGTGCCTTATCATACCCCATCAGCTGTTCTTTATTCATTTTCAATCCCTCTGGGCGATACGGGCAACCGTCGTCCCGATACTCTCAAGTCCGTATCTGTCTATCAATGCGTTCAATCCCGCCTCCAGCTCAGTTTGCTCAATTTGTTCATCCACCTCTTCTTCCCTTTCTTCAAAGGTCAAAACATCGTTGAGGCACCACTCAACACACAGCGGTTTTTCCTGGCCTTCACACATATCACACTTTAAGGGCAGCCCTGTGTCCGGCTCTTTGAACAGGTCCCTGGAGGGACAGGCGGCCCGGCAAAAACTGCACTCATCATATTGTTTTCCATCGATTATATATTGATCTCTTCCGTTGCATTCGGCGGGTGTGTACTCTCCTGCAAATACCGGCAGCCAGATATCTTTGAGCCGATGGGTGGTCACATGGATACGGGCGGCTGCAGGATTAATACTGGAGAATGCCGGTTTAGAATGAAAGGCGGAGCAAACAACTTCACAGGTTCTGCAGCCATTGCATTTGTCCGCATTAATTTTGATTGTCTTGATCATTTTTTTAATCTTGGCCATCTTTCAAAATCCCCCTCTCTTCCAAGTTTTTTGCCACATGGGCCAGATCTAATTTTTCCAATGTTTCTCGGGTGGGTACGCCTTCATGATTCCATCCCTTAAAGGTGTAATAGTGGGTTAACAAATTATCTTCCAAATCGGGAAATCTATGTTTCCAATGATCCTGGGGCGGCTTTTCATCGGGCCTGCTCATCCCCCTTATATTGTTAAAGGCACGGTGAAGATTCCGGCTTCTGCTGACAATTTTTTTTAAGGCATCTTTGTCCACCTCCATACCGGTGGCGGCCGAGACCAATTGGGGATAATTGTGTATGTGATAGGGAGGCTTGAGGCAAAAGGATCCCATGCCGCAGCATATCCCCAGGGCATCATCAATATTGTGCAGCATCTCCATCCAGTCCACAATTTCCGAGGCGATCTGGGGAGTAGGGTAATGGGGGTTCGATTTTTCCCCCCGGGGTTCCCAGTCGATAAAATATTGTTTAAAATTATCATTGGGCAACTGGGGCCAGTCCGCTACAAAGCTTTCTCTCATTTCTTTTGTGGGAAAGGCTGCCTGGGGCCAATTGCCTTCAATCTGGGTGATACTGATTTTTTCGTTGGTGGCATACATCAGGTAATAAAGGGGATCCAGCATTCCCAACTTGATGTTCATCTGTTCATGTTTTTTGGTGGTATTATGGTCAAAGGCTTCGGCTCCCTTGCCGATCCTGCGGGCTGCCCAATAGGTGCCGTCGGCCAGGATATCTCCGATTCCTTCCCTTCTGGCAACCCTGTCAAGCAACCAGAAAAATCGCCCTTCATTGTCGCTGGGGCAACCTTCAAAATCGGTATCGGTCAAGATACCGGCGTCATAAAGTTCAACACCAAAGGCCAGAATCTGGGGGGTGGAAAATGAGTCCAGCCCGTACTCAAAAGCGCGCTTGCAGATTCTCCAGGTAAAATCCAGATCATCCACATAGGCGGCCATTGCATAGGTCAGTTTGGAAAAACATTTTATCATATAATTGGGGACATCTTCGTGGGAGATCAATGCCCCGCATTGCTGGGGGCAATTAAAGCAGCTGATGAACCGCTTGATGGCATCGGTTTGACTCTTTCGCCAGCTCTCCTCTATCTTTGGGGTCCAGAAATCTCTCCTGCGGGTCCGGGCATTGCCCCAGGCAAAACTTTCCGTATGCCATTTTTCATCGACATGTTTCATCATCTGGGGAGATCCGATCCCGGACAGGATGGGCATTACCTCTGGAATGGGATTTGAATTGCGAAAACTGATATATTCGGAAATTCCCTTCATTACCTCCATGAACTGAGCGCCCTGGGCAAGATGGATGGCCTTTGTCCCCCGAACAGCCACCGCCTTTATCCCTTTATCTCCCAAAACAGCGCCGCCGCCCCCCCGGCTGGAACTGGATCTGGACTGCTCAATGGATGCGGTGAAGCATCTGTTTTCACCGGCAAGCCCTATGGCAAGCACCTGGACATTGGGATCCCCAAGCTCTTCTCTTATCAGTTCCTGGGTTTCAATGGCGCCTTTTCCCTTTAAATGGGCGGCAGAGCGTATTTCCACCTTGTCATTGTGAATCCATATGTAAATCAATTCCGGAGACTTGCCGCGAACAACGACTTTGTCATACCCGGCATACTTTAATTCCGCCGACCAGAATCCCCCCATCATCGGATATGCCAGCAAATCGGTCTGGGGGGAAATAAAGCTGACAAGGGTGCGGTTGGCGCTGAAAGCGGGCGTGCCGCAGAGGAGTCCTGTGCTGAATATCAACAGATTCTCCGGGTCAAACGCTTTGGTTTCAGGGGGAACCCTGTCATAATGTATCTTAACGCTGGTACCCAAGCCTCCCAGATAAAGCTTCATCAGTTCCGGATCGGTTTCCACCCGTTCGATGTTGCCCCTGGTTAAATCAATTTCCAGATTATATCCTGTTTCAGCGTATCTCATTATTCGCCACCTCCCTTAAGGTTCAGATTGTCCATCTGACGATTCATGCAGACCGAATATGTTATGTCAAAAATGGCACAACTATAATGTAGCTATTAAATAACTACAACGTAATAATATGTCAAGGACAATATATCCCCACTAAAAAATTTATTAATCACCAATGCAGCGAAGCAACACTGCAACCTATCGGTCTTGATTTTCCGACCCTTTGTTTCCAATCAAAGAGTTAAATTCCCCGGGGTTTTTAAGATACCGATACAATCCACTGAAATTTAAGCAAAAAAAATACATGCCATTTATTTTACTGATTTGGCATGGGCTTTGCTTTTAAATCTTTGATTGGATAAAAATCCTTGGAAGACGCAAAACAAGCAAAATCTATCGGTGAAAGGAAAGGCCATGCCTATTTTTGAATACCATTGTAAAGACTGCAACAAGATCAATGAAATCATCATATTTGGGGATAACGACACCCCTGTCTGTGATTTTTGCAACAGCCGGAACCTGGAAAAATTAGTATCGGCCCACGCATCTGCCTCGGGACCCGTAAAAAACAGCATGCCGGGATTGGGTGATACGGCCTGCTGCGGCTCATCCCCGGGCCAGGCATCCAATTGTGCCGGTCCGGGAAGTTGCTGCGGAAGGAAGATGGACTGATGAATCAACTGGACCAGTTTCTCGATAATTTACAAGAGCAAATATTTGATGAAGCCCGGGAGGCCATGGGAGAAAAGGGATTTGACCGCTGGCGCAACCCCAGGTTTGCCGGAAAAATGGAAAATCCCGATGCCCATGGGCGTGTTGTCGGCACCTGCGGTGATACCATGGAAATTTTTTTCAAATTTGAAAATGACCAGGTCAAACAAGGCAGCTATACCACCGACGGATGTGGGTCGAGCAGTGTCAGCGGGTCCTTTGCTGTTGAACTTTCCCTGGGCAAATCCCCGGATGAACTGGCAGATATCACAGGCGCTGATGTTCTAAGCTTAATTGGCCGGCTGCCTGAAGCGGATCAGCATTGCGCATCTCTGGCAGCCCTGACCATTCAGGATGCCGTTACCGATTATATGAATAAGAGCAAAACCAAGTGATGATGCCCTTAATTCACCCTTTAAAACTTAAATTTTAATCAGACAAGGAAGATAAACACCATGCGTGTTGCAGAGCTGTACAAGAAGAAACGTCCCGTTATTTCAATGGAGTTCTTCCCCTTTCGGGATGACAAAACCGCTGAAAGTTTCAATAAAACCATTGATACTCTGGCCCCATTGAATCCGGATTATATGTCTGTTACCTTTGGTGCAGGCGGATCCACCCGGGACGGCTCCGCCCAGACAATCGACACCATAATGAAAGAAAAAATGCTGCCCTGTGTTGCCTATATTGCAGGATATGGGCTCAGCCCGGATGAAATCTGCAAGGTATTGGACCAATATCAGGCCCGGGGCGTTGAAACGATTTTCATACTCCGGGGTGATAAACCCAAAGAGACCGGTTTTGTTCCCCATCCAAAAAGCTTCGCCCATGCCTCGGACCTGATTTCATTCATACAAGATCACTATGATTTTAACCTGGGCTGTGCCGGATACCCGGAAGGCCATGTGGAAGCCCAAAGCCTTGAACGAGATATTGAATATCTCAAACTCAAGGTCGACAATGGCGCCCAGTATGTGGTTGCCCAGTATTTTTATGACAATGCTTACTTTTTTAACTATGAAAGGCAATGCCGAAAAGCGGGTATTGATGTGCCGATCATCCCCGGTATCATGCCGGTCTATACCCTGAAAATGACCCGGGCCCTGTCAAAAATATGCGGCACTAAAATTCCCGATGTGCTGGCGCAAAAAATGGACACCATTGATGGGGAAGACAAAGCTGCGGTGTTAGACCTGGGAATTAATTTTGCCCTGGACCAGTGCCGGGAACTTTTGGAAAAAGGAATATCCGGACTTCATTTCTACACCATGAATCGAAGCCACTCCACCCAAAAGATTATTCGCCAGTTGAAACTGGAGTACCTCCTATAACTATTATTGGCCAATCAGACAACCGAAACAAAAGTCCGCGTAAACAGAAAGCGGACTTTTGTTAACCCTTCCCAAAAAATATTTATAACAGCGCTTTTATCCAGACAAGTTGGTCATCGCAAACCCTTCCTAAGGCCACAGACCCAAAGGGCGCCGGATCAAGCCCGGGATATCTTTCCTTGAGCAGTGCCGCATAGGTGACGCCCTGGGTGGCAAGTATTTTAACCTTTGACCAATAGTCATACAGGTCTTGTATATATTCCGGTGGCCAGAATGCCCTTGAACCGGCATCATAAATGGCACACCGCTGAATGGGATAACAGGGGTCTTCGTATTGGGAAGCGATAAACTCCGGTGCCATTACCGCATTAAGACGCAGCAGATCTGTTCCGGTTATCTTGATTGAAATTTTTGTTTCAAGCTGGGGAACCGTAAAACACCCTTCCAGATAAACCAAGGTTGTCCGTTCATAACCGGGAAAACGTTCCCGACACATGGCATCCATCTTTCCAAGGATTTCACCGGCCCGGGGCCCCCCAAACGTAAAGAAAACAACAGACCTCAAACGGGTTCCCTGTTTTTCGGCTTCGGCCACCAAGGCCTTCATGGCATGTTCAAGGCTTGTACCCGTTGCCACCACATCCCCGATGACAATACTGGCTGTTTTGGGCATATAGACCTTGGAATACTCTGTTTCGACAATGTGCCATTGTTCCGGAGAATCATCCTGCCGCGCTCTCTGGGCCGAAATAAAAGAGCACCCGTGCCGATTCCAGCCAAAGGCATTGCCAAGGGCTTCCCTGAGACCAAAGTTCAGCCCCCCCCTCAAGATATCAAAAACAATGGTTTGTGTTTCTTCAAGGCAGGTTAATTTGTTGGCGGCAAGCTTAGCAAGAATCTTTGTACAGGCTTTTTGGAGGCGATGGGTATACTCAAGCCCCATTACCCTGGGGTTGTTTGAAATGGCTCTTGTCTCAGGGGTGGTGGCAATAATTTCTTCTATATTTTTGTTGGCCGTCATGCGATACAGGCCGCAATCGGGTGAAACATCTATTTTTTCCACTATACGAAAGTCTCCCTTGGGTTGATTATCATCCGGCCTGTGACGGCCTTGGGCCCGGCGCAGAGCATCTCAACTCCCTGTGGTTCCAAAATAAATTCCTTGCAAAACGGAACAATCTGCCACGGACTGGGTTCTTTTAATTCGGGTAATCATCAATGTCAAGGGAAACCAGAAATGTCAGGTTTCAAAGCGTCAGATCAAAAAAGGTTTCAGCACTTTTGTATAACACCTGTTCAAGATCCTCCCGGGACAAGGATGAGTTCCTGAGCCACAAAAGTTCCCGGTCCCAGGCATAGGGAATATTGGGAAAATCCGACCCGTACATGATTCGGTCCATGCGATAGGTTTCAAGTCCCACCCGATTTCCTTGGGGAAAATAATCCGTCAACACCATGGCCGTATCCAGCCAGAGATTGTCGTATTTTTCAATTAAAGCCCTATAGGGATCAATCTCGTCAAACCCCAGATGGGGGACACAGATTTTAAGGGTGGGATAGGCTTTTAAAACTTTCTCAAGTTTGTCTGCCCGGCAAATCTCATAGGGGTCGCAAAGATAGTGATCGCTTTTGGGTTCCCGGCCCACGTGCAGGATCATGGGTTTGTTTTCCCGGGCGCAGACCCTGTAAAGGGGTGTCATCTCCGGCTGGTTCATATCAAAACACTGGACATGGGCATGGAGTTTAACGCCGGCAAGGCCCTCATCAAAGGCCTGTTCCAAAATTGCCACCCCCTCTTTTTCTCCGGGAAAGACCGTCGCCATGCCCAGGACCCGGCCTTGAAACGCCTGGCAAGTGTCACTCATATACTGATTCAATGACCTGGCAATCCCCGGTTTATGGGCATATTGCAGGGCCACTACCCGGCTCACCCCATGGTCCAGAAGAAAAGCGATCACATCAGCACTTTTTTCCTGGTAGCGAATCTTCCAGGCATGGGCATCAAACCAATTCCTGACAGCAGAAAATATCTTGTCCGGAAAAATATGGACGTGGGCATCAATTACCCGGGGCAGACCCGAGGGCAGATCAGCGCCCTCGGGATCATTTAAAAAGGGAAGTTCGGATGTTAACATGGGACCTCATTTTTTAAAAAAAATTTAAAATTTTCCACAACATGGACCTGGATCATGTGGACCTGGGACTAGGCAAAAAATTCAAGGAAAAGTATTCTTGATCCAATAAAAACAAGGATCAACCCACCGACAATCTCCATGCGTTTGCCAAACAAAACGCCCAGCCGTTTTCCAATACCGATGGCCAGAAGAGACAGGCACCCGGTAATAATGCCGATTATCACGCTGGGATACCAGATATCGACCTCCATCATGGCAAGGCTTAAGCCAATGGCCAGGGCATCAATACTGGTGGCAATGCTGAGCATCACCATGGTCATGCCCCGGGAGGGATCATTTTTAAGAGGGTTTTGTGAACTGTCCATGCCGGAAAGAATCATGCGCCCCCCCACGAACAAGAGCAGGCCAAAGGCAATCCAATGATCAAAGGCCTTGAGATAGGAGACAAACCCCACCCCCAAAAACCAGCCAACCACCGGCATGATAAACTGAAACAACCCGAAATGGAATGCCAACCGGAAAACAGCCCGGCCATCTTTCGCAAAACCGGATGCCGCAGCAGCCAGGGACACAGCAGCTGCATCCATTGCCAGGCCCACTGCGATCACGACAATATCAAAGGTTCCCATTTTATTTTTTATTCCTTTATTTCAAATTTAGTTCAAATATAGTTAAAATTTAACGCCACCCTATAAAACTTCCATTTATATTGCAATTGCATAAAGACCAATCGTATTTTTTTTATATTCTATCTAGGTTCGCTTGAAATGCGAACAAACATGATGTACTCTTTTTTTATTTACCTTTACCCCCGAGGAGATATGCCCATGGATAAATCAAACACCCTGAACATATTAAAAAGCGCCTTTCTCATGGAGCGTCAGGGCAAAGCCCTTTACGAAACAGCCAAAGCCCATGCGGAAAACAAAGATGTAAAAGCGTTTTTTCAGAGCCTTGTGGAAGACGAGCAGGAACACATGGATATCCTTGAGAAACAATTCAAAGCCTTCATGAAAAACGGAAAATTCATGGCCGGCGGGTTTGAAAATGACGCCAGTGCGGTAACAGCACCGGATATTCTCAGCGATGCCGTAAAAAAAAATATCAATGCTGCTGGTTTTGAATCAACCGCCATTACCGCGGCCATTGGATTTGAAGAAAAGGCGGTTAATTTGTATGCAAAGCGGGCCCAGGAAACCACAGACCCGGAAGAAAAAAAGCTCTACCAATGGCTGTCGGTCTGGGAAAAAACCCATCTCAAAAAACTTATGGAGATCCAGGATTCCCTCATGGCAAGGATCTGGGAAGATAACAGTTTCTGGCCCTTTTAAATTTTTTGGGCAGCCCTTGCCATCTCCACCACGGGCAGAGGCCCAAGGGGATCACCCGGAATCATATTTAAAATTTTCTGGGGCATTCCCCGGTACAAAAGCCGGGCCGTTATCACAAAATTTTTAGTGGGTACAAAATCAAGGGAAATGGTTTGGGTCACCTTTTGTTTGGCAGGAATCCTGTTGTCAGAAAGGACTTGTTTTGCCTTTGCCAGATTCACCACGGGATTGCCCTTGCCGTCCCCGAGGACTGTTCTGAAGATAATGGCACCTTCGGACAATTGATTTTTTTTATCCAAAAAACCGGACTGGAACACAACCTTCTGGTCTGCATCCTGGATACTGATCTCAAGCCATACCTGTCTTAAATCCCCCACCCCCGTGGGGATTGAATGACCGGCACCGGAATTGGTCACAATCACATCCAATTGTTTCTTGGCCAGTTTCTCTGTGTTAAGGGAAATCTGTGCTGCATGCTGGAGCCGTGCCTCTGCCAGCGCCTGTTTGTCTTTATCACCGAATTGCCCGGGCACAAAGGTATTGGCCCCCACAAAATAATGGGTAAAAATATGGGGCCTTTCCACACTGTCCTCGGCGGCTGACCCGGGATTCTTCGGCCGATCCGTGGAACCGGTAGCCGGGATTCCGGGGCGTTGGTACATGTGGCAGCCCTGGCAGGTGACTCTTTTTTCAGGATCCGGATCATTGTAGGGGCTGTTTTCCCATTCCGTATAGGTGGTCTCAAGATCTGTCCCAAATGCCACATGCTTTACATTGTGGCAGGTGCCGCAGATCCCGGAACTTTGGTGAAGCTTGGAATAGGCGGCTTCGTGAAAATCCGGTTCAGAATCATCAAAGGGGCCGTATTTCACCCCGGGATCATCTTCGCCATTGCCAGGGGAAAGGACCAACCCATTGTTGTACATTCGGGTGGTGTCCACGGCAGAATGGCAATAATCGCATTGAATACCCTGGGTGGCGATCTGGGGGGTCTTGGACAGGTCATCGGAAAGTTTATCCGGAAATCCCGTGATCACCCCCACCGGGGTGTGACATTTAACACAGGACTCGGCTTCCTCTATTTCCCCGGCCCGGGTGAGTCCCTGGCGCAAAAATTTGGCCACCCGGTTGTATACCGGGTCCTTGTGGGACAGGTTATGCATGGAATGGGTCCACTGCTCCTGTATCGCCCAATGGCAGCCGCCACAGGTGTCAGGTGCGATAAACCGGTCCAGATCAAATTTTTTAGCCGGGGCGGCGGTCACATGGGAGGCCATGAGTAAAATTCCAGCTGCCAAGAAGATCCGTCCCGGGGTGGGAAAATATCGTTTTTTTTCCAAAACATTTCTCCTTTTTATAAATTCACATGGGAATCTGTCTTTGTCGGGCATCCCTGGTTAAAGGGTCTGATCCGTATTATTGGACCAGGCCACCCGGGTATTCTTTGGTTTTGCCCTCAATGGTCAGAACCGTCCAATTTCCGTTTTCTTCCTTTGCCGCCACCAGGCAGTCTTGCCTTGTGCCGTCATTAAAGGTGATAAAACACTGGCGATCTTCATTCAGGGTATTGACCTGTACAAATTTTTTATCCATGGCGATCTTACGAAACGTTTCTGCGGCCTGTTCAATGGCAATGATCTTATTGTATTCATCTTCATCCATCTCTTTGATTTGATCTCTCAGGTCACGAATCTGGTTCTTGAGATCTGCAATGGTACTCACCACCTTCTCCATCTCAGTCTTATTCTCCGATGGAATGGAAAAAAGAATCTGCTTGTGCAATTCCATGTCTGCTTCGATAAAATTAATTTTCTGCAGCAATCCTTTTACTGTACTCATATCTATCGCCTATTGCCTGTTTTATTAAAAACCAAACGTATTAAAAAAATCCCCGATTTATTAGGGTTCCCCCGGGCTGGATACGCCCGGTGTTTTCATCGGCAAGTATATATTTTTTACAAGAAGATTCAAGAAATTTTTCATTTTATTGCCTGGCACAGGGATCAGACGGATCCCTTATTTTTTCTTGATTCAAGACTTGCACTGCCCCTTTTGTATGGCTTTTTTATTTCCCTTTGCAATCCATTCAATAAGCCGGACCAGAAAATTTTTTTTCTTTTGTGTCCTCTTTTGTGTCCTCTTTTTTATCATGGGATCACCCGGTAGACCAGGAGCAGATGGTCCTTCTCGATTTCACGGTTTTCCACAAGTTCCAGTTTAACATCCAGGGAATCCCTGAACAAGGAGAGCCCCCTGCCAAACAATGCCGGTATCAAGGTCACATGGATCTGGGTGATCAGGTTCTCCCTGGCAAACAGGGAGTTGACAATGGCACCGCCGATCAGGGCCACGCTTTCAAACCCCTCTTCCCCTAGAGAATTTATGATTTGTGTCGGCGACTGATCTGTAAAAACCAGATTCTCATCCTGACTTTTCCGGTCAGAATTCCGGGTCATCACAATATTTTTTCTGCCCGGCAAAGGCTTGCCAATGGTATCAAATGTTTTGGATCCCATGATGACAACACCTGCCTTTCGGGTCAGTCGGACAAAATATTGTTTGTCTGCCTTTCCTGTCCAATCCACCAATTGAAGGGAATCCCTTGCAATTTTCCCATCCAGGGTCATGGCCATGAGCAATATGACTTCCATATGCGCCTTCCTTTTGCCTGATCTGATATGATCTGGCCTGATATGATCTGACTTAATATGAGATAGGGTGGCTATACCTGTGGCCAGGCCATCTGCGTTTCCTCTGCCACATAGCAAAATCGGCTCCAGACCATCTCCTTTTTTGAAATGGGACAGCGCAGGGAGACCTTATGATCTGTCACCTTTATGACTTCCCAATCCCCGGATCGAGGGGAATCTTCAATCCGTATTTTCTGGCCTTCTTTAAATGGATATGCTTTAAACAGGGTAACCGTGTGGTCCATTTTTTTTCCTCCCGCTATCATTATTTTTCTCCAGCCCCATGTTCTAACAACACCTTTGGTATTATTCCATGGGGCCGATCATCTTACCCGGATCCACCAACTCATCAAATTTTTCCTGTGCCACAAGGCCCAGATCATGGGCCGCCTGCTTTAAGGTAATCCCCTCTCCATGGGCTTTCTTGGCTACCATGGTTGCCTTATCATACCCGATAACAGTGTTTAACGCTGTCACCAGCATCAATGATTGGGCCAGATGATTTTCAATCACCCGGCGATTGGGGGCAAGTCCCTTAACACAATTTTCATAAAAGGAGAGAGCCGCATCCCCCAGCAGCCGTGCCGACTGCAAATAATTATAAAGGATCACCGGCTTGAACACATTGAGCTCAAAATGACCCGACCCCCCGCTGACATTGACGGTCACATCATTGCCCATGACCTGGGCACAGACCATGGTCATGGCCTCTGTCTGGGTGGGATTGACCTTGCCCGGCATGATGGAGGAACCCGGTTCATTGGCTGGCAGAATCAGTTCTCCAATACCACACCTAGGCCCTGATCCCAGCATGCGAATGTCATTGGCAATTTTCATCAGACTAACCGCCAGGGTTTTCAAAGCCCCATGGGACGCCACAAGGGCATCGTGGGCGGCCAGGGCGGCAAATTTATTTTTTGCCGTCACAAAGGGATACCCGGTCAGCTCTGCGATGATCCCGGCAACCCTTACATCAAATCCTACGGGACTATTCAAGCCGGTGCCCACGGCTGTTCCCCCCAGGGCCAGCTCAAACAGATGGGCCAGACTGGCTTTCAAATTTTGGACCCCATGTTCCACCATGGCGGCATAACCGGAAAACTCCTGGCCCAGGGTCAGGGGAACCGCATCCATAAAATGGGTTCTACCGGTTTTAACAATGGATTCCCAGGCACGGCTTTTTTCAGCAAGCCCCTGGCACAAACGTTCCAGACTGGGCAATGTGTGATCTATTAACTGCTTAACGCTTGCAATATGCATGGCTGTGGAAAAGGCATCGTTGGAGGACTGGGATTTATTCACATCATCGTTGGGGTGAATCAAAAATGGACCCTGCCCCAATCGTTTGCCGGACAATACATGAATCTTATTGGCAATGACCTCGTTGACATTCATGTTGGTCTGGGTACCGGATCCTGTCTGCCACACCTTCAAGGGGAATTGATCATTGAGGGTGCCTTGTATGATGGTATCACAGACCTGGCAGATCAATGTTTCTTTTTCCCTGGAAAGCAGGCCAAAGTCAGCATTGGCCATGGCACTCGCTTTTTTTAAAACTCCAAATGCATGGATAAGCCCCAAGGGCATGGTTTCCTCACCGATTTTGAAGTTCTCCAAAGACCGCTGGGTTTGGGCGCCCCATAAACAATCTATCGGAACAAGGATCTCTCCCATGGTGTCTTTTTCCATTCGTGTCGCCATCGCAGCTCCTTGTCTCCTGAAAATCCATAAAACCATATCTCATTTTCTAATTATACCAGAATAATTGCCAGGCGGTCAAAAAGCAAGTCTTGAAAATTACTTTACACAAATCCATGATATTAGTTGACGACTGTCAAAATAAAACATAATTTTGCAAAAGACGCTTATCCTTTATTCATCAGCATAAGGTAGTCTATAAATTAGCATTTAGGCGTTAGCTAACCGCTAGCGCCTAAATGCTAAAAGCCCGCGCGCGAGCGTGCTAATTCAAGAAAGGAGATTTCCAATGGGGACCCACAACCTGATTTTTTTAGAAATTCTCGAATGGTTTGACGAAAGCGGACAGGAGCTGGTTCACCGGCTGCCGGAACGGGGATCTGCCGACATCAAATATGGTGCCCAATTAACGGTGAGGGAGAGCCAGGCAGCTATTTTTTTCTATAACGGGAAGGCCGTGGGTGCTTTTGGTCCGGGCCGTCACACCCTGAAGACAGCCAATATCCCCATTTTGACCAAATTGGCCAGCCTTCCCTGGGGGTTCAAAAGCCCCCTGCGGGCCGAGGTCTATTTTACAAATCTTAAAACCTTTACCAATTTAAAATGGGGAACCCGTGATCCAGTGGCCTTTAAGGATACAGAACTTGGGCTTGTAAGGCTCCGGGCATTCGGCATCTTTAACCTGAAAATCGTCCAGCCCGTGCTCTTTGTCAACCGTCTGGTGGGCACCCAGGGGGTGTATACCACAGAAGAAATCAGTGAATACCTTAACCAGGTGGTGGTTTCCAGGTTCAATGATTATATCGGTGAAAAGATCTCCACCATCTTTGATTTGCCGGCTCAATATGATGAACTGGCAAAGGGCCTTGCCAAAAGGATTCAGGAAGACTTTTCACAACTTGGCCTGGCCCTGACAGCTCTTTACATCAACGCCATTACCCCCCCTCCCGAGGTCCAGCAGGCCATTGACGACAAAAGCCGAATGGAAGTCTTTGACGACATGAACACGCTTTTGCAGATGAAGACCGCCATGGCCATGGAAAAAATAGCAGAAGGATCTGACTCTATTGCCGGAAACGGAGCCCAGGCAGGTATGGGCATGGGGCTTGGGGTAATGCTGCCGGGTATGTTTGCCCGGCAATTGTCAAACCAGGGGGAAAATACCACGCCCCCACCCAGCACAACCCAATGTTGCGAATGCAAAAATAATATCCCAATGGATGCCAATTTCTGCCCCCAATGCGGCCACCAGCAGGTGATCTTTGAAAAATGCCAGAGTTGCGGAAAAAACATTACAATGGGGACCCAATTTTGTCCCCGGTGCGGCAAGGCAATCCAAAAAGAGATACAGGCCCTGTTCTGTGCCAAATGCGGGGCAAAAAACCTGAGTAATGCTCTCTTTTGCAATCAGTGCGGGGAAAAACATTAGTTTCACAGTTGAACATCAATGCCCCCAATGCGGGGCACCCATCACCCTTGGGGAAGAGGTCCTTTTTTTTGTATGCGGCTTCTGCCGGGTGCGGTCCTGTATCGCCCAAAAAAACTTCGCCCGGTATTATTTTCCCCTCTCCGCTGATGCCCCGACAGACAATGATATCATTTACCTGCCCTATTGGCGATTCAAAGGGGTCCGGTATGCCTGCCACTTTTCCGGGGTGGAACCCCGATTTCTGGATATTTCTGCTCTGGCTATGGAAGGGGCGCTCCCCAAAATCCCCTTTTCCCTTGGATTCAGGTCCCAGGCGCTTTCCTTAAAACTGGTTTCAAACAAGACCCAGGGCAAATTTATCCGGCCCCTGGAGTTTAAAACAATTCTCCAGGCCCTGGACAAACCAGGCCGAGCGCTCAAAAAAAATAATCCCCCTGTTTTCCAGGAAGATATCGGTGAAACTAGAAGCCTGATCTATTCCCCTTTTTATATTCATAAAGACCGCTTTTTTGACGGCATCCTGAACACCCCCATCCAGGCAGTTTTACCCGGGGATATGGATATAAAATCCTTAGACCTGTGCCGCCCGGAAAAAGAGACGGTTTTTGTTTCAGGGATTTGCCCTGACTGCGGCTGGAACCTGGAAGGCCATTTTAATTCCCTTGTGCTGGTCTGTAGAAATTGCCAAACCCTTTGGAGAACAAGGGGTAACAAACTTGGGAAGATTAAATACAAATCTGCAAAACCAAAACAACCCGATGATGTCATGATTCCTTTCTGGAAGATAAAGGCTGATATCCCCCCCATTGCCATGGAAACCTATGCAGACCTGATTCGCATGGGAAACCTTCCCAAGGCCATTCAGCCGGAATGGGAGCATCAGGCGCTGTATTTTTGGACACCTGCATTTAAATTGCAGCCGAAAGTTTTCCTGAGACTCACCACCCAGTTTGCCATTGCCCAGCCGGATCCGCCCCTTGAAAAAAAAATTAGAAAAAATATTCACTTGCCCATCACCCTGCCCCCAGGGGAAGCCATCCAAAGCATAAAAATCACCCTGGCCTCCCTGGTACGGCCCTTAAAAGATCATTTACCCGGTCTTTCCAAGGCAAGGGTTGTTCCCAGAGAAACCCGTCTTATTTTTCTCCCCTTTGAACCCCGGCACCATGAATATTTCAACCCAGATCTTAATATCGCCATTAACAAAAATATCCTGACGCTGTCCGGCAATCTGTAAAAAAAATTAGCCGTTTCCCACTTCCCTCCCAAAAAAAAACTTTACCCAGGGCAAAAAAAAAGATACGGTTTCAAAAATAATCAAATTGTCTACAAATTAACGGATATCCGTATGCAAATAGATACCCTTGGGTAAATACGATTTATGGCTGTCCTTACTGTTTTAAGGAACAATTTAATTTGAACCCTGTTGATATGGTCCAACCAAACGCCGAACAAGAATGTCTGTCCCCAGCCCCTTACGTTTCGCAAGGCTCACCACGGATAACAAGATTTTCAGCACGCCTGTCCATGGTGCTGATGTGCCTGGTGAGTCTGCTTTTTTTATTTTCCTGCACAGAGTCCTCCCCAAAATCACGGCTTGAAAAACGGATATCCATTTACCTGGGCCGTCTGGAATCCTCTGCTGTGGACCTGGAGCATGAACTGGAAAAAATCGCTGATATGAAACGGCTTAATACGGCTGGCCGAATGAAGGAGGCCATCTCGGTTATAAAGGGCAGTGAGAAAACCCTTAGGCGGGCCAATCAAGACATTTATGCCTATATTGCCTTTATCAATGACAATTCCCGGAAGCTGAAAAAAGAAAATCTATACCATTATATGAGTGTCAGGGATCTCTTAAGCCAGCCGCTTTCTTTAAAGCGACAAGCCATTGACGAATATTTCCAGGTGCTAAAAAAATGGCTGGACTATTCTGCCACCCATTTTAGACGGCTTGAGGCCAAAGACCAGGCCGCCAGGACCAGCTATGACCAATTACTGACCAATGTGAACCGAAGTCTGAAACGATACAACACCGCCAACGAGCAATACCATCAATTTGTGAAGGTTTTTCTCACCAGAAATCCAGACCTTGTCAAGCGGTTCAAACAGGAGTACCGAACCATGAAAAATGAGCTGGACTGGATATAGTCATCTAAACAATTAGACTCCGGCCAACTATTTTTTTGGGACCAACGCGGGATCACCCCAATAAATTCCCCTGGAGTCCCAGGCCGTAGGCAACACTGGTAAAGGCATCGGCACTCCGGATTTTATCCTTTCCAATCCTGGTTTCAAATATTTCCCTGATCAGCGGGATATAGGAGGACCCGCCGGTTAAAAAGACCACATCAATATCGGAACAGGACAGGCTGGCTTTGGCCAGGGTTGAGTCGATACAGGCGTTAAGGGAAGCGACTTTATCGCTGATAAAGCCTTCGAATTCCTCCCGGGACAACAGTTCATCAATACTAATATCATATCCATTAAAAGAAATATGGGATTGTTTTTTCTCGGACAACTCACATTTTGTCCGTTCAATGGAACGAAACAGCAGGTACCCGTAGTTGGCGTTGATCAGATTTTCCAGGTTTTCCAATAACTTCTTATCCCGGAATTTTGCTCTGACCTTGAGCTCTTTAATATTGTCCAAGGTTCTGGGCAACCGAAGCTGGGGGATAAGATGCCATTGCATCAGCTTCCGGATAACAAGGGGGGACAGTCCAAAAAGGTTGTCGCTCCACATGGATTTTGCCTCTACATTTTTCCCATAATGGATGGCCACTTTTTCCCGCATGATCTCAGAATCAAATACATCTCCACCGATATAAACGCCCCCCACAGAAAGGATGTCGCGATCCCTTGCAGCCGTGGGGCCTTCATTTTTCCCGGCTTTATAAATGGTAAAATCCGAGCTGCCGGCGCCAAAGTCCCCCACCAGGACGATCTGTTCTGTTCCGGTTTCAAGGCTGTTTTCATAGGCCAGGGCTGCGGCAATGGGTTCCAGTTGAAAGGAAATATTCTTAAACCCGGCGATCTGTGCTGCCCGGGTCAGACGATCCTGGGCAATCTTATCCCTTTCCCTGTCCTCTGAGAAAATGACCGGCCGCCCCAGAACCAAATCAGAGACCTCCTGTTTGATTATCTCCTGGCCCCGCTCTTTCATGACTTTGAGAAATATTGCGATCAACTCCTCAAGGGTATAGGATTTACCGTAAATATTTGTCTTGTCAAAGGCTGTGTCCGGAAGAAAGGTCTTGATGGATTGCATATACCGGCCATCTGCCTCATTTTCAATGTAGGCCTTTACCCCTTCATACCCAACATAGGAGGTTGTCTGGCCATCCTCTTTTAAAAAATAAAGGATTGATTTTAATGAATTGGATATGGGATTCTCTCTGTCCACATCCAACAGCCTGACTTTCCCATCCATATTAACGGATAATGCTGAATTGGATGTTCCAAAATCAATACCAAATATAGCAGACATAATAAATTTCCCCCTGGTATAAAAACATACGCTCTTGTCTAAGATGAGACTCCAAGAAGGCTCACTAATTTAAAGCGCATAAAAATATACGAAAACCAGGGGTTTGTAAAGAAGAATATCCATCGCCGTGTCACGATCTTAGGAAACGGGTCACGGCTTTGTTTTTTCCCCTTGTTTTACCGGACAGAATGCCGCTACTCTTCCCAAAAATCCCCTCCCATGGCTCCCAGATCAGGGGCAGGTGTCGGCTCTTTAAGCGATATTTCAGTGGCCTTGTCCTCCTTGGGATGAGAGGAGGGGGTTTTCCATCCCAAGAATGCGGACGCTACATTGTTTCGGGGGATAAAGATTTCTCCGGATACTGTGGCAATTCGAAGGTTGTCCTCACCCAATTCAACGATATCGCCCGTCACAAGCGCTCCATTGTTCAACTTGATCTCATCTGCACTGAGGGGCATCCCAAAAAAACAGAGAATTACCAGGATAGCGGCTATTTTTTTTTTCATTATATTTTTCTCCTATATCAGGTGTATCCGTCCTTGGGTTCTTGCTTCGGCCACCCGGCGCATACATCCGTCATTGATCATGGATCAAATTATAACACGTTCAAACAATATTATCTATCGTTTGAGTACTATCCCAAAAAAAAACCCCGGAAAATATTCTTTTCCGGGGTTTTTACTGCTATCTTTTTTTACAAAAGGTCTGCATAAAAATCATTGCCCTTATCATCCACTATGATAAAGGCGGGAAAATTTTCAACCGTAATCATATAAACAGCTTCCATTCCCAGTTCTTCGTATTCCACCAACTCGACCTTTTTAATAAAATCCTTGCCCAGCCGGGCGGCAGGTCCCCCGGGTGATCCCAGGTAGAATCCGCCATGGGCCTTACAGGAATCGGTCACCTGCTGGGTGCGGTTTCCCTTGGCCAGCATGACCATGGAACCGCCTTCCTTTTGGAAAACCGGCACGTAGGGGTCCATACGGCCTGCTGTGGTGGGACCAAACGCCCCGGAAGCTTCGCCCTCGGGTGTTTTGGCAGGTCCAGCATAATAGATAATATGATTTTTGATATAGTCGGGCAGCCCTTTTCCCGCCTCAAACCGTTCCATAAACTTGGAATGGGCAATATCCCTTGCCACAATAATTTTCCCGGTCAGGGAAAGCCTTGTGGAAACAGAATATTTTGACAATTCCGCCCGGATTTCGTCCATGGGCTTATTCAAATCAATTTCAACAGCCGGGGCCATCTCAGGCTCTGTTTCCGGTAGATATTTGGCAGGGGTTTCTTCCAATTGTTCCAGAAAGATCCCTTTTCGTGTAATCTTACCCTTGATCTGGCGATCTGCAGAACAGGAGACCCCAATTCCGATGGGACAAGAGGCACCGTGCCTGGGCAGCCGGATCACCCGGATGTCCACGGCAAAATGCTTGCCTCCGAATTGGGCGCCCAGACCAAGGCCCTGGGAACGGAGCAACACTTTTTCCTCCAGGTCTATATCACGAAAGGCGTGGCCGGTCTCGCTTCCCTCGGTTGGAAGGGTATCCAGGTAACGGGCCGAGGCCAGTTTCACGGCTTTCAGGTTCAGTTCCGCCGAAGTACCACCAATGACAAAGGCGATATAATAGGGCGGACAGGCTGCCGTGCCAAGGCCTTTCATTTTTTCCACCATGAAATCAATCAGAATTTCTTCTGAATTGAGGGTGGCCTTTGTCATCTGGAAAAGAGAAGTTTTATTGGCAGATCCGCCCCCCTTTGCCACGAACAAAAATTTATACTCATCTCCCTGCACCGCTGCGATATCAATCTGGGCCGGAAGATTTGAGTTTGTGTTCATTTCCTTGTACATGGTAAGCGGTGCATTCTGGGAATACCGAAGATAATTTTGGGTATAGGCATCAAAGGCACCACGGGACAATTCTTCGTCATCATCGGACCAGGTCCAGACCTGCTGTCCCTTTTTTCCCATGATAATGGCAGTGCCCGTATCCTGGCACATGGGATATACTTTCTGGGCTGCAATGACTGCATTTTTTAACAATTCCAACGCCACATACCGGTCATTGTCACTGGATTCCGGGTCATCAATGATGCCCTTCAATTTTTCAAGATGCTCCGACCTGTAGAGGTGGGCCACATCCTTGAAGGCTTGGGCAGACAAGGTCTTCAGGGCTTGTGGTTCCACCATGAGCACCTCGTTTCCCTCAAACTCCCTGACCCTGACATGCTCTTTGCTAATCAACCGATATTCGGTTGTGTCCGGTCCCAGGGGAAACATTGTTTCATATTTAAATGTCATTTTGTATCCTTATAGTGCGTTTATCTAACCTGGACCATTTTGCGTCTCAGGTAAGCAATCTGGGTCTGATGGGGCAAATCCTTGGGGCAATAATCTTCGCACCCCAGTAGTGTCATACAGCCAAACACCCCATCATCATCCCCAATAATCTCATAAAATTCCTCATCGGTTCGTTTATCTCTTGGGTCCAGGGAATACCGGGCAAGTCTCATGAAGCCAACAGCAGAAAGGAAATCAGGCCGCATCCGTTTGGTGGCACAGGCAGAGACACAGCAACCGCATTCCACACACCGCTCCAGTTCATATATCTGATCCGCCACATCCGGGTCCATGCGTTCTTCCAATTTATCATAATTAACTTCATCGGCATTGACGTCATGGATCCAGGATTCTACCCGCTCGCTCATGGCCCGCATGAATTTGCCCGTGTTCACGGACAGATCGCCTATGAGCTCAAATCCTGGCAGGGGCAAAAGCTTGATTTCGCCATCGGGAAATTTAGAGGTCAGGGTCCGACAGGCCAGATCCGGCCTGCCATTTACCACCATGCCGCAGGAACCGCAGATACCGGCCCGGCAAACAAAATCAAATTGCAGGGAAGGGTCCTGGTTTTCCCGGATATCATTCAATGCAATAAAAATAGTCATTCCCGGGGCTTCCGTGACTTCGTAGGTTACCATTCGGGGCTTGTCACCCGGCTTTAAGGGATTGTACCGAAATATCTGAAACTTTAAAATTCTTGCCTGATCACTCATTATTTATACCCCCTGCCGATACGCTCATTTTTACCTTTAAATTTTTCCGGAATGGTTAATGGATTGAGAAGCTCCTGCATCTCGTGTCGGTCTGCCGTTGGGTTGGCCTTTTTGATCTCTTCAACCTGGGCCACCCTCTTTTCCGTATCCGGATGGTGGACCGTATTGTCCACTCCATAGCCGCGTGATCCGGGAGGCATTTCCATTCGCATGACATCCAGGTTTTCATAAGCCACCTCGGGCAGATCGGAAGACTCATCTGTCCAGGTGGTAAGGGTTCTTTTTAACCAGTCCCGATCATTTCTTTCGGGATAATCTTCCCTGGCATGGGCGCCACGGCTTTCGGTTCGAAGAAGAGCCCCATAGGCCACACACTGAGCCATTTTGATCATTTTAGGCACCCGGATGGCTTCGACAAGTTCCGGGTTGGAAGAAGAAATTCGGTTGCGAAGCGCTATATTTTTCGCCCGTTGGTTAAGCACCTTGAGTTCTTCAACCGCCTGGGCCAGATCTTCACCATTTCTGAAAATACCCACCTTGTCCATCATGATTTTTTGCATTTGGGTTTTCAGTTCAAAGGGATTTTCTCCATAATCTCTGACCAGAAGATCCGTGATTTTCTTTTCTTCCTTTTTCATGAAAAGCTCAATGGTAGCGGTGGAAACCTTCAAAGCGTTTGCAGCACAATGATCCGCCACATATTCGCCCACAATCATACCGGCCACAACGGTTTCTGCCACGGAATTCCCCCCCAGGCGGTTGAATCCGTGCATATCCCAGCAGGCAGCTTCACCGGCTGAAAATAAGCCCTTCATGGTGGGGCTTTCACCGGTTGCCTTGGTTCTGACCCCGCCCATGGAATAATGCTGGGTAGGCCGCACCGGGATATATTCTTTCACCGGATCAATCCCTAGAAAATATTCACAGATCTCTTTTACTTCCCTCAGGTTCTTTTCAATGTGTTTGCGGCCCAGCAGCGTAATATCCAGCCAGAGATGATCTCCGTAACGAGACGTTACTCCTTTTCCTTTTCTCATGTGCTCGGTCATGCGGCGGGAGACAACATCTCTGGATGCCAACTCTTTTTTGTCCGGCTCATAGTCGGGCATGAACCGATAGCCGTCCTTGTCCAGCAGTAGCCCGCCGTCCCCCCGGCACCCTTCCGTGGTCAAAATTCCCACGGGTACAATGGCAGTTGGGTGAAACTGAACCGCTTCCATGTTCCCCAGGGTGGCAATCCCTGTTTCAAGGGCAATGGCTGTTCCGATCCCTTCTGAAATCACTGCGTTGGTGGAAACAGAATAAAGCCGTCCGTATCCGCCGGTGGCGATGGTGGTGGCCTTGGCCACATAGGCGATGAGCTCGCCTGTGATCAAATCTCTGACAATGGCACCATTACAAACCCCGTCTTCATGGATCAGGGCAATGGCTTCTTTTCTTTCATGGACGGGAATTTCCATCTGGATGGCTTTGTTGTCCATGGCATAAAGCATGGTATGGCCGGTACCGTCAGAGGTAAAACAAGTTCTCCATTTTTTGGTACCGCCAAAATCCCTGGCAGTGATCAGCCCCTGGGCTTCATGTTTTTCCGTAATGGTGACTTTTTCACCATTAATGATAACATCCCTGTCTCCTCCCTGGACCCTGGACCAGGGAACACCCCAGGCTGCAAGCTGGCGAATGGCTTTGGGCGCCGTGTTGACAAACATTCTGGCAACATCCTGATCACATCCCCAGTCGCTTCCCTTTACCGTATCTCCAAAATGGACATCTTCGTCGTCCCCCACTCCTTTGACGCAGGCGCCAAGGCTTGCCTGCATTCCCCCCTGGGCAGCGGCGGAATGGGACCG
Organism: Desulfobacteraceae bacterium; assembly: GCA_016743945.1. Lineage (GTDB taxonomy): Bacteria > Desulfobacterota > Desulfobacteria > Desulfobacterales > Desulfobacteraceae > NBML01. Next base: position 37,471 of record JADGFI010000024.1, read on the forward strand.
TTTGGCAGGAATCAAAGAAAGGATGATGGACTCATACCCCCTTTGCTTGGCAGCAATGGCAACTCTCAAGCCCGCCAGGCCGCCACCGATAATAAGTGAATCCGTATATATGACTTTCATTTAAAATTTCCTTATCTTAATGTGTTTATTCCGCTGGTTTCTCGCTGTCATGACCCGTATCAACCGGATGGACTTCTTCAACGGCCGGCGCTTCTGCTGCCTGAGCCGCTTCAACGGCGGATTCTTCTACCACAGGATGGACTTCAACCACCGGTTCTTCGACAACCGCAGGGGCCAAGTCAACTTCCGGCAAGGCTTCCTGGGCCTCAATGGTCTGGGCGGCAGCAGCATGGGTTTCATAGCGCTCACCCACTTGATCTCTATGGTTGATACCAATCACAATAAACACAAGCAGGGCCAGCACACCAACGGACAAAAAGAAAATGGTGAGTCTGTTTTTAAGCACTTTCATTTTTTTCCGGGATGCCCGGGCGTCTTTTCCCGCAAACCAACCCCATTTCATGCACAGCCGATAAATACCGATGGTGCCGTGGAGTTCCACACAAATCAACAAAATCAGATATAAAAACCACATATTGCCCGAGACCACCCGGTCTGCAGACAGATAGGGATCAATGCTTCCCGGATGGGTCAGCATGACATACAGATGGACCGAGCCCAAAAAAAACATAAGAAAACCTGAGACCACCTGGATATACCAAAGATTGGTATCGGTGTGGTTCATCATAACCATCTGATCTCTCATGATCCGATGCTGTTTCCAGGAAATGGGAAATTTACGAACCCCCAGCAGTGCATGGAGAATAAACAGGGTAAAAATAGTGAGTACGGCAAAAAAGACCGCTATGGGGTATCCATGCCCCGTGTCTGAAAGAAAGGACAACTCCATGGTCTTTGCCACAAAATTAAAGGAGCCTTTCCCCAGAATAACACTGCCCACAAGGAGCATATGCACCCACATGAACAGCCCCAGGATAAGCCCTGTACCGCTCTGGGCAAGGTCCAGCCGTGCCGGCAGTCTGCTCTTTTTTTTGTTTGATTCAATCGTATAGCTTTCCAAAATTAACCTCCTTAAGGTTATCTAAAATACATCTTTACAAATCCGGCCGATTTGCCCGAGGTTTTCACAGACATGGATTCCATTGTCTCTGAATGCCGCAAGTTTTGCCTCGCCTGTACCGCTGGATCCTGAAATAATCGCACCGGCATGCCCCATTCTTCTGCCGGGAGGTGCTGTCAGACCTGCAATAAAACCAACCACCGGTTTTGTCAATTTTTCGTTAATGTAAGCTGCTGCTTCTTCTTCTGCACTGCCCCCGATTTCACCGACCATGACGATGGCGCTTGTTTGGTCATCTGCTTGAAACGCAGACAATACATCTATAAAATTGGTGCCGTTCACCGGATCACCGCCGATACCAATGATGGTGGACTGTCCCATCCCAAGCTTTGTCAGCTGATCAACCACCTCATAGGTAAGGGTGCCGGATCTGGAAACAACACCGATACTTCCTCGTTTGTGAATTTTACCCGGCATAATCCCGATTTTGCACTCGTCGGGGGTTATAATACCCGGACAATTGGGCCCGATAAGCCGGCAACTTTTGGTGGCCAGAAAATTTTTGACCTTGACCATATCCAGGATGGGAATCCCTTCGGTGATGCAAACAATCAGTTTTATGCCCGCATCAGCCGCTTCCATGATGGCATCAGCCCCAAAGGGCGGGGGAACCAGAATCAAGGAGGCATCTGCTCCCGTTTCCTTTACGCCCTGGGCCACGGTGTTAAAAACCGGCACGCTGTCCATCGTTTGGCCCCCCTTGCCCGGGGTCACCCCGGCCACGACCTTTGTGCCATATTCAATACATTGTCTGGCGTGGAAACTACCTTCATTGCCGGTGATTCCCTGGACCAGAAGCCTTGTGTCCTTATTTACAAATATACTCACAATTATCTCCTTTAATTAGCAACAGCAACGGCTATCTTTTCGGCCGCATCGGCAAGGTCACGGGCTGAAATCAGGTCCAGTCCGGCGTCGGCCAGAATTTTCTTTCCTTGTTCCACATTGGTTCCTTCCATGCGAACCACCACCGGGATATTGATACCGGTTTTTTTGGCTGCATCCACCACGCCCTGGGCAAAAATATCGCACCTTAAGATACCGCCAAAGATATTGATGAGAACCGCTTTTACCTTCTGATCGGCCAGGATGATCCGAAGGGCATTTTCCACCTGCTCGGCGCTGGCGCCGCCCCCGACATCCATGAAATTGGCAGGGGTCGCCCCGGCATTTTTGATGATATCCATGGTGGCCATGGCAAGTCCTGCACCATTCACAATATTTCCCACATTGCCGTCCAGATTGATGTAGTTCAAATTAAACTTGGAGGCTTCCACTTCCAAAGGATCTTCTTCATCAAGGTCCCGAAGTTCCAAAAGATCCTTGTGCCGGTAAAGGGCATTTGAATCAAAATCCACCTTGGCATCCAGGGCCAAAACGGCATTGTCCTGTGTGAGGATCAAAGGATTAATCTCCACCATGGAACTGTCATAGGCAACAAACAGTTTATACAGATTGGACAACAGCCCGGCGAAGGATTTCATGGCAGCACTAGGCAGCCCCAGGCCAAATCCGACTTCCCGGATCTGGTATCCCTGGATGCCCATGAGGGGATCCACATAAACTTTAATAATTCTTTCAGGCGTTTTTTCGGCCACCTGCTCAATATCCATGCCCCCGTCCTGGCTGGCCATGATCACCACTGAGGCGGTTGCCCTGTCCACCAGGAGGCCTAGATACAGCTCTCTTTCTATTTTCTGACCGGCTTCGACCAAAAGTTTTTGCACAAGTTTCCCTTCGGGGCCTGTCTGGTGGGTGACAAGGGTCATGCCCAAAATTTGCTCGGCAAGGGTTTCAGTCTCTTCCAGGGAGGCGGCAAGCTTTACCCCCCCGCCTTTTCCCCTGCCGCCGGCATGGATCTGTGCCTTGACCACCACGGGAAAACCACCCAGCTCGCCAGCTATTTTTTTTGCTTCTTCCACTGAAAAAGCCACTTTTCCCTCAGGTACGGGAACATTGTAGCGTCGAAACAAGTCCTTTGCCTGATATTCATGTATTTTCATTAATCTTTCCTTAAATAATTATATTACAAATATGACAGCAACCGCTCAGCCGCAGCTGAGGGCGACATTTTTTCAGCTTCAACCTGGTGTGACACCAGGGGAATCTGGTCATTTATTTTCTTATTATTTTTAAACCGCTGCTTTAGTCCTTCCTCCACAAGGGTCCACATCCACTGGATGGATTGCTGTTTTCGCCGTTGGCCAAACTCCTTGGTTTTTTTAAATTTTCGCCTGTGATCCAGCACGGTTTCCCATACGACTTTGGTTCCCCTCTCAATCACCGAGGAGCAAGTCAAAACAGGAGTATGCCAGGTGGGTGTTTCCGAGGAAATTAGATGCATGGCAAGTTCAAGGTCTCGTTGAGCTCTTTCAACGGGTACGAGGTTATCACCATCTGCCTTGTTGATAACAATGGCGTCGGCCAACTCCAGCACCCCTTTTTTAATGCCCTGAAGTTCATCCCCGGCCCCTGCAATCATCAACACCAGAAAAAAATCCACCATGGAGGCCACCCGTGTCTCAGACTGCCCCACCCCAACGGTTTCCACCAGGATAACATCGAAACCTGCGGCTTCACAAACCAGCATGGTTTCCCGGGTTCTGACAGCAACCCCCCCCAGGGTATCTCCGGCTGGAGACGGCCGTATAAATGAATTTTCATGGGCTGATAAGCGTTCCATCCGGGTTTTATCCCCCAGGATGGACCCACCACTTCGCTGGCTTGTGGGGTCCACTGCCAATACAGCAACCCTGTGTCCTGCATCGGCAAGATAAACCCCTAAATTTTCAATAAAGGTAGATTTCCCCACCCCGGGAACACCGGTGATGCCTAAACGGACACTCTTTCCTGTCAGGGGGAGAAGCCGTTCCATAACACGTTGCGCCACCTGCTGATGGGCAGGAAGATTGCTTTCGATCAGGGTCATGGTTTTTGCAATCAAGCGCCGGTTATTGTCCAGAATACCCTGGAACAAAACATCCGGGTCATTAAATACCATTTTGTTTATGCACCTATTCTTTCACGCACCTGATTATTTGATGCGCTTAATTCTTTTATGCACCTATTCTTTTATGCACCTATGATGTTGAGAGTTCTATTGGCAGAATCCGTCACCACCGTGCCGGGGCCAAATATTTCCGATGCACCGGCCTGGGTCAAAAAATCATAATCACCCGGGGGAATGATGCCGCCGACCACCACTTTAATATCAGTAGCCCCCCCCTTTTTCAACGCTTCAATCACCTGGGGAACCAAGGTTTTATGACCCGCCGCAAGGCTTGAAACCCCCACCACATGAACGTCATTTTCAATGGCCATCTTGGCCGCTTCTTCCGGGGTCTGGAACATGGGTCCCAGATCCACATCAAAACCAAAGTCGGCATAGGCGGTTGCAATCACCTTGACCCCTCGGTCATGTCCGTCCTGGCCCATTTTTGACAAAAGGATTCTGGGTCTGCGGCCGTTATCTCGTTCAAAGTCAGCGGTCCGTTTTCTCAAAGCCGCCATGATTTCAGGGTCTGCGCTTTGGGCATACACCCCGGAAATACATTGGGTGGTGGCCACAAACCGGGTAAAAACCGTTTCCATGGCATCACAGATCTCGCCCACGGTTGCCCTGGCACGGACGGCCGGCAGACAGGCTTCCAAAAGATTTCCCCCGTTTTTGCAGGCCGCTACAACATCATCCAAGGCCTTTTTAACCACACCCGCGTCCCGATCCTGCTTAATCTGATTCAGCCTTGCCACCTGCTCTTCTCGGACATCTTCGGAGACTTCCCTCACGGGAATCGGAATTTCATCTTCAATCTTATATTTATTAACCCCGACGATTACATCCTCACCCTTATCAATGCGGGCCTGGCGACGGGCAGCCACTTCTTCTATTCTCATTTTCGGCATGCCCGACTCAATGGCCTTGGCCATGCCGCCCAAGCCTTCGACCTCATCTAAAATTTTTCTGACCTCATCAATGATATTCTGGGTCAGGCTTTCCACATAATAAGAACCGCCCAGCGGGTCCACCACATCACAGATATGGGATTCCTCCTGGACCAGGATCTGGGTGTTTCTGGAGATTCTGGCAGACAATTCCGTTGGAAGACCCACGGCCTCGTCAAAGGAATTGGTATGCAGGCTCTGGGTACCCCCCAGAACTGCGGATAAACATTCCAGGGTGGTTCTGACCACATTGTTATAGGGATCTTGCTGGGTCAGGCTCCAGCCAGAAGTCTGGCAATGGGTCCGAAGCATCTTGGATTTGGGATTTTGGGGATTAAACTGCGTCATGAGTTCCGCCCATAAGAAGCGGGCGGCCCGGAGCATGGCAATGTCCATGAAAAAATTCATGCCGATTCCGAAAAAGAAGGAAAGCCTTGGGGCAAATTTATCAATATCAAGGCCCGTTGCAAGGGCAGCCTTCACATACTCAAGCCCGTCGGCCAGGGTAAAGGCAGTCTGGAGAACGGAATCAGCGCCTGCTTCCATGATATGGTAACCCGAGATGCTGATGCTGTTAAATTTGGGCATATTTTCCGAGCAGAACCCAATAATATCTGAAATAATTCTCATGGAAGGCGTGGGCGGATAGATATAGGTATTGCGGGTGAGATATTCTTTGAGGATATCATTCTGGATGGTTCCCGAAAGCTGGTCATGGGCAACCCCCTGTTCTTCTGCGGCCACAATATAACCAGCCAGGATAGGCAGAACCGCACCGTTCATGGTCATGGAGACGGACATCTGATCCAGAGGAATCTGGTCAAAAAGGATTTTCATATCTTCAACGGAATCAATGGCAACGCCGGCCTTTCCCACATCTCCTGCGACTCTGGGGTGATCCGAGTCATATCCTCTGTGGGTGGCAAGATCAAAGGCTACGGAAAGTCCCTTTTGACCGGCTGCCAGATTTTTGCGGTAAAAGGCGTTGGATTCCTTGGCCGTGGAAAAACCGGCATACTGGCGAATGGTCCAGGGGCGGCCTGCATACATGGTGGCCATGGGCCCCCGAACAAAGGGGTCTATCCCCGGCAGGTTGTCAATAAATTCTACCTGCTCCAAATCCTTTGATGTATACAGGGGCTTAGTATCAATGCCCTCGGGTGTCGTTTTCGTCAGTGCCCCAAGGGGTTTTCCCCTTAGTCCTTTGATGGCAAGTTCTTCCCACTTTTGAATATCGGGCATTTGAGACATGGTTATCCTCCGGTCTAAATTTATTAATTATCAGTTCAAACAATCGCTCGTCTGTGAAATATAAATTCCTAAGGATTACGTACTTTCTCTTTCACACAATTCCACAAGGACACCAGAGGTGGCCTTGGGATGTAAAAATGCAATTTTCGCACCCCCTGCCCCCCTTCGCGGAACCTGGTCAATGAGCTGGATCCCTTTTTCCTTGAGTTCGGCCAGGGCTTCTTCGATGTTTTCCACCCGGAAAGCCACATGTTGAATGCCTTCCCCTTTTTTTTCGATATATTTTGCCACAGGCCCATCGTCGGTCGTGGACTCTAACAATTCCACCTCACTTTCCCCCACGGGTAAAAAGGCAGTGGTGACTTTCTGGGCATCTACGGTTTCAGTGCCCAAAAGTTTTAACCCCATGGCATCTATCCAAAAATTTTTCTTTTCATCAATACTTGAGACAGCTATTCCGAGGTGGTCAATTTTCAATATTTTCATCTCGTATCTCCATATTTAGTTATTCACATCACAACCATTATCTATAGTTGGTTCAAATGATGAAAGTCAACCATAAACTAATTGGAATCCTTTAAAAAGCAGACACTAAAATAAGTAAAGGGAGAGGATATCTAAAATCTTCAAAAATAAAACCGAAATTTCCGGAAAAAAGAGCGGGCAGAATACATCTTCTAACTTGATACATTCTTTTCCGGTATACCCCCCTTTACCTATGCAATATCTCCAAAAACAGCCCTTCTAACGCCCTCGATACGGCATCTCTGGGATTCATCACGCCAATTCCTTTAAGGACATTATTTTTATTGTCTTTTAAAGGAGACCCCGGGCAATTCGGGCCAGGTCATTGGCACTGGGGGTATGGGAATATTTTGTGATAAAGGGCTGCCGCATCCGGATGGAATCATGGACTCGCTCATCAAACCGGATATTTCCCATGAAGGTAAATTTTGAATAAAAATGCCGGTTACACACCTTCTCAATTTTAATACCAAGGGAAGGGTCATCATTTTTGCGCAATTGATTGACCACAAATCTGAAATGAAACTCCCCTAGTTTCTCTTTTAGCAATGCCCCTTTTCCAGGATCTTGCCGGGTAACGGCATTAATGATGCAAAAGGAAGGATCAATGGTATTTCCGGAAAGATCCAGAAGGCGAGAGACCGAATTAAACACAGTTTGTTTCAAGATTTTTTTAATAACACGGAAATAAATCGCCTTGATAAAATTGAACGAATTTTCAATGGCGGTCGGCTCACAAGTACAAATAAAAATTGCCTGGGTGGATGTGAGAAAAAAATCGAGCATATTAAAATTTGTGCCCGCCCCCAGATCCATGAGTACAACATCAAAATCAAGGGCCTGGATGGCCCGGATGATCTTTTGCTTCTGGGCCGTATACAGGTTGGCGGCTTCGATCAGGCAGTTTCTGGAACTGATGAAAAACAGATTTGGAATCTTGGTAGACATGATCACCTCTTCCAGCCGGTCAACACTTTTGTCGAGAAAACTTTCCAACCCCCTTCCCGCATCTTTTTGCGGAATGAAGGTATGCAGGTTGGATGCACCCAGATCCAGATCAATCAGGACCACCCGCTTTCCCTGCCGTGCAAGCAGAACCCCTAAATTAGCGGTTATCATGCTTTTTCCAATCCCGCCTTTGCCGCCACCGACAGGATATATCTGTGTGAGTTTAATGAGCCTTTCCTTTATTAAATTGTATAGGTAATGGGTAATTTATCGCAAACTTGAACAGTGTCAATCCGTCCTGATAGAACACCCGATACCAACCCAAAAAATTGCGGTGGTATCGGGCGTCAGTAATGCGATTATGGTGCCTTTCTTAACTCGCTTATTTTTCCATGGCAAGTTCCTCGTCCCTGAGTACCCGCCTTAATACCTTGCCCACATTGGATATGGGAATTTCGTCCCGGAACTCAATCTGTCTGGGTCGTTTGTACCCGGCCATATTTTCCTTGCAAAATGCTTGTATTTCTTCAAAGGTAGCGCTCTGACCCGCTTTCAATTTAATGAATGCCTTTACAGATTCCCCGCTCCTGTCATCGGGAACCCCCACAACAGCCACAAGCTCCACCTTGGGGTTTGTATAAAGAATATCTTCAACATCCCGGGGATAAACATTAAATCCCCCCACAATAATCATATCTTTTTTACGATCTGTGATGGTGATGTATCCGTCTTCATCAATATGGCCGATGTCCCCTGTGAGAAAATAACGATCTCCGTCAATCAATCTAAAAACCTCTTCATTGGCATCGGGCCTTTTCCAATAGCCCTTCATGACCTGGGGTCCGCATACGGCGATCTCACCATCTTCTCCCCGGGGCAATTCCCGGGTATCGTCTTCAAGCCCCACAATTTTCACCATGGTTCCGGGCAGGGGAAACCCAATGGAACCAATTTTTCTGGTTTCCCTATTAGTCGGATTAGAGGTGACAACCGGTGTCGTCTCTGTCAGGCCGTAGCCTTCAAATATAATGGCCCCTGTTTTCTCTTCAAACTGCCGGCACACTTCAGGCGGCAGCGGCGCCCCGCCTGAAAAACATGCCATCAGAGAGGAAAGATCATACTGGTTTAAATGGGCATGATTGGCAAAGGCCACAAAAATGGTGGGCACTGCCGGCATGACCGTGGGTTTGTGTTGTTGAACCGTTTTAAGAACCTCTGTAAAGGGCGGAGTACCCGCCCTGGGGTCGGGAATGCAAATAAGCTTACTCCCGGTCATGGTAGCAAACAGCAAGGCACAGGTAATTCCAAAACTGTGATACCAGGGTAAAACCCCCAGAAAGGTATGATACCCTCCCGTATAAAATTGTTCTGCCCCCCTGGCTTCATCCTGGACAATACGGCCGCTCTCATACAACCCCATTACATCATAGGTAAAATTGGTGTGGCTCAGTTCCGCCCCCTTGGGCACCCCGGTGGTCCCCCCGGTATAGAGCATGACGGCGGTATCTTCCTGCGGGTTAATGTCCACGGATGGGGGAGCGGGACTGGCAGCGGCTACAACCTCATCAAACATCAAATGACCGGGTTCATGTTTTGCCGCCTTGGGTATTTTTCCAAGAAGCCCGCCCAGAAACGCCTTGAATTTGGGTAAATAGGATTTGATGTTGCAAACGACAACGGTTTCGATCTGGGTGTTTTTAATGGCCTTAACCGTGTTGTCGTAAAACAGGGGGTGGTCCATGCAAAAAACCATTTTTGATTCTGAATCATTTAGCTGATAATTAAGCTCTGTTGCCGTGTACACCGGATTACAATTGACGCAGACGGCCCCGGCTTTAAGGATGCCAAACAAAATTTCCGGAAAGTGGGGAAGATTGGGCAGAAAAATAGCAACCTTGTCTCCTTGTTTGATACCTTTTCCTGCAAGAAAATTGGCAATTCTGTCGGCGGTATCCTTGACCTGGGAATAGGTTTTTGTGGCCCCGTTAAAAAGAGTAAAAATATTATCAGGATAATTCAGTGCAGCATCATCCAGAAATTTAAACACAGGAAAATGGTAATCAGTGACAGTGCGTGCAACCTCTTCAGGCCAGAAAGGGGTTTCCCAGATTGTTTCATTCATCTTTTTTCTTCTCCTTTTGTTCGGGTGCTCGGGCTGTTTGGATTTTTTTATTGTTCTAGGGACCAGCCGATTACCGGGTTAATAATATTTTTTTCACCTTTGCCTCGTGTATCTCCATGGATTTTCTTTGAAAACAATTCTTATATATAATTTTATTGCTGTCAATGATGGATCTCATTTAGCGATACCAAAGGGTATTACTGCCATAAGGCATTCAGCATATCAATGGAACCTATGGACGTAGGAAATTGGCATCCCGTTGCGAAACTCACTTCACAATGCTAAACAGGCAAAAAAAGTTTACGGGGACAAGAAATCAGGTTCCCTTCGGCTGGCGCTCAGTTTTGAAGCGGGCCTATTGTCGGATATGGTTTCGGAGTCGGAAAAACCGATCATATTATACGATACAGCCATATTTAATTTTCAAATGAGATATATTGAAATATATTACCATTATTATGGGTTATAGTATGGCACTCGTCATCATGCGTGAAGACCTTGAAGAGGCCTTTCAATATGAAGTATTGTGCTGTTATCGAAAACATGCTTTCCTGGCATCATACTGATTTCCAGGTATATATTGGTGACCGGATTTATCCAGATGACAAAGCTGGTCTTGGCAATCTGGCCAATTACATTATCCGAGCCTGTTAGCACTGACGCTTCACTTCGTGCCTCCCAGGAAAGAATGATCTATATTCCAGCAAAAGAATCAACTGACGGTTTCGCTAAAGTGGTTTATACCTCCAAGGACAGAAAGTCTCAAAAAGTTTTCAATGCTCTGGCCAGGTAACCTGGTTTCGCCCCATATTCTTGGCTTGGTACAATGCTTTATCAGCCGCTTTCATGGCATCCTCAATTTTTATTCCATGAATGGGGCACAGTGAAACACCAATGGATACCGTAATGGAAAGCCTGATTTTGTTATGAACAATGACCAGGTTCTCACGGATATTTGTGAGGAGCTTTTCAGCTGTTTGAATGGTTTCCTTTAAGGTTGTTTTTATCAGGATGATGACAAATTCCTCTCCGCCGTATCGGCAGGCAATATCACTTTGTCGGGTGTTTTTCTTCAAAAATGCACCCAATGCCCTGAGCGTTGCATCTCCGAAATCATGGCCATGGGTGTCGTTGACCTTTTTAAAATGGTCAATATCCATCATGAGAATCCCAATGGAAAAGTTGTGGCGCTTCATGCTATACGCTTCCCGCCTGAGGCTTTCGTCCAGGAAACGCCTGTTGTAGAGACCGGTTAGCGGGTCCTGGATGGACTGAAGCCTTAATGATTCCCGAAGTCTCATGTTTATAAGGGCCAGTGACAGGTGTTCTGTGATGATCAGTGCCAGGCTCTGCTTGGATTCAAGGAAATCCTTAAACCTGGATTCTATATGAAGCATCCCAAGGATATCTTCTTGTACGATCATGGGGGCACATAAAGACTCTTCCACGCTGCTGCCGGTTAAATGATTGCAGGCAAGCCCCCTTTTGGCCTTTTGCATAAAATAGGGCTTGCTCCGCCGCAAAGCCCAGCAGTCCTGCTTTTGAAATGAAATGGTATCATGGTTCAGATCACCCCATGATACCATGGATTGAAGAACGCTGTGGCTGTCATCCATCACATAAACCCGGCCTGATGTTTTGGGGAAAAACTGGATGCAATATTCTTGTGCAACATCATATATTTCTTCACTTGTATGGCAAACCTGAATCATTTCACTCATTTTTCTCAATAACGCATTTTCAAAATTTGTCTGTTCCAGGTCTTTTACCCAGTTGGAAAGCTCTTTTGTTCTTTCCTCAACTCTTTTTTCAAGCTCTCTATGGGACCGTTCCAATGCTTCCTGTGCTATTCTTCTTTGGGTAATATCGGATAAAAAGCCTTCAATATAAGCAATGCTGCCAGATTCGTTTCTGTACGCCTTTGCATTAAAGGAGCACCAGAAACTGGTTTGATCTTTTTTGTTTAATTGGAATTGGTATTCATGCAAAACATTTTTTTCCTCAAGCCGGATGATAATTTCCTTGAATTGTTCTGGATTGTAACAAAGCTGCTGCCAAAAATCGCTTATCTCCGCCATCAGCCTGTCGGCTGACCTGAAGCCGAACATGGCTGCCATGGCAGGATTGGCCGTAATGATATTTCCTTGTATAGAGATCTGAAAAATACCTTCAACAGAGTTTTCAAAAATATTTCGGAATGTTTCCTCGGATTTTTCCAGTTGGTGCCGGGTTTTCTCAAGGGTGTCAATAAAAATATTATAATTTTTGGCAACCTCCCCCATTTCACCACCCCAGGTGTGATCCAACCGGTTTGAAAAATCTGCCTGGGCACCATTTTCAAAGACTCTGATCATTTCCTGCAACGGTTTTGCCAACCGGGAACTGATAAGCCAGGTGATGGGGATGATCAAAATCAGCATGATGAAAACGGTTATAACGATGGAGTATCCCATGGTCGTCAGCGGGTGATAAAACTCTTCAAGGTAACTGGAAGAGGAGACAATCCAGTCAAGCTCCGGAATATAATTGAAAATTACAAGTTTTTCCCGGGGATATTTTTCACCCGGGTTTTTCCAGGGATAGATGATTTTGCCATTTTTTTTCTCACACACTTCCTTGATAAACTTTCTTTGGTTATCATCCTGGAAATTATAGATATTGGTTCCCTGGAGTTTTGGATGGATTATCAAAAGTCCTTTGCTGTCCATTACATAGGGGTAGCCGGTCTTTCCGAAGGTAATGGATAAAATATTGTCCTGAAAATCGTGAACGCTTAATAATTCCTTGAATTCATCCCGGTAAGAGGATGCTGAGATAATCCAGTCCCACGGGCCAAAATAACTCATGTACAAGGCTTTGGGCCGTTTAACGATTTCTTTTGGGTTGGCCCAGTCATATTCAAGATACCCTTCTTTTTTTTCTTTTTGCAGACGCACAAAATCATTGCCGGAAATATCAGTCCCAATCAATTGCTTTTCCGGATGAACCAGGATAATGCCGTTACTGCTGATACAGTACAGGTAACCGCTTTTTCCTATGGACTGACTTAAAAACACCTCGATTGTCTTGGTTTTGGCTTCTTTTTCAGAAATTTTGCCTATTTTATGTTGGTGATAAAAATAGGCCGCGACTTCCCGGTTTTTTTCTGCAATGGCATGAAGATGATTGCGGATGGACGCGTCAATAGCTGTTTGAACCATCCCGAGAATGGCCTGGGTGGAGTTTTTAAGTTCGTTTTCAATATTTTGCGCCAAGGTGGACCGAATCTGGGAGTAAATGACGAGACTTCCAATAACCGATATGAAAAGAAAGGTCATCGAATAACTCAACAAGAGCCTGTAATGGATGGATAATTTATGGAACAGGGTTTTCATCTGTCATCCTTTGCCAATGGAGTCGCCTTTGTTGTGAGGAGATTATCCTGTTTTAGAAGATATCATCCGGTGTTTTTTGTTTCGTCCAGAATTTTTCGGATCATTACAGCCATTTCGAATCGGACAATGGGTTTCATTAAAAAGCCTTTTATTCCCATCTCTTTAGCTTTGTTTTCCGTCATGATAGAACTGAACCCGGTACACAAAATGACAGGGATATCTTTTTTAATTGAGCAAAGTTCCCGGGCAAGCTTGTCGCCTGTTATCTGGGGCATTGTCATATCTGTGATGACCAGATCAAATTTTTCTGACTGGCGTTTGAACAACGCCAGGGCTTCAATCCCGCTGGTCCTTGTAACCACGTGGTAGCCGAGGCTTTCCAAAATTTTTTTCCCGATTTCCACTATTGCAGGTTCATCATCAACAAAAAGAATCTGTTCCGAGCCTTTGGGAATGGGCGTTTCCATGTTTTTTTCCTGGTTTTTGCCGGCCTCAATCAAGGGCAGAAAAATATTGATACGGGTTCCTTTTCCAGGTTGGCTTTGCACATCAATTATCCCTTTTAAGCTCTTTATAATTCCATGGACAACCGCCAATCCCAGACCGGTTCCTTCTCCTTGACCTTTGGTTGTGAAAAACGGATCAAAAATTCGTTCCATTATATCCGGTGGGATACCACATCCGGTATCACTCACAACCAGGTGAATGTAGGGGCTCAATTTTAATTTTGGGTAGCGTGAAATAAGATCGGAATCAAGCTTGAAATCGGTAAGGTCCACCTTTAAGATCCCGCCGTCTTTCTGCATTGCATGACTCGCATTGATGCAAAGGTTCATCAGTATCTGATGAACCTGGCTTGGATCCCCCAGGATAAGAGAATCACTTTCAATTTTTCCCTGGATTTCAATGGTCGACGGTAGGGAGGCTTTAATCAGTTGGAGCACCTCTTTCACGATTAATTTTATGAGCAATGGTTTAAGTTCCTGTTTTGTTTGTCGACTAAACGTAAGAATCTGCTGAACAAGATCTCTGGCTCGATTTCCGGCTTGAAAAATTTTGTCCAGATAGGGCGCAATTTCGTCTTTTTGGGAGGTTATCATCTGGGACAACTCAGTATATCCGATAATAGCAGCCAGGATATTGTTAAAATCATGGGCAATGCCGCCTGCCAATGTTCCGATTGATTCCATTTTGTGGCTTTGCAGCAGTTCAACCTCCATATTCACCTGTTTTGTAATGTCATCAATCCTGATGACAGCGGATTGCAGACTCGGCTGCAGCGGATATAATGTGATTGCAAAATGAAGGTTGGGCCTGTTTTCCCTCTGGACCTGACAGGTGTCGCTGCAAAAAGGGCGGGAGGAGATGCTCTGCTGCAGAGAAATAAGAGGGGTCTTAAATTCAGGAAAGATTTCTGCCAGGGGCTGACCAAGGGCTTTACCACTTGGAAATCCGGAATATTGGGTTGCCTTATCATTCCATAGGACAATTTTTTCATGGGTATCAACACAGATGAGGATGGATGGCATGGAATTAATAACGCCGTCAAGCAGATTAAGAAGGCGTTTTTTCTCCTGCTCGGATGTCACAAGGGTTTGTGTCATGCTTTCAATGGAATGGCCCAGGGCTTCAATTTCAGCCACGGATCTGGATTGCATTTTAAAAATTTTTCTTTCCTGATCAAAGGATTGCAAACCATTGACCAATTCGGTCAATGGCCGGGACAGGCTGCGGCTGAAAAACAGTGTCAGGCCGGTTAACAAAATCGTCACCAATACAACAATGGCATAGCTGATCCGCATGAGCCTGTCGATGGGGAGGGTAACATCCTCTAAATATCCGGTTGCCACCAGGTACCAGTTAAAATGCTCAATTTTATTTGCATAGGCGAATTTTTTCTTGACCCTTTTTTCGGAAGGATTTTTCCAGCGGTAATAAAAAAAAGTGCCCGGGTTCCTGATTATCTCCCTGGCAATAAACCGCCCGTCAAGATCTTTTAAATCCTTGCCCGGCTGCCCTTTTAGCTCAGGATGAACCAGAATATCCAAATTGATATCCAGCACAAAAAAATACCCCTGGCCCAGGATGGTAATCGGGCTGATGAACCGCTCCAGATCCTCTATTTTAACCAGCTGGGTGAACTCATCTTCGTAGGATGTCGCTCCCACAACCCAGTCCCAGGGTTCAAAATAATTTATATAGCTGACTTTTTTCCGGATCTGTTTGTCTTCCGGATTTTTCCATTCATATTCACTATAGCCGTTTTTCTGCAAGATCCAATCCCGACATCCCTGGTTGAATGCGCAGTCGGTATTGCGAGCGAAGGGGTGGATCTTGATCATAATGCGAAAATCTTGCGGTTTTAAGGCAACAATATAACCGCTTTTGCCTATTGTCTGGTTGAGGGCATGTTTCTGAAATCTGTCTTTTGCCTGTTGTTTTGTCATGCGGCCGCTTTGCACCTGATCATTTAGCTGGTTGAGGACGATGATATCCTGTTCAACCACACCGCGCAGATAGTTCCGGATCGCTGTATGCAGCATGTTCTCCACGGCGGTATTACCCGCCTCTACTATCTGGTGCAGGTCTCTTCGCGCCCTTTGATGAAGGGATCGCTGGATTACATAATAATTAATTGTGATAAAAAATAAAAGAATGAGAAGTGTGAATGTTCCGAAATACAGGAAAATTTTATAGCTTAGTTTCATACTACGGCCCATTGATTTTTTTTAAGGATCTACGAATACAAAAGGATACGGCAACCAGAACAATATCCCATCATCTTTAAAATATGGGAAAAGGGTCATTCTTTGACAGGTGTAGCGGCAATAAGAATACCGCAAAAAGTTATACAATGCAAAGATTTTATGCGATGACCACTGTTTGCTGCACATAGGGTTATGGTACCGGCGCCCGGGGAGAGAAGATGGCGTGTAGACAAAATCGTGCAGCCAATCCAGACCAAAGACGGTGCTTACCCGATTTTCTTCATATTGGATATCGTAGACAACTCAAAGGCATCTGAATTCTTTGAGCCCAGTTAGAAATCTGCATCCCGGGGCCCCAGACGATATGATATTGGCAATGTGGACAAACCGGAGTGATATCTTGTTGGAAACTGCCATCAGGCATGCAGCGTATCAATGGAACCAATAGACGTGAAAAATTGGCATCCCGTTGCGAAATTCACTTCACAATGCTAAATAGGCAAAAAAAAAGTTTGTTTGAGGGGTTGCCGACATTTTTGATATCGGTCAAAAAAAACAATGAGAAACAATATGACAAAAAAGCAAGCGGTGTAAACCCCTGACTTTTGAGGATACCAAAAATAAGATGAAAAAAACACGCCTAATCTTTATCCTTTTTTTTGTGGGTCTGGTGGGACTCGGGGCTGCTTTTTTCGTCTATTTTTTAGGATTTAACCGGGTGGTGCTGAAAAAATTTGAAGGCCGATTGTGGGAGTTGCCGGCACGAATATATGCACGACCTCTGGTTCTCTATTCCGGTATGAGCCTTGGACCTGATATGCTGGAGAAGGAATTGGCGCTCATGGGCTATCAAAAAGTCTCCCTGCCCTGCGATCTGGATATTCCGGGAAAATACAGCCGCGCAGGTTCCAGGTTTGAGCTTTTCTCCCGTTCCTTTGATTTCGGGGATAAAAAATCAGGTTCCCTTCGGCTGGCGCTCAGGGTTGAAAAAGGCCGGGTTGCTGGGTTGAAAAACGGGGAGGATCGCATGGATTTGGATTTGGTGCGCCTGGATCCGGTCCTGGTGGGAAGTTTTTATCCGGCCTCCGGGGAGGATCGGATTCTGGTGAAGATGGAAACAATCCCCTCCCTTATACCCAAGACCATTGTTTGCGTCGAAGACAAATCTTTTTATACCCATTACGGGGTGGAACCCAGGGCTATTTTCAGGGCCATGCTGGTCAATTTGAAAAATCAGCAGATGACCCAGGGAGCCAGCACCATCACCCAGCAGCTGGCCAGAAATTTCTTTTTAACAGCAAAAAAAACCTGGACCCGAAAAATCAATGAAGTGTTCATGTCAGCCGCCCTGGAGTTGAACCATGCCAAGGATGATATTCTGGAAGCATATATCAATGAGGTTTATCTGGGTCAGGATGGCAATCGATCTGTCCACGGATTTGGTCTGGCCGCCCCTTTCTATTTTGGAAAATCCATCCAGGATCTGCAATCCCATGAGGTGGCACTGCTGGTGGGGTTGCTCAAGGGGCCCTCTTATTATAATCCCAGAAAATATCCGGATAGGGCTATCAAACGGCGAAATACAGTGCTCAAGGCAATGGCCCTTGGTGGGCTGCTGTCAGACGACCAGAAAAAAGCGGCTCTGTCCATGCCCCTGGGGGTGATTCAAGAACCCGCACGGGCAAATTCTGCCTTTCCCGCCTATCTGGATCTGGTAAAACGCCAATTGCTCAAGGAATACAGGGAAGAGGACCTAAGGTCCATGGGGTTGAGGATTTTTACGGCCCTGGATCCCCAGATTCAGCTGACAGCCGAACAGACAGTTGAGGCTCAGTTGAACAGGCTTGCGCGTCCTAGGGGTCTGGAAAAGGAAAAACTTGAGGCCAGTGTGGTGGTCACGGCCACCGGCAGCAACGAGGTTCAGGCCCTGGTCGGGGGAAAAAACCCCCATTTCAAGGGGTTTAACCGGGCCCTTGATGCCAGACGTCCCATTGGTTCGCTGATCAAACCGGCCATTTTTTTAACGGCCCTGGGTCTGGATACCTATACCCTGGTTACCCGGATTGAGGACGGGCCTGTCAGGGTTCCGCTTGCTGACGGTGAAGACTGGGTTCCCAGAAATTTTGACCGGAAATACCATGGCCAGGTGCCCCTTTACCTTGCCCTGGTCAATTCCTACAATGCGTCTACTGTAAAAATTGGAATGGATCTGGGGCTGCCTCAGATATCGGACACCTTGGAGAAAATGGGATTTCAAAAAACAGGTCCCCTGTATCCGTCCTCCTTGCTGGGCAGCCTGGAAATGACACCCCTGGAGGTGGCTCAGATCTATCAAACCCTTGCTTCGGGTGGATTTTACTCATCTGCAAGGAGTATTCGCGCCATTTACAGGCCCGATGGGGGTCTGGTCCAGCGATACCCTCTGACCATAAAGCAGAACCTGGATTTGGGGGCCGTTTTTTTGCTGAACAAAATGCTCCAGGCCGTTGTCATGGAAGGTACGGCTAAATCACTTGGAACACTATTGCCAAAGCAGTTGGGAGTTGCCGGTAAAACCGGCAGTACCAATAATTTAAAAGACAGCTGGTTTGCGGGGTTTACCGGCAACCGCCTGGCCGTGGTATGGGTGGGGCGAGATGACAATCAATCCTGCAAGCTCACGGGAGCGGCCGGGGCCATGCAAATTTTTGGGCACCTCATGGGTCAGATTCCAAACCAGCCCCTGGCCCTTGTTCCACCGGATAATGTGGAATGGGCTGTGATCGATGCAAACACCGGCCTTCTAACCGATAAAGCCTGCCCCAATGCCATGGCGATTCCCTTTATCAGGGGGTCTGCACCGACCAAATCCGTTCCTTGCAGCCCCCGGGCCATGCCCCCGGGAAAAAAAGAAAAACCCCGATATCTAATTGACTGGTTAAGGAAATTTATAAAATGAAAAACAAGAGATGTCTTGTTTGGGCAATCTGCCTGACCACAACTTTTTTCCTTTCTGCTTGTGCCAGCCAGAAAAGGACCCAGGCTGTGCCGGTTGAAAATCTGCCCCAGATAGGAACCCGGCAGGCAGCTGTTTCCAAGGATTCCCCTGATCTGAAAATTTTGATCCGCCTCACCAAAAAGGCGGAAGATCAGATCGATTCCAAGAAACCACAAGCGGCCTTTGCCACATTGGAAAGGGCCCTGGGGATTGATGCCCAGGACCCTGTTCTCTGGCATCTTATGGCCAGGGTTCAGATGATCCAGGGCAATTTTGAACAGGCCGAGCAGTTGGCCAGAAAATCCAATCTTCTGGCGGCTCACAACCCGTCACTTGAAAAAAAAAATGGACAGATCATTGGCAGATCCCTTGCCCTTCGGGGCATGGAACAGGAGGCTGGGGCTGACAAACCAGAAAATGGGAATAGGCCAAAATTTTAAGGGGTGCGGCCCTATAGGGTGGGCCCAAACTGCTTTTTACTGAAGTTTGGGCAAGGTCTGGTTTGTTTGATTCTATTTTTCCGGTGCTAGGACCAGGGCTGCTTCTCCCTCAAGGACAATTTCATTGCCTTGAGGGAGAACACAGGGTTTTTAATCTGATTCTGTTTTTTTAATTTTTCCATCACGGTGATTCTGGCCGTGATCGTATCGTTGATTCTGACAGGCAGATTAAAATTTAATGTCTGGGACAGGTATATGGTCCCCGATTTTACATTAAAATCGACGGTAACAGGGTAAATGTAAAGCAGCTAATAACAAACCATGCCACCCAGATAAATGCCATATATCCCCAGACATGCTTGAGTTTCATGCCCACAAGGGACAGGGCCGGAATAATATAAAAGGGTTGCAGCAGATTGGTTGCTTCATCACCGTACATGAATGCAGATGCAATCAGTCCGTGGTCAACCTGGAGGGCTTTGGCTGCCTGGGCAATGATGGGCCCCTGGATTGCCCATTGTCCGCCCTGGGAGGGAACAAACAAATTGATAAAGGATGCGGACAGATAGGAAAACAAGGGCAAGGTGTTTGCATCTGCCGCATTGATCAAGGCATTGGAAAGAATCAACGTCAGTCCCGAAGCTGCCATCATCTGCATGATTGCACCGTAAAACGGGAATTGTACCAATACCTGGGGAATGGAACCCACTGAATTTTTTACCCCGTTCATGAAAGAAATAGGTGTGGGATAAAGCCAGGTGCAGAGGGTAATAAATAAAAAGATTACAAAAAAAAGGTTTAGATTGAGTCCTTCCCTCGAAAAATACAGGCAGATAAAAATGGTAAATCCCAGGGAAACAAAGAGCATAAGAATTCGGTTATTGTTCAGCCGGTCTGCAATGGAAGCGTCTTTTTTCAAAACAGGAGTGCCTGTCTGGTCTTTTTCATCCAAGCTTATATTTTCTGCGATGTCCAGGCCGAGAATTTCATCTGCCGGCGGTTTTGTAAAAACAACAATGAGGATGGTTGCTAAAAACAGCAGGGCGTAGGTCACAAGACCCACCGGGTTGAATGCCGTAGCCGTAACCGGGACAATGCCGGTAATATCCTGCAGGGCATGCCCCTGGGTTGCCATATAGTTTACAACCGGGGTGCTCAGGCAGATGGGCTGGATCATGATCATCATGGCATATCCCGACGCGATCATGATCGGAAGATGCAGTCCCTTAACTTTTTTGCACAGCTGAACAGACAAAATAGGGGTTAAGATCAGGCCAAAGGCCCAGTTGATCCAGCTTGCAAGAGCCGCAAAGATCAACATAAAAATCAATGCGCTGGCCGGGGTCTTGGGTATTCCCGATATTTTGCCCAAAATTCGTTCAAACTGGGGGGCCTTTGCTGCCGTGCTGGCGAACAAAATCACCAGAGCAATCTGGAACCCGAACACAAGCATGCCTCCGAAAAGTCCATCGTAGCAGAATCCCAGCATGTCCAGGGGGCCGGCATCTGTGACAATTATCCCTGAAACATAAACGATCAGGGCAAGTATCAGACAGAATACAAATGAATCCGGAATTACTCTGTCAGCAGCAAATTGAAATTTTTTAGTAAATCGCCATAACATATTATTTTTCCTTTTACACAGGGTTTGTTTTTAAAAAAAAATAAACTATACCTTTATCACAATTGCATCACCCAGTCCTAATCCGCCACAAATTGCCACTGCTCCAAGACCTCCTCCCCGTCTTTTGAGTTCATAGGCCAGGGTCATGACCAGACGCGCGCCTGTGGCGGTGTTGGCATGCCCTATGGCGATGGCCCCTCCGTTTATATTGGTTTTTTCTCTTATTTTGCTTGTTTTTTCCAAGTCTCCCTGGCCCAGGATTTTTGTTGAGGTCAAGGGCATGACGGCAAAGGCCTCATTGATTTCGATCAATTTCATGTCATCAATGCCAAGGCCTGCAATATCCAGGGCTTTGAGCATGGCTTTGCCGGGGATTTCAGCAATCTGGGCCGGTTCGTTTGCCAGGCAACAATAGGAGACAATGGTTGCCAAAGGGTTTAGGTTAAATTTTTTTGCCTGTTTTCCGGTGGTCAGGATAATGGTGGAAGACCCGTCATTCAGACCCGGAGAGTTGCCTGCTGTCACGGTGGGGTTTCCGTAGATCGGCTTTAACCTTGCCAGTTTTTCCAGGGAGGAATCTTTTCTGTATTGTTCGTCATGGGTCAGATATTCAGGATTATCAGGGTCTTGGGACAGGTTAAATGGAATGATCTCCTCTTTAAATTTGTTTTCGGCCAGAGCCTTGCCGTAAAATTGGTGGCTGCGCAAGGCCCATAAATCCTGTTCTTCCCGGGAAATTTTATTTTCAAGAGCCCTGTTTCCCGCATCCATGGCAACAGGATTGTAATCCTTGTATCCCAGCCCCATCAAGGGGTCTTCCATGGAAATATTCCCCATTTTTTTCCCCTTAAACCTCAAATCCCTCAGGATAAAGGGTTCTTTGCTAAAGGTTGTGGCACCTCCGGCCAGGACAAAATCAGCCTCTTTAAGCTTAAGGGCCCGAGCTCCGTATACAATGGCTGAAGTTCCAGAGACACAGGCCTTGTCAAGGGTACAGGCAGGAACCGTATTGGGGATGCCCGCCTTGAGCATGGACTGTCTTCCGGCAATGGGGGTATAGACGTCCTTGCAGCAGGAGGTGTCTCCCATTCCCCAGAAAACCTCATCAATCAAACCAGGGTCCAGATCAATTTTTTCCAGGGCAGCTTTCATGGAAACAGCTCCAAGATCATAGCAGTCAACATCTTTCAATGCCCCGCCAAGTCTGCCAAATGGTGTCCTTACCGCACTTACAATTACAATATCATTGTCTTGCATATCCATTTCTCCCGGTCTTTATAGACTCTTTGCGATGGTTTCAAAATATTGTCGTTCC
The DNA here is from genome assembly GCA_016743945.1 of Desulfobacteraceae bacterium. Taxonomy (GTDB): domain Bacteria; phylum Desulfobacterota; class Desulfobacteria; order Desulfobacterales; family Desulfobacteraceae; genus NBML01. Next base: position 59,838 of record JADGFI010000024.1, read on the forward strand.
AGAGATTCCCGGAACTGGGGATGGGCGATTCGGATAAGCTCCTTTGCCCGCTGATTGTTTGTCTTGCCCCATAAATCGGCAATTCCATATTCGGTTACAACATACATGACATCAAATCTGGTATCTGTAACAGCAGCGCCCCGGTCCAGGCGAGATACAATCCTTGACAGTTTTCCCTTTGCCGCGGTTGAGGGCATGCAGATAATGGATCGGCCGCCTTCTGCAAGGGCTGCGCCACGCAGAAAATCCAGTTGCCCGCCAACTCCGCTGAATTGCCTGGCTCCGATCATGTCCGCACAGACCTGACCGAACAAATCGATCTGAATAGCCGAATTCATGGCACAGATGTTTTTCTGCTGGGCAATGACCAGCGGATTGTTGACATAGCTGCAGCAACGCATCTCAAATATTGGGTTATGATCCACATAATCATAGAATTGTCGGGTACCCCCCATGAGGGTGCAGATGACCCTGCCCTTGTCCAGGGTCTTTTTTTCGTTGGTTATGACCCCTTTTTCAATCATCCGCATGATGCCGGTGGAGGCAAGTTCGGTGTGAATACCAATGTCTTTATGGTTTTCCAGAAGGGACAAAACCGTGTCCGGGATGGCACCGACCCCGGTCTGTATGGTGTCACCATCGTTTATCAAGGTTGCAATATGCTGGGCAATGGCTTTTTCAACCTCGCTGACTTTGACGGCCTCGGGAATTTCGGGGATCTTATCCTCATACTCCACAAAATAATCAATTGCCGTTACTGGAATGACAGCCTCTCCTCCGGTCCAGGGCATATTTGGATTCACCTGGGCAATTACCAGTTTGGCATGGTCCACTATTCTCCTGCAATAATCCACGCTGACCCCCATGCTCACATTCCCGTTTTCATCGGGCAGGGTCACCTGGGTCAACAGAACATCCACGGGCAGCCGGGTTTCAAAGAGTTTGTCCAATTCCGACATGTGTACGGGGGTGAACTCTGCTCTGTTCTCCCATTGGGCCTTTCGGGTGTCTTTATTATTGAATACGGAATTGTGTATGAAATGCTTCTCATATTCAGGCAGACAATAGTCCATTTTCCCCATTGCAAAGCCATGAACGATTTCAACATTTTCAAATTGTTCAGCATTCCGGATCAATGCATCATGCAGACTTGCAGGCTGTGCTGCTGCATGCCCATAGACAATTCTGTCGTTGGACTTGATGAAACCTATGGCATCATCAGCAGACAAAGTTCGTGATTTATAATGATGATTCCAAGAATTTAGCAATACCATTGAATTTTTTCCTTTCTTTTTTGTTTGACGTATCCATACTTCTTCCACATTTTTTAATGGTAGCAACTTATATGCCAGTTTTTTTCGACACTTTTTTTACAAAAAGATTTCTATTGTTACGCCTTTAAAATCAATGCGTTTACTTTTTTTATGGAGTTGTGATGCCCTGGGATAGAATGGGATTATGCCGGAGTTATAACTTGTGTGACGAAAATATTTGTCGATATTTCGACATTTTTATTGCCCATAACCTCTCTATATCCATTATGGGTAATGGAAAGGCCCTCTGATATTTTAATGCCAGAGGGCCTTGTTGAACCCCAGGGGCAGGCCCTGGATGATATCGATTTTATTGTCAGATTTCGTGCGTTCTTTTATGAATTGGATTTGATACCTAATTTTTCCATTCTGGAAATCAGAGTGGTTCTTTTTAATCCTAATAACCGGGCCGCACCGTCTGTTCCGGCAATTTTTCCGTTGCAATGCCTTATGACATGTATGATATGCTTTCTGGTCACTTCTTCCAGTGTCTGAATGGAATCCGGCCGGACAAAATTCATTTGATCGTTAATCTCAATATTTTTCAAAGTAAATTCATTGGTTTCAGACAGCAATACCAGTCGTTGTATTACATTTTCCAATTCACGGACATTTCCGGGCCAGTCATGGGCCATCAATCTGGCCAATACTTCAGGTGTCCATGCGCAAAGCGGTTTTTCCATGACTTTACAATATTTTTCCATGAAGAATTGCACAAATTCAGGGATATCTGATTTTCTTTTTCTCAAGGGCGGGATTTCAATGGGCAGGACATTCAACCGAAAATACAGATCATTTCGAAATCTTTTTTCTTCAACCTCCAGGGCCAGGTCTTTATTTGTTGCTGCAATCAATCTGAAATCCACAGGAATCATTTCACTGCCTCCGATCCTCATGATCTCTTTTTCCTGGAGCACCCTTAATAGTTTTACCTGGGCCCTTAATGATAATTCCCCGATTTCATCAAGAAATATGGTGCCCTTGTCTGCCAGTTCAAAATAGCCCTTCCTCATTTGATTGGCTCCGGTAAAAGACCCCCTTTCATAGCCGAACAATTCGCTTTCAATTAATGTGTCTGGAATGGCCCCGCAATTAACCTTTATAAAGGATCCTTTCCTGTTGCTCTGGCAATAGATTTCCTTGGAAAAGACCTCTTTGCCCACACCGGTTTCACCAAAAAGTAAAACGGGAACTTCTGTCCGGGCAACCAGGGAGATGCGGTGAAGGGCAAACCGGACAGAATCGCTGATGCCGATAAAATAATCTTTATCACCAGATTTTTTGATCTCTTTTGCATCTTTTTTGTCCAGGGCCGACAAAGGTATTTTTTTATTTTCAAGGTTGAGCAGTACCCCAAACATATGGGGGGTGATATTTCGGGCAAATTTTTCAAGACCCTGTTTCTCCGGCAGGGTTAATGGCTGCCCCCGATAATAGCTTTCCAGATATAACACTGCTTTTACCTGGTTTGCTTCAAAAAAGGGAACGCAGAGTATAAACCCCGGGTCATCATCAAAATCAACAAACAAACTTGTTTTTTTGGGGCAGTCATTGAATTGCACGGTGGTCTTTTTCTGGATTTGAGTAAAGGATATCCATCCGAGCATCCGCTGGTATTGTGGTGAGCTTTCCTGTCGTGTATTGATATTCTGGGTAGCGATGATAGACGGGCTGTTGTTGTAAAACAGTGCAAAACCAGAGCTTTCGACTTTCAGGATTCGCCCGAGTTGTGTCAGCATCTTTAAGATAAGGCTGTTTACATCAACCATATGATGTAATTCAAGCAACAGGGTATCCATATATGTGCCCATATCCGGGTTTAATCCGCTAACCTCAACCAGGCCTGCCAATTCATTGGGAAAGTGTTCCCTTGCGCATGACCCCAGGGTTTTCCATCCCAGGGAGGCGTATTTTTTTGCCCCGGGAATATTATTGATTTCGCTCATGATGCGTGCAAATTCAATATAGCTTGCCCCAAGCTCGGGTAAATTGCCAGATTCTTTCAATAGATCAATGCTCTTGGTCAGCATTTCCAGAATCTCATCAGGATTTCCCTTTCTTGATTTTTCCAACAGGGCCAGATGCCGGAAGCTTGTGCCTTTCATGTGGATATTATGGGAACGGATGTGTCGCATGATCTCATTTTCATACCCCATTTCCTTGATTTGGCTGAGCCCCTGCATCTCAATATGCTTTAATACATCAAGCATAAAAGGCGATGAATACATCTTTCCAATATGATATTTTTTGGCCAGTTTTCTCATCAGGATCAAATTGTCCCTACAGGCTTTGATCTGCCCCCGGTTCAAATGGAGTTTACAAAGCCCACAAAGGGCATAGTATTGGCCCCAGACAAAATTTCCCTGGGAAGATTCAGCCAAAGCTTTGTATAAAATATCAGCCCCGTTTTCATTGTCGTTGGCAGAGACATGAATGCGGCCTTCAATTCCATGCATCAGAGCTGCCGTTGAAAAATCCGAATATTCCAGGGCATGGCTGTATATGATTTCATTGAGAATCATTGCCCTTTGAAACTCTCCAAGAAACATATAAGAGTATATGATGGGAGGATATGCCAGGGTTGCAATCTCTGCATTTTGGCGATTCTCAATGGCCAGTATCATATCTTCGTAATACTCGATGGCCTCTTTGAAATGGCCTTTCAGATAAATGTGCCAGCCGATCAAAGGGACCGCTTCGCTGTTCTGATGGTTCCGCTCCCTGATATAGGCCTCTCCCTTCTGACGCAGGCAATGCCCTTTTTCTTCGTTTCCCATAAAATGCTGGACAATGCCTGCATAGAGCATGAGCAGGGCATCATCAACAGTAAAATTTTGTTTGGTGACATGACTGAGGCCCTCCATCTGCAGTGTTGCCGTCTCTATGGGGTTGGCCCCCCGCATGAAATCGATCCGGCTCAGATTTAATACGCTTGCAATGAATATATTTTTAGGAGAATTGAATTTCTTGCAATAATATACACCTTGCCTGTACAAAATGACTGCCGAATCCATGCACCGGGCCTGGAGGAATAGGTCTCCCACCTGGGAAACAAGTTGGATTATATCTTCTTTGCTCGCCTTGTTTAAAATCAATTGTCCTATACTTTTTTCAAGACAGATTTCAATCTCTTTGGTTTTTTTCAGTGTAAGGAATTTAAACATGGGAATGGATAAAATTTTTATCAGCATGCTGATGTCCCTTACGCAGACATCACTGGAATTTTGGAAATCCGGCCTGTTTTTTATGGGTAAGAGGTGATGCTCTTTTGCCCATTGGAAAAAAGCCGCTGCTTTTTGATCCCCCAGATTAAAGACGGTCATCAGGGTCTTTTGATCCATTTTCAGGCAAAGGATCCTGAGTATCTCAAATATGTCCGTATACGCAATATTCTGGTTCATGGTTCTGCCTTTCCAGCCTTTACAATGGAGACTTCCACCCATGACCGGGTCAGGAACCTGATAAAATTTGTCATGGTCTGCCTTATTTTAAATCACTCAAGCTTGCACTGAGGAATAGCGGATTGTGTCTGCAAAGGTATTCTTTTGCATGTTTGAGATAAGTGTCTGTCTTACCTCCATTATGTGCTGGGTAAGCAGTTTTTTTGCAGCCTTCGCATCTTGTTTTTTTAAATGTTCAAGTATTCTATGATGATGGGATAAAAACCGCTCCTTTGGGGAAGAATAAAGTATGGTGTCCCGATTTTTAAGATAAAGTAATTCAAATAGATGCTTGACCATATTTTCGCCGGATTTTCCGATGGAGATGCCAGCCATGGTCGTATGAAAAGCAATGTCTGCCAGCAGTATTTGATTCAAAAGATTTTTTTCAAGTGCTGTTTTATGGTCATCAAGTGCTTTGTAAAGTTTTTGCCACCCCGCTGGATCTATTCTTGCGAGAATATTTTCCATGCAGAAAGGTTCAATGGCAAGCCTTAAATTAAAGATCTCCTCTACTTGTCCAATTGTATTTTTTTCAAGGGTATACCCTTTGTTGGGGACATGGCTTAAAAATCCCTGGAAATGAAGTAATTTCAGCGCTTGAATAACCGGTGTCGGGCTCATCCCGAGCATTTTTCCAAGATTTCTTGAATTAAGTTGCTGTCCGGGCATGAGTTCATTTTTAAAAAGAAGCTCTTGTATCGCCCTGTAGGCATTCATGGTAAGATCTTCATACTTTTTTTCATTTTCCGGGTTCGTTGACATTCATCTCTTCCTCTGAAAAAATTTCTGCCTTCATACTGGCACTTCCGCCGCCTGGCGTTTCCATTGCAGTAAGATCAATGGGCACAACTTTCCCATATATTTCAAGTCTTTTCAACAGTTCTTTATGAAAGCCTTCATGGAATCTCACCATAAAAATTATGCCTGTGGTTCTTGAAACGTCTTACATTTTTTGGCCCTCATCTATTTTAAATATTCGGACACGCTTGATATCAGTTTCAACTTCCCATGAAAATATTGGGAATCAAAAGTACTATTGACGGGAAAAGTACAATCAATATCAATGCCACAACCATTGCTCCCGTGAAGCAAAGAACGGGTTTTATGGCATCCTCTATGGCCACTTGTCCGACCCGGCACGCTGCCAGAAAGGAGACGCCGACAGGCGGTGTGTTTGCACCGATTGCAAGATTTATGGCAAGCATGACACCAAAGTGTACAGGATCGATTCCAAGGGATAAAACCACCGGCATTAATACGGGAACCACGATGATGATAATGGCAATTGTTTCCATAAATATTCCAAGAAACAATAACATCAGGTTTATGATAAGAAGAACAATATAATAATTATCGGTCATGGATAAAAACATATTGGTAAAGTACTGGGGAATTTGTTCGGAAGCCAGGACCCATCCGAACAAAGAAGCCGCAGAAATAATCAAAAGAATGGTTGAGCTTGTTTCAACCGTTGATACGATATATCCTGGTATTTCTTTCAGGGAAAGGGTTTTATAAACAAAAAATCCAAGGAAAAGCGCATATAAAACAGCTGCGATTGCAGCCTCGGTTGCTGTAAATACACCGGACATTATCCCACCAATGATGATAACCGGTGTTAACATGGCCAGTATGGCATCTTTAAATGTTGTAAAAACATTTTTCAATTCAAATGGCTCTCCCTTGGCATAGTTATTTTTTACGGAAAAATAATAGGAGAGAACCATCAATGATATGCCGGTTATAATACCGGGAAGGATACCGCCAAGAAAAAGCCTTCCAATGGAGGTACTGGTTGTTACCCCGAGAATAACCATTACGATACTGGGGGGGATAATCGTCCCAAGGGCCCCTGAGCAGCCAAGAAGTGATGCACTGAAACCCGGATCATACCCGTTCTTTCGCATGGCCGGAAGCAGTATGGACCCAATGGCCACAACATCTGCAACCCCAGACCCTGAGATGGCGCCAAACAGCATGCAGGCAATGATCATAACAATGGCAAGTCCGCCTGGTATCCTTCCCACAAGAGAACTTGCAAATTTCATGATTCTCGGGGTAATGCCCGATTCGGCCATCAGTGTTCCTGCAACAAGAAAAAAAGGTATGGCAAGAAGGGGAAATGAATCCACACCCGCCACCATTCTTTGCGCAATCAAAGTAAGGGGAGCTGCATCATAAATCACCACGTATGTCAGGGAAGAAATTCCAATTGAAATGGCAATGGGGATATTGATGAACATGGCTGCAAAAAGCGCTGAGATAAGAATAAACATTATATTTTAGCTCCTCGATCGCCTTGTTTGGAAAGCATTTTTACAAGTTTTATTGTTTGATTGAAAAGGTGAAAAAACATCATGGTGCCCCCAACTGGAACCGCCAGGTAGACAAGGCCAGTCGGCATTTGAAGTGCGGCTGATCTATTTGGCATTGTAAGGATTGTCATCACAACGCCGCCATATATAAGGACCAGGAGAAACGCCATTGTCAAAAAATTTGCAATCAATTGTAACACCACCTGTTTTTCAGGACTCAATTTGCTGGTAAGAAGTGTGATTCCAAGGTGTGTCCTTCTTTTTGCGGCAACACCGGCGCCAAGAAAGGTAAGCCAGATAAGCATTACTCTTGGCAGCTCTTCGGACCAGTATATCGGCTTGTGAAAACAATACCGAAAAAGTATCTGAACGAACACAGAGCCCGACATTACGATAAAAAAGAGAACAATTATTTTATTGATAAACTTTTCTGATATGAAGTTTATAATTTTTTCAAACATTATTCCTCCTGCTTGTCTTTGTTTATTTAAGGATGAGGGGGCAAGCGTTACATGAAGCGCTTATGAGTGCGGCCGCAGTGTTTTTACCTGACGCAATCATATGCGTGGTGTTCGGCGGTATCATTATGGCTTTTTTTTCTGACAACTTGACCTTATGTTCAAAAAAACAAACAAAGACCTCTCCTTTGGTACAATAATAGATACTCTCTGAAGCCATGGTGATTTTATTTGAAGTTCCCTTTTGAGGAATGATAATTTCTTGTATTTCCAGAAAACAGCTTGTTTTGTTTCCAGGAGAAAACATCTCTTTTGTTGGCAAATTATTTTTGATAACCGGAGAAATTTCTTCCGATAAACTCTTTGATGGTGCTGTATCTTTTGTGTTTTTGTTCTTTTTTATGAGTGCACAATCATCGCAATAAAAGCTTAACCCACTCCAGCCGTCGATGCCGGTTACCGTTGTAGTATGCTTGCAACCCGGGGGAACACAAAGTCCCTGATTTGCGGTTAATATGATCTGTTTACCGGACAAAAAATTTGTGTTTTCACCTGACACTGTAATGACAATCTCATCACCAGGATGGGTGTGGCTTTGGCTTTGAGCATTATGGGGGCCTGCGACCGTGCAAAATTTGATCCCCCGGTTTCCATTTTTTTGGGGAGAAAAAATTTCACGTCTCGTAAAACTGTAAATTTTCTGCTCATCAACCCGAGTGGTATCCAATAAAACCGGTTCTTGAAATCGTTGACTATCGTTCATTTTTAATTCCCAAAAAAATAAGCGCCATGGAACCAAGTGTTCCCATGGCGCTTGTGGACAGGTTCTTATTTCTTATTTTTGTACTCATTTATAAGTTCAATAAGCTCTTTCCCAAAGATGGGTTCATAATCTTTATAGACACTTGCAACTTTTTCAACAAAGGGTGCCTTGTTCACCTGGTTGATGATCATGCCTTTTGCTTTAAGATTTTCAACCATTTTATCTTCTGCATCCCTGACCATCGTGCGCTGTTTGTCTCTCCATTTATTGGCAGCTTCTTTAACAATTTTCTGATCTTCCGGTTTTATCTTGTTCATGCTTCTTTCGGATATTGAAAGTATTGCAGTTCCCCAGATATGGCCTGTCAGTGAGAGGTATTTTTGAACTTCATAAAAATGACTGCTGTAGATGATTGCAAGTGGGTTTTCCTGGCCGTCAACAACCTTTTGCTGAAGTGCGGAATAAAGCTCTGAAAACGGCAGTGGAACCGGCAGCGCTTCAAGGGCATTAAAGGTATCAAGACGCAGCTTAATAGGAGTAACCCTTAGTTTTAAGCCCTTAAGATCTTCCGGGGTATTAATGGGTCTTGTGTTGTTTGTTATATTTCTAAATCCGTTTTCCCACCATCCAAGACCAATGATACCTTTTTTTGCAAGCAAAGAAAAAAGAGCGTCGCCTATTTTTCCATCAAAGGCTCTGTAGGCATGAAAATGATCTGACCATGCATAGGGAAGATTGGCAATGCCCATTTTAGGCTCAAGATCCTGATAAGAGCCTCCGCCAATCAGCCCCATCTGGATTGTCCCCAGTTGCAGACCTTCGACCATGTCCTTTTCATTGCCAAGCTGAGCACTTGGAAAAACCTTGATGGTGACGCGTCCATCGGTTTTTTGGGTAACCTCGTTGGCAAACCCCTTGGCGCAAATGTTCCAACTGTGATCCGGCGGCAGCACATGACCCAGTTTGAATGTCTTTGCCTGGGCATTTTGGGCAGATGTCACAATAAGCAGCATCATTGCCGATAGTGCGATAATAGCGGTTTTTTTAAAATGGTTTTTTAATGACTTCATTTCCTGTTCTCCTATAAAAAAAATTAATATCTATATAAATGCTCTCTCTTTTCAGATATACAGCAAAAAAAATTATTTTCTTAATGTTTCAATATAGGTTGCAATTCTTTTCACAGCCTCTTTTAAAAGATCTCTTTTGACAGTATAGGCGATGCGAACACAATGTTTATACGCTTGTCCAAAAGCTTCTCCAGGAATAAGTGCCACTTTTTGATCTGCAAGAAGCCCAAGAGCAAAGGCTCTTCCATCATCTGTGATTTCACCTAGGTCCACAAAAATATAGAATGCGCCTTCAGGCTTATTTAATTTGATTCCTTTGATCTTGGACAATTCTTCATGGACAAGGTCACGCCTTTTTTTAAATCGGTTTGCCATCTCGATAAATGGTTTTTGATCAACCCTGAGGGCTGCAACGGCTGCCCTTTGCGATACGGAGGATGCACAAGAGGTATTGTAGCTTATCACCTTTGTCATGGCCTCTATTATCTTTTCGGGGCCGAAGGCATAACCGATTCTCCATCCGGTCATGGCGTAGGACTTTGAAAAGGAGTGGATGGTGACGGTCCTCTCTTCCATTCCGGGAACTATTGCTATTGTCTTAAACTTTTTGTTTGAGAATGTAACCCTTTCATAAACTTCATCATTTACAACAAGAAGATCATGATCAACGGCAAACTTTGATATTCTTGTAAGATCATCATCACTATATACAGTGCCCGTGGGGTTTCCAGGGTTGTTAATGAGAATCGCCTTTGTCCTTTGAGTCACTTTTTTTTCAAGGACGTCCAGGGTTGGAACATAGTTGTTTTCAATGGTTGTGGGGACGGGGATAAACTTTCCGCCTACCCATTCAATCTGCGGTTTGTAGGGAGGAAAAAAAGGCGTGGGCACAAGAACCTCATCCCCCTCATTTAAAATGGTTTGAAAGAATGCTGCCAGCGCCCCCATGCCCCCGCCTGTAATAAGAATATTGGCGGCGTTCATATCCTGTCCGGAGCGCTGTTTTATATATTTGGAAACTTGGTCGATAAGCTCAGGGTCACCCTTTGCCGGAGCGTAATGGGTCGCCCCTTTTAGGGTGTCCTCAAAAGCCATCCGGGATACAATTTCAGGTGTATCAAAGTCAGGTTCCCCTATACCAAGGGGAATTACATCTTCATACTGCTCTGCTCTTATTGACATTTCCCTTATTGTGGAAAAAGGAATGTTTGCGACCAAAGGATTTATTTTGTCTGTCATATATATCGTACTCCCGATTATTTATAGAGGTTCATATACACAATTTCAACTGTAATATCAAATGTAATTGCATCCTGCGGGAGTAGCTTAGCTGTTCTGGAAAGTCAAGGTTTGATTTACGGCTTAAAAATAATTGCGCAGCTTCAATTCAAAGGGATGTGGATTCAGCTAGGTCTGGGTCTCTTACCAGTCGGACGGCCTCACGGGGAATGGGCATGCCGCTTTTTAAACGAGGCGGGCATTGACATTCTCCCAATGAGTATATAGATTTTATTTCATATTGGTACTCTTTTTTTTACCCAAACTTTATACCGTCCCCATCGTATATGCGGTTGGCAACATTTGCTATTGGGAAAGGCCCTATCGATTTTACAGCCCCTTCAGTTAATGTGTAATGAACAGGGAAAAATCCATATGACGCCCATTGACGATCACAAAGAGGAACAACGCCCCGTGCTGGTGACCGGTGCCACAGGATATGTGGCCGGCCGCCTGGTCCCCTTGCTGCTGGCATCAGGATACCGGGTAAGAACCATGGGCCGGTCCATTGATAAAATGGCCGATCGGTCCTGGGGACACCATCCCAAGGTTGAGCTGGTAAAAGGGGATATCATGGATGGCAATTCCCTGAAGGCGGCGGTAGCCGGATGCGGCACCCTTTATTATCTGGTGCATTCGATGATTTCTCAAAAAAATCAATACCAAAATGCAGATAAGACAGGTGCCCGTAATATGGCGATGGCAGCGGAAAACGCGAGGGCAACCCAAATCATCTATCTGGGGGGCCTGGGCGATATCACCCACAAAAACATCAGCCGTCACCTTATCTCCAGACATGAAGTGGGCCAGATTCTTAAAACGGGTCCTGTGCCGGTTACCATCTTGAGGGCCGCCATGATCCTGGGGTCGGGCAGTGCCAGTTTTGAAATATTAAGATATCTGACAGAACGGCTGCCCATTATGGTCACCCCCAAATGGGTGAGCATGCCCACCCAGCCCATTGCCATTACCAATGTGCTGGGGTATCTAAAAGGGTGCCTGGAACAGGAAAAAACCCGGGGGAACACCTACGATATCGGAGGGCCCGATGTCCTGGCCTACCAGGACCTGTTTAAACTCTTTGCCGGACAAGTCGGCCTGCCAAGCCCTTTGATGATAAAGGTTCCGGTATTAACCCCGCGCCTGTCTTCTCTGTGGATTCACCTGGTGACCCCGGTGCCGGCCGCCATTGCCCAGCCCTTGGCCGAAGGGTTAAGCCTTCCCACGGTCTGTAGGGAAGACGCCATTAAACACCTCATTCCCCAGGAGCTGATCACCTGCAGGCAAGCCATCCGCAGGGCAGTGGACCGCATTCGCCAGGAACAGGTGGACACCTGCTGGGCAGACGCAGGCTCGATGGTCCATCCGGAATGGGCCCATTGCGGGGACTCAAAATATTCCGGCGGCACCATTCTCCAATGCGGTTACCGGGCGAAGGTAAAAGGAACAGTCCAGGCTCTGTGGCCTGCTGTCCATAAGATAGGCGGCCAGACCGGTTACTATGCCGCAGATATCCTCTGGCAGATCCGGGGTCTGGTGGATATCCTGACCGGCGGGGTGGGGCTCAACCGGGGACGCCGCTCCAAAGAGCGCCTCCAGGTGGGGGATGCCCTGGATTTCTGGCGGGTTTTGGAAATCAAATCACCATCAAAGCTGCTGCTCCTAGCTGAGATGCGAACACCGGGAGAAGCCCTCCTGGAAATCCGAATCGATCCCATTAACGATACCCGATGCGAAATCACCCTGCTCTCCCGGTTTTTGCCCAGAGGATTGCCGGGCATTGCCTATTGGTACAGTCTCTATCCCTTTCATCAATATGTATTCACCCAGATGCTCAAAGGAATAGCAAAGGCCGCAGGCCTTGAACTTGCATCATCGCCGAAACGATTTACCCCCAAAATAAGTCGATCCTGCACCCTGACGGACACATAAGCCATGAAAGGAGTTGCCATGGAAATTCCCCACGTGAAGTACCTGGACACCATCAGACGATTGTTTGACAGCCAGGATCTGTCGATCTTGTCCACCCAGAAAAACGGCCAGCCCTATGCGAATATTGTCGCGGTTACCGTCACCCCGGATCTAAAGCAGATCATTTTTTTAACCCCCTGCACTACCCGGAAATATGACAACCTTGTGGCCAGCCCCCGGGTGGCCATGCTGATCAATAACAGCCAAAACAGGGCCGAAGACATCACCAATGCCATCTGTGTAACCGCAACGGGCGAGGCTTTCCCGGTTACAGACGAAGAAAAAAAGCCGCTGCTATCTTTGTATCTGAGCCGGCACCCCCATATGAAAACCTTTGCCCGGGCTCCCACCACGGCTGTGATCCGCATGGCGGTGAACAAGTATATCATGGTCAGCCAATTTCAAAATGTGGTGGAAATCAAGGTTGGTCCATGAAGGTCGACTGGCATTGGGTGGCATATGGCCTGGTGTCTGCCCTGTTGATCCCTTGTTTTTTTTCCTGCTCTCCTTCGGAAAAACAAAATTTTTCAGAAACAAAATGGGCCCAAAGCGTAAACGAAACAAGGGTTCAGGACCTGTATGCCCCCCATGAAAAGGAGGGCCGGTTTTTCACCCCCTGGATGAAGATGGGGGACAAAAGCGTCCTGGATGTGCTGGGCTGGAAACTCTTTTCAACCACCAACTACACAGACCAGGAACGCACCTTTTTGCCCCGGGTCATACCGGACACGGCCCGACGGCTGGAAAACACCAGCGGTGATTTTATCCTGTGGATCGGCCACAACACCTTTTTAATCCGTATTGGCAATATCCATTGGTTAACAGATCCCATTTTTTCCAAACGAGCCCTGGTGCCGTCACGGCTCACACCCCCGGCCCTGACCCTGGCCCAATTCAATGACCTGATAAACTATGACCTGATAAACTATGACCTGATAAACTATGATCGGGTAAATTATGACCGGAAAAACATGGATCGGGCAAAAAAGGTGAACATTCTGATTTCCCACAATCACTATGATCACCTGGACAGATCCAGCATGAAGGGGCTGCCGGCTTCGGCAAATGTTTTTGTCCCCAAGGGTCTCAAAAACTATGTGATGGGCATGAACAAACCCCGGGTAAGGGAAATGGACTGGTGGGAAACCATTGACATGGGCAAGGAAACCCGATTAATCTGCCTGCCCGCCCAGCACTGGTCCCTGCGGATCAACCAGGGGCGAAACCGATCCCTGTGGGCCTCCTACCTGCTGATAACCCCGAAGGTGACCCTTTATTTTGGCGGGGACTCGGGATATTTCAAGGGATTCAGGGAAATCGGACGAAAATTTACCAACATCGATTATGCCTTCATGGCCACCACAGCCTACCACCCCCGGTGGTTTATGCAATACCAGCACATGAATGTACAAGAGGCCGTCCAAGGATTTGAAGACCTTGGGGCTCGCTATTTTATCCCCACCCAATGGGGCACCTTTCATTTGGGTAGCGAACCTGCGGGATATCCGGGACTGGACCTTATCCGCCACATCCGAACAAACCGATTAAATCCCGATAGATTCAAGATAATGGATATCGGCCAGATTATTCCCATCCCCCCATCAAATTAGCGCGCTATCGCCCAGGCATTTAGCTGTTAGCCATTGGCTCTTAGCTAAAAACCCAACTGCTATACTATTAAATGAACCCGTCAAACAGACCTCCGGGACAATCAGTCTAATATCCGGTCAACTCCACATATCCTTCCCCCTGTATCTCTTGGTTGACCCCTACGACCGTTACCGCCCCTTCCCAATAGACGCCCATATGGGTGTGCTCCTGATCGGGGATGACGGGCACAACGCTCATGGAAAGGCCCTGGCCCGGCAAGGTGATTTTCCATTTTCCGGGATATCGTTTGCCCCTAGGGCTGGTCCAGTACCCGGTTGGTGTGAGGGTAAATTGATCCGCTGTCAAAATTTCATAGGTCCCGTCGGGCCGGGCAAGACTGCCGAACCCATATCCGTTGGACCGGCCCTTTGCATCTCTGATCTGGCAGACCATCAGATCCCGGCCGTCTTTCAGGTGAAATGAAAACCAGTCCCAACCGGTCACATCCCGGCCCAGGGCAGTGGTGCTCCATTCATGGTCAAACCAGGAAAACCCGGTAACCTTGTGGGTTTGGGACCCTATTTTCAGGGTTCCCCGGGTCATCAGCCGGGGCAGGGAGTAATAATAGGAGGCGTTGGTCAAACCCGGGCCCTTCCGGCTGAACCCCCGGTCTCCCTGCAAAAGAAGGGGACCTCCCCGGGTCAGCCTCAGGTTGAAAACTGTGTCCTTCTCCCGTGCTGTTAAAACCACCGATTTTGACCTGCCACCAGCAGACCAATCATCAACCCACACGGCAAAAGGAACCGCTGTGCTACCGGCAATGCCCAGGCTTTGCCGGTTCATTCGAGAACTTGAATAAAACCGATTTTCCTGGGTATCTGTCACGGCAAAGTGGGCAAAGTAAATCTGCCGCGTCCGCCATTGGGAGGTGCCGACAGGTGATTTGTCGCCTGATTCACAGGCCAATGCCCTGCGAAAAAACGTCAACTGATATCCGAAATGCCGCCCCTCTTCTGTCCGAAGGTTGCCGGTATAATACCACCATTCGGTCTGGAAAGAGGGATGTGGTCCGTGGTCCTGGGGAAATTTAAGGGCGGCCGGAAGGACAGCCTTCTCAAAGCAATCGCCCCCGGTTTCATCGGAAAGAGCCTGGACAACGTTGACCCCCTCAATTTCCGCCGGCCGGCAACCCCCCACCGCCAGAAAAAGCAGGGTGATCAGCAAAAAAAAAGGCGTTATGAATTGTTTCATCGGTTTTACTCCATGTGAAGGGCTTGTCCAATATCGATTCTGCCGGCAGAGATTCCCGGGAACACCCCGGCAGCAAGCGCTGCGACACCTGCCGAAAAAAGCGCCTGAACAAAAACCAAAGGGGTCACCACCATTTCATAGGTCCATCCAAAAGACCGAAAATTAACCACATGAACCAGAATCCAGGCAAGCCAGGCACCAAGGGGAAGGGCCATCATACCGGCCGCAACCCCACAACTTGCGCATTCCCACAGCAGCAGCCGGAACACCTGCTGCCGCTCGGCGCCACAGGCCCGAAGAATCCCCATTTCCCTTGTCCGTTCCAGCAACAGGGCCATGAAGGAATTTAATATGCCGGTCAGGGCGACGATGGCGGTGAGAATCTGAAGCCCGGAGGTAATAAGAAAGGTTCTGTCAAACACCGCCAGAATACTGTGTTTGATGGAAACCCCCGAGACCACCCGAACCATAGCTGTTTTTGGGATAAACCCGTTAATCCGATCTATCACCGGTGCCACGGGGACCCCGGGATCTAAAAATACCTGGAGCGCCGTGACGTCATCATGCCCCCAAAAGGCGGCCATCACCTCCCGGCTGACGACAATTCGTCCGCCCCCCATGAAAAAATCCCGAAAAATACCGGCAATTTTAAAGGAAACAGGGCCTTGTTCGGTTTCCAGAACCACCCTGGCGAAACCGTTGGGAACAATATTATTTTGCCGGGCAAAAATTTCAGACACATAGATCCATCCCTGGTCGAATAATTTGGGAAGCGTTGCTTGTGCAGCAGCTGTCCAGGTCCATTGTTTCTCGGAAAGATCCCGGACATAGGAAAAAACATGAACCTCCCCCGAGGTTCGGGAAAAAATCCGGTGAATATTATAGGCGGAAACATCGGCAACCGCCGGCAAATTGCAAATTGCCTCCACCAACGCAGGATCCAGGGATCTTTGAATCTCGTCAGCAGAAGAGACATGAATGTCACCGCCGATATGTCCATCCACCCAGTCCTCAATGGACGCCCTGAAACTTTGGGTCATGATAGCCACCCCGATATACACCGATGTGACAACGGCAAGGGAGGCAATGAGAACACTTGTCCGGCTCAGGGACCTGACAATATTTTTCATGGCTATTCTGACAATTCCCCGGACAAAGGGGCTTCCCGCAAAGAGCACGCCTTTGATGAAACATAAAATAAAAACAGGGGCCAGGAATGCATATCCGATAAAGGCCAGAAACACACCGATAAAATCAGATTCCTGGGACCCGGGGAATCCAAAAAGAACCCCCAGGGCAATCCCAATGATCAAAATTCCGCCAAGGGTGAAGGCCGGCAATCTTTTTTTTAATGTGCTTTCCGATGCAGATCGCTGCATCAGGGTGATCGGCTGGATGTGTGCGGCGGTCACTGCCGGGAAAAAAGCTGCCAGGGTTGAACTGAGCATGCCGGCCAAAACCCCCTTTACGAGAGTGGATCCGACAATTTCCACCTGGCTTACGGTCAAGACAAAATACATATCTGAAACCGTGCTGCAAACAGCAGATACCACCCCATGGCCCAGCAGCACCCCCAGTAAAACCCCCAGAACAGACCCTGCCAGGGCATAGATCATCACCTCGATCATGACCGCCCAAAAAAGCTGGCTTCGGGTTGCACCCAACGCCCTCAAGATGCCGTTACGCTTTCTTTGCCGGGCCACGGAAAAGGAGACCGTATTATAAATTAAAAAAATCCCCATGAACAAGGCCAACATGGAAAAGGCGGTCAGGCTGGTTTCAAAGGAGGTGGACAGGCTTCGGACCACGCTGTTCTGTTGGCTTGTTTCCACCAAGACTGCTCCCACGGGCAGGATCCGACGGATCTTCTCCACCTGGGAGGCAGTTAAGATCAGATCAATCCGGCTGATATTTTCCCCCATTCCCAAAATTTCCTGGGCCAGGGAGATATCGGCCAGGACCACCCCGTCCAACATCTTGTTTGAGGCCGAATCCTGTGTGTCCACAAACCCTGCTATCCGGGTTTTTCTCCTATTTTTCCCCAATAAAAGTGTGAGGGTATCCCCCGGCTTCAAGCCGTATTGCACCCCATGACGCTTGGACACAAGCACCCCGTTTCCTTGGGTTAAAAGCCCGGCCAGATTTTGGGTGACAGACCCCTTCTGCCCCTGAACCACAAGGCGTCTAAAATGAGTTTCGGAAAAAGGATCCATTCCCATCAGTGTCAAAACGCTGCCCTTAAATTCTTTCACCTTGACATGGGTTGCGATAACCGGGGCGGACCGGGCAATTCCCAGACGGGTTCTGATCCGGGTAAAAATAGATTGGCTAATTTCAAACCGGCTGCCTTTAATCTGATGAGTGGCCCGTGAGGTAAGGGCTGCCGTGGACAATTCAAAGGACTTGCTCACACTGGTCTTGGCCATATCAATGGCCACCACACAACTGACACCCAAAGCAATTCCCAACACCATCAACACCAGCCGCAACGGGTGTTTAAGGCTGGCCAAAAAAAAGAGTTTTATCAAACGACGTGACATCATGCACCTAGGGCCGTCCAGGCCGGGCAATCAGGGTATGGTCCGCCACCACATATACCTGATCGGCATAGGCAATTGCTTCGGGGCTGTGGGTCACCATAATAAGGGATTTACCGCTATTTTTCGCAAGATCGGTCAGCATTTGGAGAACAAGGCCGCCGGTTTCCTGGTCCAGATTCCCCGTGGGCTCATCGGCCAGCAGAATCTTTGGATCATTGACCAGAGACCTGACAATGGCCACCCGCTGCTGCTCCCCACCGGAGAGGTTGTCCGGATAGTGGCGGCACCGGTCTGACAGCCCAACCGTGTCTAACAGCGAGATAGCCTTTTTCCTGGCAACACTGGGCGGCACCCCGTCCAGCTCCGCCACCAGGGTCACATTTTCCAACACCGAGAGCACGGGAATCAGGTTAAACGACTGATAGACAAACCCGATATGCTGTCTTCTAAAAACAGTTCGCTGGGTATCGTTCATTTCAGAGACGCGATTGGTTCCAATGGTAATGCGGCCTTTGTCGGGCAGGTCGATTCCGCTGATTAAATTTAGCAGAGAACTTTTCCCCACCCCGCTTTTGCCCATGATCACTGAGAACTCACCTGCGGGGAAAACAGCCGTCATTGCGTCAAATATAATCCGCTGGTCATAGCTGTCATCATATGCTTTAAAAATATCATTGAGTAAAATATCCACACCATCCCCCTCCATGGACCTGTCAGTGCCTCTGTGAATGATTGCCGCCAGGGTCTTGCCCCCTGACGAATGGTTTTATAAAATTTCTCTTTAATCTAATTCTCCCATGAGCTTTATGACTGCCAGTTCCTTGGCTTTTGCCTCGATCTCAATGGTGACATCCATGGAACGCCAGAAATCGGGCAGATCGGTCACATTAATATAATCATGGTGTTTTCGGATGTCGGGTGCCTCCCAGCCGTTTTTGGGTGAAGAAAGGTGAAACACGGGTTCCCGGTCCCATGTTTCAACACTCCTGCGGGTTGCTTCTTCGATTGAAAGGCGGTCTTTAAAACATCGATGGTGGTGGACGTCATACACAAGTGGAATCCCCATACGCGTACAAATGGGCAAAAGATCTGCAGGAGAATAGCTTCGGTCGTCATTTTCAAGGGTCAGGCGTTTTCTAACCGGATCCGCAAGGGTTTTTATGATTCGCTCCAGGCGCTTGAGTGCCGACGCCTTATCCCCATAAACACCGCCTGCATGAACATTGATCACATCCGCGTTGACCCATTGGGCCACCTGGGCCTGATATTCAAGATCGGCGATGGAGCGATTGACCACATCCGGTGTTGGCGAAGACAAAACAATAAACTGATCCGGATGAAAGGTGGTCCGAATGTTATGGTTCCGGCTGAATATGCCGCAGGCCTTAAAGGTGTCGATAATCTGATCTGATTCGGGCAGATCTAAAATATCATACCCAACATCCGGGTGTGTTTTTAACGGCATAATCTGGCTGTTGATCCGGAAGTCACCGATATGATTTTGAAGACAAAATTCCAGGGCATCCATTAAATTCCGGGCATTGGTCAAGCAAAGTTCGGACAATCTTGCCCGCTGCTCCCCGGGGGAAAACCGGGAAAGGTATGTGGCGGTGGTTTGCCTGAATTTAATGGGGCGTTCTTTAAATATACAGCACATCCCGAATCTAATCATCTGTTTTTCATGTCCTATTTTTGTTGCACGTAAATAAGCCGATCCGTTTCAAATCCAAGGCGCCTGGCTTTTTCCCTAGGACAACAAACCAACCCCTTCTCCATGGGAATAACGGGTTAACGGAAGAACTCAGGTAATGTTGGGATTCAGGGTCCATTTGATGAACCAGTCCGGATCTTTATCCCGGACTGTCCTACAGTCCAGACAGACAATTCCGGAATTTTGGAACTGATAAACCCGGATAGCTTCGGATCCAGTGATAAGATAGGAAACCAGTCGTTCCATGAAGGGCATGTGGCCCACCACCATCCAATTGGCACCGGGATCAATGCGAGGGGCAAAGGCTCTCACATCGTCCAGGGGATTGATGCCGGAAATCACCTCCAGGGACGTTTCCAGTGCCAGGGCCCTGTGATAGACAGCAGCTGTCTGCTCCGCCCGCTTCTTGCCCGAATGAACGATGGTTTGAACGGGTATGCCATATCCTTTTGCCACCGGGGCTATCCGGTTTGTTTCTTCAATACCAAGCTCGGAAAGGCCTCGTTCAGGGTCCACTTCCTTGGACAAACTCATGCCGTGCTGAACTAAAAATAATGCCATACTGCCACCGCCTTTCACCACAACGGGTTTATTATATTTTTACTGCGAAATATTCTCTTGATCCCATCACCCCAGGGCCACGTCCAGACTCATCATTACCGTAAACCCGAGCATGGTTGCCATGGTGACCGTATCAATGTGCGCCTGGGTTCGCTGGGATTCGGGAATCAGCTCTTCCACCACCACAAAAATCATGGCCCCGGCAGCAAAGCAAAGGGCATAGGGCAGAAAATCCTGCATATAAAGAACAAATGCCGCCCCGGCGACCCCGGCAATGGGCTCCACGATACCCGAGGCCTGACCCATCAAAAAACTCTTGGTCCGCCCCATGCCTTCCCGGCGCAATGGCATGGAGACAGCCGCGCCTTCGGGAAAATTCTGCAGACCGATACCAATGGCCAGGGCAATGGCACCGCCAATGGTTGCAGACGGAAGATTGGCGGCCACCGCCCCAAAGGCAACCCCCACGGCAAGGCCTTCTGGAATATTGTGCAGGGTAATGGCCAACACCAGCAGGGTACTGCGCTGCCAGGAGGTCTTTACCCCCTCACTTTCCTCGATCTTTAGCCCCAAATGCAAATGGGGCAAAAACAAATCGGTGAGCCGCATGAAAATCCCGCCCCCCATGAACCCAATAACTGCGGTTAACCAGGGAATATGACCCATCTGCTCGGCCATTTCTATTCCCGGGGCAAGTAAAGACCAGAAACTGGCAGCAATCATAACGCCGGCGGCAAACCCCAGCATGGAATCCATAAATTTTGGGTTTACCTTTTTTGTAAAAAAAACCATTGCGGCACCGGCCGCAGTGACACCCCAGGTGAAAAGTGTGGCCATAAGCGCCTGGGTAACGGGACCATATTGCTGAATAAAATCGATCATGAGATTTCCTTTCCGAACCGAATAATGGGGCTGTTTACAGGGTTACCCTGATTGTTTACGAAGTAGGTCACCCCTTTAATTTTCACAAAAAAACTATAGGAAAAAATCAATCAGGTGTCAACCAATCATGCATTTCCAGGTTCCCAGGGGGATCACAGAAAAACCGGGAACCGGGAACCAAATGGAATTGATTAGAGAACGAGCACCGATCGGAGTGGGGTGCAGCATCAGGATTTCTAATATTTTGGCTTTTTTTGAATTAAAACAGTGGCAACAGCAACCATCACTATGCCAAACACATTATATGGGTTTATTGTTTCATTGAATAAAAAGCTGTAAAATAGAATGGTCCAGGAATTGTATTGCCCTATAATACTTTTGTTTAAAATAGGCATTAATCCAAACATTAAGCCTGCCAAAACCCCTATTATCAGGCCAACTGAATTCAATTGTAATGTGTGTATATCTCCTCCAGTGGCGGTGAAAAATACACCGGTTACGCAAAGGAAAATGGAAAATATTTTCAGTACTGTAAACTGTTCTTTATAAATAAATTTAGAAATTATGCTGGTAAAGATGGGAGCGGTATAAAGAAGAACTACGGCTGTCGTTATGGTGGTTTTGTCTATCGCATAAAAATAAAAGCCATTGGCCAAAGTTTGGCTGACGAGTCCGATTAAAGCTGTAAAAATTAACCCCTTTTGATCTATTTTTAATAAATTAAAATCCTTAATCGATAAATAGATCAGTATAAAAAGACTTCCCAAAAATAAACGAAAAAATGAAATATCAAAGGGAAGAAATCCATATCCAACTAAAGTTTTGCAGGTTAAGCCGAGGAAACCCCATAAACTGCCTGCTCCCAAAATAAATAGAAACCCGAATTTTTTCTTTAGTTCCATCTTTAGTTATCTCACTTTTCTGAAAGCCCTTAAACAGATGGTATATGCAACAATACCTGTATCTAGTTTAAAGTGGAGCTACTTATACACTTTTTTAAAAAAAAGCAATATCTTACGCTAACAAGTCCATGGGTTTTAATCATTTCTGCTGTAATCTATTGTTGAAAACTTTTTACAGATACATTTTGGATTGTTAAGTCTTTGAAAAATTATGTATAATGCAATTATGCTCAACTCGAAAGATCGGGAAGCCAAGAGGTAAAAATCATAGTTTGGTTTATCATCAATATCAGGCGATGATGGCAAGATTTTTGACATTCTTGGTTCCGATATAGACATTACTGGGAAATGGAAAATGTTCATGTTTTTTCAAGTTTTATAAGGGGCTTATTTATGTCAAAAAAAAGCATCATTGGAATTATTTTCATAAGTATGATGGTAATCTTGTCGGTTGGGTTGTATTCACTTAAGCAGAAACATTCCGGGAAACACACAGGACCTGTTGAAAAAATTATTCTGGCTGCTTATGAAGGAGATTCCGGATTAATTCCATATATAGCTCAAGAACAAGGTTATTTTCAAGAACAAGGGTTAGATGTTGAATTTAAAAACTACGAAGCAGGCAAGCTTGCCGCTGATGCTCTATTTGCAGGAGAGGCAGATATCGCGACTTCCGCAGAAGCAGTTTTAGTAAGTAATAGTTTTCAACATCCAAATTTAAGAATTCTTAGTACAATAGCAATCGGGAATACCAACGGAATTGTTGCAAGAAAAGACAGAGGAATAAATACGGTAAGAGACCTAAGAGGAAAAAAAGTTGGCGTTACCCGAAAAAGTTCGGGAGAATATAACCTGGGCGTTTTATTAATGTTCAATGGATTACGTATGGAAGATATAGAACTTGTCGATTTAAAACCAGGTGAAATTGTCCACTCTGTCGTTTCAGGAAAAAATGATGCGGGTTTTACCTGGGAGCCTAATCTGTACAACATAAAAAGCACATTAAATGAAAATGCAATGATTATTAAAACTGAGGTGCCTGAAGTCAGATTTTTATTATTAAGCAAACATGAATGGCTCGAAAATAATCCAGGTGCTGTGTTGAGGTTTATGAAAGCGCTTCTTAAAGCAGAGGCCTATATTCATCAAAATCCTGAAAAAGCCAAGCATTTTACAAAGAAAAAATTCGGTTATGAACAGGATTATCTGGTTTCAACATGGCAGAATCATCGTTTTGTAATTAAATTGCCCCAACCATTATTAAACGTCCTGGAAGGCCAGGCAAAATGGCATATGCAAAATAAACTTACAGGTGTAACAAAGATGCCGAATTATCTTGAATATATATATTTTGATGCCTTAAATGCGCTAAAGCCACAAGCTGTAACCATAATAAGAGAAGAAAATGAAAATTAAAACAAAGCTATATTTGATCTTTATTATTGATTTGATCCTTCTGTTAATACTTGGGAACCTCCTGAATTTTTCTTCCAAAAAGATAGTTTCTTCAATAAAGATGTTAGAAATTTCAGAAGAGACTGTGCAAAAGCTTGCGGTATTGAACATGTTGACACAAGATTACATAATTCAGCCGAATGAAAGAGCAAAAACACAATGGCAAATCGTTTATAATTCTCTGGGAGATTTAATAAATTATAATTTTTTGCCTGATAAAAAAAAAGTGATCCGGGTATAATATTAAAAAAATAAAAATAATAATAAACTTAATAAGATATGAACATTAATCGTTAGTACATAACGAACCATCATCTCCGCCTGTCTCCTCACCAGCAT
>JADGFI010000250.1 GCA_016743945.1 Desulfobacteraceae bacterium
ACTTATGATATTTCGATTTATTATATAAAAACATTAAATCTTATTTATTAACCAATTTTTAATACAATGAAGACATAGATGTATTCGACAAAATAATTAAAAATTCATTAAGGAATAGAAAATAATTAAATAAATAAAATTCAATATTAATCAATCTGATTTTAATTCACTTTTTAAAAATTGCATTGTTAATATTAGTTTAATTCTAGTTTCTAATATAAGTTTAACTTGAATTCCCTATATGAATTTAACTTAGAATTCCATATATGAGTTTAACTTGAATTTAACAGGAGTTCCCTATATGAGTTTAACTTGAATTTAACTGGAGTTCCCTATATTAGTTTAACAGGAGTTCCCTATATGAGTTAAACTTGAATTTAACTGGAGTTCCCTATATTAGTTTAACAGGAGTTCCCTATACGAGTTTAACTTGAATTTAACTGGAGTTCCCTATATTAGTTTAACTGGAATTCCCTATATGAGTTTAACTTGAGTTTAACTGGAATTCCCTATATGAGTTTAACTGGAATTTAACTGGAATTCCCTTTATG
>JADGFI010000252.1 GCA_016743945.1 Desulfobacteraceae bacterium
ACATCAGCATTTGCAAGTTTTTTGGTTAATAAGTTTAACGATGAGATATGTTTTTTAATAATAAGTTTAACTCAAATAAATAACTTTAAATAGAAATAATCTCAAAAACAGATGCATTATTATTATAGCTATATATGTATGTGTATATATTAGTTGGGCTAGCACAACTAATATATACACATGTGTTTCTGATTCATACGAAACGATATTTAATTTTGTATTGTATTGTGATAACATAATATTTTTTTAAAATATATGTAATGGATTTACTTAGATTAAATTATTGGTAGCTATATTAAAATATATTAAACTTGTATATCATTATAATTAAGTATATACTATAATATAATTATATATTGTTATTTCTGATTCGCTTTATATTTTTATCAACAAGATTGATCACCCAACATTCGATCTATCTAATATTGATATCAATCTTTCTATTTTACAACATATAATTCATATATTAAATTATTTCATATACTACATTTATATTATGTAATTATTTTGTTATCTTTGCCTTATATTTATAATAAGGCAAATTTTATAT
>JADGFI010000253.1 GCA_016743945.1 Desulfobacteraceae bacterium
GTGTTGTTCTAGGCGTAGTAGTTGTAGTTGTAGGTGTAGGTGTAGTAGTTGTGGTTGTAGGTGTAGTAATTGTGGTTGTAGGCAGGGTTGTCGGTTTTTTCGGTTTTTTCGAAAAAACCGAAAAAACCGGTTAATTGGGTTTTTTTGTGGTTTTTTCGGTTATTTCATGGTTTTTTCGGTTTTATCGGTTATTACGGTTTTTTCGGTTTTTTCAATAAAAATAAATAAAAAAGGTAAATAAAGTAAGAAAATAAATTAGATGATTAATTAAACTGTTTAAATAAATATACAAGTTTTCCAGCCTTCTCATTTCCAAGTCTATTCCTTAACTTAGACTGGACTAGGCCAAATGAAGAAAAAACTCTCTCGACACCAGCACTAGAAGCTTTAGCTATCATTAAGGCTTCAATTATATTGAATATTTCATCATCCACACCACTTTATTTCCACCAATCTGTACTAGATATTTTATCAACAGTAGTTTGAAGGAATAGATAATTTTTAAAGTATTCACTTCGAGTTTGAAGCTTAATTATAGAGGTATCATATG
>JADGFI010000254.1 GCA_016743945.1 Desulfobacteraceae bacterium
GCTGAAATCAGCGGCATTTTTTTTAAAGAAATAGTATATTCGCCTACCAACTGTATTATCAAAATTAGCTATATCATGTGATTTGAAAAATATTCAAATTATCTAATTTTTTAAAAGAGATTTAAAAGAGATTTTAATATAGAATATAAATCATTGAATTATAAATGAAATTGATGATTTATTAAATATATCGCCTATTTTGCAGACTATGAAATCGTTCGTTGGTTTTTAGATTTCAATCCTTATCAAAAGTATATATCTGTAATATTATGCAGTATTGACTATGGTTGTATACTATATATATGGATTTAAAAAAAAATATCCATAGATCCGTATGTTCTTTTTCAAAAAATTTAAATATTATGCATAATATACCCTGTATAATATAACTGACCTTGTACTCCGCCACGGAACCCGTCTGCAAATCCGACTCTATATTACCAGGATCCAGGTAGGCGATGCTCATCAGAAACCCTGGTCCGGTGAAGGCCCATAGTTTACGGAAATTGAACCTCAACTGAAATTAGGGAGTGGTGTTTATAGT
>JADGFI010000255.1 GCA_016743945.1 Desulfobacteraceae bacterium
GTTTATATCTTTATCATAGTTTAGTATTTTGGTTTTAGTATTTTATAGAATAGATCCCTGGGGAACACGTAAATTTTTTTCAAATTTGATTTTACTGAGTCAATTTTGAAACATTGATATCTGTTTGTTAAATAAGATTTCAATAATTTCCAGACATGCCCTCTAAAACCTAATTTATTTAATTTATACAATAACAATGTATGGTCAACAGTATCAAACGCCTTCTCCAGATCAAGAAATATAGAACTGACATAGAAATTCTTATCTAATGATCTGGATACAAAGTCGGTCAATACTGCAGAAGCATACATTGTGTTTGAATAATCAATAAATCCAAATTGATTTGGATTTAATAAGTTATTTGAATAAATATATTGATACATTCTCTTATGTATAAGTTTTTCCAATATTTTAGAAAATTGGGGTAAAATGGATATAGGTCTATAGCTTGAAACTTCTAGTTTATCTAATTTTTTATAAATTGGTAAAACTACAGCTATTTTCATTTTGTCTGGAAAAATTGACTCAGTAAATGACAAATTTAAAA
>JADGFI010000256.1 GCA_016743945.1 Desulfobacteraceae bacterium
ATATGCACCTATATATAGGTACATATATAGATATCGCTGAACAAATAAACATTAATATTCAAGAATAGACACTGTAACAAAACACGATCTAAAATAACCCTGACCCACCCTATATTACTACTACTAGAAGTAGTAGTAGTAGTAGTAATACCCTACATTACAACTACTATAGTAGTATACTACTAGAAGTAGTAGTAGTAGTACAATCCTACATTGCAACTACTACTAGAAGTAGAAGTAGTAGTAGTAGTAGTACTACCCTATATACTACTACTACTACTACTACTAGAAGTAGAAGTAGTAGTAGTAGTAGTACTACCCTATATTACTATTACTACTACTACTACTAGAAGTAGTAGTAGTAGTAGTAGTAATATCACCCTATATTACTACTACTACTAGAAGTAGTAGTAGTAGTACAACCCTACATTACAACTACTACTACTAGAAGTAGTAGTAATAGTACTACCCTAAATTACAACTACTACTAGAAGTAGTAGTAGCTACTACTACTAGTAGTAGTAGTAGTAGCCGATAGACCAATTC
>JADGFI010000257.1 GCA_016743945.1 Desulfobacteraceae bacterium
GGCCAATACCGTGGCAGCCGCCTCCGAGGAGATGAGCGCCAACATGACGTCGGTTGCGGCCGCCATGGAAGAGGCCTCAACCAATATCGGCATTGTGGCTTCCGCCTCGGAGGAGATGACCGCCACCATCAGCGAAATCGCCTCCAACGCGGAAAATGCCAGGGGCATAACGGACAATGCCGTCAGCCAGACCAGCAACGCCTCGGACCGGGTCAACGAACTCGGGACGGCAGCAAGGGAGATCGGCAAGGTGGTTGAAACCATCACCGATATTTCCGACCAGGTCAACCTTCTGGCCCTCAACGCCACCATTGAGGCGGCAAGGGCCGGCGAGGCGGGAAGGGGGTTTGCCGTGGTGGCCAACGAAATAAAGGAACTCGCCAACCAGACCTCCGAGGCCACGGGGGAGATCAAATCCCGGGTCCAGGACATACAGGACTCCACCCAGATTACGGTCACCCAGATTTCAACCATCGCGAAGGTGGTGGCCGAGATCGACGCGATCGTTTCAACCATTGCCACGGCCGTTGAAGAGCAGTCCGTGAC
>JADGFI010000258.1 GCA_016743945.1 Desulfobacteraceae bacterium
CTTCAATTATGTCGTCGTCATAGTCACTTGTTGGGGCATATACTTGTATAATTGTAATATTCATTGGTACCGCAGCTAATCGTATGCTAATTATTCTGCTGGATATATGGTCAACTTTTATTACCGTGTTCACAATTTCTTTATTAACTATGAACCCTACGCCTTGCTGTCTTTTGTCAGTAAGACCACTGTACCATATTACATTTCCAGAGTCCGTAGTTTTTTCTCCATTACCTTTCCATCTTACCTCTGCTAATCCTATAACGTTCCATCTGTATCTCTTTAATTCATGTTCCAGTTCCTCGACTTTTCCGCATGGTTGTAGGGTTCGCACGTTCCAGGTTCCTACTGTCGTTATCCTATCCAATGTTTTTATTGTTTTCTGTTGTTTTTTTTGTTGTTTTTTCAAAATTTGTTTTTCCAGTCGCTAACTTTCCACTTCCATCCTGGAGATTACCGATGTTAACAGCGGGTGTTATTATTCCGGGCCGCGTCCGATCCGGCATGTTCTTTGCATTATTGTGAATCATATCATTTCTGTAGGC
>JADGFI010000259.1 GCA_016743945.1 Desulfobacteraceae bacterium
CCTTCTATGTAATTCTTATGCATGATTATATTAAAGTTCTTTATGGGTTTTATTCACCTGTGGTATGTATACAAATGCACATACAAACGCACATACAAATGCTCATACTTATAAATACATGCCTACTTGAAACTATGCAAATATTATATAATAAGTTACATGTATGCTGTTATCTACGGTTGAATATTGAATACAATGAGTTTACATTAGAAGTGTTCAATGTATTTACACTAATATTTAGTTACACCTTATCATTCTGGCTACGATAACACTTCTCATTTCACTGTAACACGCATTCTTACTACTACTACTACTACTACTACTACTACTACTACTACTACTACTACTCTAGGTCCTCACACCCCCATCACCTACATCCACTACTACTACTATAGGTCCTCACACCCCCATCACCTACATCCGCTAATACTAATATACGTCCTCCACCCCCATCACCCCATCACCTACATCCACTACTACTAGTACCGTAAACACCCACTATAAACTCCATCATATATTACTTCTAGACACACCCACTTCTATTC
>JADGFI010000025.1 GCA_016743945.1 Desulfobacteraceae bacterium
AATTTTTAAAATTTATCAAACATATTTTTCAAAATCGAAGTTTACTTTTTATCCTTGCCTATGATGATTTTAAAAGCCAGTATTTAGGCTCATACTTGGGATTGTTATGGGCAGTTTTGCGTCCATTGATTTTTATCATTACTGTGTACTTTGTATTTTCAGTAGGATTTAAGCGTGTTGAAACAAATGGTATTCCTTTTATCCTATATTTAATGGGAGGATATATACCATGGTTTTTCTTTTCTGAAGCTGTTCTTGGTGGAATGAATTCTGTGATTAGTAATCGCTACTTGGTAAAAAAAGTGGCGTTTAGAGTAAGTATTCTACCGATAGTGAAGGTTAGTTCCACATTGTTTTTGCATTTCATTTTTTTGATGATTTATTTTGTAATACTCATCGCTCACGGTTATTATCCCAACATTTACTGGCTACAACTACCTTTTTATTTGCTTTTGATTTCTATCTTACTTATCGGCACAGGTTGGTTGTTGTCCCCTTTAAGGGTTTTTATTAAAGATATGGCTCAATTAATCGGTGTAATCTTGCAATTAGGTTTTTGGGTTACCCCCATTTTTTGGTCAATAGAGAAAGTGCCTGAAAAGTATATGCATTTAATGCGGTTAAACCCAATGGTATATATTATCGAAGGATATCGAAATACTTTTTTATATAAAAGATGGTTTTGGGAAGAACCCATGCAAGCCTTTTATTTTATCGGTATTACAGCCTTTATTTTATTAGTGGGTGCCATTACGTTTAAGCGCCTGAAACCGCATTTTGGGGATGTATTGTAATGAGTAAAAATGTCGTCGTCGAAGCAAGGGATGTTACAAAAACATACAAATTATACGAAAAGCCCACAGATAGGGTTAAGGAAGTATTTAGTCCGTTCAAAAAAAAATATCATAAAGAATTCAAGGCTCTTTCTAAGGCATCCTTAACTCTCAAGAAAGGAGAAGCGTTGGGGATAATTGGCCGTAATGGTGATGGTAAATCTACCCTTCTAAAGATTATTGCTGGTGTATTAACGCCAACGTTTGGTAGCGTAACGACAAAAGGAAGGATTGCGGCTATTTTGGAAGTAACTTCAGGGCTTAAGGCTGAGCTTACTGGGATGGAAAATATTAGGCTGAATTTAAAAATAAATGGATATAAAGGCAATGAAATTAGAAAAAAAACAGAAACGGTTATTGAGTTTGCAGAGTTAGATGATTTTATCAATCAACCAGTCAAAACATACAGTAGTGGTATGAAATCGCGTTTAGGGTTTGGCATTGTAACCTCGATTGAACCTGATATTTTGCTTTTAGATGAAGTTCTTGCTGTCGGCGATTTTGTTTTTCAGCAAAAATGTTTGTCGAAAATAAAATCTATGCGAAAATCAATGTCGGTTGTATTTGTTTCGCATTCTATGAACAGTATCAGACTATTTTGTGACAGAGCTATTGTGCTTAATAAGGGCAGTGTTGTGTATGATGGAATTCCGGATGATGCTATTCCGTTTTATTTAGAGCAAGGGGAGTTGCAAAAAAAGCAACGGGGTGTCAATCAATTGAGTCATAAGCCATCAATTCCTTTTTATGGCAACCTTTTTCATAATAAAAATGTAGTCAGGAATATATCACATTTTTGGATAAATAATTCAGGGGAAAGGATCACTCAAAGTCATACTGGAAATGATATTGGTCTCTCAATTTCCTTTCAATTATCGTATTCACCTAAAAATTTGATTGTTGGATTGCCAATTTGGAACAGCAAGGAAGAATATATTTCAGGTATTGCAACAGATATAGACAAGGTTAAACTGATTCCTTTGGCTGATAATCGTTATGAGATTCTTTTTAAACATACAAACATACTGAACCCGGAAATTTATATTAGTGTGGTGTCATTATATGATGGTGCTGAATGCCTTTACCGAGGATGCACCAAGCATTTAGATGTAATAAATAACAACAGCCGTTTTTTTGGATATGTGACATTGAATCATGCTTGGGAAGGAAAGTCCATTAAGTCTGGTAAGACTTACAGATTCGACGATATCATGCTCACCATTGACGGCAATGATTTTGGTGGGAAAATGTATGATGGAAAATCTTCTTATGAAGAGCTTAATAACACCTTATATAACGATATAAAAAAGCGATTTAATCCAGATGAAATAATTGATATCGGCGCAAATTATGGATATACGGGGATTGTCTTTAAAAGAAAGTTTCCTAATGCACATTTAACTTTAGTAGAGGCATGCCCATCATTATGTGAATATATAGCGATGAATATTCAACAAAATAAAATAAAAGAGTATGAAATAATTAATGCTATCTGTGCGGAGAAACCTGATTTAGATCGAAATTTTGCTTTAAATCCATTAGGAAGTCAAGATAATAGAGTCCTTGGAGAGAATAAGGGCTGGAAAATTATCCAAGCAACTACTGTAACTCTGGATAAATTATTAGCCAATACTAACGGTGAGTTCTATTTTATTAAGATTGACACACAGGGATATGAGAAGCAAGTTTTTGAAGGCGGACTAAAATTTTTAAGCTCGAATTCCAACTGGTTTATAAAAACAGAATTCGCTCCGCACTGGTTAAAATCCCAAGGAACAAATCCGATAGGATTTTTACATTTTCTCATAGAAAATTTTGCTGTGGCGGAATTACCACTGAGGCCAAGATTTATTGGAGATTCGATAAAGTACCTGTTTAAGAGCAGGCTTACGCTATCAGATGTTGATGGGTTTGTAGAATATTTACAAAAGCATAATAAAAATAGGCGTGGCTGGTGTGATCTAATCGTTATGCCAAAAGGAGGGATGGAAAGATATGAACTCTTTTAGCCACTATCGAGATGAATTGCTACGTGATGATGTCACACCTCGAAAGCTGAATGATATTGCGAAAAGATACAAGGAATTATTCATTCAGGAGCTTGATGAAGATAAGATTAAAATTGAAGAAGTTTCGGTCTGTAAATGCGGAAGTGATAATTTAGAACAATTAACAAAGATTGATCGTTATGGCTTGCCTTTCGGAAGTTTGATTTGTAAAAATTGTGGGCTTGTTCTGACTAATCCTCGTATTAAACAGGAATCTCTGCCTTACTATTATGAAAATTTTTATCATCCTTTAAATTATGGTAAAGAAAGGTTAGATGGGTTACAAGCCCTTTTCCAGGTTGGACAAGGAAAAAAAATATTCGAAATTGTTAATCAAAGTTTGCCTATAAAAAAGAAATGGGTGATTTTAGAAATTGGAGCAGGTACTGGTAGTGTATTGCGTGAATTTAAAAATGAAGCGTTACTACATAACATTGAGATTGATGAATTGGGGACTGAATACAGTCATGACTGTTTATTTCTCTGTAAAAAAAATGGGATTAACGTCATACATGGCGACTTAGATACGATTGTAAATAAGACTGACAGCTTTGATTTAATTATTTTGAGTCATGTTTTTGAACATTTTATAAATTTAGAGGCAAATCTTTCAAAAATCAAAACTTTGCTCAAAAACAGAGGAATACTTTATATAGAAGTGCCTGGTATTGAAAGAAACAATACTGTTTCAACATATAATTTTGATTTTTTAGAATATCTGACTCATGCACATATGTATAACTTTAATGCACACTCATTGGAAAAAATAATGTCGCTTAATGGGTATCGCAAAATTTCGATTAATGAAACTGTTGAGTCGGTTTTTGTTCCTGATCCGCAAAGTTCTGGAACTATTGATTATCCTGATAACCACAAGAGAGTATTGGGCTTTTTAAAAAGATTGGTGATGAGTAAAATTTTTTTGGGTTTGGGTATTCAGCACCTGATAGAAAAACAAAAAACAAGCATAGAAACCAGAGACAAAGAACAAATAGAAAAACAGAATATACGTATAAATACCAGAGACAAAGAAATCAAAACCTTTCAAGAACAAATAAAAAAACAGAATATACGTATAAATACCAGAGACAAAGAAATCCTTGAATTCAAAGAAATAATAGAAAAACAGAATAAATCTATTTCTTCTATTTTAAACTGGATAGAAAATAAAGAGAACTCATATACATACAGAATGTTTCATTTGTTCAATGATGAGCTATCGGAATTAAAAAAGGAACTGAAATAAAGATGCATGAAATAAAAGTCAGTATTATTATTCCAGTATATAATACAGAAAGATACCTAACTAAATGTATAAACTCTGCATTGAATCAGAGTTTACATGACGTTGAAGTTATTGCTATTGATGATGGTTCTACAGACACGAGCTTAGGCATTCTGAAAAGTTATAATAACCCAGGGTTAAAAATAATAAGGCAAGAAAATCAAGGCCTTTCCGGGGCTAGAAATACAGGTATTGAATCTGCTTGCGGGGAGTTCTTAATATTTTTAGACAGTGATGATTATATTCATAAAGATATGGCAAGAGAAATGTATACAAAAGCGATATCAGAACAGTCTGATATCGTGATATGCCGATATAAGCAGGTTTGCGAAAAAGGAAGTGTGTATCATGCTTCTGGTATAAAAAAGGGTTTGTCAAAAGGTGAAATATTTAAACGAGTGCTGGCTGGAAAAATGTCAACAATGGCTTGTGACAAAATGTACCGACGGAAACTTTTTATCGATCATACGATTAAATACCCCTTGGATCTTTTTCACGAAGATGTTCCCATTACCTATAAATTAATTTATTATGCAAAAAAAATTTCTATTATAGAAGAAGCATTATATTTCTGGCTCCGTAGAAATGGGTCTATTAGTAAAAGTATATCGGAAAAGCATGTAACCGATATTTTTAGCTCTTTGGAAATGACTAAATCTTTTTTGGAAAAAAAAGGTGAGTATGAAAAATATGAGAAGGAATTTATACGTCGAGTCTATCATTTCGCTATGGGATTGATTGACCGCATATTTCTTTCTGATGATGTTGCGTTTGATAGAACAAAGTTAATAAAAACAATTATAAAACGTTTAGAAGAAAATAATTATTGTACCCCTGACTCGTTACAAAAGCTACAAGCATATGACAATTCACTTTACACTAAAGTTAACTTGATCTTGGCTTCAAAAAAAATAAGAATTGATGTCACAAATAAAGAGTTAATTGAAGAACTTGAAGCCTGTAAAAAAAAATTAATGCTGTGCGAACTTGAATTAAGCGCATATAAAAAAACTCAAAAGTTTTATAAAATGATAGGATTCGTTTTACCGGCTGATAGTAGAAGAAGAAAATGGGCCAGATTTATGGTGAATTCGTTAACTAAAAAACAAAATAATGAATATAAAGCGCCTATAAAAGAAAAATTGACGGAAACAAATAAGTTGTCTACTGAAAAAAACGACAAAACTATACCGATGCTTGATGTTGCAATGCCAATCTCAAAAGAAGAATGCAATTTATTATCAGCCTTGAAAAATAAATTTAAAGGACAACGCTGTTTTATTATAGGCAACGGACCATCCCTAAACAAATGTGACTTATCATTACTTCAAAATGAGTATACCTTTGGGGTTAATGGTATTTTTTATAAAACTTATGAAATGGGGTTTAAACCGACATTTTATATGGTTGAAGATGGGCATGTTGTTGATGACAATCTTGAGCGAATTAATGATTACGACTGCAAGTATAAATTTTTTCCTTCACTTTATAAAAGCAAAATTCAGAATACGGATAATACATTTTTTTTTGCTGCAGATCTTGGGTTTTATAGAGGCGATCATCCGTCCTTTTGTAAACCAAGATTTTCTAAAAACTGCTCAAATGTAATTTATGCGGGCCAATCTGTTACATACATGAATATGCAGTTAGCGTATTATTTGGGTTTCACGGAGGTATATTTGATTGGTATGGATTTTTCCTATAAAATTCGGGAGTCAGATGAAACCCGTGGGGCAACATTAATATCAAATGAAGATGATGTGAATCATTTCCACCCAGATTATTTTGGGAAAGGGAAAAAATGGCATGATCCTAAAGTTGAGAGAGTTGGGTTGAATTATGAATTTGCAAAAAAAGTTTATGAAGAAAATGGCAGAAAAATTTATAATGCGACTATCGGCGGGAAGCTTGAAATTTTTGAACGTGTTTCTTTTAATGATCTGTTAGTGAAACAACCGGGTAATTTTCCTGATAGACAGATATTTGAATAATACAAAGATTTAAAGATTTGTGCGTGCTTTTAATTAACGGAGGGTAATATGATCAATAAAGATAAACTCAAAGCAGAGTATTCTAAAACTTTTGGTACCAATGTTTCAGGAAGAGAATATGTTACTTTGGAAAAAAACAATGCAAGTAATGATGTTGAGTTTGCAATTTATGGGAATAGACTGGCTTCTTGGTTAGCAAAGCGTTTTGCCCATCACAGTAAAATTGATCTGTCCAAAGGCCGTTTGTTGGAGATTGGATGCGGGATGGGTCGAATCATGAAACCGATGTCTGTTCATTTTAAGTCTATAACTGGGGTAGATATTTCAGATCAAATACTAAAAGAGGCTGAGGTGTATTTACGAGATATGCCCAATATTTCTCTAATAGAAAATGATGGAACAACTTTAAATGTTTTTACTGATCAGACTTTTGATTTTGTTCTTTCAACTGGTGTGATTCAACATATTCCGCATCGATCGATTATTGGGAGTTATTTAAAGGAGAGTATTCGCGTTTTAAAGTGGAATGGATTGTTATTATTTACTTTTCAAGTGTGGCAACAAAACATCGTTGGAACTGGCCGAGTTGGTGCAAAGATCACTTCTGCATGGCTTGAAAGTGTTTTTAGTGGTTTACCTGTCCGATTGATAGAAGTTACATCAGACCCTTTAGATCCTGTTCCTCATTTCTCCGTTTTAGTTATGAAAAGTGAGGTCTCAAGGGGCGTTGCAATAAAACCTCAGGATATACATGAACTTATTTGGAGAACTAATTGCTGGAATGATCTAAATTCAATGAAGGAACATCAAAATTTACAGAAAAAGGGACAAAGACCGATAACCTTTTTTGACAAAGAGGACTATGCTTATTATCGAAGCGATGAATTCGGAGCCGACTGTAAAGTTAGAAAATTATCAGAGTTTGTTTTGTCTAATAATTCCAACTTTCTATCAAATATTGAAGAAGTAAAAAATCCGTATTCCGAAATCAATAAAGATGAGATTAAATCAAAGCTACTATCACATAAAAAATATAGACATCATCATGGTTTAACTTTTTTACGAGAAACTGCTGATTTTTACAGCGTTTATGCTAAAAGAGTGGATGCAATGATTGCTGCCATTGATTTATATTTCAAGAAAAACTCCATTGATTATTCTGAGTTGAGCGCATGTGATTTAGCCGCAGCAGAAGGGTTTGTTGCAAATCATTATTTTATTAATGGTCTAAAAAATATGGATATATACGAGTTAAATGAGGTCAATATCGATATAATTAATCTCATTCATGCATTTAAGGATATAAAAACAAATGTATATAAGATTGATTTTGATTGTGTCGATTGGGCGTTTTCAATAAAAAAGAAGTATGATTTGTGCTTTTGTTTAGGGATTGTCTATCACATGGAAAACCCTGTTTTATTTCTTAGGAATCTATATGAGATTACAAACAAGTATGCTGTAATAGAAAGTGATACACCGTTGATCACTGAAGGTTTTAGGGGAAATGGCGGATATTTTATGAATAGAGATCAGGTTACGCTGACTGGCGGCAACATCCGCCAATTATTAGAAATGAGGCCGAATAGAAAAGCCCTGATCGATACCCTTTTGTTTGTGGGATTTAAAAAAGTAAGTGTTATCGAACAAGACCCTAATATAAAAAGTACATATTTTACATCAGGAGAAAAATCAATCCTCTTTGCGGAAAAATAATATTTATTGCTCGCTCGGCACAGAAAATCTGTTATACTGTTTTAATATGCGACAGTAAAATAAATCCGTTAAAACAAGCATGAGCACGTCCGGAAATCGGATGAAAATCAGATTGACAAATACCAATTTTTCTGACAAATTTCACCCTAATGATCTGCCTCTATAAGGTGTTGATCAGAAGCAATAGGGACAAACCCTGATTTTTTTTTAGAATAGACTTTGACCCAACATATATTGATGCTACCTTTTTAAGCAACAACAAGATTGTATAAAATCAAAGTCCATTTAAATCAAATCGTCAATATAATAAGGTTTACAATATGGATATACTTATTCTTTCCGGCAGCATAAGATCAACGCAGAATAATCTTGATAAAATCAAGAAACTTTCTGATAGGACTTCAAACATTGAAGAGTATGCTGCTCTTTGCAAAGAAGATGTAAAACAAGGAGCAACATACTGTAACTCAGATATTTTAGTTGGCGCTGCTTTGTTGGCTATACGACTACAGGGAGGAAATTCACTTGGATTTTCTTTGGCAAATCTTTTTTCAAAGTCTGAAAACATGACTGATGACAAGGACGGTAAATATATTAGTGATAATATTGCTGTCGATAGCATTGAATTGCAATCACTACTCACTAAAATTGATGAGTGCGTTGGTATTGTCCTCGTTACACCAGTATATTTCGGTGACCGGTCATCTGTTGCAAATAAGCTAATTCAATTAGCTGGGAAGTATGGTTTTTTAAAAAACAAAGTTTTTGGGGCAGCAACTGTTGGAGCAAAGCGTAACGGTGGCCAAGAAACGGCAGCCCTGTATTGCCTATTCGAAGCGCTGAGCTATAAAGCACTTATTGTTGGCAATGGTCCGCCGACTTCTCAGTATGGGGGAACTGCGATCGGAGGGCACCGGGGGACGGTAGCCAACGACGAATGGGGTTTAACAACAACTTTTGGTGTAGCAAGCAGGGTCTCCCAAGTGGGTATGATGTGCAAAAGTACACATACTTCCTCCAAGACAAAAACAGTACGGATTTTAATTCTCGTTACTATTGATGATAGCAATCGGACACTTTTAAAAACTGTAGAACAGTACATTTCCAAATTACAAAGTGAATCTCCGGGTACTGAATTCAAAGTTGTTGATGCTATAAAATTAAAAATTTATAGGTGCATCGGTTGCAAGCATTGTCCTGGGAGTGGAATTATTTCGAATAGCCAAACTTTATCAACTAATAACCATGCTTCCTGCATTATCAAAAATAAAGACGATGATATGCACCTTATACAAAAAGAATTAATTCAAGCTGATGGAATATTAATCGCAGGACTTAATATCCAAAATGCTATTGATATTAATTATCGATATCAAGTTTTAATTGAGCGAACCCGGTACATCCGCAGGGATAATTTCGAGTTGAGTAACAAACTGATATCATCATTTACATTACATGAAGTTGGCGCGATGGTAAATCAACTTCACCACGTCAAAACAGTCACAGCTTATATTCGTCATAATGTTGTCATGTGCAGCCCTGTTGAGATATATACGCACAATGGACAAGTCCTTTTGGAGGGGGATAATGCGTTTAGACAATTTATTCGTTGGGCAAGCATCCTTAAGGATGGACGAAAGAATATAGAGTTGAAACCTCCAGAGTATGTTACTTCTGGCATAGGGGGGTATGAATAAATTCAGGCCATGTCTTGTCTTTCATTTAAGTTTTTTAAATTTAGGTTGCTATGTTAAATCGTTTTTCAAATTTGAAGCAGAAAATTCGTCCGGTTCGGATAGTCCTCTGGACTCTCATATGGATTATAACCCTTCTTGTTGGAGGTGAACTTTTTATACGCAGTCAAACTTTGTGGAAGTTTGGTGCTATAGAACCCTATATGCTGTTTTCTGGATATGGGAAACATCACTATAGTGCTTTTGAAATTCAAAGAATTAAAAACAGGAATAAATCTGATTACGATGAATATTACGTTTTATTAGGTGGTTCCGCTGCAGGTTTAGAATGTTTTACAAGCGACAAGCAAGTGAGCAATTTTTTAAGCAAAAAAACTAGGAAAAAGATTGGATTCAGCAGCATTGCTGCTTCATTTCACACCTTCAGTGATGAAATTAAAGTGATGAATGAATTAAAGGATGCAGATGTGACCTTCATTTTAGGCCTTGAGGCCCTTCGTGTTTGGAGAGATAAATCCTTTTCTCTTCAGTTTTATGAAAAAAGCTTAAAACGACATATTCGAAAATATTACTATTTACAATTGCCTGAGGGTTATACAAAATTTTTGAAAAGACAGGGTATTGAAGTTCCTCTCTCCCAGCACCTTCTATCGCTAAATTTTTGGCCTGTTATGGGCGAAGGTTTGAAAAAGGAAGTCACAAGGTGGCTAAAAACGGGCCACTATAAGAGAGCCTACAATCGCCATAGCGCCTCCAATAGAAAAAAGGGACTTACACTAAAAAGAGCAAAGGCGGTTGCGTCGAAGTTATCCTCCTCTTTTAAAAAACAATATGGGGAAAATAGTGATCGCCATTTTACCATTCTGGAAAAATTAATTGAATTTGTTGAGGATAATAATCTCAGACTTATTGTATTTGATCTGCCTCAACCAGAAGATATGTTAATTGATTTGGAAATTATGGCACCCGACTATACAAATCGTATTAGCAGCATTGTTCAGAAACACAATTTGACATATTTTTATTTTCAAAACGATATTGAATGGAACCGAACATACTACCATGATGCACATCATATGGTTAAAGCAGGACAAACACAATTCACCATATTATTTACTGACAAATTAGCAAAACATATTATTCAAACTTTTAAACAAGTTTCAGTGAATTAAAACCTAATTTTATTAAGAGAGGAAAAGAATGGATAAAGAAAGCATTAAAGATTTTATAATTGATGAATTACTCGATGATGATGATGAAAAAATTACTTTTGATATGTCTCTATTTAAAGGCCAGGTACTTGATTCTTTAAATCTTCTCTCATTAATCGCTTTTTTGGAAGAAAAGCACAATGTCAAGATAGCAACTTCTGAAATAAATTATGAGAATCTTGATACAATTAACAACATCTCAGCATTTTTAGATCGAAAAATGAGTTAAATGTAGTCAAGATTGTGATGTCTGGAATATATGAGTTGGGTTCGCTTGAATTTGCGGGAAACAAAATAATTTTATGTTATAGAATAATGTACAAAGAGGATTGATTTGATTTTTTTTAATGAGTTTTTTGTTTTTTCAATGTTGATTGCGTCCCTACTCTACTGGTTTGCAGTACCCTCGAAATTCCGAGCTACATTCATCACCTCTACATCCATTTGTGCATTGGCCTGGCTGCAACCTATCTTTACTGTGATACTGATTGGCCTTATTTTTGCTGTTTATTTAGCAGGTTTACAGATAGCTAAAGAAGATAATCAAAAGGTCAAAAAACTTATGACCACTTTGATCTCCCTTACAATATTTCTTCTTCTTGGAAAGTATGCACATGCTATTTTTACAAAAATATTCTCTCAAGAGGTGTTTTTTTTTAAAATGATTATTGTTCCATTGGGGATATCGTATCTTTCCTTTAAGCTTATCGCTTTCGTCATAGATGTATACCGTGGCATCATAACCAATTTTAAGTTTATGGAGCTTCTTTGTTTTATTGTTTTTCTTCCAACTTTTCCTGCCGGACCGATTGAAAGATTTCAAAATTTTGAATCCAAGCATGAAACTACCTTTAATTCATCTTCATACATAAGCGGACTCAAAAGAATTATTATTGGCTATTTTAAAAAAGTAGTCCTTATTAATCTATTCTTAACGGAATATTTGATTAAATATCTTCAACCAGAATTATTGTCCAATATAGGTTGGGATTTGCCTGCATCCAAAATAATAATCTTTTTATTGGGCGCTCTGTTATATTCATATTTAGATCTTTCATCCTATGCTGACATAGCCATTGGTTACAGTAAACTATTCGGCTACAATATTATAGAAGACATGAATTTGCCTATTTTTCGTTCCAACCTGAGCCAATATTGGAATTGCTGGCATATTTCACTTTCATCATGGTGTCGTAATTATATCTATTTTCCTGTCCTTGGCTCTACCCGGCGCAATAATTTCGCTCTGTATTCCAGTTTTATCATTATGGGATTATGGCATAATTTGACGATCAATTGGATTCTTTGGGGTTTGTGGCATGCATCCGGCCTCATCCTTTTTTCCAAATGGAGTAAAATAAAAAAGAAATTTTTTAAAAAACACAAAAAATTTAAAAATATAATGCCGAGGCCAGTTGGTTACACTTTGGGAGTATCACTCACATGCTTATATTCTTCTTTGGGGTTTGCCTTCATCTTTGTAGAGGGAATGGGATCACAATTGCAGAATTCACTGGGCGCATTACAATTAATACTTTCCATTTTTATATAAGGGATTAAATCATGATTCAAAAATTCAGTGAGTTCATCTTTGGGTTGTACTGGGCTATGTTGATTTTACTTATTTTGTTTGTGCATTACACCTTATGTGTTGATGTACCAGATTTCAGGTATTTAGGGTTCTAAGGTAAATATTTATGCGTATAGATCATATTGGTATTGCAGTAGACGATATAAAATTGGCCAAAAAAAAGTTTGAATCTGTATTTGAATGCCGCTTTTCAAAAGAAAGTATCGTAATGGCTCAAGAAGTGAAGGTGACTTTTGCCTTGTTAGAAAACATTAAAATCGAGTTAATCCAAGCTACTTCTTCGCAGTCTCCAGTATATCCGATTTTACCGCATCCCATCCTTACTTTTATAAAGAAAAACGGGTGGGGGTTGCACCATATTTCTTTTTCCGTCTCGGATATTGATGCATCTCTTAAGCGTTTAGGTGCTTTAGGTATTCAAACGATAGATAGTCAACCAACCACAGGTGCAGAAGGCATGGTTGCTTTTTTAAATCCCGTTCATTTTAATGGCTTGCTCATTGAGCTTTCAGAGGTGTGACATGGAAAAATCAATTTCATTTAAAAATCCATTGGATTTTTTATTTGAAACGGCAAGAACTAATCCCAAAGCAACTGCTTTAATAACTTCTAATCATCATTACACATATGAAACACTTGTGGATGCAGTACTTCAGCAGGCAGGCAGATTGCATTCCAATGGAGTGGATCAGGGGAAACGTGTTGCGATATACAGCGATGATGATTCGTTTGTTATAATCACTATTTTCGCCACATGGGCGGTGGGAGCAATTTGTATACCGGTTAACATTATGCAGCCGAAAGAAAAAATAGTTTATTTAGGGTCCATTATCAAACCGGATTTTGCTCTTGGCGATTCAGCAGAACTTTTCGAAAAAGAAATAAATTTTATCAAAATACCCTTAACTGGGGAGAGCTTACCAATAAAGAATGTATATTTACCTGATGCTGATGATATGGCTATTGTCATGTTCACTTCCGGAACATCGGGTGTTCCCAAAGCAGTTCCAATGACCTACCGGAGTATCGGCCATAACTGCTGGGAAACCGCAACACGACTTTCAATTTCTTCGTCAGACAGAATTTTAATAAATTCCCCCCCTTACTATACAAGTTCAATTATTCATAATTTGACCCTTTATTCACAAGGGGGAAGTGTGGTCATAAACCGATCATTACTTCTCGGTGATACGATTGTTAACCTGTTGGAGGAATACCACTGTACAGGTTTTGGTGGTGTTCCTGTTCACTTTGCGCGCATTGCAGGATATCTTGAAGAAAAAACTCAAGTTGAAAATTTAAGATTCCTGATGAATTCAGGCGAACATTTACCAACTCCCATACTGC
The DNA here is from genome assembly GCA_016743945.1 of Desulfobacteraceae bacterium. Taxonomy (GTDB): domain Bacteria; phylum Desulfobacterota; class Desulfobacteria; order Desulfobacterales; family Desulfobacteraceae; genus NBML01. The sequence continues at coordinate 13,717 of JADGFI010000025.1, forward strand.
TAAAAATACAAAAGATGCTGCCAGATGTTCTGTTTTTCTGTGTATACGGATTAACAGAGGTTGCGGGAAGACTTTGTATTCTTGATCCTAACATGGTTCCGGAAAAAGCAGGATCTGTTGGAATCCCCCTACAAGGCATGAATATAACCATCAGGGATAAAAAAGGCAAGATACTACCACCGGGCAAAATAGGAGAAGTCCATATAACTGGACTTACGCTGATGAAAGGATATTTAGATAATCCGGAAGTCAATGCAAAATCAATGCGTACTTATGGATTTGCCACTGGTGATTTTGGAAGTTTGGACAAAGATGGTTACCTCTATCTGGAAGGCCGAGCAGATGATATCATCAAAGTTGGTGGAGAAAAGGTAAGCCTCAAAATGATTGAAGAGGCAATTTATGGTTTCCCTGCTTTTTCAGATTATATTGTCACACCAAAATTTGATAGATTGATGGGTTATGTTCCTTGTGTTCATTATGTACACAACAAAAAAATAAAATTCAAGAAAAAGGAATTGCTAAAAAAAATGAAAGCAATTCTCCCATCTAATCATATTCCGGCATTTTTTGTTGAATTAGATGAAATTCCGCTATCCGATTCGGGGAAAAAATTACGAACGGCTTTATATTAACATCAAAAAAAATCAGATAGGATCACCATTAAGTGAATAGTCGAGGTATCGATAAAATATTGACCTATAAATAAATGTGTAAACAACATATCGCTAAGATTACTATACACCGAAATAATCAAACACGAACAACCTAATTGGCATGTTTTGCTTAAAAATAGAAGGATAAAATATGAAATTACTTGCACTTTTGCCAATGAAAGGCAATTCCGAACGTGTCCCGAATAAAAATATGCGTGATTTTGATGGTGCACCTTTATATCATGCGGTTATGAAGGCTTTAATTGCATCAGAACAGGTTGAAAAAGTGGTTATTAATACAGACAGTGAGATTATAAAAAATGATGCCGTGAAAACTTTCGGTAATCACGTGATAATTATTGATCGTCCTGTTGATATTCAAGGTGACTATGTTTCGATGAATGATATTATCGATTATGACCTGAGCCAATTAGATGGGACTCATTTTCTGCAAACACACAGCACAAACCCCCTTATAGACTCAAAAACCATAGATGATGCTATTCAGGTTTATTTTTCTGGTTTAAAACAATATAATTCTATGTTTTCTGTAACAAAAATACAGACACGGCTCTATGACAAAAACGCAAATCCGGTTAATCATAATCCACAAGAATTAATACGGACACAGGATTTAGCGCCTTTGTATGAAGAGAATTCCAATTTATATATTTTTTCGAAAGAATCCTTTGCAGCTGCGGGGAAGAAACGTATTGGTTTAAAACCTCAACTTTTTGAGATGAACAAATTGGAAGCAGTGGACATTGATGAGCCAGAGGATTTTGAATTGGCAGAACTTCTGTATAAGAATTTTAGGATAAAGAAATGACTAATTTAAAACAAAAATTGCGCAATAATGAATTGACAATTGGCTCATGGATTATGATAGGACATCCAGTCTGTGTTGAAGTTATGGCTTTGGCAGGGTTTGAGTGGCTGGTTGTTGATATTGAACATACCTCTATAGATTTGGAAACAACTCAACTACTGATTGCCACCATCCAGGCCAAAGGAATGAAAGCTTTAGTGAGGGTGAGTAAGAATGAGGAAGTCATAATTAAGCGAGTCCTCGATATGGGAGCAGATGGTATCATAGTCCCGATGGTTTGTACAAAAGAGGAAGCTATACAAGCGGTTGCTTATGCCAAATATCCTCCCGTAGGAAAGAGAGGCGTTGGATTGTTCCGGGCACAAAAATATGGAATGGGGTTTGAAGAATATAAGAAATGGGTGAACGATGAACTCGTAATAATTGTTCAAATTGAACATATTGCAGCGGTCAAAAATATTGATGCCATCGTAAAAACTGAAGGAGTTGATGCGACTATTATCGGACCTTATGACTTGTCCGGTTCACTGGGATTTCCAGGAGAGTTTGAACGACCGGAAGTGAAGGAAGCTATACAAACAGTTCTGGATAAGTGCAAAGAACAGAATATTCCGTCGGGTTTTCATGTGGTTGATTCAGATCCTGCAAAATTAAATGAGAAAATTGCTCAGGGGTGTACTTTTTTAGCATATGGCATTGACTACTTCTTTATGCGGGATGCCGCTATCACTGGAATGCAAAAAGTGACTCGACAATTAAAAGGAGAATAAATAATATGAATATTTTTGTATCAACTCATCCGTTCTCCCAAACATCAGAAATTCCCGGACCGTTATTAAAAAAAGAAAATTTACAGGTGCGTCACAACCCGTATGAACACAAAATCAGCACTGAGGAGTTGGCAGCCGAGATTAAATCTTCCGATGCTCTCATTGCAGGAACAGAAAAAATCACACGAGATGTGTTTAAAAACGCTCCTAATTTAAAAATTATCTCAAGGGTCGGGATAGGGCTTGATGGTATCGACTTTGGATTATGCAAAGAATTTGGTGTTCGAGTTACATACACTCCTGATGCGCCTTCCATGGCAGCTTCAGAGCTATGCGTTGGATTGATACTTGATGTCGCACGAAAAATATCGGAAACAAATGCGAACATTAAATCCGGTATCTGGTACCGATATATGGGGATGCTTCTTTATGGAAAAACGATTGGTATTGTAGGAATGGGCCGTATTGGGAAAGGTTTGGTGCACTTACTTTCAGCTTTTAATATGAAAATGATAGTTCATGATATCAAACCCGATGTGGCATTTGGTAGATTGAACAATGTTTCATTTGTGACAAAAAAACAATTGTTGCAAGAAAGCGATATTGTATCAATTAACGTACCATTAAAAAAAGATACCCATGATCTGATCACAATAGCAGACTTAAAACAGATGAAATCAACATCAATGTTGATCAATACAGCAAGGGGCGGGATCGTTAATGAAGAAGACCTTTGTGTTGCGCTGCGCAACAATATTATTGCTGGCGCTGCTGTCGATGTTTTTGAACAAGAACCTTATAACGGACCGTTGACAACCCTTGAAAATTGTATTCTAACGTGTCATATGGGAGCCAGCACTGTAGATTCCAGGACAGCAATGGAAGTGGAAGCGGTTGAAGAAGTGATCCGTTTTCATAAAGGGCAGCAATTGAAGAATGAGGTGTTCGGTAATGAGTAAGAAAGCGGTTGTGTTTGGTGGAGCAGGTTTTCTTGGCGGTTATGTTGTAGATGAGCTTTGCCGAAGAGGGTATGAGGTAGTTGCTGCCGATATTCAGCAATCAGACTATCTTCCCAAGTCAGTTTTTCAGTATTGTGATATTCTGGATCGAGAATCAGTGGCAAAAGTAATCACCAGAGATGTTGACTTTGTGTACAACTTTGCGGGTCTTGCAAATCTTGATGAAGCGGTTACAAAACCGGTTGAAACGATTGAATCTAACGTTATTGGCAATTTAAATATTTTAGAGGCCTGTAAAAATAAAAAAATAAATCGTTTTGTATATGCCAGCAGCACATACGCATTGAGCAATAAAGGCTCATTTTATGGTATCAGCAAGTTGGCGTCAGAAAAGCTAATTGAAGAATACTACAGAGCTTTTGGATTGAATTTTACAATCATACGTTATGGTTCAGTATATGGTGAACGGGCGTACGGTAATAATTATCTGTACAATATACTCCGGGATGCAATCTTGAATAAAAAAATTGAGCATGACAGAGATGGAGAGGAAGTACGGGAATACATTCATGCCAATGATGCTGCCAAGTTGTCCGTGGATATTATTGAGGATGTACAATATAATTGTTTGAATCTGATACTGACAGGAATCGAACGGATGAGACGAATAGAATTGTTTACAATGGTGAAAGAAATTTTAAATAATGACGTAGATATCATTTTGAATAACGATATTAATGATCACCATTACAAAATCACGCCTTATTCATTTCATCCCAGTGTATCTAAAAAACTGGTTCCCAATCCTTACACTGATATGGGACAAGGCATTTTAGAGTGTATCAAAGAAATACATGCAAGGGAGAATGGACACTAACATGTTATTGTTATCCTATCCGATTGAGAGTGATACCCCAACCTATGGCGATCGAAATAGAATTGTGCTGTCGAAGACAAGCAATATAAATGCTGGTGACCCTGCAAACGATACGTACCTGTCAATGACCGTACATAGTGGCACACACATCGATTTACCTCGGCATTTTTATGCCAACGGTCAAGTATGGAATGATTTTGATCTAACCTCCTGGCATTTTAATCACCCGGTATTAATTGACCTGAAACCAGAGTCACAGATTATTTCAGATCAACTGACTGCATTAATGGAGAACATTGAAAATAAAGAAGACGTCGATATTATTTTAGTTAAAACAGGCTTCTGTTATCAACGCAAGAATAGAGAACAAATTTTGAAAAATTACGGTTTCAGCCAGGAAGTAGCTGATTATATTCGATATCATTTCCCCAATGTCCGTGCTTTTGGATTTGATACGCTTTCTGTATCAAGCTTTTCAAACCGTCCATTGGGACGAATAGCACATAGAGCATTTTTAAATCCAGATAAGCCAATATTATTGATTGAAGACATGGACTTAACAAAATGTTCTGAAAAATCAATCTTAAAAAAGATCATTATTGCACCATTATTCATTCAAGATTCCGATGCACTGCCTTGTACTATTTACGCATACGAGGTGGACGACTTATGACTATTGCTATTTATAGTATTTCCCAAAGAGATATCCTGTCTTGTTTCGTGAAGAGTAAACAGTCTCAGAAAATGAGGTTCTCTCCCTATGATAAAAACTATTTTTTTTGACTTTGACGGTGTCATTTGTGAATCTGTTTCAATTAAAACAGATGCGTTTTATGAAATGTATCTACCCTATGGCGCTGATATTGCCAAACTAATCAAGCTGCATCACCTGGCAAATGGGGGTATGTCACGCTTTGATAAATTTGTTCATTATCACAAGCATTTTCTCAATACTCACTTGTCTTCAGAGGATGTGAACAAATTGGCAAACTGTTTTTCAGAAATTGTGTTAGCGAAAATTATAAAAGCGCCCCTTGTAGGTGGGATAAAAACATTCCTTCAAAAACAGAGTAGTGAATTTCGATGCCATGTAATTTCTGCCACTCCAGATGAAGAAATTAAGCAAATTGTTAAACGAAAAGGTTTGCAACCGTTTTTTAAAAGTGTTCATGGTTCCCCAACAAGTAAAACAAACTGGGTAAAAATGATTATAACTGAAGCAGGACTAAAACTATCTGAATGTGTTTTTATTGGAGATGCAAACGCAGATTATGAAGCGGCAAAAAAAAACAATATTCAATTCATTTTGAGATGTACGGAGGATAACAAATTGCTATTCTCTGATTTAGATGTGATTAGTATACCAGCGTTTTATAAATTTTATGATGTCTTGAGAGCTTTATAATATTAGTTATGTTTTCTATTATTTTATGTACGGTTAATCGGCTTAAGACCGTTAATAATTTTTTAAATTCCCTTGCACAACAAACATGCCAGGAATATGAATTAATTATTGTGGATCAAAATAATCATAATAAAATTTCTGAACTTGTGAAACAGTATAATTTTTCTTTTATTAAAATACTAAAAACGGATCGCGGGCTTTCAAAAGCCAGAAACCTTGGTATTTCTTACAGCTCAGGAGAATTATTAGCGTTTCCTGATGATGACTGTCAATACCCTCCTGATTTGCTGCATAATGTAAAACAATTGTTTGATACATTACCAGCTAATATTCTGATGGGTAAAACCATTGACATATCGACAGGCAAAATTGTAGCCGGGAAAAAAGATTATCACAACTTTACAATGAAACCTTTGTGTTTTGCAGGTAGCTCTACTACATTATTCATTAACCTTCTTGGTAAGAATAAAGAATCCATTAATTTTGATGAAGATTTTGGGATGGGCAGCACATTTTATGCTGAAGAAGAAAATGATCTTTTAATGCGATTATTGCACAATGGTTGGACTGGTTTTTACCGCCCGGATAAAATTGTTGTATACCACCCACCCTCAGATGAAGATATCAGGAATTTATACAGAGCCCAAAAAAGAGGTTTAGCACTTGGCGCTTTGGTTGCTAAGCATATTTTTATGAGATATGGGTTTGTCTTATTTATGAGATATTTAGCCTATAGAAGTCTGGGGGGAATAATCGTAAGTCTCTTACATTTCGATGTAAAAAAAATGCGATTCCAAATGACAAAATGGTGTGGGATTTGGAAAGGATTTATGCTTTATAGCAAAAAAAGAATATTTTAATTTGCATTTGCAAATTAAAGAGAGTGCATGCAAGCAAAAAAAGGGCTGTAAGTGAAATTAATTTTTAATGGCCGGATCTTTAAACACTCTGTAAAAACGGGTGTTGAAGTTTATGCGGAGCAAATTTTAAAAAACTTATATAAACACATATCACTGACTTGTGTAGAACCAAACACAAAAAATAAATATGTACAGCACCTTTGGGAACATAGTTTATTACCATTGAAAGCAAAAAAATTTGATCTAATATTTTCTCCTTCGAGTTCACCGATATTTAAACCCAAAAAAGTTAAATTAATAGCAACTATTCACGATATAGCATTTTTAAAGTACCCTGATACAGTTTCCAAGCCATTCTATTACTATTACCGCTTTCTTACCCCAAGAATCATAAATGTGTCCGATGCTATTGTGACAGTTTCCCATTTCAGCAAATGTGAAATCGAAGCATATTATCCAAATGCAAGGGGCAAAACATATGTGATCCATAATGGCGTGGACCAGCGAAATACATATGATGTTAACGTAAAAAAAGAACCTTTCATGCTATTTGTGGGCAGCTTTAATAAACGGAAAAATTTAATCCGTCTGCTTAGAGCCTATCTGTTAATTGCTGATCATGTAGATTGCAAGTTAATGCTTATAGGAAATTTTTCTGATATCTTCATATTTTCCCAAAAAGAGCAACAATTGCTTCAAAAAGCCTTTGCCCATCCTGCCATCGAATTTCGGGAAGATGTTACGAACGACGAGTTGGTTGAATGTTACCAAAAAGCTCTGTTTTTTGTTTATCCCTCTCTTTATGAAGGGTTTGGCATACCCCCTGTCGAAGCAATGGCTTGTGGTACGCCGGTGTTAACCTCCAATGTGGCATCGCTACCTGAGGTGTGTGGCAATGCAGCGTATTACGTCAATCCCCGTGATGTGGAATGCATTCGAAAAGGAATGTTAGAGATGATCCAAAATAAAACTTTACGACAAAATCTAATAATAAAAGGACTAAAGCAAAGCAAAAAATACAATTGGAAAAACTCCGCTAAACAACATCTGAAGCTGTTTCAAGAAATTATGCTTACCAAAAAATATTAACGACTGAGATGCCAGTGTTCATTATCAGGCCTACTTATCCAGTGAAAATCACTGTGACCTGGGCTCTTCTTTCGAAGGATTTTTGTTGGGAGGGTCCTTTTGCGGCAAACCGATATTCGCCCGTGGTTTCAATTTTAAAAATGGAAGGCTTAAGGCCTTGCTTCACCAGTTCATGGATGATATTGGCAGCTCTTGTGGCCCCTAATTCAAAATTGGAAGGGTATTGTTTAGTATTGATGGGGAGGGTATCTGCATAGCCGTTTACCAGAACCTTGACATCATAGGGCTTTAGAAAGGAAGCAAGCTTTTTAAAAAAGGATTGATACTCTTTGGAAACCTTTGCACTTCCAGAAGAGAAAAGGATGGGAAGAGTGGTTTCGATTCGAAGACAGGTATCATCCCCATTTACTGCCACCCAGTCCTCAAGGTCTGCTTTTTTAACGGCTGCTTCAATTTGAGATTTTTTAATGGTATTGGATTTGTCCATAATGGGTTTTGAAATCTCAGGGGAAATCTTTTGGATGGCTATTGACTCAGGTGCCTTCTTTTGAATGGCTGTTTGCATATTATCGGATTCTATTTTTTTTCTCGAATCAAGCTCTTTTAAATAATGGGAGGAGAGGGTTTCTAATCTAATCTTTTCTTTATGCAGTATTGTACTTTTTTCTTCTTTGGCTCTTACAGATTCCATCAAGTTGCGGGGTGGTTTTTCCCCGGCATCCTGAATTCGATTAATCTTAAGGATCAGCCAGTTTGTTTCTTTTTTTATCTCCACGATTTGAGCGTCCAGAACCATGGCCTTGATCTGGTAACTTTCAAGGACAGATTCCAATTCCATAGTGGTATAGGCATCAGTATTTAACAATTTTTTCTCATAATACCCTGCCCCGGCCGATTGAAGGATAAGAAAAAAGCCCATAAAAACTGACAAAGACACAATAAAAACCCAGGACCAAACATTGGACCGTAACCTTCCCATAACAACCTCCAAAACAAAATTACAGGGTACTAACCCCATTTTAACCGCCATCTTAATTTACGTTAGCAACTCTTTTAAGAAGGTCCACTGTCTGTGATCGAAGTGTTTGAAGTTGCTACCGGTTTGACATTTTGGCCGATACCTACAGGCCACCAGACCATTCCGTCTTTAGAAAAATTGATTCTCAGCCGCAGCCTGGCATTTGTAATGCCATATTCCCCCTGGGTAATTTCCATTATTTCGGTTCCCCTCAACCAGGACTGGGTATGAATCTGAATCACATCATGATTCACCGTTCCCCTGCCGGCCTTCATGAACGCATCCACATAGACACCCCGGACTTTTTCCACAAGCTGGCGGTAACCGTCTGCCACGGCTGCCCGTTCGGCCATCAAAACAGCTTCCCCCTTGGTAAGGGCATTTTCCGGCTCAAGCCCTTTGCCGATGACATAAAAGGATACAACTTTGTGATTATCCGCACCGCCCCCGGGAGAACCAAGAACTCCGCCAGGTGAACTGACGGTTGACTGGGTGGTCGCACACCCGAAGAAAAACAACCCCAAAAGAGCTACTGACAACAAAACAAGTTTTTTCATTTTTTCCTTCCTAATTTTTCTTAATTAACCGGGATACTAGAACCGGCACGCCCCTTTTAACATTGCTTCCAGACAAAGCTTCATGATAAAAGAAGAATCGTCAGGAACTATAGTTAACTTTAATTATGGGGTTAATAAAACACCATTACTAAACAACATAAAAAGAAATATACAAAATTCATGCCTTTGTTTTTCAAAAACCAGATACTTTTTATACTCGTGTTGATGCTTGTATGTTTTACGCTTGGTATTCATGCACCTATAAAGGCATCAGAAGGGATTGATCGCTATTATGTGCGGTATGATATTAAGTCCGGCAAAAACAAAATAACCGATGAACGATTAACCATGGTACCGGCAAATAATGATTTCAGGGCGGAAAAATTTTCACCTTCTTTGGTTTCAAATGTCATATCTGCCGATCCCGGGGAATCCAAACAGGCCATTGACACCCTTGCAAAAGAAAATGCCCTGAAAAACGTCCTGGAACAAAAAGGGTTAAGGTCCGTTAAAGCCCAAAACCATGAAACCATTATCAGTTATGAGGGAATGATAATCACACCGGTTTCCCTGACGGTTTTGCCCTATGATGATGCCCAGGGAGGGTATGGATATACCGCCCGGGTTCAATTTGCCCCCATTGCATTTCCAGATCAATGGGAAAACCTTAAAATGAAACACAGGATAAAAGAATTTTTCCATGATTTTTTCCTGTTATTCAAATAACGAAAGTGTTTTCTTTTTGACGGTTTCCGTCATAATTTTGATGAATAAGGAACAAAACAATGAATAAAACTCAGGTAGAAAAACAAAAAAAAAAGTTGTTTAAAAAGACACAACTAACCTATGACCAGTTGGAAAAAAAAGAGCAGAACGCTGTTTTTACTTTTGGGGATGGGTACAAGGATTTTTTAAACACAGCCAAGACAGAAAGAGAGGCGGCACAAAAAATTGTAGCCCTGGCAAAGGACAACGGCTTTGTTGATATTGATGCCTTTTTGGCCAAAAAAAAGGCCAAATCGATCCCCCGAAAGGTATTCCGACTTTTCAAGGACAAAACCGTTGCCATGGCCGTATTGGGCCAGAAAAAAATATCTGCCGGAACCCGTATTATTGCCTCCCATATTGACTCCCCCCGGTTGGATTTAAAACAAAACCCGATTTATGAAGATTTAAGTATGGCACTAATGAAAACCCATTATTACGGGGGGATTCGAAAATATCACTGGCTGGCTATTCCCCTGGCACTCCATGGCAGCATTGTTAAAGCCAATGGAGAGAAAATGGATATCATTATTGGTGAAGCAGCGGATGATCCCGTGTTCACAGTAACAGACCTTCTGCCCCACCTGGCAGGAAAACTCCAGGGAGATAAAAAGATATCAGACGTCTTTGTCGGAGAGAAGCTGAACCTTATTGCCGGCAGTCTCCCCCTTGGCAATGACAGTGTCAAAGAACGCTTTAAACTGGGAATCTTACAATTGCTCAATGATCAATACGGTATTGTTGAAGAGGATTTTATCAGTGCGGAAATAGAAGCGGTCCCGGCAGGAAGTGCACGGGACATTGGGTTTGACCGATCCATGATCGGCGCCTATGGCCAGGATGACCGAATCTGTGCCTTCACAAGTCTTTCAGCCTTGTTTGACACCCCCGCACCTGAACGAACAGCCATTGCCCTTTTCTTTGATAAGGAAGAGATCGGCAGTGAAGGCAGCGGTGGGGCAAAATCCAGTTTTTTGGAAGATTTTGTCTCGGACCTACTGTTTTTAAACCAGGAACCAACGGACAGCAGGCATCTGAGAAAAACACTGATCAACTCCCAGTGCCTGTCTGCAGATGTAAATGCTGCCATGGATCCGGATTTTAAAGAGGTGCATGAAAAACACAATGCCCCCCGCTTAGGATTTGGCATCTGCCTGACAAAATTTACCGGGGTTGGCGGAAAATCAGGATCAAATGACGCCAGTGCCGAATTTGTAGGCCTTATCAGAACCCTGTTCAATGAAAATAAAATTGCCTGGCAGACGGGGGAACTGGGAAAGATCGATGAGGGCGGCGGGGGTACTGTGGCAAAATTTCTGGCCCAGTTCGGCATGGATGTCCTTGATTGCGGGCCTGCCATTTTATCCATGCATTCTCCCTTTGAAGTGGCCGGTAAAGCCGATGTGTATATGACATACAAAGGGTATAGGGCATTCTACAACAGCCCGGACAAATAGCTTTCCATGAACCATAAGATTTTTAAATTTATTATTTTCCTGGGCATGATAGGGATTGTTTTTACCCTGCCGGCAATAGCCAAGGCAAGTGCCCTGAAAAAAAATGTGGGGGTTATACTGGCCGATAATCAGGGGGAAATTTTATATTCCCAAAACAAAGATTCCTCCTTCACCCCGGCTTCCATCTTAAAAATTTTTACCAGCCTTGCCGCTGTGGATTATTTTGGCATGGATCACCGGTTTAAAACCCTGTATGCCTATGACAGGGGTTCTAAAAATCTGTATATCAAAGGATTTGGAGATCCCCTGTTTATATCAGAAGTGATCCAGGATCTGTGTGAACAAATTTTAGCCAAGACAAAGGCTGGAACTATTAACAACATTATCCTGGACCACTCATTTTTTCATCCGGATATCCACATCCCGGGGACGGGGAACTCTTTGAATCCCTATGATGCCACAAGCGGCGCCCTGTGTGCAAATTTTAATACCCTGGCATTTAAATGGGACCCCCTTCACAAAAAATATCTTAGTGCAGAACCCCAAACCCCTCTGCTCACGGATTTTATAGGGGATATTAAAAAATCGGGACAAAAACAGGGCAGAATCTTACTTTCACCAAAACAGCGCCGAGATTATCCAGGCCTGCTGATTAAATTCTTCCTTGCAAAAAAAGGGGTGCCTGTCAAAGGCATTGTTCACCAGGGTTGTTTTGATCCGGCAGATGGACAGACATTTGCTTATGAATCATCGTTTACACTCGAAGAAAACCTTCAAAAGCTTTTGAAATATTCAAATAATTTTATGGCAAACCAGCTAATACTGGCCATGGGAGCAGACAAAGAGGGCTCCCCTGCCACACTTGAAAAAGGAGTTAACGTTCTTGAAGCATTTAGCCGGAAAAAATTAGGGCTGACACAATTAACCCTTGCAGAAGGCTCAGGCATTTCAAGGAAAAACAGGGTTTCACCCCAGCAAATGCTCAAAATCCTAATGGTGTTTATGCCCTTTCATAGCCTTTTGGAAATCAAGGGAGAGGAATATTATAAAACCGGCACCCTGTCCGATGTCAGATGCCGGGCCGGCTTTATTCTGGGAAAAGACAAAAGACTCTACCCTTTTGCAATCATGGTCAATGAAGAAAACAAGGGATATGATTCCATTCACCGGGACCTGCTCCATCGGGTCAACATGATCACAAAAGACCACTGACTTCTGTCTGCAGCAAAAGCTGAGAATTCCATGAATAGAATCGTACTTGATGCCGAAGAAAGCTGATATTGACACAATGGCATAATCGGCATCAGTGATGTCCGGTTAGATTTTGCATCACGTGAGTTCCTTTGTTCTTTGGAATCATTGTCGCTGGTACGCCTATAATTATCTTGTCCGTTAAATAAACAAGAAAATATGGCAAATTTGTATATAAACCGTGTATGTACAATGGGCGAGTTTTAAAACAAATGCATCAAGGTCTTAAATCTTCAAATAATGGTGTGTTAGAGGCTCTAAGAAAGTTTGATCATTTGAATAGAGTGTTTTGAAGATGAAAATAAAAAAAGATAGGGGATCTTTTATTTGTAACTGTCTTTTCGATGTAAGATTCTACCAATTTCAATTGTATTTTCCAATACATCAAATAAGATTCTGTAATCTCCAATTCTACGACGATATGCAGGTTCAAAATTTGTCAATTTTTTCAAATTCGAAATATCTGGAAAATTTTTAAGTTCCGCAATTTTTAAATGAATTTTTTCTCTATTTTGACGATCAATTTTTATTAGATCTTTAATGGCACTTTTGCGAATATTAACTTTCATTTTCCAGATACTCATTAAAGGGAATAGATTTCTCTTTTCTTGTGGCTTTTAATAATTTCAAATCATCTATATCTTCTTTTGAAATGATTTCTAAACCATCATTTTTTAAATGCTCTAAAAACCACATGACTTTATCAACTAATTGTTTATTGTTAATGTTTATTGTTATTGAATGCATTATAAATCTCCTGTGTATGTGTCTCAAATTATAAACTTTTCGATATAATCATATCCCATATTTATTTTATTCACAATTGAAATTGTTCATAGATCTTAAATTTTCATCAACTCATCCTCATCATTTTTTTCTGATAAAAACCTGTTTGCCTTCTTTTCTCTCAGAGCACCCTTTTTATCATTTTTTATTTTCCGGTTACCCCCATCTTCATCACAAGTGTATGGCTTGCCGCATTCAGAACATTTTGGCGTTTCAGAAAAGAGAACGTTTTCTTTTTCCACTGGAAGATCTGGACAATCAGTAAGTCCATGCCCTACTGCCGGACTGCTGACCCCGAATTATTGCATCCCATATTGTTTCCCCCGGTTGGATTTAAAACAAAACCCGATATGTCCAGCATGGCGGTTTTAATTTTTTCCTGATTGGCAATGGCCCCAAGGGGCACCAGGGCTTGCAGCCAAATTTTTTTGTACCAGCCGAGCTTTCACCAACAGATCAAAGGTTTTCCAATTGTTAGGGCTGGTGTGCCCCTGATTTAAGCGGGTATATTTTATCTGTTCTCCCAATCAAAGTAGGCTCAAGAGGAATACAAACAGGAGTAGATTTCCATTCTCTTGTATATTCAAAAGAAGCACTTTCACGCCCATGACGATCATGCAGCCATAACCGTCCGACAAAATGTGTTTTCCCTGCAAGATCAATATGTACAAATATATTCTCAGGCATACTATCCCCTATAATTTGATATCCCGGGCGCGAAGCGGGATTCTTTTTTCATCAAGCATTCGGCCCATTGTATCCTTTTCTATGTCAGCCAGATTTGTCCAAGCCACACCTAATCCGATGGCAAAAATTACAGATGCATGATTTCCAATACCGACTCCGGAATCACCTTTTTGTATTTTTGACAGCGTCTCCCGGCTTATTCCAGCCCGATCAGCGACACAATCGAATGGATTTAAATTTGAACACCACAATAACCGTGTTCAATTTGCTGCCATTCAGCAGATACAGCGCTCCAGAAATGAGGTAAGGGAAAATAGGAAACTATTTGATCTGGAGGATTTTATTTGATGTGTCGGGTCAGACTGACCCCTACTGCTGCAAAAATATTCAACCGCCTGCACCCTGACATCAAAAAAACAGCTCAAATCAACACTCAAAGAGTATACGACACCCCGCACACGGAAAAAGTGCTACAGGATAAACTGATCGACTTCAGGTCTTTAAAGATGAAACTCTACCGTGCAGTATATCAAATTGATGATCGGAACAAAACCATCATTATCTATACCAATGGACACTGCAGGGATATCTATTGCTGCATGGACCTTTGGAACCATTCGGAAAAAAATTATTTCGGGGTTGTTCCGCCCTCAATATAGGCATAGGCACTGTGGTTATGGATAGATTCATAATTTTCCGCACTCACTGAAAACCAGGTAATGTTTTCATCCTCCATCAGGATTTTTGCCACATCCCTTGCAATATCTTCCACAAACTTGGGATTGTTGTAGGCCTTTTCCGTGACAAATTTTTCATCTTTTCTTTTGAGAACGGAAAAGATATCACAGGAGCCGGAACGTTCAACAATGTCCACAATATTTTCAATCCAGATGAGTTTTTTAAACCGGGTGTTCACCAACACCTCGCCCCGCTGGTTGTGGGCACCGCCATCACTGATCTCCTTTGAGCAGGGACAAACCGAGGTGACAGGAACCGCCACTTTTAACACAATGTCGGTATTGTTATTGGCATCCAAGGAGCCGAATATGGAACAGGTATAGTCCATGAAGCCTCTGGCACCAACGCAGGGAGACACTTTTTCAATGAAATAGGGAAAGGTAATTTCAATGTGGGAGGATTCAGCTCCGAGATTTTTTTTCATGTCCCCAAGGATCGTTGTTAAAGACTCGAGGGAAACCTGGGTTCTGGAGGAATGCAAAATTTCCACAAAACGGCTCATGTGAGTGCCCTTACACTGATGGGGCAGATCCACATACATACAAATATCAGCCACTGTGGACTGAATCCCCTTTGTTTTGTCCATGACCTTTACAGGGTATTTAAGCCCCTTGATACCCACTTTATCAATGGGAATTTTTCTAAAATCGGGTTGATTTTGAGTGTCAATCATTTTGAATCTCTAAAAGATAGTCAGATGCAACATTACCCATTGCCCTGAATATATTGCCCTTTATATGATTATTTTGTTTATACAAATTTTCAAGCATCTGCCGGATTTCCCCTCTTTTTGTCCTGTTTGCACTGGGACAATTATTAATAAAACCCGGTAAACCAATTTTTTTTGCAAATGCAACGATATCTTTTTTTTCAACATATGCCAACGGCCTGATTATATCAAGGTTGCCGTTGAAAAAAGATTGCCTGGGTTTCATGGTGCCGATCTTTCCTGCATAGAACATATTGATAAAAAGGGTTTCAATAATATCATCTTTATTATGCCCCAGGGCAATTTTTTTACAGCCAAGTTCTTTTGCAATTTCAAACAACCTGTTTCTTCTGAGCCGGGCACATAAAAAACAGGGATTTTCCCTGTTTTCCTTTGAATGTGCCCGAACACCAAAATCTGTGATTTCAACCCGCAGGGGATAAAAATTTTTCCCCACATAGTCTTCAAGTTCATTGACAAACGAGTCTTTAAACCCCGGGTCCACATGGACAGGAATAATATCAAATTTTACGGGAGCTCTTTTTTGCAAGGAAAACAAGACCTGTAAAAGCGTCTGACTGTCTTTGCCACCGGAAAGCCCGACAATAATTTTATCTTTATCTGCAATCATGTCCCAGTCAGAAATGGACTTTCCCACAGCATGGCGTACTCTTTTCTCAACGGGTTTCAACCGCTTCTATTGGTTTTCCGGTTCTTCTTTTCGTTTGGCGATAACCCTTCCTGCTGCAATCTCTCTTAAAACAGTGACAACATCTTCATTGTTTGAGGATTTCACCAGCAGTTCGGCACCCTCCCGGACCTGACGAATCCGTTTGGCAGCCAGATGAACGAGGGTAAATCTATTATCAACATTTTTTAAACAATCTTCTATGGTTACTCTTGCCAAAATAATTTCCTCCAAATTTATCTAAAGAATATCGATTATCTCATATACTCTTTTTCCGCCCGGGGCTTGTAAAACAGCTTCATCCCCAGGAACTTTTCCAATTAACGCACTGCCAAGGGGAGAGGATACAGAGATCTTTCCGTTCCGTATATCCGCTTCATCAGCACCGACAATCATATATTCAACTTCTTCTTCAGAATCGAGATTCACAACCAAAACTCTTGTTGCAAATCGGACCACATCCTTGCCGACAGTGGCCGGATCAATAACTTTTGCATTACCCAGCTTATAACCGATTTCTCCGATACGGCCTTCAATAAAAGACTGTCTCTCTTTGGCAGCATGGTATTCTGCATTTTCCGAAAGGTCACCGTGGGCCCTGGCCGTTTCAATGGCTTTTATGTTTTCAGGCCGCTCAACAGTTTTCAACCGTTCCAAATCTTTTTTTAAGGCCTCAAAGCCTTCTGTTGTTATGGGTATTTGCTCCAAAATTACAATTCACTCCGTTTATAAAAATAATTGGGTTATAGACAAGATTAGCGATCTGGATAAATCACCAGTCAGACAATACAATAGGCACATTAGAATCCCTTATCTGCCTGGGTTTCTTTGTCATTTTTTGATGGAGAATGAAACATAAGTGATAAGACAGGTCCGGAAACGACATAGGTTAAAAAGACAACAAACAATAAAATACAGGGTTCAGTGGCAATGGCCACAAAAATCAGGATCAATCCCACCAATTTATTAAATGTCATGCTCTTAAAAAGTGAAACATTTTTAAAACTTTTGTAAGCAAATGTACTGACCATACAAAAGGAAAGGCCAAACATCATTACCAGCAGAGTCACCTTGAAGGGATCAGGATTTAGTTCCAAACGGGAAAAAAACAGGACAGCGGAAACAACCGTTGCCGCTGCCGCAGGAATCGGCAATCCTTCAAAATCAGGAGAAGAAAAGGTGCTGGTATTAAAACGGGCAAGCCGCAATGCCCCGCAGGTCATGAAAAGAAACCCGGCCAGCCAGCCAGCCCTTCCCATGGGTTCAAGGCCCCATAGTACCATCAGCAAGGCAGGCGCCATTCCAAAGGTCAAAAGGTCCGCCAGGGAATCATACTCAATCCCGAACTTGGAGGTTGTGTTGGTGGCACGGGCGATTTTGCCATCAAGAAGGTCAAAAACAGCACCGATCAAAATGGCAATGGCGGCATCTGTAAATCTTGATTGAACCGAGGACAAAACAGAATAATACCCACAAAAAAGATTCATGGTTGTAAACAAATTGGGAAGAATATAAATACTTTTTTTAAAATTTGTGTTTGTCATATAAGTATTGCCCTTCTATCAATTCATAATCCCGATCACAGTGGTGCCAGCCTTTGTTTTATCGCCTATCTTGACACAAACTTCAAAATCCAGGGGCAGGTAAAGATCAAGACGGGACCCAAATTGGATCATGCCGTATCGGTCCCCTTTCTTAATTTGCTCACCTACTTGAACGCAATTCACAATTCTTCTGGCGATCAACCCCGCAATCTGGACAACAACAAATTTTTTATCTGCCCCGGTCTTTACAACCAAGGCATTGCGTTCGTTGTGAATGGAGGCCTTATCAAAAGAGGCATTGATAAATTTACCCGGGTTGTATTGAACCCGTTCAATAACACCGTCAAAGGGAATTCTGTTCACATGAACATTAAACACATTCATGAAAATACTCACCTTTTGGCAGGGTCCAGACATATACTCACAGGTTGAAAGTCGTTCAATAATAATCACACGACCATCGGCCGGAGACGCCAATTCATTTTCATCCTTGGGAATCTCCCGGTCAGGGTCCCTGAAAAACCAGCAGACAAACAGGGTCACGCCCAGAGAAATGAGACCTGCTACCGTCCACCCAAAATAAAAAAGCATCCCCGTTATGAGGATGGTTAAAAAAACGAACTTCAGCCCCGGCATCGCAATGGGCAAAACTGCCCGGGCCGGCCATTTTGATCTGTTCATAGGCTTTCTTTCCCAAAACTATATTCAGAGTATAATATCAAATAACAGGCCATTGTGTCAATATGCTTGTTTGAACTCGTTATTTGGACTTTTTTTTGCCCTGGTGTCAAATTGGAGTTCCGCATCTGATTTTCTAATGTAACTGGGCGTTAATTTATTTTCAGGGCAATTAAAAAAATGATCATTTAAAAGAGCAGATCTTGCCAGACAAACAGCACTCACATAATCCATGGTTTCACAGGAAAACATAGCGTTTTGATGAGTCATACCCATTATCAGCTCTTTATAGGCCTTTGATCCGGATCCGACAAACAAAGCACGTTCCCCGGCCAACAGGACCGCCTGATCTGGAGAGCAGACAATTTCATCACTTTTGCCCACAAGGGTGCCGCTTTCAAAATGATACACGGCGCAATACACTTCATTGCGCCTTGCATCCATCATCACACAAACAGGAACAGATGCAACACAGAACCGATAGGCAATGCCGTCAAGACTTGAAACACCGGCATCGGGCTTGGACACGGCATAGGCCAATCCTTTTATGACAGATATCCCGATGCGAAGTCCTGTAAAACTGCCCGGCCCCTTTGCTGCAATAAACCCATCGATTTCCGACAGAACACACCCGGCACGACATGCCAACAGATGTTCCACCATGGCCACAAGGCGCTTGGAATGGGTTTGCTTGTCTGCCCAGTATTCTTCGCATACCAAAGCGTTATTCTCAAAAACAGCCAGACTGCACCCCTGCTCGGCAGTGCTTAGAGAAAGTATCCGCAAGCTATACTTCCTTTTCCGGAGCCTTTTTCGGAGCCTTTTTGGAGGCTTTTTCCGGAGCTTTTTCCGGAGCCTTTTCCAGAGCAATGTCCAGCACTTCTTTCACATCCTTGACACAGGTAAACTTAAGCTTGTTTTTAATGGCTTTGGGAATATCATAGAGATCCTTGACATTCTTTGCCGGGATAATCACATGCTTGATCCCTGCCCTTAGCGCTCCAAGTGTTTTTTCCTTGAGCCCGCCAATGGGCAGCACACGTCCCCTCAGGGAAATCTCTCCTGTCATGGCAACCTTATTGTTCACTTTTCGGTTGGTAAAAGCAGACACCAGAGCCGTTGCCATGGCAATTCCTGCCGAAGGCCCATCTTTCGGGATGGCGCCGGCCGGAACATGGATATGGATATCAAAGCTCTCAAAGGCATCCTTGTCAATCCCCAGTGCCTCCTGGTTGGCCTTGGTGTATGTCAGGGCGGCCCGGGCAGATTCCTGCATGACCTCACCGATTTGGCCGGTTACCGATAACTCGCCCTTCCCCGGAAACAAGGATATCTCAATATAAAGATGTTCTCCCCCAAATTCTGTCCAGGCAAGACCCGTTGCAAGCCCGACCTGGCTCTCTTCTTGATCCAGTTCCGACATATAATGGGGCGGACCTAAATACTTGGTCAGGTTCTGTTTGGTCACCGCAAAACGGCCCTTTTTCCCCTCGGCAATCTGCCGGGCAATCTTCCGGCAGATGGTATCCAACCGCCTCTCCAATCCCCGCAAACCCGCTTCCAGGGTGTACTCGGAAACAATGCAGGCCAAGGCAGAGGAACTGATATGGATGGATCTTCGAATCAAACCGTTATCCTTAAGTTTTCTGGGGATAAGATGTCGTGTGGCAATGGTTATTTTTTCCGGATGGGTATATCCGGAGATCCGGATCACCTCCATTCGGTCCAGCAATGCCGACGGAATGGTATCGGTCATATTGGCGGTTAAAATAAACAATACATTGGAAAGATCAAAGGGCATGTTCAGATAATGATCTGAAAATTCGAAATTTTGTTCCGGATCCAAGGCTTCCAGGAGAGCAGAAGAAGGATCCCCCCGAAAGTCACTTCCCAGTTTATCGATTTCATCCAGCATAAATACCGGATTGTTGGTGCCGCATTGACGCAGCCCCTGGAGAATTCTGCCCGGCATGGCACCGATATAGGTCCTTCTATGTCCCCGAATTTCTGCTTCATCCCGGATTCCCCCAAGGGAGAGCCGATGAAATTTACGTTTCATGGCCTTGGCAATGGCTTGTCCCAGGGATGTTTTTCCCACACCCGGAGGGCCGACAAAACAAATAATCTGTCCTTTTTTCTTGGGATTCAACTTTCTGACACTCAAATATTCAAGGATTCTTTCCTTGGCTTTTGTCAGGCCATAGTGATTTTCATCCAGCATTCCCTCGGACTTTTTAATATCCAGAAAATCTTTTGTGGACCGGCTCCAGGGCAATTCAACAATAGTATCAAGGTAGGTCCTGACAACCGAGGCTTCAGAAGAATCAAAATGCATTTGCTCCAGCCGTTTTAACTGCTTAAAAGTTTCCTCTTCACACTCCTTGGGCAGCTTGCATTTTTTTATCTTGGTTTTAAATTCTTCAATTTCAGCAAGCTTATCATCGCTTTCTCCAAGTTCCCGGTGAATGGCCTTGACCTGTTCCCGAAGATAATAATCCCGCTGGCTTTTTGTAATTTCATCTTTCACATCTGTCTGGATCTTCGCCTGGACAGTTGAAAGATCAAGCTCTCTTGCCAGTAAATCGTTAACCGTCTTAAGCCGATCCTCTGAGTCTGTTATTTCCAGCAGCATCTGGGCATCTTCCACCCTAAGGTTTAAATTGGAAGCCACCAGATCTGCCAGTTTTCCAGGAGACTCAATATGTGACAAAAGATCTCCCACATCCCCGGACAACTCCCCTTTGAGGGCCAGCAGTTTTTCACTACTTTCCTTGACATTTCGCATCAATGCTTCGATTTCAATGTCAATTTCTTTTGGGTCCGTATCCGTCAGGAGCTCTATATCCACCTTGAAATACCGTTTCTTTTTCACATATTCAAGAATTTTTGCCTTGGCAATTCCCTGAACCAACGCCTTGATTCGCCCATCGGGCATTTTAATCATTTTTTGCACACGCCCAATGGTGCCCACATCATAGACATCCTCAGGCCCTGGTTTTTCAACCTCGGAATCTTTTTGTGCGGACAAAAAGATATAGCGGTCAAAGTCCACACATGCCTCAACCGCTTTTATTGATTTTTCACGTCCGACAAACAAGGGCAGTAGCATATCCGTAAACACAACTACATCCCTTACCGGCATCATGGGAAGGGTTTTGGGAATATCATCGATATTACCCTCTTTTTCTATAATCTCAATGAGATCATCAATATCTGCTTCTGCCATTTATACTCCTTATATTATCACAAATACACTGAATAGAACTTGTCCTAGGATCATCCATAGTTCCATTCAGCGATTAAAATTGCTTTCCGTCATTTATTTACAGCTGGTTCTACAATAAAACAGAATTTTCTTTTTACAATATCCTTGAAAAAATATTTTTAAAATCAGATACTCTTGAAGATTAAGATCAATCCGCCTAAA
This sequence comes from Desulfobacteraceae bacterium, assembly GCA_016743945.1. GTDB lineage: Bacteria > Desulfobacterota > Desulfobacteria > Desulfobacterales > Desulfobacteraceae > NBML01. The sequence goes on from JADGFI010000025.1 coordinate 35,467, forward strand.
CAAGGAAATTTAAAATAATGAGTGACACCCAGACACTGACCATCATATTATTTATATTTGGTGCCTGCATCGGCAGTTTTCTAAATGTATGCATTTTCAGAATTCCTCAAAAAAAATCCATTGCTTTCCCAGGTTCATTTTGCCCCATCTGCAAAGAAAACATCCCTTTTTATTGCAATATCCCCGTTCTGAGCTATCTGTTTTTACACGGCCGCTGCAAACACTGCAAAAATCCGATATCCATCCGATATCCTCTTGTAGAGACGCTGACGGGGATTTTCCCTGTTTTCCTTTTTTTAAAATTCGGCCTAACCCCTCCCCTGTTTTTCTGGTTTGGCTTTATTTGCGTGTTAATCGTCATCTCCTTAATTGATTTTGACCACCAGATTATTCCTGATATCATTTCCCTGCCCGGCATCGTTATTTTTTCATCCTCTGCAGTGTTCATCCCGGAAATGTCATTTTCTTCTGTATTAATGGGTATTTTCACCGGTGGCGGCATTCTATACGCCATTGCGCTTCTCTATTTCAAACTCAGAAAGACAGAAGGGATGGGAGGCGGGGATATCAAACTTCTGGCCATGATAGGGGCTGCCACCGGCATAGAAGGGGTGATGTTCACCATTTTCACAGCCTCACTTCTGGGAACTTTTGCCGGAATCTGTATCATACTCGCCACAAAAGAAAATCACCACCAGCTTAAAATTCCCTTTGGCCCCTATCTATCCGCCGGTGCAATTTTATATATATTTTTTGGAGAAAATCTAATTCAATGGTATTTACGCGCATTGGCCGGCTATTAACATCATCAGCCGTCGTAACAAACCTCGATAACCATCTTCCCTTTTGTTGTCCGAAAAGGAAGCACCAGGACCTGACCGCCATCCTTAATATGCTCAATATTTTCATCCGCACCCGCACAAACTTTTACAAACTTCACCTTTACTCGTTTATCCATTTCAGCGATTTTAGTGGTAACATGACCTGCAATCATATTGCTGATTTCACCAACGGCATCGGTAATTTCTTCATTAATTTCAGTCATATCCTCACCAAACATGGCCGAAACAATACCCAAGATGCATTTTTCCGAAAAACTGATAGCAGCAGACCCCTTCAGGTCGCCACTAATTTCTATAATTCCGGAAATATCCCCCTGGGGTCTGCTATCTTTTTTCAAAAAAGGGGGCTCCGGCTTTACTTTAACAAATGCCGTGGTGTCAAGAATGTGCAAAGCACCCTCGACAAACGGATTTACAAGTGTTACATCCATAATATTCTCCTATTTTAATCAATTTTATGTTTTTTACTAAAAACTGGCAATGAATTTTTTTAAAAATATGAATAAATACTTGACAGGCCCGCCCCAACGACCTAAAGTACGCAAAAGCTGATTTAAATTTATTTAACTTTAGGAAATGTTTTTGAAAAGCAAATTTTGTAGTTTGTAATTTCTAAAACCTAAAAAAAGGAGTGATACGATGAACAAAGGCGATTTAATCAACAAGGTTTCAGAAGTGCTGAATAGTAAAAAAGACGCTCAAGCTGCTGTTGATTGCACAATCAAAGCGATAACCGATGCTCTTTCCAGCAACGACTCTGTTACGTTAGTTGGCTTTGGAACATTTAAAACTGCAGAAAGAAAAGCAAGAAAAGGAAGAAACCCTCAGACTGGTAAAGAAATCGATATCCCCGCCAGAAATGTTCCGAAATTTGTTCCCGGCAAAGCATTAAAAGACGCCGTAAAGTAATCGAAGTCACTTGGTGATATATTCAGGCAGTATTTGAATCATTAGAATACTGCCTGAATCGACTTTTCCCCATGAGTTTAAAAACAGAAGGCATCTTTATGCCGTCGGTTGGTGTGGATTTGGTTTTCAATATGAATGCCTTAAATCCCATATCACGATCATCCATCATCCACGACGTCGATTATCAAAAAAAGATCATCACCATTGCTCAGCCACTGGTACCGATTACCCGCACAACCGCCTACGATCAATTACATCTCACAACGATTATTCCCAGTAAACAACACCGAATCAGGGTAGGAATTCAATGTCAGCCCACAGAATTTGTAAACCAATATCGCCTTGCCAATCAAACGATCTCACAGGCCGTTATTCTCAAATATCAACTCCCGGTAAAAGAAACCAATATTCGCGCCGCATTTCGACTCCCTTTAAGTCAAAAATATACCATTCGAGCAAAAATTAAATACAAGGGTGGGGACTATTATACCCCAAACGACTTTAGCATCAAAGATATCTCTTTTACAGGAATGGGGTTAATTATCCCCAAAAAAAGAACCGCCCCCCCCAACCCTTTGACAGGGTTAAAAAGAACAACTATTATTTCCCTGGGCATACTGCTGATGGATGGAGAAAAAGAAAAACCCGTTGGGGCATTTCCTCTGAAAGCTGAAGTTATAAGGGTCAATAGAAATTATTCAGATTCACACGTTCAGGTTGGCTTAAAAATATTAGACATGGACGAAAAAAATGAAAACTTGCTAAACCGCTTCATCCATACGGCTCAAATTGATCAACTAAAAAAGTTCAGTGTCAGAAGAGACTAAGCGTTCCAGATAGCATTTCAGCCAGGTAAGGATATCCTTCTGGAGAGGGGTCAACTCTTTTTCTTGTTCCTGAATTTCCCTTAAATCGCGCATCCCTTGAACCGCCCCATACTTCACATCGTTTCGAAACCCCTTTATCTGATCTTCAGGAAGTTTCGATGACAAGCGCCTCAAATGATCTGTATACGCCTTGTTTCGCACAGGGGAGGTAAGATCCTCAAAATTTCTTAACAGAATCCGATTTGCCATATCCTTTACCCGGCCATTGGAAAAGCGCTCGCATTCAAGGGCCTTATTCTTAGCGCTGTGAAATCGGCTGATTTCCTTTTTCTCTAAAGAAGAAAAAAATCCGGACTGGTACAATGCCGCATCCAGATCAATTTCAGGGATCAAAGGATATTTATATTCTTGATGGTGGTGAATGGTTTTGAAAAACCGGTCTGGATGAGACTGAATTTGTTTAATATTCTGAGCAAAGGTTTTGAGTGCCCCTGGGGTCATCTTTGCCTGAAATCTGTCCAGACAAGGCAAAACAATCAATTGGTCCCCCGGCCGTTTCCGAATTACAAACAAATCAAATATTTGAGTTTCATTTATTTTAAATTTGTCTTCCAGATCCAGACGGATCCAGAGGCTTTGATTCTTATAGGGTACAGAGTCCCCCACATGGATTACCGGGGCGATATAGTTATTTTTAGGTCCGAACGCGGAAGACACCATAAGGCAGACACGAAAGTCAGACGTTCCTACTCTGCACCCTTTTTCCATTGAATTGATTCTTAGGGTATCCCTGGTCTTGTTAAAAAAAGCCAGGGCATACTCCCAGACATCTCGCTGCCGGGAAAAAATCCTGACAAGTTCAATCACAGCCTCCACATCGTTCATGGCTTCATGGGCCCGACCCGATGTCACGAAACCATTTTTCTGACTGAGCAGCTCTAACTTCAGGCTGGGCCTACCATCCTCAATATATGGCCATTCTATCACATGGTCACAAAAAACCCGAAACAGTGTCGTCACCGGCAGCAAATCCATCCTGGAACATTGATTTGCATATTGGTGGGCATAGGGATCCAGTAAATTTCTATAAAAAAGAAACCGCAGGAATTCATCATCAAATCCCAGGGAATTATATCCAAGACTAATGGTTCCGGGTGTGTTAAAAAGCGCGTGAATCTTCAGAGCTGCCTGGTACTCTGTAATGCCGGATTCTAACTCTTTTTGTGTCAGACAATGGGTAATAAACGCATGGGGGGAAGGGATTATATCCTGGCGGAGCTTTATGGTGATCAATTCCCGGGAAATTTCCTTCAAAGCGGCATCTGTTCTGATGCCGGCAAAGGTCAGAATTTGATCAAAGGCTGGATTCAACCCAGAGGTTTCAACATCATAGAATAGGTAGGTTTTCATTTTTTCTTTCAAACCCAAAAAAGGGAGAAGCAAAAATCTTGCTTCCCCCCTCCCGGTATTTTGCAAACCGTATAAAAAAGACTATCTTTTTGAAAACTGGAAGCTTGCTCTTGCGCCTTTTTTACCATATTTTTTTCGTTCTTTCTTCCTTGCATCCCGTGTCAGGAAACCGGCACTTTTCAGAATGGCTCTCAACTCAGGATCGACAAGAACAAGGGCTTTTGACACGCCATGGCGAATTGCGCCCGCCTGACCGGTCTGCCCACCACCCATTACGGTGACTTTAATATCAAAGGCATCGCTATTGGCTGTCAGTACAAGGGGTGAAACAAGTGCTTTCCGATTAACACCGATATCGAAATACTCATCCATCTCTCTATTATTGACAACAACCTTACCTGTACCAGGCACCAGCCATACTTTGGCCACAGAGTCTTTTCGTTTGCCTGTCGCGTAAAATACGTTTCCACTTTCCATTGATATTATCGCGTCCTTTATATCTTAAAGTTCAATTGCTACAGGCTTTTGGGCAGCATGGGGATGCTGATCTCCTGCATAAACAAATAATTTTTTACAAAGTTTTCTTCCAAGCCTGTTCTTAGGGAGCATTCCCCGAACTGCTTTTTTAAGTACGTCTTCCGGCTTTTTTTCAAACAATTCCTTTGCAGTCGTCGCTTTTATACTACCGATGTATCCTGAGTGACGATAGTATGTCTTTTGATCCAGTTTATTACCGGTCAAATGGATCTTATCCGCGTTAATCACCACAATCCAGTCACCCATATCCACATGGGGAGTATAAAGGGGATTATGCTTTCCACGAATCCTGTAAGCCACCTGGGAAGCTAACCTTCCAAGGATCAGATCCTTTGCATCGATTACGCACCAATTCTCTTTGTTGTCGGATCTTTTTGCACTGTATGTATACTTTTTCAATTTATCTCACTCCTGTTCATAAACACAATCCGCAATATCTACATAAATTTTGCGCCCCTGTCAAGCAAATTTTACAATTCTATTTGCTTTTCCTTTTTAAACCCGGCCATAAAAGAGGCACTCTCTTTTCCAGGGGCAAGACGACTGGAAGTTTTGCAGGAAACCTCGGCATTTAAAACACCCCCATTTTCAACGATTAGATCCTGGCATTCTACTTTCCCGGCACAAATCCCGGTCGCCAGTATAATCAATTCCTTGGAAGCCGCGACATCGCCTTTAAAGTTGCCACCAATGGTCAGACTGGATACCTTTGTTGAACTGGAGTTAACAACCCCATCCTCTGCAATAATGACAATATCACCGTCAATGGTTCCGGTCACCTGCCCTTTAATAATCAACTTTCCAGTGCTGGATATGGACCCGTCTATTTTAAGCTCTTTATCAATGATTGATAAGTTTTTTCTGTCTTTTTTCCCCACTGTATGTCTCCTCGCATCCTTATGATTTAATGTCGATATAAATCCTGCCAACTTCATTTCCCGCAAGTGTAGTTACCACATAATAGTGCCTGCCTTTTTTTTTCAGAGAAAACCTCGGAATAAGGACGCCGGCACCGGTATCAATAACATATCCCCTGTCTTCACCTGTATTTATGCTATTATTACCGACAAACCCTTTAAAATTGACCACATATTCAGAAGGGTCTATATCACCGGTAATAATATCCTCGATAATCAATTTGTCACCCAATTGAATATTCACATGACTGTAATTTTCTGCAATAAGCGTGCTACCATTAATCTTTAGTTTATAACGGATAGTGGCCGCCTCGTTTGATGCACGCCCCAAACGCTTGCTGTTGGTATCAATAGTATCATGAAAATCTAAAAAGACACTGCCACAGGCATAGAAATCTTTTTTTGCTTCTATCCGAGTGGGTTCATTAATGATCAATTTTTTTTCCATATCATTATAATCGTTCCCTGCCCCCAGAACATCCACACTCAATCCCCGCTCATAGTTCGCCACAATGTCATGAACTTGGATGGTATCCCCCCGGTTGATTTTCAGGCGATGCATTTTCCCTACTACAACAGGGATGGCGTCATTGACGGAAATGATCATATATTCCATCTGGGGTTTTTGTAAATCTATGCCAGGCGTCTGGGGCAAAATACCCAAAATGTCCATAAAACCGTTAATAGCATAAATGTGTTGCCGCACCTTTAGTTCCAGGGGGAGCGCCTTAGCGGATTCAATACCAAATGCCGGTATTTTGCAAACGTTCATTGCGTAATAGGTAGCAGATCTGCGTTGTTCCTTGTGGGAGGTATCCGGATGATTGGTCCGATGATTGTTAAAATGAAAATGAATTGCCTCATCCTCGATATTCTCGTTAATTTTATCAATAACCTGTTGCGCCATAGCCTTAAGATCCACGGATGCAAGGTTTTCACCTGGATAGAGAATCGCATCATCGGCAATCACAGATTGACCATATTTTTTTGGGTTTCTGTCCAAGGTTTTCCAGGTCGATGAATAGAAACCGGATCCCTCGTGAAGATTGATAAAACAATCACTTTCACAAATGAGTTTTTTTAGGACATCCACTACCTTGGCTTCATAATTCAAAGTCGTGTCATCCATGAATTTACGATTCATGTCCTGATTAATCTGTCTTTCTTGTTTCAAAATAGAAGGAAAATTTGCCCTGGGCACGACAATGAGATTTCCCTTTTCAAGGGAAAAATCAGCATAAAAATCAGCCGCTAGAAAACCGCCTGGCTCATCCCCTTGAATTCCTCCGATAATCAATAGGGTTTTCCCCGGTTTTGATCCGAATATCCGGTATACATTCAGCTCATTTTTCTCGCCTTGAAAAAAAACAGTGTGGGTTCTCTGGCCAGCCATGGCTACAGACCCGATCAGCATAACGCCCAAAAAACCCGAAAAAAGTATAATTCCAAGCTTTAATATAGATTTCTTAAAATCAGACTTCATAAACTCGGTTCTTCCTCGGTTATATCAATGAGACTCTCAAACATCAGATCCCCATTTTCATTAAAAATATAGATGGCTGCTTTTTTGAAAAAATCCGGCCCTGCCTGATTTTCGATCCTAAATTTTACAGGTTTAAAATGTGCAATGGAAAAGTATTGTCCCTTTTTGTATTGAACCGGTACCCCTTTGTCCAATTTTGCACTAGGGACAACCAGCCAACCTTTCTGTGATTCGTTATCCGGCTTGAGTATGGTAAATATACGCCCGGAAACGCCACCGGGCTTATCGGATATATTCCGGATATCAAACCGCACAAGAAGATCCCCATCTGCACCATCCCGGGTAACAACAAATTTTTCAATAGCAACTATCTGCTTAACAGGCGTTTTTAATTCCAGTGCCGTCTGACCTGGTCCCTTGGCTTTCTTTTCAGCAGCCGTACCTATTTTAACTGCCGGAACCAATTTTTTAGGGGGAACTTCCACCGTGGTTTTAGGAACAGTCCCCACACTTTTTAAATCCGATTTTTTCTTGATGCCGGCTTTTTTTTCTTTTTCAGTTGCCCCTGGTGCTATAGTTGATGGTGCTGACAGCGTTGACCGGGTGCCTATCCCTGGTTCTTTTCCTGAAATAACCAGCCTCGCCATAAGCACTTCTCGTTCATTGATTAATCGATCCACCTTTTTTACAAGTCCGGCCACTTCACGTTTAAGCCGGTTATTTTCAACGGCCTCATGGGTATAAGAATAATAGAGCCCACTGGCTGCTAAAAAACAGACAAGACTTGCCACCCCGAAAACATAGGCCAACACCTTAAGGTGCCCGGCCGATTTCATTTCCCCGAAATCATCAACCATCAGAATTCTTTTTTTTCTACTTTTTTTATATGGAGATGGTTTTAACTGGGTTATTTCTCTTTCCAGCTCTCTCGAGATATCTTCCATAATCCACCTTTCCTCACAAGTTTAAGATGTTTTGTTCCCTGGGTTGAAAAACTGCTGGATTCATAATTCTGGAAAAAATAAACATCACAGCGATCTTTCTTTTCAATTATTTTAAAATCCTCGCCTGTCACAGTGATATAATTATATTTTTTAGCCAGTTGTCTTTTCCGGTTAACCCAGGCTTTTTTTCCAAGTCCATCCGAAGAAAAATTTGCGGCATAAATCCCGGCATAGGCATCCATATCTTTTGAAGACCATGCTGTCAGCCAGCGTTGAAGTGTTTCCATGACCGATGCTTGTCCAGGGTTATAGTTTACCAGCTTTTGAGCGGCAGCAATCAAAGGAAAATCAGCGGTTTTATAAGCATGTGACTTTTTTTGAAGTGTATCACCTATTATTTTATAGGTTTGACCCGATTCCTCAACAAAAAACTTTCGTTTCCCAATTAGAATTTTTTCCTTATCCTTTTCGTTGCCATGGGAAAGTATCAAATCAAACAAGACCACTATAGTTAAATTATGGGCGTATATACCGACATTGGCCGTTTGAATCTTTAGCAACACCTTGTCTCCCATGGATTTCTTCCTTAATCCAAGCCAGGTTTCCCACCAGGAAATATTGGGTACATATTCATCGGAATAAAAATCAAGATATTGGTGATAACTGCCGGCTTCAATGGACTGGGACCAATTATCCAAAAAGCTACGGACTCTTTTTTCCAAATCTGCCTGTAGGTTGGAATCCGTTTTTACAATTTTTTCAACAATAATCAAGGGGGTAGAATCCAGCCGAATATAATCGGCCAGAGAAAGAATATTATCATTTTCAAGGGCAATACATCCATTGGAATCCATGGGTTTTAAGGCTTTATCTGTACCATGAATCCAGATGGCAGATCCATTTTTACCCAACCGTTGATCATAAAAATTCGGATAATCAGAAGGAAAGGCTTTTTTCCCGTATATGGGCGTAAGATAGCGATCTTCATATTCATCTGTTAAAAAATAAATCCCTTCAGGTGTTTTTTTATCGCCTGCTTTATTCTTGTCCCCAAAAATTTCACCGGTTGAACAAGCAGCAGAAAATGCAAGACTCAGACCTTTTTTTTCCTGGGAATAAACATAAATCGTCTGGCTTTGTTTTTCCACCAGAATGGCGTTTTCATTTTCCGGCAAAAGGATAATGGAATTTGGCAAATCACTACCGACAGCCTGACTCTGGGACAATACCAGAACGGCAACGAGCAAATAAACAGCAAAAGGAACTTTAAACATCATTATTATTTTCACTTATTGTTTTTTTGCCCATTTGATATTCCTGGGCCCAAGGTTATTTTAAGGTGGTGATACGCTTTTTCAGATGCTCGTCTACCGCTTGAGGTGCGAAGTGCAAGCCCTATCTTTAATAAAAAGGGTTCCACAACATCCACCAGGGTATCGGTTTCTTCCTGGAGGGTGGCCGAAATGGCCTCGATCCCCACAGGGCCTCCATTATAAAAATCTATAATAGTTTTCAAATAACTTCTGTCAAGACGGGTAAGTCCCAGATTATCAATACCCTCAAGAGCAAGAGCAGCCCCTACGCTCGTTTGTGTCACCTCTCCACTGGATCTTACCTGGGAAAAATCCCTGACACGTTTGAGCAAGCGATTGGCAACCCGGGGGGTCCCCCTGGATCGCTTGGCAAGTTCTTGTGCGCCACGGTCTGAAATAGGGGTACCTAAAATCTTTGCCGACCGTTTGATGATAACCACCAATTCCTCAACTGAATAAAAATCAAGGGTTCGAAATATACCAAACCGGTCCCGCAAAGGCGCTGACAGCAATCCCACCCTTGTGGTGGCACCCACCAGAACAAATTGTTTGAGCCGGTAACGATGACTTCTGGCATGAATCCCCTTGTCAAAAATAAAATCCACGGCAAAATCTTCCATGGCCGGATACAAAAATTCTTCAACTATCTTTGGAATCCTGTGAATTTCATCAATAAAAAGGATATCTCCCTCGCCCATGTTGGTCAGGATACCCACCAGATCCCCCCCCTTTTCCAAGGTTGGCCCCGAGGTAATGGTCAGCTCTTTTCCCATTTCATTGGCAATTATATGGGAAACAGTAGTTTTTCCAAGGCCCGGCGGTCCATGCAGCAAAATATGATCCAGTGGCTCGTCGCGCATTTTAGCCGCTTGAATGGCTATTTTCAGGGTTTCAACTGCAGCTTGTTGCCCCACATACTCGTCAAAGCTCGTGGGACGAAGGGATACAATATCGGCTACCTGATCTTCTCGGGTTTGCTCCGAGGTCACCAATCCCTTTTTATCCGATTGGTTGTCTGATTTATTATCTGATTTATTATCCGAGGAAAAAGAAAGGATATCATTGCTCATATCTTACCGCGCCTCTTGATAGATTTCGTCAAACAAACTTTCTGCTGTTTCAATGGCCGGATTACGATCAAAGGCCTCTTTTATCAACCGCTTGGCAGAAGCTGTAGAATGCCCAAGCTGATCCACCAGAACATCTTCAACCTGCCGGGAAATTTCTTTGAGACTCGAATCTAAAGGATCTGGGTTGTTTTGGGATGGGGCTGCCTGATCGATGAAGCTTGTCACTTTTCCATGGAGCGTGGCAATAATCTTTTCCGCAGTTCTCTTCCCAATGCCCGATAATTGAGAGAGAAAAGAGACGTCTTTTTCCTCAATGGCCCGGGCGACCTCCCCTACAGGTCGGGTCAGGGCCTTCACCGCCTTCATGGGACCAACGGCAGCAACAGAAATAAACAATTGAAAAAACGCCTTGTCCTCGGGGGTTCCAAAACCAATCAATACGGGTTTGGGTTGGCGTTCGGTCACATGGTAATAGATATACAAAGAAACAACCCCATCCCCGGAGGAGCCTGACTTCACCTGGTCAAGGGTGATAGGGTTCAATAAGATTTCATACCCGACGGACCCGGCCAATAATAAAATACCGTCTGATTCATGTTGGATGATACGCCCTTCAAGATATCCTATCATAATAGTTTTCCATACCTATAATACCCTGCCAATGCAAGCCCCAATGCATCTGAAGCATGAAATGGACGAATGGGTTCCCCATGTTTCAACAGGTTTCGGACAGATTTTTCCACCTGGTGTTTATCTGCACTCCCGCTTCCGGTCATTATCTTTTTTACCTCACGTACCGATATCTCTTCCACACGGATTCCGGCCCTGAAGGCCGCCACCAACAAAACACCGGATACTTTACCGAGCATAATACCCGATCCAGGGTATTTTTCAAGGGAGTAAATATCCTCAATCACCACTAGGTCGGGTTTTTGCTCTTTAAGAAAATCTGCTATTTTTGAATAAATAAGATTAAGTCTTGCTGGAGTAGATGCCTTTGAATCGGTTGCAATACTGCCAAAAGAATAACCATTGATATCTCGATTATCTCCTTGTACAACCCCAATACCGGTGCCGGCCAACCCCGGGTCAATACCCACAATTTTAATCACAGCACCCATGCATCCTAAGCACCCGGAAATCAATTCAGGCTTTTCAATTTTTTCTGAGCATACTTGGCTTCATTGGAATCAGGATGCCGCTTTATGAGTTCCTTTAAAATCAGCCTTGCATTTGCAGTTTCACCCAGTTCCGCAAAGGCATATCCCTGTTTTAATCTGGCAGCTGCCGTCTTGTTTGAGTCTGGATAATTTTCAAGTACTCGCTGATATTCCAGTATCGCTTTTTCATACCATTTTTCAGCATAATAACTGTCCGCAATCCAAAATCTGGCATTATCCGCATTTTTTGAGTCGGGATATTTATTAATGAAATTTTCAAACTGAATCCTTGCGTTTTCCTTATCTCCCTCATCAAACATTTTTTTTGCAAGGACATAGGAATCCTGTTCAGAGCCGACTTCAGGCGGGACCAATGACTGCTTATTTGCATCAACCGGCTTGGCCTCCCCGGGTTCGAACCCCATGTATTTTTCAAGACTGATGACCCGTTCGTAATTGCGGGAAATAGCATTGTCCAGACGTTCCAATCTTTTTTCCAACGCCTCCTGCTGGACCTGACGTTTGGTTCCGAAATTATGATTTATCTCTTCAATCAAGCCTTCCATCCGTTGGAATTGACTTTTTATCTGTTCAATTTCATCTTTGATTTCAGCGTAATGTTCCCGGCTAATCTTTGTGGAAGTGTCCAATTTTAACTCAAGACTTTCCAGATCTTCCTGCTGGGAATTTTTATGGGCTCTCGCCTGCTGGGCAGACATCTGCCGATTATTATCCATCTCTACGGCAGCGAGTCTGTTTTCCAACAATTGGTATTGATCCGGTGTTACGCATCCTGAAACAAGGAATCCTGAAACAAGAACCCCTAAAATAAAGATCAGTCCAACCCTACACAAAAAAAACTTTTTCATTACCAAACTCCAACCCGATCTATACGAATAAATGTCCGGGCACTCGACCTATGGTTCGTTTATGCCCGGACAAAATCACCTTGTGTCAACTATCTTATAACAAACTGTGCTCGTCTGTTCTTTCTATATGCCTCTTCGGTAGCGCCTGAATCAAGGGGTTTTTCTTCTCCAAAGCTGACAGTCGTCAATCGAGACCCTGAAATACCCAAATTCACGAGATAATTTTTCACCGCAATTGCCCGACGCTCACCCAGGGCAATATTATAGTCGGTGGTTCCCCGATCATCACAATGACCTTCAATAACAGCCGCAACACCAGAATTGGTACCCAGCCATTCTGCTTTTTCTTTTATTAGCAGTTTTGCCATGGAACTTAATTGGGCACTGTCAAAATCAAAGTGAATATTCTGATTGGAAAAACGATTTTTGGCAGCCAGTATTTTAGCTTCTTTTAAAGCCTCTTCCTTGGCCACCTGATCCTGCAGTTCCTGAGCTTTGATACGTTCTTGCTCAGCAAGTGCATTCGCTTTTGCTTGTGCTTCCACCGTTGCCTGGTCTTGGATGGTAGTCCCATCGGACACAACCGTTTTCTTTGCACATGAAACAGTCATAAAAAGCCCTGCCACAAGCAGGGCTACCATAAGATTAATCCACAATTTTCTGTTCATCACATCTCCTTTGTCAATAAATTTAAATAACTTTCATCAATTTTCAAAACTGGTTGATTTGGACCAACCGGGCTGGCTTTGTTTCCCTGTCAAGGTTAAAAGACGGCGTTGGTCCGTTCCTGCAGAGGTCATCACAAAAAGCCTTGACACTCCACCCTCCCGGTTGGATGTAAAGACAATCAAACTGCCGTCTGGAGACCAGGAAGGGTCTTCATTGTCCTTTTGATCCATTGTCAACTGAACCGGCATTCCAGAGGCAGACGTAAGATTAATAACAAATATATTAATCTTATTCTTCTCAATGCCCACATAGGCTATTTTCTTACCGTCCGGCGACCATGCCGGTGACGTATTATAGCGACCCTTAAATGTAACCCGCTTCACATCACCGGTATCCAAGTCCTTTATATAAATCTGGGGGGTCCCCCCCCTGTTGGAAGTAAACGCAAGCTTCATCCCATCCGGTGAAAAAGTTGGAGAAACATTTACTCCTCGACTCTGGGTTATCCTTTTAGTAATTTCTCCCTTTTTGGTCAACAAATAAATTTCTTGATTACCAGAAAAACTTAATGCCCCAGCAAGATTCAATTGCCCCGGCATCCAATCCGGAGAAATATTGGAACCTTTATAATTAACAATGGCACCCCGGTTTTCTTTGAGATTTTTAATATAGATATCGGGTTTGCCCTTGGCATAGGACACATAGGCCAGCCAACGCCCGTCAAAGGACCAGTTGGGAGAAAGGCAGATGCTTTTATGATGGGTAATCTGTTTGGGGTTGTGACCGTCAAATTCACAGACAAAAATTTCCTTATGCCCCTTTACCGTTGAGACAAAGGAAATTTTACTATTAAAGACCCCCCAGTTGCCGGTCAGTTTATGGGAAACCTCGCTACAGAACAGATGGATCATCCGTCTTATCTGGGAACTGCCCCCGGTATAAATTTTGCCCACAAGAAGCTTTGAGTTAAAGGCATCAAACAGCCGAAGCTTCAGGGTTACCTGGTTTCCTCTTTCCTCTATCCCGCCGGTGATCAAAAGGTCTGCCCCGATTGCCGTCCAGTCCTTGAAATTGATCTGCCCTAGTTGTATCCCCGTCTGGGCCGGATTGGAAAGAAATGCCGCCGGATTCAACACCTTGAGATATCCTGTAAAATCAAGGGCATCCTTTAAAATTTGTTCTGCATTTTTCCCGTGATTAACCTCGGCATCGTGACCGTTAAACGCCTTGAACCGGGTTATGGCAATGGGGGTCTTGTTGAGAAACGGATTGCTGATATTGATATAATCTACCTCTTTGGCCTGCAAAGGGGCCAGGCAAAAAAAGAAAACCAGCACTGCCACACCAGCCAAAAATATCTGACATCGCAATTGTTGACGGCCCTTTTCCCCATATATTTTATTCAAACGAATCTCATTCATTTTATTTTAACCCCTTTGGTGTAAAGCCAACCACAAGATCAAAAGAGGTCATCCCCGGAGGCAACTTTGGCAGCGGGTTGGCTCTTTTGATCGCCTTTTTAGCGGATTCATCCAGATAACGATTACCGGATTTTGTTTCATAGGCAATGTCCCGTATCTCACCACTTTTTAAAATCTTAATCATCACCCGCACTTCCAGGTTCTGATCCATGCGGGCCAGCATATCATTGAACACCCAATTTTGCTCTATGGCAGATTGTAAGGCCAATTTATACAAATCCAGGGGGGAATACCCCTGTTTTCCCGCTCCCGTACCCGCCCCTGACCCGCCAGGCCCAATGGTATTATCCGGATTGTCCTTGTCAGCCGTGGTATCAACGGCAGCCTGCAGTCTGTTCAATGCCTCAAAAATCTGTTTTTCATTCTGTTTTTCTATGGTTTTTGCCAGTTTTTCCCTGGCTTTTCTCAAGGCCTCTTCCGGATCAACTTTGGGCTTGGACTTGGCCTTGGGTGGCTTTTTTTTGGGAGGCGTTTCTTTTTTCTCCAGGGCCGCCATCCGTTTTTTTAAATTTTTAGGTTTTGCCTTCAGGCTGATATCCGGCTTTAAGGTGGCAACAGGTTTTGGGATTATTTTGGCGGGCATTTTCTTTTTGGCTGACTCCAAAGGGACCTTAACAGCCCCGGCAGGGGTATCAACAGAGTCCGGCAGGAAATCGGAATCGGGCACGACCTGGCCGCCAGCAGGCCCGGGAACAAAGGAAACCAAATCCACCCGAATCACCCGGGGGAGCGGTTTTGCCATATCAAATTTATTGAGCAGTAACATCCCGGCAAAAAACAATCCATGGACAAAAATAGAGAGGAGACAAACAACCACAAGCGTTTTTGTGCCCTGATCGGCACGGGCAGAAAAAAAAGTATTTTTATTTCTCAGGTGAGATCTATTCAGCATGCCGACAGCTCAGGAGGCCTCGTCATCTTCGGGAAGGGTGATCATGCCGAGACTGTCAATTCCCGCCTTTTTTATTTTCGAAATCACGTTGACAACGACACCATAGGGCACTTGTTTATCCGCTTTAAGATAAACACTTTTTTTATCAAAATTTTCCAAAACAGCATCCAATTTCTGGGTTAAAAATGCCACACTGACTTCCAGGTCATTAATATATACCTTTAAATCGTTGTCTATGGAGATGATCAAATGCTCTTCATTTGACGGCAGGGCCTTGGAAGTTGCAGTTGGCAAATTCACATCCACCCCCTGGACCATAAGCGGGGTGGTCACCATAAAAATGATTAACAACACCAGCATGACGTCCACAAAGGGTGTCACATTAATCTCAGACATCAACTGATCATTACCGGATCCCAGCTGCATTATGCCTCCATCTGTTTTTGAATATCTTTTTCAAAAATATTTAAAAGATCGGAAGAAAAACTTTGAAGTTCTGAATCCATCACCCGGATGCGGTCTGTAAAATAATTATAGGCAATGACCGCCGGAATTGCCACGGCTAGCCCTGCCGCCGTTGCAATCAGGGCCTCTGAAATCCCCGGTGCAACAACCGCGAGACTTGCAGAACCGCTCAACCCGATCCCATGAAAGGTATTCATAATTCCCCACACCGTGCCGAAAAGCCCGATAAAAGGAGCGGTATTTCCAGCGGTGGCCAGAAAAGGGACCAGCTGGGTCAAGCGCCGAATTTCCACGCCAATGGCGCGTCCCAGGGTTCGTTTCACACTGCCCATTGTCTGTAGATAGGAAGTTTCAGGCCTCAGGGTGGTTTTGCCCTCTTTTTTATCAGACCGGGCCATTTCCATATAGGCGGTGATAAAAACTCTAGCCAGGGGGCTGGACCTTAATGCCTTGGCTTTTGTAAAGGCATCGGCCAGGGTCCGGCACTGCCAGAAAATATCTGTAAAATCGGCTGATTCCCTGTAGGCTGTTCTGATATACCGAAATTTTATGAACATGATTGCCCAGGATATAATGGAAAAAAACAAAAGTATGAGCATGACAAATTTCACAACAGGCCCTGCATCATTCAACATGTAAAGCAACCCAATAGATTCCGACGTCATAAAGCCCTCTCTTAAAAATTCATACCGATCACAGGCAGTAACATAGCAAATAAATTTTAATAAATCTATGGGTATGCGCCGCCAATTTCAAGCAGGCCAAAAATCATAACAAAAAAGCCCCTTTACGCATTGGTAAAGGGGCTTTTTTTATTTTGGCTAAAAAAAACGGGTAATGTGGAATCTAACTTACATCATTCCGCCCATTCCGCCCATTCCGCCCATTCCGCCGCCGGGCATTCCACCAGGCATTCCACCGCCGGCACCACCTTCTTCAGGTTTATCAGCGATCATGGCTTCAGTGGTCAACATGATAGAGGCTACACTGGCAGCATTCTGGAGTGCAAAACGAACCACTTTCTTAGGATCCATAACACCGGCTTCAATGAGATCTTCATAGACGTCTGTTCTGGCATTGTAACCAAAGGCGCCTTTGCCTTCCATAACCTTGTTAATGACAACAGCACCCTCAACACCGGCATTGTCTGCAATTTTACGAAGGGGTTCTTCAATGGCTCTGGCAATCACCTGAACACCCAGTTTTTCCTCACCCACCAGATCAAGCTCAGCAAGAGCGGCAATACATCTTACCAATGCCACACCACCGCCAGGAACAATCCCCTCTTCAACGGCAGCACGGGTTGCATTCAATGCATCCTCAACCCGGGCTTTCTTTTCTTTCATCTCAGTTTCAGTGGCAGCCCCAACATTAATAACGGCTACGCCGCCAACAAGTTTAGCAAGGCGCTCCTGAAGTTTTTCCTTGTCATAGTCAGAAGAAGTCTCTTCACTCTGGGCACGGATCATTTTAACCCGACCTTCAAGCGCTTCTCTGGAACCGGCACCATCAACAATAGTGGTATTGTCTTTGTCAATTGTAATGGATTTGGCCTGACCAAGATCCTGGAGAGTGATATTCTCAAGTTTGATTCCGACATCTTCGGAAACCACCTGACCACCGGTGAGGATGGCAATATCTTCCAGCATGGCTTTTCTTCTGTCGCCAAAGCCAGGTGCTTTAACAGCAGCCACGTTCAGCGTACCGCGCAATTTATTGACAACCAAAGTGGCAAGGGCTTCGCCTTCAACATCTTCTGCAATGATAACAAGGGGTTTTCCGCTTTTTGCAATTTCTTCAAGGACCGGAAGCAGGTCTTTCATGGAAGAGATTTTTTTGTCGCAAATCAGAACAAAGGGACTCTCAAAGGCGGCCACCATTTTTTCTGTATTGGTTGCAAAGTAAGGAGACAAGTATCCCCGGTCAAACTGCATACCTTCAACAACGTCAAGAGTTGTATCCATGGATTTGGCTTCTTCCACGGTGATAACGCCTTCTTTACCAACCTTGTCCATGGCTTCTGCAATAATATTTCCAATGGTCTCGTCGTTATTGGCGGAAATAGTACCCACCTGGGCAATATCATTCTGATCCTTGGTGGGTTTTGTCATTTTTTCAAGCTGCCCAACGATGTTGGCAACGGCTTTGTCAATCCCTCTTTTAATACCCATGGGATTGTTACCGGCAACGACCAATTTTTGGCCTTCTTCGTAAATTGCACGGGCAAGAACGGTTGCCGTGGTGGTACCGTCACCGGCCATATCAGATGTCTTGGAAGAAACTTCTTTGACCATCTGGGCGCCCATGTTTTCAAATTTATCTTCAAGATCGATCTCTTTGGCAACGGTCACACCATCTTTGGTGACATTGGGAGAACCCCAGGATTTTTCAATAACAACATTTCTACCTTTAGGTCCAAGGGTAACAACTACTGCATCTGCAAGGGCCTGAACGCCTCGAAGCATTGCTTCACGGGCCTTGGCATCAAATAAAATTTCTTTAGCCATTTTTTAATATCTCCATCTATTTCTTTAAATTATTCAACCAATTATTCGGCAAATCAGTCGAGTAATTTAATCATTCGACTGATTTAATGATTCGACTAATTAAATTATTCGACCACACCCAGAACATCATCCTGGCGCATGATCACATAATCAATGCCATCAATTTTAACTTCGGTTCCGCCGTATTTGCTGAAAAGAACACGGTCCCCGACTTTTACATCCATGGCCAAAAGCTTTCCATCTTCGCCCATACGTCCATTTCCGGTTGCGATCACTTTTCCTTCAGCTGGTTTTTCCTTTGCTGTGTCCGGGATAAAAAGACCCCCTTTGGTTTTTTCATCCTCTGCAACGCGTTCAACCAGAATTCTGTCACTTAATGGTCTTAAACTCATGATACATTTCTCCTTAGTTTACGTATTTATTGTTTGCGCTTTAAATTTTAGTGGTTAAATACCAACTTCTATTTAGCAGAATCGCTGGATTTCTCAGAAGTTGTTTTAGCTGGCTCGATTGGCTTGGTTGGATTGCCTGCCTTGGCTATCTTAGCTGGCGACTTTTCCTTGGTTTCAGTCCCGGCCTTTTTTCCGCCATAGTCAGTTACATACCACCCAGATCCTTTTAAATGAAAAGTACTCTGGGAAATAATTTTTTTTAAATGACCCTGGCAGTGAGAGCAACTCTCAAGGGGGGGTTCTGAAATTTTTTGGAATGCTTCTTCCACTTGGCCACATTCGGTGCATTGATACTCATAAACTGGCATTTTCTAAACGTCTCCACTTTTCTTTGTTGCTGCTTGAAAAATCAAAGATAAAATAATTAGTCTTTCCTCCTTGTCAAGACAGGTCCTCCAAAATTTTTACCTTGTTTCTCCCCCTCCCTGACCGCCACGCCATTCTCCATAAAAAAGAAATACTTTTGAAAGACCAAGAATGGAGACCCCCTGCAAAATTGAATAGGTTAAATCATGGACTCGTCTTTCTTCAGCCAGGGTAAGATTGGCTTCTCCGACATTTTCATAACGATGCTCAAACCGTAAAAACCTTGCAACATGCACCAGTTCATGGGTGAGAATATATAAAAGGAACGGATCCAGCAATAAAGCCTTATCCTTTTCCACCACGGACAGGATAGCCGGATCCTGGAGACAGACCTTATACAGACTAAAAGAAGAGGATCCCAGGGAAACTTCTTTTTTACGGCCCTCATATTTTACAACCTGGGCAAAGGGCCCGCGAACCTGTTCATGAACAACCAGGTCCTTGGCTGTTTTAATATCATATCTATTTTTCAACCAATGCCCTGCAGAGAGCTTAAAAAAATCATTCACCAGTTCTTCAGCCATGAGAACTGCCCGATCTACCCGTTCCAGTTCTTGGTCATTAAAATATCGATATTCCTGCATGGGGCTACCTGCTAAATAAAGGATTGGACATTTACTGAAATACTATGATATGGTAGCTATTTAGCCAATATGAACAGCATAATAAAATGATCTTAAAGGAGGTGATTTTTTTGGGTAGTGTTATTAAAAAGAGACGGAAAAAAATGCGCAAGCATAAGCACAGAAAACTCCTTGCTAAAACCAGACACCAGAGAAAGAAAAAATAGCCGAAAGACTACGTACAATTTTGGGAGGAGTATTGAGTTGCAAGCACCCAACTCAATACTCAATCCCATTTAAACTTCTACCAAGGGCATATTTGCCCCCCCCTAATTACCAACGCCCTTCATATACTTCATCAAATCCGAATTTGTTGAAAGAATCAACGAGCTATCCTTGGCGAGACTCTTTTTGTAGACTTCCATTGTTTTCTGGAAAGCATAAAAATCCGGATCTACCCCGTAGGCAGCTGCATATATCTGGGTGGCCTTGGCATCGGCATGACCCTTGGTTTCCTGGGCAGTTCGATAGGCCTCTGATTTTATTTTCTGGAGTTCTTTTTCCTTTTCACCCCTTATATTACTGGCCTCTCCCTTTCCTTCTGCACGGAATTTTTCAGCAATTTGATTTCTTTCCGCAATCATCCGGTCATAGACAGAACGCCGAACACTGTCAATATAATTGACCCGTTTAATTTTCATATCCACAAGCTCTATACCAAATTCCTCAAGTTTCTTTCGGGACTGGGCCACAATCCGACGGGTGATTTCGTCCCGACCCAGATCAACCTGATACCGGACACGCCGATTTTTATTTTCATCATCATTGGCAACATCAAAGGTATCCATGGCACGATCTGTATTACGTACCGTTTCAACCAGGGGATATGAGGTGATCAAATTCCGCATGGCAGGATCGATAATATCGTCCAGGCGCTTCAGGGCGGAAAATTCATCTTTTACTGTCTGAAAATAGAGGATAGGATCAGAAATTTTCCACCGGGCAAAGGTATCCACCCAGATATAGGTCTTATCCTTTGTGGGCACCTGGCCTGGATCGCCGTCCCATTCCAACAAATTTTTAGGAAAGTAGTTGGCAGTTTGAATAAAGGGCGTCTTGAATTGTAGCCCCGGTTCCTTGACAGGCTCCCCCACAATCCTGCCAAACTGGGTAATCACCACCTGCTCGGTCTCATCCACCACGTAGGCCGAACTAAAGACCAGCACGAGGACAGCCGCAACTATCGTCACAATCATTATTTTTATCGCGTTGCTATTCATCGTTATTCACCCTTCCGAAGGAGATTATCCGGAGACATAAGATTTGATCCTTTGGTCCCCATATTTAAAAACGGCAATAAGTTTTTCTGTTCAGAATCAATTATATACTTTGAGCCAAGCTGTGGGATGACTTCCAGCATTGCCTCAAGATACATCCGTTTTTTGGTCACTTCCTTTGCCTGGGCATAGGCATCATAAACCGCTTTAAACTTGGTTGCATCCCCCTGGGCACGGTTAACACGGTCAATGGCATACCCTTCTGCATCCAGAATCAACCGTTTGGCCTCACCCCTTGCAAGGGGAACCGCCTTGTTATATTCTTCTCTGGCCTTGTATATGGTCTGCTCTTTTTCCTGAATGGCCTGGTTTACCTCATTGAATGAAGCCTGGACCGGTTCGGGTACATTGGTCTTTTTCATCTCAATGTTGACAATGCTGATACCCGCCTCATAATTGTCCATTTCCTTTTGGAGCATCTCTTTGGCAGCCAGTGCGATTTCCTCACGACTGGAGATCACTTCATTGATGCTCCTGTCCCCCACAACGGTTCTCATGGTTGACTCTGACATACTTCGAAGCAAGGATTTGACATTCTTGACGTTAAACAGATAGGCCCTGGGATCTGATCGTCTGTACTGGACAATCCAGGGAATCACGGCAACATTCAAATCCCCTGTCAGCATCAAAGAAGATTCCTGCCTCGGCGTTGCAGCCGATGTCCGGTATTTGTCACTGCTCCCATAGGTGTTGAACCCAAATTCTTCTGTTTCCGGTGTTTTAACGTTCACCTTGGTCACCCGCTCGATACCCGAGGGCAACTTAAAGTTCAACCCGGGCTGGGCAAGCCTGCTGTATTTACCAAATCGCTGGATCACCCCTACCTCATTTCGATCCACCGTAAAAAAGGTAGAGGATCCAAAATATAGGGCGATAAGGATAAGACCCACCAAAAGAACACCAGGGAATTGAAACCCTTTAAATTTATTTAGGAGTTCATCCATCTGGGGAGGCCTGGGCATACCCGGACCGCTGCCCCCCTGTTTTTTCTCATACTTTTGCTGGTTATCCCGCAGCTTTTCCCAATCCCAATTCATAGATAAATCCTGTGTAAATGATTATTAATAAACTTTCTCATAATTCTCCCAGTATATTGAACTATTTTGAAAAAAAATATAACCGTATTTATAATTATCAACCCTAAAAGGCAATATTTATTTGATCATAGCAATGGTCGCCCTTTCATTTAGCAGTACAATATCAAATAATATTTTGGGTATATTCCATGAATAGAATGTGGTATTGAAAACAAAATATTGGAAGAAAAAAATCAACTCAACAGATACCCTAAGATAAACCAAATGACCAAAAGAAAAGACAGCAAACTCATTCATATCAGCGACATCTTAAGCTCGGCCTTAGGGAGATACAGACCTGCAAGAGATACGGATATGACCCGAATATGGGATATATGGGATACTGCCGTGGGCAGGCCCATTGCCATGAATGCCAAGCCAGATGCCTTTAAGGATGGCCACCTTACGGTCAATGTCTCAAGTTCCGCCTGGATTCACCAACTCAAATTTCTTGAACGAGAAATGATTACAACTATAAACAAGCAAATGGACAAGGATCTTGTCAAGCAAATTCGGTTTAAAATTGGTAGAATCCACAGTTGATACTTTTTTTGAAAACCAGATAAGAATTTACCAGCCAAGAAACGGGTACCGGTATTCCATGGATCCTGTTATCCTTGCCGCCCAGGTGATGCCTTCACCCGGATGCAAGATCATTGATATTGGATGCGGATGCGGTATTATCCCTTTAATTATCGGGTTTCGATACAAAAACGTCCACATCATCGGCATTGAGATTCAATCCCAGCTGGCCGAACTTGCCACAAAAAACATCACGGGAAACCAGATGTCGGACCGAATCCAAATTTTAAACAAAGATATTCGAACCACCACCTCTTTTGACATCCATTTTTTCGATTCCCCAGGGGTTGCCGATATTATTGTTTCCAATCCCCCCTATAAGAAAAAGGATACCGGCCGATTAAACCCGAATATCCAAAAAGCCATGGCCCGGCACGAAATAAAACTTGAACTGTCACAGTTTTTTTCAAGCGCCCGCAGGCTTTTGAAACCCCGGGGGCAAATCCTTTTTATATTTCCGGCGGATCGGCTGCAAGATCTTGTCCCAGATCTTTCGTCCCATGGATTTCAACTGGACTGGATTCAATTTATCCACACTAAAAAAAACAAACCCGCCAAACTAATACTTGTCTCGGGCATCAAAGACGGCCATGGGGCCTGCATTGTCCGCCCGCCTTTGTACATATATGACAACCAAAATAATCCGACAAATGAATATGAAGCCATGTTTAAACCTTGACACAAGGTCAAAAAGAGTCTATTTTGCCTTGAATTAATTGACTACGGAGAGGTGACCGAGCGGCTGAAGGTGCACGCCTGGAAAGCGTGTGTATCTTAACGGGTACCGGGGGTTCGAATCCCCCCCTCTCCGCCATTAAAAATATATAAGCTACCGTAATTACGGTGGCTTTTTTTGTTTTAAAAGTCTGAAATTTTCAATCCATCACCACTTACACACTTGTGAACCTGAAGGATCTAATGGCAACCTGACCTTATTTTTATTAGAGAGGTCAAACTATTTTAAATAGGATAACGATGCTAAAATCATTAAATCAATAATTTGGATAAAAAGTTTCACACCTTTCCATTTTTTTTTCATATTTTATGAAATTAATGTGATATTTTCTTCATATTTTATGAGATTAATGTTATACTTTTTCTTTTATTGTAATACTGCAAACCCATTTACAGGGTATCTATAAGGATTTGAAATGAAAAAATTTTTATTAGTTAGTTTATTTTTAGTTTTTACTTCGAGTGCATACGCTACGACAATGAGCTATGATTTTAGCAACCCCGCAACCCCATTTCGTTTGTTAAGTAATACTTTCGATTTAGGCTCAGGGCTTGAAGTCACAGCAACAGCATCTTGGGTAAAACATGACCCATATGGTACTGGTAGTGGTTGGGTAACTAGAAATGCCAATGGTCTAGGCGTTGACAATGACTCTTGGTACTCTGATAATCATCAAATTGATGGCAATGGTTGGGAAGACACTCTCTGGCTAACTTTTAATGACACAGTATCACTAACAGATGCAATGTTTCGTAATGCTGACGGTAATGATGACTTCGATTTTATAATAGGAAATTCATGGGTATTTCAAGACCATGATGCAAAACCGGGCAGGAAATGGACAAGTTTAGGGGCAAACCGTACAGGCACTGTTTTTGGTTTTCGAGCCAATCAGCCCAACGATAATTTTAGACTTGAAAAGCTAAAATTTGATTATACCCCTGTACCAGAACCTGCAACAATGCTTCTCTTTGGCCTTGGTTTACTAGGACTTGCTGGAGTGAGTAGAAGAAAAAAATAGCACCTCTTTTGACATAAATCAACGTTTTAAGGCAGAGTCTATTCGATAGGCTCTGCTTTTTTTATTCCAATATATACATCACATTTTTTACAAATCCAGGGGAAATAACTTCCTTGGGGTGGACAAAACCCGGTCTCGCTCTAATATCAAAAAGCTTGTGGCTAAAAACACAGTTAATTTGGGGATGTTGTCAAGGCATTGGTTAAAACATGTAACAAGAACTTTGGGATTGGGCTTGATTTTTATGGGTGAACCAGTGTAGAAGAGAGGGTGCCAGGGCATGAAGTGAAGGTATGTCTAATGGATTTACCATACACAAGACCCATACACTTTAGAATAAACGGTTTGTGATTGGATTTAAAAATTTAAAGTAATTACAGAGAGTTGAGTGAGGGTTACGTTTCGATAAGATCGAATCCCCCCCCTCTCCGCCACACAGCAATTAGCGGACATCCATGTCATATCAAGTATTAGCATTAAAATATCGGCCCCAAACATTTGATGAAGTTGTTGGTCAGCCCCATGTAACCCGCACCCTTGAAAATGCCATCACGGCGGATCGTGTTGCCCACGCCATTTTATTTACCGGCCCCAGGGGTACCGGCAAGACCACCATTGCCAGAATTTTGGCAAAAGCCATGAACTGTCGCACCGGCCCTACCCCAACCCCTTGCAACACCTGTAAAATTTGCAAGGACATTGTTGAAGGACATTGTTCCGATGTGTTTGAAATTGACGGTGCATCCAATAACAGTGTGGACCAGATCAGGGATCTTCGGGAAAATGTCACCTACATGCCCGCCACCGCTGCCTACAAGATATATATTATTGATGAAGTGCACATGCTGTCCACGGCAGCCTTTAACGCATTATTGAAAACCCTGGAAGAACCTCCGGATCATGTGATGTTCATCTTTGCCACCACGGAAGTGCACAAGATACCGGCCACCATTTTATCCCGGTGCCAGCGCCACGACCTTGGCAGAATTCTTCTGGAAGAAATTTCCGATCACCTTGGAATGCTGTGTGCCAGGGAAGGGTTTGCCATCGAAAAAGAGAGCCTGGACCTGATATCCCTGGAAGCCGACGGATCCATCAGGGACTCTTTAAGCCTTCTTGACAGAATAATGTCTGCTTGTCCGGAAAAAGAGATTGATCATCAGAAGGTGATTGACAACCTTGGGGTAATGGACAGACGAGTAATGCACGATATTTCATCGGCTGTGTTTCAAAAGGATGGGGCAAAACTGATCCATATTGTTGAAATGGTAAATGATTCCGGCCTTGACTTGAAAAAATTCTTTTCAGACATCATTCTTCATTTTCGAAATTTAAATGTCATCAAACTTTGCGGCCAGGACAACTCAGCAATTAATCTCACAGATATTGAAAAAGAGACCCTATCCCAGGCGGTAACGCAATTGCACCCTAACTATCTGGGGATGCTGCTGCAATTGCTCTTAAATGAAGAATCCCTGGTTAAATTTTCTTCCCATACAAAAACAGCCGTGGAGATGGTGCTGCTCAAACTGATCCAGATAAACCCCGGGGCACAACTGGACCAGATAATAGGCAAACTGGATCTTCTGGCCAGACAGATAGCGTCTAAACTGACAAGACAGAGAGCGACAGGCCCCGCCGGATACACCCAGCCAACTATCATGTCGGATACCCTTGCCCCCATGCCCTTGGATCAGCCTTCTCGAAAAGAAGCGTCCCCCAAAGAAATTGCAGCCAAAGAAATTACACCCAGGAAACCTTCCATGCCAATGGCGACAAACGCCACTGCCTTACAAACCCAAGAAAGCCAGGCTCCCTATGCCCCAGAACTCCCAAAAACCTGGCCCAATTTTTTAACAAAAATTGAAAAAAAACTCCCCTTTATATTTGCCCTGCTCGCAAAAGCCAGGGTGGATGAATCAAGTCCCGGGAGTGTCCAGGTAAAATTATATAATTGTTCTGCCTTTGACACCGCAAGACTCAAGAAAAAACGAGAAGAACTACAGACCCTTTGTAAAAATTTTTTGGAAAAAAATCTCGACATCGCCATTATGTCTGAAACCCAATCCCCTGGCAAACCCGATAAGCAAAAGGCCAGCATGAAGGTGGCAGCACGCAATCACCCGCTGGTCCTTGATGCCCAGCGCATCTTTGATGGCGAGATCATCAACTATTAACAAATAGATAAAACATTCTATAATAAAACAGGAGAGTATACAGATGCAAAATATGAGTTCAATGATGAAACAAGCCCAGAAACTTCAGAAAAAAATGCTGAAAACCCAGGAAGAACTGGCAAAAAAAACAGTTGAAGCTTCTGCCGGTGGCGGTATGGTAAAAGTAATCGCCAACGGGGGACAAAAAATCGAATCCATTGTACTTGAAAAAGAAGTGGTGGACCCCGAAGATATTGAAATGCTTCAGGACCTTGTCATGGCTGCTGTCAATGATGCCCTGAAAAAATCCCAGGATATGGTTTCCGCTGAAATGGGCAAGCTCACCGGCGGACTCAACATCCCCGGCATGTAGACCGTGAATCATTACCCAGAAGCGATTATAAAGCTGATCAATTCCCTGTCCACCCTTCCGGGTATTGGAAAAAAAACAGCAGAACGGCTTGCACTTCATATCCTCCATGCCCCGGATCATGAGGCGGCAGCACTTGCAGGGGATATTCTTGAACTCAAAAGCAGTGTCAGGCTTTGTTCCTTGTGTTTTGCCTTAAGCGACCAGCCACAATGCCGCATCTGCACAGATCCGACACGGGACCCTTCCTTGATTTGTGTGGTTGAAAATCCAAAAGATATGGCCGCCATTGAAAAGGCCCATGTCTTTTCCGGGACCTATCATATCCTGGGGGGTGCCCTGTCTCCCATTGACGGAATTGGCCCCGATGATATCCGGCTGGCTGAATTATTCAACCGGGCCGACCCTAAACGAGTGACGGAAATTATTCTTGCAACAAAAACCGATGTTGAAGGAGAAGCAACCGCTGCCTACATTCTGGACCGGCTTAAATCAAGAGACATCACCATCACCCGTATTGCATCCGGGGTTCCCATGGGGGGAGATCTGCAATATGTCGATCCCTTAACACTGCAAAAGGCAATGGAAAAACGATATGGATTCTAACGACAAGACCGCCGGGGATATATTTGAATGCCAGCTCTGCGGGGACTGCTGCAACGGCTTTGGCGGTACCTATGTGACAGACCAGGACATTCTCAAAATCGCCGCTTTTATCAATGCTGACCCCACTACCTTTGTTGAAACCTATTGCGATTATTCCGGATCAAGACCCGTTTTAACCCTTGGCGCCAACGGAGCCTGTGTGTTTTTTGATACTAAAAAACAATGCACGATTCACCCGGTTAAACCTTATATGTGCCGTGCCTGGCCCTTTATTAAAACCATCATAAAAAACCCTGAAAACTGGAATGCAATGGCAAGTGCATGCCCTGGAATAAAAAAAGATATCCCCCATGACACCCTCCAACGAATTGTTACCCTGGAATCCCAACAACTGGATCAATCTTTGTCATAATCTGCCATATCGATATTTTTCCTAGAGGCTTAGCGGGAAACTTGTATACCCTTTGGAAAGAATTAAAGCCTGACCATTCTTCAATTGACTTCTGCCGGATACTATTGCTAACTATAAGGACAGACCGTAGGCTTAAATATACAAAATCTGTGAATGGCACCCCAAAAAAGGAGATTCAAACACCAGGAACATGAAACCAGAAGAGAACACACCAGAAGAGAACAAACCAGGTGAAATTGTCTCCCTATTGTTGAAAAAGGGATTGCTGACAGAACAAAATGCTGCCTATGCCATGCGGGTAAAGTCAAAACTGTCATCGGACAAAACCCTGATCGACACCTTAAAAGACCTTAAATATATCAACGGGGACCAGATAAAAGAGGTTTTGCGCACCAATCACCTTTCTCTGAGAATCGGTGACCTCCTGGTTGAACTGGGATATATGAGCCGGGCAAAACTTCTGACCGCACTCAACATTCAAGAAACACAGCAGGGCAAACGGCTGGGAAAAGTCATTGTTGAAAACCAGTTTATGACAGAGAGCGCTTTCATGGATGCCCTCTCCGTTCAACTTGGGTTTCCTTTCATTGATCTGTCCATTGAGGATGTGAGCCCCAAGGTGATTGAAAATATCCCCATCAAGTGGTGCATGGCCAACAACTTCCTTCCCATAAAGCAGGTGAAGGGAAAAACCCTGATTGCCTTTGCAGACCCTTTTAGCAAAACCGATATCCAGGGTGCCAAAAAACTATTTGGCAACAATATGATCATTGGTATTGCCGCACCAAACATGATCGAAAAAAAGCTGGAAAGACTATGTTCCGGCAACCTCAGACCCAAAACCATAGTGGATGAAAATACAGCCATTGGTATTGTGGAAACCATTCTTGGAAATGCCATTGACCAGGGGGCAAGTGATATCCATATTGAACCCTTTGAAGAACGGCTCCAGGTAAGGTATCGCATAGACGGGATTCTGGTTCCCTTTAAAATGTTTCCCATTAATGCTGCCACCATGGTGGCGGCCCGTATCAAAATATTATGTAAAGCCAATATCGCTGAAAGAAGACGACACCAGGACGGCAGAATGACCTATGAACACAAGGGCAATTCCCTGGATTTAAGGGTCTCTATTTTTATTACAGTGTTTGGTGAAAAAATTGTATTGCGGATTTTAAACCGAATAAATCAAATTCTGGAACTCGATCACATGGGCATGCAGCCCAAGATGCTGGCTCGATTTAGAAAAGATGTTTTAAATGCCCCAAGCGGAGTAATGATTATCACAGGGCCCACAGGATCAGGTAAAACAACCACCCTATATTCTTGCGTGTCTGAAATCGCAAGTCCCCAGATCAGCATCATTACCGCAGAAGACCCGGTGGAATATGTAGTAGAAGGAATCTCCCAGTGCTCCATTGATCCCAAAATTAACCTGACCTTTGAAGAAACCCTGCGACATATTGTCCGCCAGGACCCGGACGTCATCGTTATCGGAGAAATCAGGGACAATTATTCAGCCAACGTGGCGGTCCATGCCGCCCTTACAGGCCACAAGGTCATGACCTCCTTTCATACAGAAGACAGCATCAGCGGGTTGATACGGCTGATGAACATGGATATTGAGGCCTTTTTGATATCCTCCACAGTGGTCTGTATTCTGGCCCAAAGACTGTTAAGAAAGGTCTGCCCCCATTGCCCGGAAGTCTATACCCCCTCTTCCTCGGACTTGAAACTTCTGGGATATGGCCCCGATGATATGAAAAAATATACCCTGTTAAAGGGAAGAGGATGCCCGGTATGCAACCACACCGGATACAAGGGCAGGGTTGCGGTATATGAGTTGCTGGTTTTTAATGAATTTATTAAGGAAGCTATTTTAGAGTGCAGGTCCAGCTATGAACTCAGAAAAATCGGCCTGGAAACAGCAGGCCTTGTAACATTGATGGAAGATGCCGTTTCCAAAGTTTCCCAGGGGATCACCACCCTGGAAGAAACCTTTCGGTGTATCCCCCAACTTCTGCCCCCCCGCCCCATCCATGAGATCAATAGATTGTTAGGAGTATCTTAAACATGCCGGAACAAGCCAGCATTATAGACATCATAAAACAACAGATCAAAAAAGAAGAATCCCTGCCTGTCCTCAGCCCAAAAGCCATGACAATACAACAAGAGGCCATAAAGAAAGAACCGGATTTTGAAGTATTGTCCCGATTAATCCGCAATGATCCCACCTTGACCGGCCAGGTGCTCAAAACAGCAAACTCCCCTTTTTACAGGGGGTTGGGCAATGTGGACACCCTCAAGGATGCAGTGGTGCGATTGGGGCAGGATGAAATGGTAAATATCATCATGAAAGAGCTGCACCAGCAAAATTTCAGGTCAACCCATCCAGTGATAAGGCCATACCAGATCCGTTTGTGGAACCACTCTGTCGCCTGTGCCATTGGATCTTCATGGACGGTCAAATACCTGTCCATGGACGAATTACTCCCCAAGGCATTCATCGCAGGTCTTTTGCATGACATGGGCAAATTATATCTTTTAACGGCCATTGAGAAAATTTTTCAGTCCAAAACAGCCACATTTAAACCCCCGCCCCAGCTCATTGACAAGATACTGGATAACCTCCACTCGGCAATGGGGTATAACCTTCTCACCAAATGGCATCTGCCGGAAGCATACAGGATCATTGCACGGGATCACCATACCGATGAATATGACCCCTCGGATATGCTGCTGCTGATTGTCAGACTTGTGAACAGGGTGTGCCTAAAGATAGAACACAATACCCCTGAAAACGATCTTGCGAGAATTATCAGCTCAAAGGAGGCGGATATCCTGGGGATGCCAGAAATTGGTGTGGCTGAGCTTGAAATTGCCTTGGAAGATGCCCGGACCAACAGGGTAAGCACCTAACGCCCCATATCGGCAAACTGCCGGGCAATGCTGTCCCGTTCATATACAATTTCAACCCGCCGATTCCTTGCCCGGCCCCGGGCCGTATCATTGGTTGCGACGGGGTGGTAGTGGGCATACCCTTCAGCTGAGATATATTGGGGAGAAACCCCGTTTTCCACCAATAATCTCACCACGGTTGATGCCCTGGCACTGGAGAGCTCCCAATTGGACGGATAAAAAGCGGATGAAATGGGCTCGCTGTCTGTATGCCCTTTTATCTTCACCTGGTAGGCAAGTTTGGACAGGACAGATGCCACCTTTTGGAGGATAT
This sequence comes from Desulfobacteraceae bacterium, assembly GCA_016743945.1. Classification (GTDB taxonomy): domain Bacteria; phylum Desulfobacterota; class Desulfobacteria; order Desulfobacterales; family Desulfobacteraceae; genus NBML01. The sequence goes on from JADGFI010000025.1 coordinate 66,671, forward strand.
CCAGCCCTTTACCCGACAGCTTTGTCCCCCCTTGAGCAAAAAGAAGCAGATCCGACATGGTAATGACAACCCCGTCTTCTGACTTGGTGACACTTACCTCCCCGCCAAGTTTATTGAACAATACCAATTCCCTGACCTCGGAGACAATTTCTTCCATTTCCTTTTCAATCATTCCGCCCAGCTCATCTATCTGCTGGTTTTCCGAGGGTTCTTCCGAAGGGACCGCATGCATTGTCAGCCCTTCCCTTGTGCCCGACTCCGGCACAGCCTGTGACCCCAGTGCACTTCGCAGGGATTGTACCAATTCCTTGTAAGTCTCCTGCTGGGTGGTACTCATGGCAAAGAGCAAAACAAAAAAACACATTAAAAGGGTGACAAGATCCGCAAAGGTGGCCATCCATGCCGGGGCACCTACAATATCAGGCTTTCCCTCCTCGGGCGGAGGGGACAACGTCATCTCCGCTTCTGCTTCTGCTCCGGTTTCGTCAGCCATGGTTTAATCTCTTTTTTCTAAAAAATTTATATGAAACTCCGGCCAAAGCATTGCAATTATAAGAGTTTCATTCTTTGTTGTGGCCAGACGCAAATACCATGCTCCGGCCATGCCGGTTATTTTTTTTCTTCTTTTTTACCGCTTGCCATATACACCTTGAGCTTATCTTCCATCAGCTTGGGATGTTCCCCTTCTCTGATGGAAAGAATCCCCTCAAAAATAATATTCATATTGGTGATTTCTTCTTCATTTCTTCCCATGAGTTTATCGCTCATGGGAATAAAAAACAGGTTGGCAAGAACTGCCCCGTAGAAGGTGGTAATCATGGCCACTGCCATCTTGGGACCGATGGAGGAAGGGTCGTCCAGGTTGGCAAGCATCTGGATAAGGCCGATCAAGGTTCCGACCATCCCGAAAGCAGGTGCATAGGTCCCCATGCTGGAAAAGATATCCGCTCCTGTGTCCAGGCCTTTTTTTGTCAAAGACATTTTTTTTTGCATGATGGCGGCGATATCCCCTGTTTTAACCCCGTCCACCGTCATTTGAAGTGCCTGGGCAAGGTAAGGGTCCGGGGTACTTTGGATATCCCCTTCTATGGACAGCAAACCCCCTTTCCTGGCCTTATTGGATATTTCAACCAAGTTGGCAATGATGTCTTCGGGTTTTTCAATCTTAAACATAAAAATCTTTATGCCGGTTTTAAACATACTTAAAAAATCAGACAAAGGATAGCCAACCATGGTGGCGGCAACGGTTCCCCCCATAACAATGAGAATGGACGGAATATTGACAAACATCATGATACTACCGCCCAAAAGTATGGTCCCCAGCACAAACCCCATTCCTGAGACAACACCAATAATCGAAGCAATGTCCATTTTTTAAGCCTTTATGTAAACAGTTTCATCAACAGGGTATTCCCTGTGATATTGTATAATCTTATCAATTGTTTCCCGGGTCAGCTCTGTATCCACAGAAAAAAGTTTGGTTCCGGTGGTTGTAAACAAAGCAGTCCCAAGCTTCATACCGGGTTCAAGCTGCTCAACCCCGACGCCTCTGACCCGATATGCGTCGGATCCCATGTGAAGCACGGCATATTTTTCAAGCCACCCCACAATAACAGGATCAAGCCTCGAACCCGATACCCTCTCCAGGGCAGCCAACAACGCTTCCAGGCTATTAACCTCTGGTGTATCTTTCAACCGATCAAAGGCATCGGCCCCGGCAAGAATCCGCGACGCCAAGGGGATACGTCTTTTTTTCAATCCGTCGGGAAAACCGGTCCCATCGGAATTCTCATTTAAGAACCGAATCATCCGGGCACAGTCTTCAAATCCCTGACATTCCTTTAAAAGATCGGCCCCTTTTACAGGATATTGAATCCAAATATTATTTTCATAATCTGTGAGGTCTTTTTCCTCCTTTTCCAATGCCAAACCCGGCATGAAAAGAAGGCCGACCTCATGCAACATAGCAGCTTTTCGAAGATCCTCCAACTTTTTTTCATCAAAATTAAATTGTTTTGCAATAAAGCCTGCAATATGGGCGACCCTGTCCCCATGTCCCCTGTTTTCGTCTATCCTCGTTCTGATCAGGGTTGACAAAAGCCGTTCAAACCCGGTTATATTCTGACCAAGGGATTCTCGCATGAGCTGTAAAGATTTTTTCATCTGACTGCGCTCACGGGTCATGAGATGGATCTGTTTTAATGCATTGTTCAGGCTGTTTTTTTCCTGGATCAGCTCTCGTTTAACACTTTGCAATTCCTGCTTGAACTTGTCCAGGTATTGAAAGGCTTTTTCCAGGGTTTGTTCCCGATCATTAAGCAATGATATGAGATCTTTGTCCATGGTCTTCTTGGGGTCTCCTTGGGTAATTTTCCCAAACAATTTTATATGAAACTTTGGTCAAGACATTGTAATCATAAGCGTTTGAATTTTTCGTTGTGGCCCAGGGCAAACACCACGCCCCGGCCTCGGTTATTCAGAATAATCATTTGTCCACCACTCATCCCATTGGGTTTCCATAATGCTTTGGGCTATCTGCCGGCCAGTTTGGGTTTTTATACGCCCAATGACCAGGGGCAACCAACGTTCAGGGGAGTTGGCCCCTGTGTCCTCAAGTTTTTTCAATTCAAGAACAAAAGAAAGTTGATCCGCATCCTTTGCAAGCTTTGCCTCCCTGGTTTCACCCAGGTTAAACTCCTCAATAAGAGATTTGATATCCTTACCAAAAGCAAGGGGCTTTATCAAATGGGAAATGGCTTTGGCTTCATCCACCTGGGTATATTTTTTCTGGACATAGTTAAGATCACCAGTCCTGGCTTCGGGGATATCATGCAGCAGCGCCATTGCCATAAGCTTTGCCCCATCAATACCCCTATCCATTTTTGACATGACAAAACAGATAAAGGTCGTGGTAAAACTATGTTCTGCAATGCTTTCACGACCCGATCCCAAAAAGGCATAGCCTGACCGAACAATATCCTTTAACATTCTCATTTCAAAAAGCAGATTGGCAATGGGTTTCATCTTTTGTATCCAATTTTAAGGTATAAGAGTAACAATTCTTGACTTTTTATAGAACAACCGTTTAAATAAAGTCAAGATATTCAAAGGGACCAATGCAGATCAAGGGAGGCACCATGTATAAAATAAAATGGATCGCAACGATCACGGGCATCACACTATTTCTAATCCTCGGCTTTTTTCCCATGGCATGGGCCCAGAAATCCAGTGGATTAGAACCTGCCGAAGGTTCAGGTTTTTACTATACCATACAAAAAGGGGATACCCTCTGGGATCTGTCCCAACGCTTCTATAATTCCCAGTGGGACTGGCCCGGGCTCTGGGAGATGAACAAGGAAATAAAAAATCCCCACTGGATAACCCCTGGAAAAAAAATTAAAGTTTTCTTAAAATCTCAGATGCCGCCCAAACCATCCGTGGCACCCCTGCCTGAACCCATAAAAACTGAACAACCGGAAATAACCCCCTCCTTTACCTACTTGGAAATGAGCCATATCGGATTTATCAAGAAACATGTTGAAAACTCCATTGGAACCATTATCCGGGAAAAAGACGGAAATCTGATGATGTCAGCCAATGATATTATTTATATCAATCCCTCGGGAATCGGAAGTCTTCTGCCCGGAGAAATGTATCAAATTTTTGATACCGAAAAAATAAAAGAGACCCTCAATGGCCAGAAGTTTGCAGGCATCAAACACCTGATTAAGGCAGAAATCAAAATTCTTGAACACAATGGTAACTATGCAACAGCCATCATCATCAATTCATACAGGGATGCCAGTGTGGGGGATCGAATCATGAATTATTATGAACGGGATACGGTATTATCGGTCCAGGAAAACCCGGACCCCATTGATGCCAGTCTCGTTTGTTCGGAAGAGAATACGGTCATGATCAATAATTATCAGATTGCCTTTATCAGCAAGGGCAGACAAGATAATGTTACGCCTGGCCAAATTTACAGGATTCTTCAAGAGAACAAATCTGCCTTTGACGGGTCCAATTCGAACTGGACCCGAAAAGCCAAAAACATCCCCCCCCTGGATCCTTTAAATTCAGGCAAATTAATCGTGCTCCACGCAGAAGATATTGCCGCCACGGTCATGATTCTATCGTCCAAGCGGGACCTTTACCCGGGGGATATGGTCAACTGATCCCAGGTAACCCGCAAAATCTCCTGGTAGGTGGTCTGGCCTTCCAACATTTTTTGAATCCCATTCTGACGCAGCAGGGTCAATCCTTCTTCTACAGCCTTGGCCCTTAACACTTCCAGACTGGCATCATTCGCGGTCAACCGCTTGAGGGCCTCGGAATAGGGAAGGACTTCATAAATACCGGTCCGTCCTCGATAACCGGTATTTCGACATTTCACACATCCTGTCCCATGGGTCAGCAAAATCGGACCTTTTTGGGGAACCATAATCCCTAACTCAGCCAATTCCCGGGCATCCATTTCAAAGGTCTGGGCACAATCAGGACAGATTTTTCTGACCAGGCGCTGGGCCACAATGCCGTTCAGGGAAGAATGAATAAGATAGGGCGGAATGCCAAGGTCCAGCAGCCTAAAAACCGTTGAAACCGCATCATTGGTATGGAGAGTGGACAGAACCAGGTGACCGGTCAAGGCGGCCTGGACCGCGGCCTGGGCAGTTTCAAGATCCCGGATCTCCCCCACCATGATGATATCCGGATCCTGGCGGAGGATATTTCGCAAAACCGAGCCGAAGGTGACGTTAATGACAGGCTGAACCGATATCTGATTAAACTCTTCATGGACCATTTCAATGGGATCTTCGACGGTGGTGATATTCACCTCGGGAGAAGAGAGCATGCGCAGACTCGAATAGAGGGTGGTTGATTTTCCGGAACCTGTGGGGCCTGTCACAAGGACAATACCAAAGGGCATACCGATCAAGCGTTTATACCGCTCAAAATCATCCTTTAAAAAACCCAGCATCTCAAGGTCCTGGAACAAGATGTCCGGATCCATTATCCTCATGACCACTTTTTCCCCAAAAGCCACAGGAATGGTGGAAACCCTTATTTCGACCTCGGTATCCTTTTTCCCCATTTTAATCCGGCCATCCTGGGGCCTTCTTTTCTCGGCCATATCCAGCCCGGAAAGGGTTTTAATCCGGCTGACCACCGCATTATGAAGTTTTTTCGGTAGCTTGTATACCGTATTGAGGGCACCATCAATTCGCATTCTCACCAGACAAATGTCGCGTTTGGGTTCAATATGGATATCACTGGCTCTTTGATCAAAGGAATAGGTGAACAAATGATTGACGGCATTGATAATATGATGATCCGTGGCGGGCATATCATCCAAAGCGGTCAGGCTGACAAATTGTTCAAGATTCCCCAGGTCAACCCCTTTTTGGGAAAACAGATCTTCTGCCGCTGATATGGAATAATGGAATCCAAAAAACTCATTGATCAATCGTTTCACATCCGACTTGGAGCTGACAATGGGTTTAACTTTCAATTTTGAGACCATTTCCACGTCCTTGATGGCCTCATAATTAAAGGGATCGGGGGTTGCCACCACCAGCTTGCCCGCTTCCACTTTTAAAGGCAACAAGAGATGCCTGAGGGCAAAGGATTTTGAAATGGTGCCCGTAACCAAATTCAATTCGAGTTTCAAGGGATCTATTTTGATATATTCCAGGCGAAAGGCCGCCGCCATTGCCTTATAGATCAAATCTTCATCAATAATTTTCCCCGGCTGATCCAACCGCTCAATCTTTAAATACAAGACGACATCGATAAAGGATATCTGGAAAATTGCTCTCTTTTTTGCTGCACCTGTCAGGGATTTATCCTTTCCCTGCCCCCACAAAAGTTCCTTGACCTTTCGTTCCTTGAGCAACAATCCCTTTGCCTGTTGTGTTGAAATTAATTTTGCGGCGATAAGAACTTTGCAAATATTTGTGGCGGAAAATCTTTGATTTTTCTGATCCTGCATATTGGTTTCACCTCATTAATAATCAAGATCCCGTCAAAAGTCCGGCAATCCCGGCGCCACGAGTGGTAACGCCTTTGTTTATGTGAGTATTCTTCCCATTTTTAAACCCTTCTTTAAAGGCGCCAGATGAGGTTTTATGTCTTCCATATCTCCCTGATTTTAATCTCGGGAAAAGTCTGGATTCTTCTCGCCTGTTTTCTGCGTGATTTTGTGCCATCAATGCCTTGGTCACTTTTACCGGCAGGGAAAGATCGCCGTTTATTTTTATCTTGGAATCGGCAAACATCAATTCATGGTTGTCCTTGATCCCGGCAGAAAAACCCATGTCAAAGGAAATCTTTTCGTTTCTTTTGGCATCATGTTTCCTTTTAAAATCCTGCCAAAGTGCCTGACCGGTATCAAGCAAAAAATAATAAACATATTCTGCAACAATTAAAGCCTCTTTTCTACCGATCAAAACAATGCTTTTGTAAACCGTATCATCTTGAGCGTGATACGTCCTGGATGTCAGGCAATTCACATAATAATAGTCTCTCAAAACAGCCAAAAGGGCTTTTTGGATACTTTCAATGCGTTTTTTTTTGTGGCAGATTGTAAGATATTTGATATTTGGATCATCCTCTCCCGCCTTGATTCTCTGAAGATTATACTTGTTAAGCAAATAATTGGCTTTCCTGGAGGCGGCTTGTGCCTCCGCTTGGTTGTTGGATTGCCCAAGTGCCATCAGTTTTTCTACTTTCTTTAGCATTTTTTGGGCAGCGGCCGGCAGTTCCCCTTTAAATTCCTGCAATCGTTGGTTATAATCCTTTCCGATAGTCACAAAAGCCCTATGAACCCCTAATTTTTTACAGGCCAGCTTAAAATATTTCCCATGGATGTCTGCGCTGTCATAAAACATGGAAACGTATTGATGCGCCATTTCATGTTTTAGAACCTCTAAAACAATATCCCATATTTCCGTTTTGATAAGATGGCGTGATATGGAAATTGTTTTTGTTGTAGCATTCCAGCAACCAAGCCTTGATTCACCAGAAGAAATGTTAATTGTCGGGGTGGCAAGCGCTACTGAGTATCTCCAGGCGAGCGTTTCGTGTTCCTGGGAAAGTTGTGCTGCCCATCTGGTTTCAATGTCTATTGGCTGATTTTCCATGGTCTAAATTTAAGCGCCTCTTTTATTCTTTTTGATGAATCAGTTGATATACCACTTTGACATTACTTTTGATCAAAATTTTTCCAAGGGCAAATCCTCCGGCATTTTGAGATCCTGATCCGTAGCCGGCGTCACTTGCCATAAGCATATTAAATCTTCGGGGTTCGGCAAATGAAGGGTTGTCTTCAATCACCAATGGGACTCCTAAATCCACATTCAAGGTTTTTGCCATGATGTGCGCTTTTTTTTGGGCAACCAACAAAGCATCAATCCTTGCTTTATCCTGGACCTCAATGCGTTTTGAATAGCCATATCCAATATTCTGGATACTCGTGTCTTTGATTTTTGACAGTCCTGTCCATAGGTGCTGATATTTAGTAAAATCGGTTAATTTAAAGGTGACCTGGGACGAAGCAAAATATCCATCTTGTATTCTGCGCCCGTTTTGATGCACCCAATTCTCTCCAAATTGCATCATGGACGTTTGAGTATCATCTTTTGCAACACCGGTTTTACCAATGGAGGAAAGAACCGACAAAACAATATTGCTGTGTTGTTTTGCAAGGCCTTTAATATCGGGACCTCTATTGGTAACCTTGAGGGACCAAATCATTTCATCTGGTGTGACTTCCAGTGTTGCTGTTCCGTACGCGGTTACATGGGGCCCAATGTCTTGTGCCCATGCCGGCATACTCAAAATCAGGACAGCGGTGATCGTCCAAAATATTTTTTTCATTGTTTTCCCTTTTATTCTTTCTCACTGTTATTTTCCAATAGTTGGATTGGCTTTCCAAATGTTTTCCCGTATTGATTCAACTCTTCCCTGGTGACCCATTTTCCTTTTGTTTCCTTGCCAATCGAAGATCTTTGCCCCTCTTCTTTTACAAAGCATTCTCCCAGGACATATTGACACCCGTCATCGGTTTCAAAGGCTTTCCAATCATTACCGAAGGTCAAAATATTAGAAACCGTCTTTTTGTTATAGGAACCATCATCCCCACAAACAAAAACAGTTTGACAAGCCACAACATCTTCCGGCTGAACGTGTCGAAAGAAAAAATCGTAGCGGTTTTTGACCATTTTTTGCCCGATAAATATCCCGATCAAGCCACTTAAAAGGATAAGAACACTTATTATTACAGGCATTGTTGCCTCCTATTTTTTTTAAAAAATTTCAAAATCATCAATTTTTAATTTTGCTTTAAGATATCCCGGACATTCAATTTTTATCGGCATTGTCCAAAAATTCCAGGCCAAGGCCTTGTGTCATCAATAGGGGACAATAACAACCCTATTGGAGATTTACAAGTTCCGAGCTCAGTATTTTAAGAAGATCAACCGCATCGCAGATTCCGATCATACAATATAGTAAGCGGCCTTTTTAATTTCACTTTAGATCCGAAGGCCCGGGAAAAAGATGGGCAGTCTTTCCAGTGGCATAATAAGCTATCAAACCGGCCCACTCCTTTAACGCCTCATTGAGTTTAACCAAGTTGCCGGAAAAATTCCACTGGATCTGGAAAAGATTCCCAGGACGAGTCTCATGATCAACTGGATAGGGGATGACCGCCCAGTTGATCTTGGAAAAAATACCGATGGACCTGGGCATGTGGGCGGCGCTGGTGATTAAAACCCAATTTTCACCGGGTTTGGGTTCAATTAACCGGCGAGTAAAAACAGCATTTTCATAGGTATTTCTTGATTGAGATTCAAATATAATTTTGGACGTATCAAGGCCCTGCTCTTTAAACAGCATTTGAGCCACCTGAGCACCCTTGTATACCTGAAAAGAGATATCACCACTGCCAGAGGTAAAGACATGTCGCGCATGGGGATATTTTTTGGCCAGCCGGAGAAACTCAAAAAACCGTTCTGAGGATTTATTTAACTCGACCTGCTGCCAGAGAAAAGATTGGTGAACTCTTTCTGCACCACCCAGAAGAATTATGCCGTCAATATTCTCCGGCAGATGGCCGGGGGAAGGAAATCGTTTTTCCAAAGGAGAAAGCAATACATCCCCGACAGGAAAAACAGCAATGATCAGAATTAAAACTACCAGCAGCGTCATCAAACGGGTTGCTTTTTTGTAAGCCCGGGCCCACAGCGACAACAGCGTTACACAAGATAACAGCACCAAAACACTGTCAGGGGAGCATAATTTCCAGCCCAATTTAGATATCCAGAAAAAAACCGTATCCATCTATTTCACTAACCTGTATGATTTACGGCAACAATCGTTTGACATCAGGGAAGAAAATAAAACGATATTATTACCCCTGCCATATGGGAATGTCATGGACCAGGTGGAATCAAAACGAAATTGCCAACATGTTTTTTCTCGAGAAACTCGCGTTGCGCATCCGCTATACGTTCCAGCGGAAAGATCTTGGCTACAAGCGGCCGAAATTCGTTGCCCTCGATGTAAGAAATAAGATTTGAAAAAATGGGTTCGTCCCATGCAGTGCAGCCAATCAAGGTCAAATCCTTCAGATAGAAGGTGCGCATGTCGAGTGTCACCAATGGACCTCCGATCGCCCCGGAAGACACGTATCTTCCACCTGTCTTCAGTGCCTTCAGCAACCCTCCAAAAACTGGCCCCGCAACGTTGTCAATAACGACATCCACAGAGTTCTCGCCAAGAGTGCCAACAATATCCTTATCACGATCGATAACACGATCCGCACCCAGGGCAAGAACCTGTTCCATCTTCGCTTTAGCCGCAATCGCCGTCACAGTGGCGCCCCGTCGTTTTGCCAGTTGCAAGACAGCTGAGCCGACACCACCCGAAGCTCCTGTGACCAAAACATGCTCCCCACGACACACCTTGCCGCGATGAAGCATGTTTTCAGCGGTTCCGTAGGCACAAGGGATAGTTCCAAGCTCGGCATCGCTCCAGTCGCAGTCCACGGCGAAGGTCTCTTTTGCGGGAACTTTGACAAACTGAGCGAAGGCGCCGTCGAAATCAGATCCCATCCAGATATTATCCATGGACCCAAAGCCTGACCGGCGCATGCATGCTCGCACGAGTACGCGTGAACCGATGGTGTTTTTATCCCCGCCAGGGGCAACGGCAACAATACGGCCGCAGCAATCTGTGCCCTGGATGAAGGGGAAAGGTGTTGTCTCGTTCCATCCCCCGTCGGCCTTTTTAGTTGCTTGCTGTGCCTCGGCAGTTGCCGCATCCTCAGTACCTGTTGTAATCGAGGAAGAGTACCAGCCAATGCGTGTATTTATTTCAGTGTTGTTGACCCCGGCGGCGAGGACTTGCAGTAAAACCTCACCCGGCTCAAGTGTCGGAAGGTTTACCACACGACACTCAAGTTTGTCGTATCCGCCATTGCCAGAGGTGACAACAGCTTTCATGACTTTACTGAAATCTTTTGGATCAAATCGGTCTTGTTTTGGATCCATATCCCACTTCATTTTCATACCAAATTTTTCCTTTCATTTCTAAGAAGCGCTCGAGTCATTGTGGTCAGTCACACATAGTGAGGACGACAAGCTGTTTTCTGAGTGCCCCGGGAAGGGGGGAAAACTTCTGCCTCCCCCCCTTAAAAGATCTGCGGGATAATTTTATTTGATCAAATTTTTACTCGTAAGCCAATCCATGGCCACATCGTGAACCGGTTTATGGTCTACATCCACGGCCATGTTTAGCTGCTGCATTTCTTGAGTGGTCAGGTTATCCGCAAGCGGTTTTAATATGGTTTTGATCTCCGGATATTTATCAAGAATTTCCTTTCTGACAACTGGTACGGGATTGTACACGGGAAAAAAAGACTTGTTGTCTTCAAGGTTCATAAATCCGAAGGCCGCAATTCTGCCATCGGTGGCAAAACCCATTGCTGAATTAACCAGCCCTTCTTTCAATGCCTGATAGGTAAGGCCCACAGACATTTTTTTGACCTGTTTGGGAGGAAGTCTGAAATTATACATTTTCATGATGCCTTTGAATCCGTCAGGGCGTTCCCAGAATTCCGAATCCAGAGCAAATATCAATTCATCCGGATTTTTAGTGACGTAGACTCCCAGATCGGAGATACTCTTGATTCCAAGTTTTGCAGCTTCTGCCTTACGCATCATCAGGGTATAGGTATTGTTGAACTGGACAGGATCGAGCCAGACAAGACCCTTCTCGGCATCGGCTGTTTTGACCCAGTTGTAAACCTTTTCAGGAACGGTCATTGTTTTTGTATCTTTCTGCTTATAATACAGAGTATATGCCGTGCCCGTATACTCGTAATAGAGGTCGAACTGAGCATTCTCCAGTGATTTTCTGGCGATCACCGACCCAACCCCTGTCTTCACAGTAACATCGAATCCTGCTTGTTCGAGAAGGATGCTGGCAAGTTCCGGAAGAAGGAGCTGCTCTGTATAATTTTTACCACCCACTATCAGGCTTTTATCCTTGGCAAGAACGCTGCCTGGTAAAAGTAACGACAAAATAAGTATTGCCGGAAAAACAAGTTTAAATATCTTTTTCATGTCATACATCCTTTTAGGCTCTTGACTGAATGCCAGAGAGCCCTAGTGTTTGAGGAAGTGAACAAAAACAGGTTGCATTTTCTTGCTCAAGTCCCGGGTTAAACGTTCTTTTTTGTGCAAAAAATCAAAAATAGCCACCCCTTTCCTAGTCGGAAAGACGCAGCCCCCTTGAAATTAGGGATAGCCCGAGTAGTTCAGACAAAAAATCTGCAAAAAGTGCCAATAGGGTTACCGGAATAGCACCGGCCAGCAGTTTGTCCGTCTGCATAAGACTTATTCCTGTGAATATCAGGTCTCCCAGCCCTCCTGCCCCGATGACATAGGCCAGGGCTGCGGTACCGATATTGATTATCAGGGCTACCCTGAATCCCGTGAGAATCACCTTCATGGCATTGGGTATCTCCACCTCCATGAGAATCCTCATGGGAGGCATTCCCATGCCTTTCCCGGCATCGATTAGTTCCGGGGGTACCGCGGTGATCCCGGCAAGCGTATTTCTCGCGATGGGAAGTATGGAATAGATGGTAAGCGCAAATACCGCCGGCTTCATGCCAATACCCAAAAAACTCATGGCAAGCGCCAGAACGGCAAGGGAGGGGATGGTTTGTCCCAGTCCGATAATATACATGCAGACCCCGGCGTATCTGCGAAACCGATGCCGGGTAAGCACAATACCCGCTGTTACTCCTAGGATCGTGGCAAAGAGCATACTTAGGGTCACCATGTACAGATGCTGGAGAAACAATTCCATGATAACGGGATATTCGTAGGGATCAGAGAGTAATTCTATAAGACCGGTTCGTTCAAAGGTCACACCCGCAATCAGTATGATAAACGCAATGATAATTCTGTATAATTTTACAAATAGTCTATTCATCGAGAAAGCTTCCTTTGTACCCTGATGCCTTCCGGCGTCGCAAGTCTTTCCAGCAGAGCCATCCCACCATCTACGATTATGGCCAGAAGAGAGACAAGTATGGCCCCGCTCAGTATCATCTCCGGATATACACGGGCGATACCCTGCTGGATATACACCCCCAACCCTCCTGCTCCGATGTAGGTGGCAATAGCTGCAACGCCAATATTCATGACGGCAGCCGTCCTCAATCCCGCAATAATTACGGGTATGGCCAGGGGAATTTCCAGCTCTCGCAAAAGCTTCCATTTATTCATACCCATACCGCGTCCTGCGTCCACCAGAGCAGGAGGAACATTCTTTATGGCCGTATAGGTATTCCGGATGATAGGAAGCTGACTGTAAAGAACCAGGGCTATAACAGCAGGAACTTTTCCCAGGCCCATATTAAATATCGCAAGGAGGGGGAGCATCAATCCAAACAGGGCAAGGGAAGGGATGGTCATAAGTATGTTGGCACCGTTCAAAACCCTGGAAGAGAACTGCTCGTACTTGGTAATGACGATACCCAGGACCACACCGATTGGTGTGGCTATAAGGAGCGCTATCCCCACAATCCATACATGCTCCCAGGAAAGATACATAACCTCGTTAAAGTTATCTACTATGAATCGCAATGTACTCATGCAGATACCTCGGTTTCAACATTTTCTGTTTCATCAATTTCTGTTTCATCTGCGTAACTTGCTTTTACCGCTTTTTGTATGTCGTTGTAGGTTACCGTCCCGGCAAAATTTTTCTCTCCGTCCACAACGCAGAAGGTTGGGGTATTATACATAAGCATGGAGGAAAGGACATCCCGGAGTGGGGTTTTTTCACTCAGGAAAATGGGATATGATTCCACCACGTCCCGCACCGGCCCGTCTTCATACTTGAGCGTTTTCTGGGTAACAAAGCCTATCGGTTTGTTTTGTTCGAGTACGATGCCGTAGCTAGATTCCTTTACGCCCAGAGAATGTAATGCGTCCGGGGAACGGTCAGCTCCCTGGAGGATGTTCTTGGGTTTTCGGTTGATAATATCACTTACCCGCATGAGCCCGAGAACTTTGAGTGCCCTGTCGGCACCAACGAAGTCTGAGACAAATTTGTTTTTGGGCTGGGTCAGAATCATCTCGGGTGTGTCGTATTGTACCAAACGTCCCTTTTCGAAGATGGCAATGCGGTCGCCCATTTTTATCGCTTCGTGTATATCATGAGAAACAAAGGCCACGGTCTTGTTCAGCTTTGCCTGAAGCTTGAGGAACTCATTTTGAATCTCTTCTCTGTTGATGGGGTCTATGGCGCCGAAGGGCTCATCCATGAGAAGTATCTTGGGGTCTGCGGCAAGTCCCCGAGCAACCCCCACTCGCTGTTGCTGCCCCCCGGAAAGCTCTGCTGGGTATCGGTCTCTGTACAGTTCAGGATCCAGGTTGGTCATTTGAAGCAGCTCATCAATGCGCTTACTGATACGTTCTTCGTCCCACCGCAGAAGCTTGGGCACAACGGCAATGTTTTGGGCTATGGTTTTGTTTGGGAAGAGCCCGATGGCCTGAATGACATATCCCAATTGCTGCCTGAGATGGACGACATCCATGTCCATGATATTCTGATCTTCTATGGTTATGATCCCCCGGGTGAGTGTTTCCAGTCTGTTGGTAAGACGCAGGGTGGTCGTTTTGCCGCATCCCGAGGGACCGAGAAACACCACCACTTCACCCTTGGGAATAGTGAAGCTTACATTATCAAGGGCGGTAACGGTATTGATTCCCTTACCAAATATTTTTGTTACAGATTCATACGTTATCATTGTAGACCTTTATTATAAAACTCGTACCATTCACATCAACGTTCATCCCGGTTTTTTCAAGGACAACATTATTGTCATGGCCGTACTGGAGCAGTGAAATTGCTTTTTTTTGAGAATCAGGCCCAAAAACCTTATATAAATTTTGAATTTCTATTTTATCCATTCATTTCTCTTTAGTGTGCCGGAAAAAAACCGACAGACCCCGGATAAGATCTCCTATTGAAGTTAAAAGAGAAATATATTGTACACAATGTATTTTGTCAAACGCAATACATAGTAGCAAAAGCTCGAATAACACATAAAATACTTTTATCTCAATAAGTTAAATAAAAATCATTAAAAATAGATATTATCTATATACTTATTTTATACTGTAAAATACATTGTATACACCCTTTTGGATTAATCTTAGGATCGCAGATAAAGAGAGGCCAAAAGGCAAGCAATTTCGTTCAGCTTATAAAATTTGCGATCCTTAAGATTGCGCAACTTTTGAAAATAGATTAAGATCAGTTTAAATATACCTTAACGATAAATTTAAAAGCTGGAAAAAAAATTTACTGGGTGGGTTAGGCGAACAACGGAACAGGGATCTGTTAATCTCTTTTAAAAAAATCATACAGGCAATTAATATTCATTCCAGGAGTATACACATCCCATAAAAAAAAGGCTCTTAACGAATATCGCTAAGAGCCCTTTAGAATGTGGTACGCCTGGCAGGATTCGAACCTGCGACCTACGGATTAGAAGTCCGTTGCTCTATCCAGC
>JADGFI010000260.1 GCA_016743945.1 Desulfobacteraceae bacterium
GCCATGGATATCTCTCCTGTAAATAGTCAAAAAAATTATAACGCTCTCATATATTCGGGTTTCAACGGAATTTTTCCGTCCAGGGCCTGGGATATAAGTTCAAGTGTTTTTTCTTTATCCCGGGGCAAACGCGCCCGTATGGGTAAATAATTGGATGCATGGTTGGCGTGAAAAAGGCCGTCTGTCAGATGGGTGGCGGCAATCATGCCACCAAGTTCAATGAGCATATCCTCTGGTCCAAGCAACTGAAAGTCTCCTTTGACATACTGGTCATGCAGTTCTGTGCCGGGGATAAGCATCAGGCTTAAAGCACCTACAAAATCAGGGTCCATGGCCGTGAGCACCCTGCCGGTTTCCCTGGCATGGTTCAAAGAGCCCTTGCGGCCGCCAAGCCCAAGCAGCACCGTCACCGAGACCTTGATGCCGGAATTCTTTAACTTTTTCCCCATGGTGATCATTTTATCCGCATTCGCACCCTTGCGGATGGCTTCAAGCACCTTATCATCACCGGATTCAAGGCCCATGTAGGCGATCTTGAGTCCAAG
>JADGFI010000261.1 GCA_016743945.1 Desulfobacteraceae bacterium
ACAATTAACAGTGCTATTTAAATACTTAAATACATAATGTTAACCTTTGACCCTGAACATTTGCCAGATGACCCGGAGCCCTTGATAAGAAGGGCCTGCTACTTTGATTTTATGGTCACAAATAGTTTGGCTGTAGGTGCTGCGGCTAGTCAAGCCTCTAGTGACTATACCCAAGAGAAGTCTACAATAGGTACGTTGTATGTGTAGAAGTAGTAATAGTAGTAGTTTTATAGAGTTATACAATAGGTGTTTAGCATATGTAGTAGTAGTTGTAGTAGTAGTAGTAGTAGTAGTAGTAGTTTTATAGAGTTATACAATAGATGTTTAGCATATGTAGTAGTAGTAGTAGTAGTAGTAGTTTTATAGAGTTATACAATAGGTGTTTAGCATATGTAGTAGTAGTAGTTGTTGTAGTAGTTTTATAGAGTTATACAATAGATGTTTAGCATATGTAGTAGTAGTAGTAGTAGTAGGAGTTTTATAGAGTTATACAATAGATGTTTAGCATATGTAGTAGTAGTAGTAGTAGTAGTAGTAGTAGTAG
>JADGFI010000262.1 GCA_016743945.1 Desulfobacteraceae bacterium
CTATTGCAAAGCTCCATCATTTTCCCGAGATACATGACTCCCACATGATCCGATACATAACGAACCATTGAAAGATCATGGGCAATGAATAAATATGTCAAAGAGCGCTCAGACTTGAATTCCTGTAACAGATTTATCACTTGAGCCTGTATTGAGACATCCAGCGCCGAAATGGGTTCATCGCATACCAATAATTCCGGATCGATGATAAGAGCTCTTGCCAGACTGATTCTCTGTCGCTGTCCACCGGAAAACTCATGGGGATACCGCGAAGTGTGCTCGGCAGATAATCCCACTTTATTCAGAATCTTTATAACAAGATCTCTCGCCTGATTTGCTGTTGAAACTAATTTCTGAGCAATCAGAGGTTCCGCCACTAGCTTTAACACTGTCATCCTGGGATTCAGCGAAGAATAGGGATCCTGAAAGATCATCTGTATTTTTTTGCGATAGGGTTTTAAATCTCTCGCTCCTATCCGGGCGATGTCTCTGGACTCAAAGAATATGGAACCCGATGTGGGTTTGTGCATCCTGACTATAGATT
>JADGFI010000263.1 GCA_016743945.1 Desulfobacteraceae bacterium
ATATATATATATATACATATATATGCATATTTATGTCTAATGTAGACAACTGACTGTAAGTTTTTATATTTTTATCTTTTCAATTGTTCAACATCATTGTATTATCAGCATTAGTAGTAGTAGTAGTAGTAGTAGTAGTTGTAGTAATATTAGTGGTTGCGATAATGGTAGTAGTGGTGGTGGTAGTGGTGGTAGTAGTGGTGGTAGTGGTGTTAATGGTAGTAGTATTAGTAGTTGTAGTAATATTAGTGGTTGCGATAATGGTAGAGGTAATGGTAGTGGTGGTAATGGTAGTGGTGGTAGTAGGGGTAATGGTACGGGTAATGGTAATGGTGGTAGTGTAGGGGATAATGGTAGTGGTGGTAGTTGGGATAATGGTAGTGGTGGTAGTAGTGGTGGTAATGGTGGTAGTGATGGTGGTGGTGGAGGTCGTGGTAGTGGTGGTAGTAGTGGTGGTAGTAGTGGTGGTAGTAGTGGTGGTATGGTAGTGGTGGTAGTAGTGGTTGTTGTGGTATTAATGGTAGTGTTATGAGCTAGATAC
>JADGFI010000264.1 GCA_016743945.1 Desulfobacteraceae bacterium
AATAAAGACACATATAAATAACCTGGGAGCAAGAGGCAATAACACTTTTAGATTGACCGATACAAGGAGCCCAGGCTACGTCCCTCACCCAATCCTTGTGACCATCTAGTTTAGTGTCCTCTACCCAGTGACCATTGGATTCCCTGTGTAAAGTGGGCGGGGCTTAGAGGAATAGCGGGCGTGTCTCTAGTTTAGCGTCCTCTACCCAGTGGCCATTGGATTCCCTGTGTAAAGGGGGCGGGGCTTAGAGTATTAGTGGGCGTGTCTCTAGTTTAGTGTCCTCTACCCAGTGACCATTGGATTCCCTGTGTAAAGTGGGCGGGGCTTAGAGTATTAGTGGGCGTGTCTCTAGTTTAGTGTCCTCTACCCAGTGGCCATTGGATTCCCTGTGTAAAGTGGGCGGGGCTTAGAGGAATAGTAGGTGTGTCTCTAGTTTAGTGTCCTCTAACCAGTGACCATTGGATTCCCTGTGTAAAGTGGGCGGGGCTTAGAGTATTAGTGGGCGTGTCTCTAGTTTAGCGTGCTCTACCCAGTGGCCATT
>JADGFI010000265.1 GCA_016743945.1 Desulfobacteraceae bacterium
ATCTGGTGCAAAAATTTGGTCTTATATATTTTTGCCAATGCCTTTTCTGGAAGATAGTAGTCTTGCCTGGAGCTATGCCATAAACCGTCTTTTTTGGAGAACGCCCCACCGGGAACTATATAGTGGATATGGGGGTGATACTGAAGCTGCCTGCCCCAGGTGTGAAGGACACCAAAAAAACCGGGAAGATCACCGCCCATATATTTTTCATCAGGACTTAATTTTTTGATAGATCCGGATGAGGCTTTGAACATGGCACCATAAGAAATCTTCTGGTTGCTCCTGACAACGCCTCGAAGCAGTTTAGGTAAAGTGAATGTAACCATAAAATGATATCCCGGCACCTGCCTTTTAGATTGGACATCCAGCCATTCACGGGTTTTATGATTCTGGCAGGCGGGGCAATGACGATTACCGCAGGAACGGAACACAGAATGAATTTTGCCACACTTTTTACACGAATATACGATCAGGCCGGTATCACGGGTGCGGCATGTTTTTATAGTGTTGATGACTTTTACATGGTTTGCAGGCATGCGC
>JADGFI010000266.1 GCA_016743945.1 Desulfobacteraceae bacterium
GTTATAGGGAGGATCAATTAAACATATTTTAAGTACATCAGAATCATTATGTACTGGTCTAAGGTATTGTGTTTTGTTATAGGGAGGATCAATTCAATATATTTTAGGTACATCAGAGATATAATTTAGTCAATGTTGAGTACCGCTAAAGTGGATTTTAAATAAATCTTAAATATATCACAGATATTTGTAAAGTTGGTGTTGATTTCTTTTATAGCGGAGATCAATTCAAATAAAAGTGTAAAGTTCAGCAAGTAAAGTTCATGAGTAGTAGTAGTAGTAGTAGTAGTAAATATATAAGAAAGAAATCAAGGATTAATTGATGGGTTTAAGTAATGATTAATTAAGTATTTAGGAAAGTGTTAATTATGGGTTAAAGTAAGGGTTAATTATGAGTTATAGTAATGGTTAATTATGGGTTTAGGAAAGATTTAATTATGAGTTAAAGTAAGGGTTAATTATGGGTTTAGGAAAGTGTTAATTATGGGTTTAGGAAAGGATTAATTATGGGTTTAGGAAGGGTTAATTATGGGTTTAGGA
>JADGFI010000267.1 GCA_016743945.1 Desulfobacteraceae bacterium
GTATATGTATATGTATATGTATATGTATATGTATATGTGTATATGTATATATGTATGTATATGTATGTATGTATGTGTATGTATGTATGTATGTATGTATATGTATGTGTATGTATATATGTATATATGTATATGTGTATATGTGTATATGTGTATATGTATGTATGTATGTATGTATGTATGTATGTATGTATGTATGTATGTGTATGTATATGTGTATATGTGTATATGCGTATATGTATGTATGTATGTATGTACGTATGTATGTGTATGTATGTATGTATGTATGTATGTATATGTATATATGTGTGTATATGTATATGTGTATATGTGTATATGTGTATATGTATGTATGTATGTATGTATGTATGTATGTGTATGTATATGCGTATATGTGTATATGTGTATATGTGTATATGTATGTATGTATGTATGTATGTATGTATGTGTATGTATGTATGTATGTATGTATGTATATGTATATATGTGTGTATGTGTGTATGTGTATGTATGCATGTATGCATGTATGTGTATATGTG
>JADGFI010000268.1 GCA_016743945.1 Desulfobacteraceae bacterium
CTGTTTATTTGGGGTTCTACTGCTGTTTATTTGGGGTACTACTGCTGTTTATTTGGAGTTCTACTGCTGTTTATTTGGGGTTCTACTGCTGTTTATTTGCTGTTCTACTGCTGTTTATTTGCTGTTCTACTGCTGTTTATTTGGGGTACTACTGCTGTTTATTTGGGGTTCTACTGCTGTTTATTTGGGGTTCTACTGCTGTTTATTTGGGGTACTACTGCTGTTTATTTGGGGTTCTACTGCTGTTTATTTGCTGTTCTACTGCTGTTTATTTGGGGTTCTACTGCTGTTTATTTGCTGTTCTACTGCTGTTTATTTGGGGTACTACTGCTGTTTATTTGGGGTACTACTGCTGTTTATTGTCTGTTCTACTGCTCTTTATTTGGGGTTCTACTGCTGTTTATTTGGGGTTCTACTGCTGTTTATTTGGGGTACTACTGCTGTTTATTTGCTGTTTACTGCTGTTTATTTGGGGTTCTACTGCTGTTTATTTGGGGTACTACTGCTGTTTATTTGGGGTTCTACTGCTGTTTATTTG
>JADGFI010000269.1 GCA_016743945.1 Desulfobacteraceae bacterium
AATTAATATAATCAATTAAAAAATGGATTTGTAAAACATGAAAATACTTTGATTGTTTGTTTGGAATAGACAATAGAAAATTCTTATATTTTTAAAAAAGGTAATCAATATTGAAATCTATATAATTAATAGTTGTTTTTATGCATCCAGGTAAAATATTTAGGATATTGAATATATTTGATAATAATTTTAGAGAGTTACTTAGTTATATTACAAAAATAGAATCATAATGTCGGGTGTGTGTATGTAAAATATTGTGTCACAAATAAATAATTTGAATATATCTCATAAATACTTACAGGTTCTCCATTCAAAAGATCACATTGTACATATCATCTAAGTTAACAAGGTTAGGAGTATCTATATAACATTGGAAAATGTTCAATGATGCATAGCAAAGGAAAAACAAAAAAATACAAAAACGACATGCTACAGAATGACTGGTCCAGCAATGTATAACTCATTGCGGGATAAACACAAGAGAGTGCCACTTACAAACTGGGGAACAGGAATTCATTTTGTCCGGGTAACCAAATAC
>JADGFI010000026.1:0-75667 GCA_016743945.1 Desulfobacteraceae bacterium
CTGTTTGCGCTTAGCAGTTAAATTATCCAAAACCTTTTAACATTTTGTTTATATTGATAATATTCTTCTCCAAAAGTAGTCATCAAAATTTTTTCTTCTAATATAATTCTATAAAATATCATTGTTATAATAACAATAAGTACTATTAAATTAAAAAAACTGAATGTAATAAATGTTATATAAATAAACATGTTCATCATGAAAAACGTGTATAAAGGATGCCTAAAATATTTATAAAAACCTTTTGTTTTTAATTTCCTAGCTGCTGGAAAAACTGAAAATGAACGTCCTAAAGAGATATACGAAAAGACAATAAATGCTTTTATCAGGGTGATAATAAATAGCAGTGACATATCAAAATAAAATAATGAAAAATATTCATTTAAACTATAACGGATAAAGAAAGGGGCAATTGATAATGTTATTAGTTTATCATAAAAAATAAAGTTGAAAAAATTCAAAAAAATCACACCACCTCCGCCAATAATACTTGCCACAATACTCGTTAAAGAGGTATCGACCAATTTAGCAGATGATCGAATGATAACTAGAATAATGATGATCGAATTTGTTAGTACTTCCAGAAAGACAAAAATGCCTTTTAGATCGAATATAAACATTCTTTTAAAGTCTATGAAAAAGGAAGAGATCACAACTACCAAGATAAAGAAACAACTACCAAATAGTTTACTTTTAATTAGTTTTTGAAGTATGTTCATTGACAATCCTTTTAATAATTATGTACTTTTGTGAAATTAGATTTTATTTAAATTCACTGCTTTCCAAACTAAACGACCCACAGACTAAAAGTCGGTGGGTTAAAATCAAGCACTGAAAGTGCGGATACGGGTCAAAGACCCGTTGGTTAGTACTCCATTTTAAAATTATCATTTTTACGAGGTTCAAAATGATGTTCAATATAATTTATGCTCATATCCTGAGTTATTGTACGTTTCAGTCCGAATTTCATTTTTCGTTTTGTTCTTTTTCTTTTAACCCGAAAAATGTTGCCTGTAGTTTAAGAAAATCATTGTAATAAATATGAAAAATATCTTTTGTGATTTCATCGGCAATATTTTCATTATAGGTATGCGATGTCAAGGTTCTGCTTTTTATCATTTTCATCCATGTCTCACCATCAACAATTAACCTTCGCTTAAATGCCATTCGAATCGCATCGCGGCTTCCCTGAATTCCAGTTTCGCCCTGGTTTTCATAAAAATCTTTAATTGTATTCCAGGCAAGTTCATAATTATATTCAAAGGATTAGATCGAACCTTGTTGCTCAAGTTCTGATAACTCACCCTTTTCAATAAATTTTGTGAGCTGTTTTAAAGCTTTCTCAAAATTATTGAATCTTTGAATCCATCTCACATCTTTTGTTGACATAGTCAAACCCCCATCAAGAAGATTTATCCAAACGGTAGCGTATGGATCTTAAACTAAGCTTTAAATAGTCTGCAGCCTTGCTTTTATTGCCACCGGACAGTTCCATGGCTTTTTTCAGATAGGCAGTTTCTATGGTGGAAAGAATTTCGTCCAAGTCAACCCCCTGTTCCACATCTTCAAGGTCAAAGCGCTGCCCCTTGATTCCTTCAATCCAGCGACGTTTTTTGTGCATGGAAATGGTCAGACTTTCCGGCAGGATGATATTGGTAGAAGACAGGGCCACACTTCGTTCGATAAGGTTTTCCAACTCCCTGACGTTGCCGGGAAAACTGTATTTATTTAAAAAATCAATGGCATAGGAGGATAGTTTAACAATGTCCTTATTCATTTTGTCTGAATATTTTTTGGCAAAATGGGCGGACAAAAGCTCAATATCCCCTTTCCGGTCCCGCAAAGGGGGCACCTTGATGGGGATGACATTGAGACGGAAAAAAAGATCTTCTCTAAAATTTCCCTCAATGACCTCCTGCTCCAGCTTTTTGTTGGTGGCAGAGATGATCCTGACATCCACTTCAATTTCTTTGGTGCCCCCCACAGGATTAAAGGCGGTTTCCTGAACGGCTCTTAACAGTTTGACCTGGAGCATGGTGGACAATTCCCCGATTTCATCTAAAAAAATAGTTCCTGCGTGGGCAGCTTCAAACAACCCTTTTTTATCATTGATCGCCCCGGTAAAAGACCCCTTTACATGGCCGAAAAACTCACTTTCCATCAAGGTGTCGGTGATGCCGCCGCAGTTAACCACCACAAAAGGCTTGTCCCTGCGGTCAGAATTTTCATGGATGGCCCTGGCAATAAGCTCTTTTCCTGTCCCACTTTCTCCTGTCACCAGCACATTGGTTTTGGTAGGACCGATCTGCTCGATGCGTTTGTAAATGCCCTGCATCCCCGGGCTGTTTCCAATAATCCGGTTAAAATGCAGATGATCCTTAAGCTCTGAAGACCGGCTCTCCTTTTCATGATCCAGGGTTCTAAGTTCCAGGGCTTTGGCAATGGTGTCTTTAAGTTCCATATTGTCAAAGGGTTTGGGCACAAAGTCATAGGCTCCTTCGTTCATGGCGGCAACGGCAATTTCAGTTGTGGAATAGGCGGATATCATTATCACCACCGTGTCCGGGTCCTTCTTTTTAGCTTCTTTTAATACATCAAGACCGGTGATATCTCCTAGGCGGATATCCGTTAAGACAAGATCATAGCAATTATTTTGAATCAGCTTGACAGCCTGGTTGCCGTTCTTTGCAAGGGAAACCCTGTAGTCTTCCTTGGATAAGAGAACCTCCAAAAACTCCCTCATGCTCAGTTCATCATCGGCCACAAGAATTTGGTATTGTTTTTTTTTCACACCCACCCTCTGCAGATTGAATTTCTATTGGTTTTTCTGATAGACGATCCTGCCGTCCACCATGGTTAAAAATGCAGCTCCCCGAACCTGTCTGCCGGTAAACGGTGTATTTTTGCATTTGGATATAAAAGTGGCAGGATTAATTTTATACGCGATCTCCGGATCAATGATGGTTAAATCAGCGGGATTCCCCGGTTTTATGTCATTGTCGATCTTGAGCATTTTAGCGGGCTGTTTGGACATTTTCACAACAAGGTCGGTCAGGGATAAAAAGCCATCCTGGACCAGCCTTAAGGACAGGGCCAATGAAGTTTCAAGGCCCACAATACCAAAGGCTGCCTTGTCAAACTCAACCTCCTTTTCATCTACATCCTGGGGGGCATGGTCCGTGGCAATCATATCAATGGTGCCGTCCACAAGTCCTTCAATGATGGCTCGCCTATCAGCTTCAGATCGCAGGGGAGGATTCATTTTAAAATTGGTATCATAGTCCAGAACCGCTTCATCGGTCAGGGTAAAATAATGGGGGGTGGTCTCACAACTCACATTTGCCCCTCGTTTTTTGGCCTGGCGAATGGCTTCAATGGACTGGGCCGTACTCATGTGACAAAAATGAACGACGGCACCCGTGAGTTCACACAGCGCAATATCCCTGACCACCATGGCGCTTTCCGCAGCATTGGGAATTCCTTTTATTCCCCAGAACGTGGCAGAAGGGCCTTCATTCATGGAACCGCCATCGGTCAAACTTTTATCTTCGGCATGGACAAATATGGGCATATCAAGCCCCTTGCAATATTCAAGGGCCCGTCTCATCATTTGGGAATTTTCAACGGGCAGTCCGTCATCGGTGACAGCTCTTATGCCGGCCTGCTGCATATCATAAATTTCCGCCAGAGAGGTGCCGGAAGATCCTTGTGAAATGGCACCTGCCGGGTATACCTTGGCGCTGCGAGCAGCCTTGCCTCGATTGATAATAAAAGAAGTGACCTGGCTGTTGTCATTTACCGGAATGGTGTTGGGCATGGAGCAGACAGCGGTAAATCCCCCCTTTGCAGCTGCTTTTAATCCGGATTCAATGGTTTCTTTGTATTCATGACCCGGTTCCCGCAGGTGGACATGGATATCAATCAAACCAGGTACCACAACCATGTTTGACGCATCAATTATCTGGATATCGGGTATCTGGATATCGGACACCTGTACATCGGGTGAGTCGGATGGGACAGGATCTCCTGGATCAAGGATTGCCTCGATCACCCCGTCTTTTACCAGAATATTTTTTTTCCCATCCAGGTTACCCGGGTCAAGAACCCTTGCTCCTTTAATCAGAATCTGCATGTCTGCTACCTCCTGCCACGATATAAAAAAGCGCCATTCTCAATGCAACCCCGTTGGTGACCTGATCTAAAATTATGGAACAATCGGAAGCGGCCACCTCACTTGCAATTTCCACCCCCCGGTTCATGGGGCCCGGGTGCATGACAATTACATCCTTTCGGGCAAGCTTTACCCTGGCCGGGTTTAACCCGTAAAGACTTGCATATTCCCGTTCACTGGGAAACAAAATATTGCCCTGTCTTTCCCGTTGAATCCTGAGCATTATAATAACATCTGCCCCTTCCACACAGGCATCCATATTTTTTGCTATTTTGCATCCCAAGGCTTCAATGCCCATGGGAATCATTGTGGAGGGTGCACAAATGGTCACATTGGCCCCCATTTTGGAAAACCCGATGATGTCGGAACGGGCAACCCTTGAATGGGAGATATCCCCTACAATGGAAATATTAAGTCCCTCTAAGGTCCCTTTTTTCTCCCGGATACTCATCATATCCAAAAGAGCCTGGGAAGGATGGGCATGGATACCGTCTCCTGCATTGATAACCGAGCAGCCAACCTGCTTTGAAATCACATGGGCCGCCCCCGAGGAAGAATGACGCATTACAATTACATCCGGGTTCATGGCCTCAAGGTTTTTGGCCGTATCGATAAGGGTTTCCCCCTTTACAATACTCGAAGAACTTTTGGCAATGGACACCGTGTCAGCCGACAATCGTTTGGCCGCGATTTCAAAGGAAAGTTTTGTCCGGGTGGAGGGTTCCTGGAAAAAAAGAATAATGGTTTTGCCCCTGAGGGTGGGCACCTTTTTAACAGGCCGTTCTGAAATCTCTTTCATTCCCTGGGCCGTATCAAGAATCATGGTGATTTCCTTGGTATCCAGAGACATGATATCAAGAATATCTTTTTTCTCAAAGCGCATATTACCTACCTCATCTATTAAAAATCACTTAAAATAAAAAATTGCCAAGTCTCTTCCACCGAACCCCAAACGCTTCCTTGTTCCAGGACCAGTAAATCATAAAGGCCTCCCCTTTAACCTCGGTTAAGTCTACGAACCCCCAAAACCTGCTGTCATGACTGTTATCCCTGTTATCCCCCATTACAAACAGCTTTTTATCGGGGATGGTAATTTTCTTTAAATAATCCCGGGTACTAAAATTTGCCGGGATGATCCGGTCATCCTTGTGGATGGCATAGGGTTCCTTGGCAACAAGTTTGTTATTTACATAGAGCAGCTTTTCTCTGATTTCAAGGGTATCTCCCCCCACCGCCACCACCCGTTTTATAAAATCCTTGGAGGGATCCTCGGGGTATTTAAACACCACGATATCTCCTTGTTCAGGATCTTTGACCGAGATAAGGGTCTTCCCATTGGTAAAGGGTATTTTTACCCCGTAAATAAATTTATTGACCAGAATCTGATCGCCAATCTGCAGGGTTTCCAGCATGGATCCGGAAGGGATTTTAAAGGCCTGTACAATAAAGGTCCGGATAAACATGGCAATCACAATGGCAATCACAATGGCTTCTATATTCTCTCGCCAGGCATTCTTTTTCGGGGTCGTCATCTTTTTAGGTGTTGATTTTTTAGTCGATTTATTTTTAGTTGTCATTTGATTTTAATTTCTTTCTCAAGATTAACAGAACAGGTGCTGGGGATGGCCTAAAAAGAATTTGGAGCGCTGAATCTGAACTTTCAGTATCTCTGCAATCTTTCTTGCCTTTACCATACTGGACAGAGGCACTGTGGGGATTTTTTGACCCTTTAGCATAATATGGCCGCTTTTGAGCTCAGCATAACTGACCTGGCCATAGGATTTTGAAATACCTTTAGGATAATCATACCCGTAATCCACCACCTGGGTAAAAATTTGATCATCTGAAACCGATACATATTTCAACATTTCCTCGTTTAAAATAGGGATAGGGATGCCAAGGCCAACGGAAAGGGATACGCCGTATCCCCTGATGCTCTGACCCACAAGCCATTCCGGGGACATTTCCTTTAAATCTCCCATGACAGACAGGGTCCCGGACGGTGTAACAGGAACACCATTGAGCCCCCTTTCCACATCCTTTTTATGCTGGGTCCCGGTCCAGGTGACATACCCCTGGGCACCGCCTAAAAAAATCCGGGTGCCAAGACCGATGGTTTTTAAATAGGGATCATTGAACAAGGGGCTCAATTCTCCTGCCGTTGAATAATTGGCATTCCCCATTTTTGATTTCAAGGTTCCCATGTAGGTATATTTTATTTTGTCGGACCTGTTTACGGCACAATTATAATTCTGGTAGGCATTGCGCGGATTGCAGAGCATGGCATTGGGAAGATCTTTCAACCGTACCATTTTTTCAATGTTCTTATTGGGATAGCAGTCGGTCCCATAGCTTTCCGCCCGGAGGTGCACTTCTTTACCCGCCACAAGATCCTGGATCACGTGCCCCCCCCCGTAGTTAAACTCACCGGGATGGTACTTGTTCAAGGGATCATCATCACAGGTTTGAGTGGCGCCCAGGTAACAGTCAACCGCCGCAATCCCGGAATAGGCCGGCACATTGTTGAACCAGGTTTTGGTGGTTCTGACAAGGGGGTTGAACTGACCGATATTAATAAATGCCCCGGAAGAGCACATGGGGGCAAAGGTTCCCGTGGTAACAACATCCACTCGTTTCGCCGCTTCAACCACTCCGTGCTTTTTGGTGATATCGATAATTTCTTCCGCCGTAACAACAACCGCCTCGCCCCTTGCAATTTTTTTATTTATCTGCTCATATGTTTTATTTACTTTGTAGTCATTCATAATTTACCTTTTTCGATCATTTTACCATGGTTTTAACCGCTTCAATTTTAGACGTAACATTATTTTTAATCCAGACCGGATCCCACCATTCAACAGGATTGACAAATACATTGTGAACAATCATTGAAAAATGCAAATGATCCCCTCCGGCAAGACCGGTGAGACCTGTCATACCGATAACATCTCCCTTGGACAACTCATCCCCTTTATTCACCGTTATTTCATTTAAATGGGAGTAGAGACTGGCAAGCCCGAACCCATGGTCAATAATAACAGAATTGCCGAAAATGCCCACGGCCTCGGTCATAATCACCCGGCCCCCATTGGCGGCCCTAACCTTTGCATTGGCTGTGGATGCAAGATCGATTCCCAGATGAATGGCCCGATCGATTTCCTTTCCCTTGTATTTATAACTTCTGCGATCCGCCCAATAGGAACGGGTGGCAGCCCCTGCAAGTCTTGAAAATCTTCCTTCCCACAATTGATCGCCCACCGTATCTGCAGGGATACTCAAAATGGTATTGACATTTTTTTCCCGCAACTTTCCATTAATATATAAAAATTTATCCAGCAGGGGATTTTGGCTGCCCACAAAGGTGTCTTCTATTTCATCCAAATCAAAATCAGGCATTTTGAATTCCAAAAATCTATCGGATATATTCAGGGTGTCGGTTTTAAAATTCTTGTCCCGTATATAATGGTGGAACCCCCTTTTGACTGAATTTCCGGCAAGATCCCGGGCAGTGACAAACATTTGGGTCCCTGGTCCCTGGGTATGATCCAGGGCAAAAAATGCCGCATAAACCGCTTTGTCGTTAAACATGCCGGGATGACCCGGAAAAAAGTTATCCCCCACCATGATGCCGCTTACGACATTTTCCTCAAACAGCCGGTAGAGAACCAATCCACTTCCCCCTCTTTCGATATTGTGATCACTGCTCAATACCTTAACCCGGGGAGGCTTTGTGTCAATAACAACTTTTTTTTCTACGTAAAATACATTACCCGCATCCCACCCTCTCCATGAATAATCCGCCACCATGATACGAACGATCGCTTCTCCGTCATTCATTCCATATTTACGGGATTCAACCGGAATGATAAAGGAATCTTTATTCACCCGTTGGTTGGAGAAGAGACTGACAACAGAAGCGGGGGGATAATTTTTTTCAAGGAGAACTTTCTCATTGTCCTTCTGCAGGATGGAAACCACAATTTTTCTCAAGCCTGTGCCTTTATCCGACACATCAAGGGACATCTCATAGGATTTTTTCAAGTAAAGAGAGGGCAATGTCACCTCCACCCTGGGAGCGTCACCTTCATATTTATAAAAAAGAATCCATGCAAGGGGTATTGCGACTGCCAGAAAAACCAGGGTTAAAACAACTTTTTTCATCAAATATACCTATCTTTTCAAGAGGTTAGAATTCACACAAATAAAACATTATAAAATACCAGCAATGATCCAACTTATCAAGGGCTTTTACATTCTTGACTTTTTGGGTCCCAAAATATAATTTAGCACAAGACACTTCAATTTAAGGAAACCCCTATGAGCAATAATCTGGCGAACAACCTGGAGAACAATAACCAGGAAAATAATAAGCTGACAAATAATTTCTTTTTTAATTTAATAAACGAACCATCCCCTGTTTTTTTTCTCATTGCAGGCCCTTGTGTGATTGAAAACTATGAGACCACCTTTTCCATTGCCAAAACCCTCAAAGAGACAACAAAAAAACTGGGAATCCCTTTCATATTCAAAGCCTCCTTTGACAAAGCAAACCGAACTTCCATAAATGCCTTCAGAGGCCCCGGGTTTGAAGAAGGATTAGACATTCTCAACCAGATAAAACACAAGCTTGAGGTTCCGGTTATCTCGGATATCCACCTTCCGGACCAGGCAAAAAAAGCGGCCCAGGTTCTTGATATCATCCAGATCCCTGCCTTCTTGTGCCGACAAACAGATTTAGTTCTTGCCGCCTGCGCAACCGGACTGCCGGTGAACATAAAAAAAGGGCAGTTTCTCTCCCCCTTTGAGTGCAAGAACATTATTACCAAGGCAACCTCTTCGGGAAATCATGATATCAGTATTACCGAGAGGGGCGCCTGTTTCGGGTATAATAACCTTGTGGTGGATTTCAGGTCCATCCACATTTTAAGGCAAATGGGGATCCCGGTCATCTTTGACGCCACCCACAGCGTCCAATTACCGGGCGGGGCAACCGATTCATCAGCCGGTGAAAGGCAATTTGTTCCCACCCTTTCAAAGGCTGCCATTGCAGCGGGTGCCCATGGTCTGTTCATCGAAACCCACCCGGACCCCGACAAAGCATTGTGCGACGGTCCCAATTCCATGCCCCTGGAGGATATGCAATCCCTGCTAAAAAACCTTTTGGCCATCAAAAAAGTCGTTGGATAATTCCATGGAGAAACACCCGAAAAAAAAACAAGCACCCCCTGAAAATTCAGCTCTGAAATTGGGTCTGAAATTGGGTCAGATTAAATTGCTGCTCCTGGATGTGGATGGGGTTTTGACAGACGGTCAAATCACTTATACGGATTCAGGCGAGCAGATCAAAAGCTTTAGTTCAAAGGATGGCTTAGGGCTGCGGCTGCTCATGGATAACAACATAAGGATCGGCATTGTAACCGGCCGAAAATCTGATGCCCTGGGGCACCGGTGCCAAAATCTTGGCATTGACCTTGTCTTTGACGGCATACGAGACAAGGCCGTAGCCTTTGATAAAATTGTGGAACAGACAGGGATAGCAGTCCGGCAGATTGCCTTTGTCGGAGACGATCTCATCGATCTTCCGGCAATGATCCGGGCTGGTGTTTCCTTTACTGTTCCCGATGCCCCGAACGAAGTAAAACGCCACGCCGACCAGGTCACTCTGGCCAGGGGGGGGCATGGTGCGGTGAGGGAAATTTGTGAGACCATTCTCAAGGCCCAGGGGCTGTGGGAAAAACTTTTAAACCGCTACCTGTCATGAGCATTTCCAATAAAAAAAGAATCCTTTACCCCTTGATTGGGTTATTCATTTCTATCCTTTTAGGACTTGGGATCTTTTTTTATATTAATGCCGCTTTGAACACCTCCCTTATCATAAAAGATGTCAGTATAGACTCCGAGGCAGCTTTAAAGTTAAATTTACTGGAACAGGTTTCCAAAAAAAATGGTATCACCGAGTGGAAATTGAAGGCTTCGTCTGCCACTTTATTAAAAGAAGAAGACCGAGCAATTTTAAAAAATGTGGATGTAATTTTTTATACCCCCAAAAAAACAAAAGTATACCTGACATCTGACGAGGGTATCCTTAATACGCGTACCCATGATATGACCTTTTTGAAAAATGTTATTGTCCGCCATGAAACTTATACCCTCAGAACTGATAAGTTGCATTATGAAAAAAAACCACATATAATACGTTCCAATGTGCACGTCATCCTTGAGGACAGGGAATCGGTAATTGAAGCTGATTCCATGGTGACCCAGTTGAATCAGAACCAAACCATTTTAAAAGGCCATGTTAAAGGAAAATTCAGTGAAAGTTTTAACATCCCGTAATCCTGCTCTCCCCTTTTTTATCATACTCGTTTGTGTCCTGTTTTTTTCCAATGCCCCGAAAAGTTTTGCCCAGACGAACACCAAAACGAATACCCCATCCATTAAAAAGAAAATAACAGCCGATAAAAAGATAACACCTGATAAAAAAACAAAAGCAGACAAGCAAGCAGCAGACAAGCAAGCAGCAGACAAACCGCTCCATGTAACCGCTGATAAAATGATTGCCCACAAGGATACGTCCATGGTGGAATTTGTTGGCAATGTCAAGGCGACCCGGGAAGACGCTATTATTTTTGCCGATTCCATAAAAATATTTATTCATTCCGCCCAAACAAAGAAAGAAGGACAGACGGATTTAAAACAAATTATTGCCACGGGAAATGTGGAATATACAGCAGGGGAAAGAAAGGCATTTGCAGATAAAGCTGTCTATACCACCCAGGACGAAATCCTTATTTTGACCGGAAAATCGGCCCGGTTGATTACCGGGAAAAGCAATGTTACCGGAAAAAAAATCACACTCTTTAGAAACGAAGACAGGGCCATTGTTGAAAGTGACGGAAAAACCCGGGTCCAGGCTGTTTTCAATCCAGAAGACCAGAAACCAAAAGACCATAAAAAGGGTGCACAACAATAAATGTCAGACTTGGTACTTGAAAATTTAGTAAAAATTTACAATGGTAAAACAGTGGTGAACAAGGTTAACCTGACCGTAAGTCAGGGAACGGTTACAGGACTTTTGGGTCCCAATGGTGCCGGGAAAACCACTACTTTTTATATGGCCGTGGGAATGATACGCCCGAACAAGGGGATCGTCTATCTGGACCAGGAAGATATCACAGCACACCCCATGTATATTCGGGCCAGAAAGGGAATTGGGTACCTGCCCCAGGAAGCGTCTATTTTTAAAAAATTAACGGTGAAAGAAAATATAACCGCCATACTCGAGGTGTTGCCCAAAAACGGAATGGATATTCGAGGAAAAGCAGCTGGCCTCATGGCGGAATTGGGAATTAAAGGGCTTGCCCATCAGAAAGCGGCCTCTTTGTCCGGGGGAGAAAGACGGCGCCTTGAGATCGCCAGGGTCCTGGCCACAGATCCCAAATTCATTCTCTTAGATGAACCCTTTGCCGGAATAGACCCCTTGGCGGTGATTGACATTCAACAGATCATTTCCCAGTTAACCCACAAGGGAATTGGTGTTTTAATTTCTGATCACAATGTCAGAGAGACCCTGGGAGTCTGTGATCATGCATATATTATGAGTCAGGGGATAGTGATTGAATCAGGACCGCCTGAACGAATCATTTCAAGTGAAATTGCCAAAAAAATCTATCTGGGAGATAATTTTAAACTTTAATATGGAACTTGGACTACAACAAAACCTCTCGTTGACCCAGCAGTTGGTGATGACACCCCAACTCCAGCAGGCCATCAAACTACTTCAATTGTCAAGACTGGAACTAGCTGAAACCATTTCCCAGGAAATGGAACAGAACCCGGCCCTTGAAGAAGAACTTAATGAAGACAGGTCCGACAAAAATATCACTGCCCAGGAAAGTGAAACGATTGCACCGGAAAAAGAAACTCCTGTCAAGGAAGTCACCATTGAAGAAAAGGTCCCATCTGATACGGACTGGGATAACTACATTGACGAGTATAATTCCACAGGACGGGTATACACAGAATCTGAAAATACCGAAGCCCCCAATTTTGAAGCCTTTACCCCGGACAAAAAAACCCTTGAGGATCATCTCAAATGGCAGTTGATGCTCTCGGGGCTCAATGATGCTCAAGAACGGTTGGGCCATGTCATCATTGGAAACCTGAACAGGGACGGCTACCTTTGCTCTTCCGTGGATGAAATAGCAACCAGTGCACAAGTTGAAATCGAAACGGTCGAAAAGGTCCTGGGCGTACTCCAGACATTTGATCCTCCGGGAATATGCGCAAGGGATCTATGCGAAACCCTGCTGATCCAGGTTAAAATGCTGGGGATTGAAAATCATGTCATTACCGAAATCATCACCCATCACCTGAAAAATCTTGAAAACCGAAACTCTAAAAAAATAGCAAAGGCCCTTCGGATTTCCATTGATGATGTCCGTGCTGCCGTTAAAATCATCCAATACCTGGAGCCTAAACCCGGACGAAAATTCACCACGGATGAACCCACCTATATCATACCCGATATCTATGTCTACAAAGAGGGGGATGGGTTTAAAATAGTGATGAATGACGACGGGTTGCCCAAACTTAGAATTAGCCGGTTTTATCGAAGCGCCATTGCAGACGGCAGAAAAATTTCCAAGGAAACCAAAACCTATCTGAACGAAAAGATGCAATCAGCCTCCTGGCTGATCAAAAGCATTCACCAGCGCCAGAAAACCATTTACCTTGTTATGGAAAGCATCATTAAATTTCAACGCGAGTTTTTCGAAAAAGGGATTGCCTATCTGCGACCGCTTATTTTAAAAGATATTGCAGAAGATATTGAAATGCATGAATCCACCATAAGCCGGGTAACCACCAACAAGTATGCCTATACCCCCCAGGGACTCTTTGAGTTAAAATATTTCTTTAACAGCTCAATTGCCAGAACAGGCGGCTTGTCCATGGCGTCTGCCAGTGTTAAAGATAAAATCCGGCTGCTCATTGAAAATGAAGATCCCGATTCCCCCCTTAGCGATGACAAAATTGCCGCTATTCTTCAACGCTCAGACATTGAAATTGCCAGAAGAACCGTTGCAAAATACAGGAAGGTACTCAATATTCTGCCGTCCAACAAACGGAAACAACTTTAAGGAGGTTTTTTATGCAAACAAGTGTGACGTTTAAAAAAATGGACTCCTCTGATTCTTTAAAAGCCTATGCCCGGAAAAAACTGGATAAATTTGATAAAATGCTGGACAACCCCGGTGAAGCCCATTTGGTATTATCGGTCCAGAAAATTAGACATATTGCAGAACTCACCCTCACCTGTGATCGCCTGAATATTCATGTCACGGAAGAATCTGAAAACATGTATTCCTCCATTGATACGCTCATGGACAAGGTAAGGGGACAAATTAAAAAACACAAAGAAAAAATCAAACGCCATATGTCGGGGAACAAACAAAGCCTTAAAAATGATACCCTGGAATTTAATGCAGCTAACACGGCTCTAAAACCAGATCAAAACTTAGAGGATATCATCATTGAACCCATTGACGACAAGCCAATGGATGTGGATGATGCCGTGAGTGAACTCAACTCCTCAAACCAATCATTTTTTGTATTCAATAATGCCAGGACCGAACAATTGAATGTTATTTACAAACATCAAAATGGAAAACTGGGTCTCATTCAACCAAGGGGATAAGTAATTAAATGAAAATCAGTGAGATTCTTAACAAAGATTCAATTATTGCCGATCTGGCATCAACCCATAAAAATGGGGTTATCAAAGAACTATCCCAGGCCATATCAAAGGCTAGTGATGCGTCACCCGACGACATTGCTGCCGTGTTAATGGAAAGAGAAACCCTTGGCAGTACAGGCATTGGCGGTGGAATTGCCATACCACACGGAAAACTCAATGCGGTGAAATCTGTCACAATTGGGTTTGGCCTGAGCCGGGGAGGAGTTGAATACGACGCCCTTGACAATCGATTGGTCCATATATTTTTTTTGCTGCTCACACCGGAAAACAGCACCGGTGCTCATTTAAAAGTGTTGGCCCAAATCTCCAAACTTCTGAAAAAGACCCAATTCAAAACGGGACTGCAGGCTGCCATGTCTGTGGATGAAATTTATGACATTATCATGGAACAGAATGAAGAGTTTTAAATGGAACAACAACGCGTTTATATCATAACCGGCCTTTCCGGGTCTGGTAAAAGTACGGCGATTCAAGCATTTGAAGATGCCTCTTTTTACTGCGTTGACAACATGCCCATGGAATTGATCCCCAAATTTCTTGAACTTCCCTTTAAAGAAACACCAAAACTAAAAGGGACCGCTTTTGTAATGGATATGCGGTCAAAAAACTTTATTGAAAATTATGGATCCGGGATTTCTGCCATCGAGGACCTGGGAATCTCTCCCCAGATTATTTTCCTTGATGCCAATGTTGACACCCTGTTAAAACGATATAGTCAGACCCGAAGACATCATCCGGTTAACCATGAAAAAAGCCTGATGGACAGCATAAAATCAGAAAAAAAGAGTATGCAGTCCATCAAACAGGTGGCCCATCACATTATTGATACCACCACCTACAACGTTCACCAGCTAAAGTCTGTTGTTCTGGATCTGATCCATGACGGCAAAAAGACCATCAGCCTGATGAAACTCAATATTCTTTCCTTTGGCTTTAAATACGGTATCCCCAATGATGCAGACCTGGTCATTGACCTGCGATTTCTTGCCAACCCCTTTTTTGTACCGGAATTAAAAAATCTGGACGGAGAATCCGAGGCTGTAAAAAATTTTATTATGGCAAATCCGGAAACCAAAATTTTTCTGGATAAATACATCTCCCTTCTTGATTATTTAATCCCCTTGTATAAAAAGGAAAACAAAGCCTATTTAACCATTGCCGTCGGATGTACCGGCGGCAGACACAGAAGCGTAGCCATTGCTCGAAGCATTTTTGAACATCTTAACAAAAAAGGGCTCACCCCGGGAATTATCCACAGGGATATTGACAGGGATGCAAAAGAAATATGATCGGTATACTCGTTGTTACCCATGCCAACCTTGCCAGCACGTTGATTGAAACCCTTGAATTTATTCTGGGAAAGGAACAAGAAAACTTGTTACCCGTCTCCATTGACATTAAAGAGGACCCGGATAGCCTGCGCAAAAAAATCAAACAGGGAATTTCCAAACTAATGACTGATGATGGCGTTCTTATCTTCACCGACATGTTTGGCGGCACCCCCTCCAACCTGGCCTATTCTTTTCTTGAAGAAGGTAAAATAGAGGTCATTTCCGGCGTCAATCTCCCCCTCCTTTTAAAAGCGGTTACCACCCGGAAAAAAATGGACATGGAAACTTTCACCATTTCTCTTGTTGAACATGGGAAAAGAAGCATTTCCCTTGCAAGTGGAATCCTAAAAGGAACAAAACGATCATAAATTTTAAATTTTATAATTTTAAATTTAGGAGGAAAAAGAATGACTGTAAAACTTGGAATAAACGGATTTGGCAGAATCGGAAGAATGATCTGCAGGGTTGCCGCTGATATACCGGAAGTCGAAATAACCGCAATTAACGACCTGACCGACACACAAACAACCGCCCATCTTCTTAAATATGATTCCGTCCATGGTATCTTTAATAAAACTGTTAAGGCAAAAGAAGGTGCCATTGTGGTAGATGGACGAGAAATAAAAGTAACGGCTTTTAAAGATCCGGCACATATTCCCTGGCAAGACGCAAACGTGGATGTGGTCTGTGAATGCACTGGATTTTTCAGGGACAGGGAAAGTGCTTCCAAGCATCTGGAAGGCGGGGCAAAAAAAGTATTGATATCGGCTCCTGCCACAAATCCGGACATTACCATTGTCATGGGCGTCAATCATGAAGACTATGATCCTGCAAGCCATCACATCATATCCAATGCATCCTGTACCACAAATTGTCTGGCCCCGGTTGCCAAGGTATTGCTTGAAAATTTCGGAGTTGTGTCCGGCATGATGACCACCATACATGCCTATACGGGAGATCAACGGATCCTGGATTTTCCCCACAAAGATCTTAGAAGATCCCGGGCAGCAGGACTTTCCATGATTCCAACCACCACAGGGGCTGCCAAAGCAGTTGCCCTGGTTCTGCCGGAACTTGCGGGCAAGCTCAACGGCATGTCGGTTCGGGTCCCCACCCCTAATGTTTCCATGGTGGATCTTGTGGTGATCACCGAAAAAACAAACCTGACAAAAGAAGCAGTCAATTTGGCCCTTGAACGCGCATCCAAGGAAAACCTGGTGGATATCCTTGGGTATAGCGAGCTGCCCCTGGTATCCATAGACTATAATTCAAACCCCTTGTCCTCCATTGTAGATGCCTCCTGTACAGACGTCATCAACGGGAACATGGTAAAGATTTATTCCTGGTATGACAATGAGACAGGGTATTCAAGCCGGATGATGGATCTTGCTGTCATGATTGGCCAATCCCTATAGGAAGGGATCCCTTCAAACTTAAGCGGAGGTAAAACATGAGCAGACGACCCTTTATTGCCGGTAATTGGAAGATGTATAAGACCGGTCCACAAGCTGTAGAAACAGCGACAGATCTTGCCAAGCTGTGTTCGGGTATAAATGACCCTGAAATAATGATTGCCCCCACAAATCTATCTTTACCCCTGGTAGCCCAGGCCATCAAAAGTTCAGTCGTAAAAGTGGGAGCCCAGAACCTGCATTTCCAACGGGAAGGAGCCTTTACCGGGGAAGTGTCAGCGGATATGATAAAAGCTGCCGGAGCCGAGTATATCCTCATCGGCCATTCTGAAAGGCGTCAGTATTTTGGAGAAACCGATACTTGTGTCTGCCAAAAGATCAAGGCCACCCTTGGGGCCGGATTAAAACCGGTCTTGTGTATTGGTGAAACTGAAGCGCAAAGGGATGAAGGAAAAACCTATTTTATTCTTGACAAACAGGTCTCAGATGGGTTAAAAGGCTGTGGTCTTGGAGAATTATCCGATCTGGTTTTGGCCTATGAACCGGTGTGGGCAATCGGCACCGGTAAGACAGCCAGTATTGATCAGGTGGGTGAAGTACACCAACATTTAAGATCCCTGCTTGGACGTTTATTTTCAAAGGATTTGGCAGACAGAACAAGAATCTTGTACGGCGGTTCCGTCAAGCCTGAAAATGTGAAGGATATCATGGATATCGAAGATGTAGATGGCGCTCTGGTTGGTGGAGCAAGCCTTGATGCAGATAAGTTTATTAAGATTATCAAATATAATGAATAAGGCAGAATAGATAACAATGACAACTATAATAATCGGTTTACATGTTAGTGTTTGTATCCTCTTGATTCTGATTGTTCTGCTCCAAAGCGGCAAGGGTGCAGAAATGGGAGCTTCATTAGGCGGCGGCGGCAGCCAGACCTTTTTTGGTGCAGCAGGGCCTGCCAATATATTGACAAAAATCACCACAGGGGTTGCCATCATTTTCATGGTAACCTCCCTGACCCTGGCGTACTTGTCAGGTCATCAAGCTAACTCCAGTGTGATGACAGGAAACACGACGCCTGTGGAGACAACCTCAGAATAAAAAGCCGCATTAAAATAGAATAAATTGCCGAAGTGGTGGAATTGGTAGACACGCACGCTTGAGGGGCGTGTGGGGCGACCCGTGGGAGTTCAAATCTCCCCTTCGGCACCAAAATAAAAAAAGCTGCGGACAGTATTGTTCGCGGCTTTTTTACTTTGAACAAAAAGGTCTTGAATGGTGGATGAGAATAAAACCAATCCTAAAATAAATTGCTATAAATGTAATTATTTTTATGTGACCTGGGATCCCCAGCACCCCAATGGGTGCAAAGCCATGGGGTTTAAATCCAAACTGCTTCCCAGTATTACGGTTTATAGATCCTCTGGAAAACCCTGCCAGCTTTTTTCAAAAAAAGCCATTAGAAAACCCGACCCGTCTTGAATTATTCAAAACCTTGTTTATATTATCCCTATTATGACTGATAAAACACACATCCAGGGGCAGGACCCCAGAAAAATAGAAAAAGAACTGGGCGAGTTTCTAAACAAAAAATTCGGCGGAAATGTCAAGATTATCTCACCTTCCATCCAGCCCCAGCAAGACGCCGTCAGCGGCAAGATGCCCTCCAAGGGTAAACGAGAGCTGATCAATTTTAATTTGAAACCAGCCGACCTCATCGCCTATCTGGATCAATATGTGGTCAGACAGGACAAGGCAAAATCTGTTTTAGCAACCAAAATCTGTACCCATTTTAACCGGATCCGGCACCAGGAATCATCCGGGGGTGAAATTTTTAAAATCACCGGCAACATAAAGTCAAACATTCTGATGCTGGGGCCTACGGGGATCGGAAAGACCTATCTCATTAAGCTCATTGCCAAAAAATTGGGGGTTCCCTTTGTCAAAGCAGATGCCACCAAATTTTCCGAAACCGGATATGTGGGAGGCGATGTGGAAGATTTGATCCGGGATCTGGTCAAGGAAGCAGATGACAATATAGACCTTGCCGAGTGCGGCATCGTCTATGTGGATGAAATTGACAAAATTGCAGCCAGCCCCAATGTCTTCGGGGCCCAGGTTTCGAGGACCGGTGTCCAAAGAGCGCTTTTAAAACCCATGGAAGAAACAGAGGTGGACCTTAAGGTCCCCCATGATCCGGTTTCCATGATGCAGGAACTTGAAGCCTTTCAAAGAACCGGCAAAAGAAACCAGCGCAGGGTTAACACAGCCAATATTCTTTTTATTTTAAGCGGGGCCTTTTCAGGCCTCACCGATGTCATCAAAAAGAGGTTGAGCAAACAGAGCATCGGCTTTGGTTCTCAGCTGACGCCCACCCATGAAGACATTGATCTTTTAAAACAAGCCAGGACAGAAGACCTGGTGGAATTTGGTTTTGAGTCTGAATTTATTGGCAGGGTTCCGGTACGCTGCGTCCTTGACACCCTGAGTGAAGCAGACCTCTATGCTATTCTTAAAATGCCCAACAACCCCGTTATTTTAAGCAAAAAACTGGATTTTGCGGCCTATGGTATTGATATCGTCTTCACCGACACTGCTCTTAAAATTCTTGCAAAGAGGGCTGCCATTGAAAACACAGGGGCCAGGGGACTTGTCAGCGTGGTGGAAGAAGCGTTACTTGCCTTTGAAGAGAAACTGCCCTCCACACAAATATCCACTTTTACCGTCACCCAAAAAGTTCTGGACGCTCCCGAGAGTCAGCTTGAAAGTCTGATCTCAGGAAACAATAGTAAAAAATTGGACCTTGAATACACCCAGACAAAGAAAGCGTATAAACGCTATATCACCGAATATATCAAAGAAAACTGGAAGGTCTTTTCCATCCGCCATGGGCTGACCCTTTCTCAAATTCGCTGCAAAATGGTTGCCCAGTACTATACGACAAATGTCATGGAAGTTGAGGATGCCGTTAAGCAGATCAAACGCTTCCATGATTCGGTTAAGGAAATTGAAGTTGAGGTCTCCAAAAGCTATAATTTAAACATTGTTTTTGAAGAAGATGCCATTGATTTCATCATCCAGCAATTTATCGACCATAATGCCACCAGTGAAGAAATTTTAACAAAGCTCTATGACAATTTTTTTGACGGGTTCAATCTGATCCGGGAAAAATCGGGGAAAAACAGATTTTTCCTCTCCAAAACAGCTCTCATAGACCATGAAACATACCTTAATGACCTTATCAGGAAAGAAATAAAATGATTGGAATTTCAAAACTTTATTGTGCCACTGTTGAACCGTCGGACACCCTGAGATACTCAAGGGATTCTGGACAACTGCCTTCCCACCTGCTGCAGTTTTCAATCGACAAGAAACCTGTGGTGGTCTGGAACATGACCCGCCGATGTAATTTAAAATGTGTTCACTGTTATGCCAGAAGTGAAGACATTTCCTATGACAATGAGCTTAACCGGGAACAAAGCCTTGCCATGATTGATGATCTTGCAAAATTCGGGGTGCCGGTTCTGCTTTTTTCAGGTGGAGAACCTCTGATCCATCCACGGCTTCTGGAATATGCCCAATATGCCGTCAGCAAAGGAATGAGAGCCGTTATTTCCACAAACGGTACCCTGATCACCAAGCAAAAAGCAAGGGCATTAAAAGACATCGGTCTTTCCTATGTTGGCATCAGCCTGGATGGTATTGAAGAGACACATGACAAGTTTCGAGGAGTCAAAGGATCTTTCAAGCGTGCCATGGAAGCCATTGATAACTGCCAGGAAGTCGGTATCAAAGTGGGGGTGAGATTTACCATTAACAAACGAAATGTCCAGGATATACCGGGGATTTTTGACCTTCTTGAAACAAAAAATATTCCCAGAGCCTGTTTCTACCACCTGGTTTACTCGGGCAGGGGATCTGAGATTGCCAAGGAAGACCTTTCCCATGAAGAGACCAGAAAGGTTCTGGACCTGATCATGGACAGAACCCGGGATCTCCACGATCGAAACATGCCAAAGGAAGTTCTCACCGTGGACAACCATGCCGACGGTCCCTATTTATACCAGCGCCTCCAGGGGGAAAACCCGGAGCGGGCGGCCGATGTATTGGAGCTGCTTGAAATGAATGAGGGCAATAGTTCAGGACGTGGCATCGGCTGTATTTCCTGGGACGGCCAGGTTCACCCGGATCAATTCTGGCGGGAAAAAGTACTGGGAAATGTTAAAGATAGACCCTTTTCTGAAATCTGGGTAGACCCTGAAAATGAATTTTTAATGAAAATGAA
Organism: Desulfobacteraceae bacterium; assembly: GCA_016743945.1. Classification (GTDB taxonomy): domain Bacteria; phylum Desulfobacterota; class Desulfobacteria; order Desulfobacterales; family Desulfobacteraceae; genus NBML01. The sequence continues at coordinate 20,957 of JADGFI010000026.1, forward strand.
AGACAAGAAACGTCATGTCAAGGGAAGATGTGCCCAGTGCAGATGGCTCGATATCTGTGCCGGCAATTTCAGGGCAAGGGCGGAATCGGTTGCCAATGATCCCTGGGATTCAGATCCTGCCTGCTATCTGACCGATGAAGAAATCAAAAAGGAGGATAAATAATGTTGTTTCCAGATGCCAGGGGCAGACGACTGCGTGCCAACGCCAATTTCAGGCGAATGATCCGGGAAACCAAAATATCTGTCGATGATTTGATCATGCCCTTGTTTGCCATAGACGGCACCTCGGTTAAAAAACCCATTGCCTCCATGCCCGGCCAATTTCATCTTTCCTGTGATAATATTGTCAAAACAGCCCAAGAGGCCAAAGACGCCGGCGTACCCGCCATTATTCTATTTGGGGTTGCCGATAAAAAAGACCCCCTTGCCACAAGGGCCTATGCATCGGATGCCATTGTTCAACGAGCAGTTGCTGCGGTCAAGGAAAAGGTGCCGGATATCACGGTGATCACCGATGTGTGTTTGTGCGCTTACACAGATCACGGGCATTGCGGTGTCGTGGACAAGGGCATCATCGACAACGATGCCTCTTTGGATCTTATCGCTAAAACCGCCCTTTCCCATGTACAGGCAGGTGCCGACATGGTTGCCCCTTCCGACATGATGGACGGCAGGGTAGGTGAAATCCGGCAGACCCTGGACGAAGAAAATTTTTCCCACATCCCCATCATGTCCTATGCCGTAAAATATTCCTCTGCCTTTTACGGTCCCTTCAGAGAAGCTGCCGATTCCGCTCCGCAGTTTGGCGACAGAAAAACCTACCAGATGGATCCTGCCAATTCCCTTGAAGCCATCAGAGAAGCCACCATGGATATTGAAGAGGGGGCTGACATCATCATGGTAAAACCTGCTCTTTCCTACCTGGATATTATCTATCGACTCAAAGAAGAAATCGATCTTCCCATAGCTGCCTATAATGTCAGCGGGGAATACAGCATCATGAAAGCCGGAGAAATGATGGGATGGGTGGATGCCAAGGCCATGATCATGGAAACCCTTCTTTCCATCAAACGGGCCGGAGCTGATATCATATTGACCTATTCCGCCATTGATGTTGCAAGGGAGTTGAACCGCTAATGAATTCTCCCCTACACGGCTTGCCTGGAACGTCTGAAAAATCCGGGCACCCTGCCCCCCCCAGTCAATTGGATAAGCATGGTCACCCGGGTAACCCGGATTCTTCAGCTAGTGCCAATACCATTCGCCTGGTTGCCTGGGAAACCACCAAAAGATGCAACTTAAATTGTAAACATTGCAGGGCAGGGGCAGAAGATCATCCCTATGACAATGAATTGGATACCCAGGCCTCGTTCCGGCTTTTGGACCAGATCAGGGAAGTGGGGACCCCCATCATCATCCTCACCGGTGGGGAGCCGTTACTCCGGGAAGATATATTTGATATCGCTTCTTATGGCACCAAAATTGGCCTGCGCATGGTCATGGCACCCAATGGCACCCTGATCACCCCAAACATTGCTCAAAGACTCAAAGAAAGTGGAATAAAACGGATCAGCGTCAGCCTGGACGGATCCACGGCCCAAAGTCATGATGATTTCAGGGGACTTAAAAACGCCTTTAAAGATGCCATCCGGGGCATAGAGTTTGCCAAGGCAGCAGGACTTGAATTTCAAATCAACACCGTTATTACCAAAACCAACTTAGATGAAATCCCAAAGATTTTAAGCCTGGCAGAATCTTTGGGGGCCGTGGCCCACCATATTTTCCTTTTGGTGCCCACGGGCCGGGGAAAATATATTGCAGACTCTGCCATCGATGCCAAGGAGTATGAGCAGACCCTGAACTGGTTCTATGACCAGCAAGCTAAAACCAGCCTCCAGCTCAAGGCAACCTGTGCCCCCCACTACTATCGAATTTTACGCCAGCGGGCAAAGGCAGACGGCAAAAAGGTCACCTTCGAAACCCATGGACTCGATGCCGTGACCAGGGGGTGTCTTGCCGGTACCGGGTTTTGTTTTATCTCCCATGTGGGCCGGGTTCAGACCTGCGGATTTCTCGACGTGACCTGCGGTGACATCACACAGCAGACCTTTAAGGATGTATGGGAAAACTCCACCGTATTTAATGAACTCAGGGATTTTAACAACCTTGAAAATAAATGCGGAATATGTGAATACAAAAATGTATGCGGGGGATGCCGCGCCCGGGCCTATGAAGCCACGGGCAATTATCTTGCAGAAGAACCCCTGTGTACCTACCAGCCCAAACGATCGGACCAAAAAACAAAATAACCCCTATTTTATTTATCCTATCATAATAAAACCTGCCGGTAATAACAAAACCGGCAGAAATTTTATTCCTGCCGGTTTTGTTCCCAAAAAGTTTTAGGCCAACACCGTTACTGAATCGAATTGAGTACCAGGGAGATGGGCCTGTCCTCTTCTGTGTCACCGGCAAAACGAACAGGGCCCGGCTGACGGTAATGGTCCTCTCCTTCATCCAGGGCCACCCATTTCTCCCGCAGCGCTTTGAAAACCCTGAATCCATTGGAATTGAGGTTCACCAGGCTTTTTTCGATTACCAGTTCCAGTTTGCCCTTTCTCTCTTCTAAATGCATGAGTTTGGCAATGGGAATACCAATGGGTTCCCACTGATCAAAGTCCATTTCAAGATTCCGGATGGCGGCCATCTGACCGGTTGCATTTCCGGCAATGAGATGGAATGCGGTCAATCCGAGGTTATAGGTATAATTGCAGTCAAAATGAGTAGGAGCTACCCCCCTGCCATCATATCCATAAAAATGGGTCTGGGTTTTAAAGTTGGGCTGAGAGTTCTTAAAAATCTGAGCAATGGGGCCGGGGACATTCTCTTCAACATCCATGAGTTCATTGCTGACAAGTGCCTGTTTCAGCGTTTTTTGGGAAATAATTGTCTCTTTGACCAAAAGATATTCAGCCGTTGGGGTTTTAAAAAGAGTTTCTTCGTATAACTGCGGGTCCAACTGATGGGCAGCCATAATAGCCTGGTACTCTGTCTTTTTAATCCCGATTTTATAGACCCCCTGCTCTTTTAAAACCCCCAGATACTCCTTGACCATGTCCATGATCATCTTTTCTGTCTTCACCTGGGAAAACTGGAAATTCCCGTGGAGATCCCGCTCCACCATAAGGCCTTCCCTGAAAAATGGCGGCAATTGGTTGAACAATTCGTCATCCCGAAGATTCCAGATGGGAAAGGGGCTCTTGTCTATCATTCCCTGACTGATCCACCTTAAATACTCAAGTTTTTCTGCCAGTCCCGGAAAAGACCTGTGAAAATCCATATCATGAATGGTGTTGTACTCGGCAATTATTTTATTGAGTTTAATGATAAACACTTGAATTTCATTGATAAACTCCAAAATACCTTCTGGAATGATCATGATACCGTAATTTTTGCCGACGGCTGCCCGCTTCACAATGGTATCGCAGATGAGCCTGGACAGGTGCCGCAGGGTAATGCCAAAGGCATTATAATCAATGGTGTTATTTTCCCTTGCCGTTGCAAGGCGGTCCTGGTCAACATAATCGGCCAGCTCCTCTCCGATCAGGGACAGGGTGGCATGGGTCTGAAGGGCACTTTCCAATGTTAGATGACTTGCCACCCGCCCCATGACCTTGCAAACGTGCCAGTATTTAACCGTGGACTCACAATCTGCGGCCAGATTGCTGATGTTCTGGGAGAAAGCCCTGGCAGCACTGTGAAATCCAAAGGAGATGGCACAAAGAACATCCCCGTCATCGGTTGATACCTGGATATCTCCATCAATGGTTTTGGGAACTCCAATCACCTTGATGCCAAATTTTTTATAATGCTGGGCAAGAAAGGCGGCATTGGTGTTGGAATCATCTCCGCCGATAACCACCAATGCATCCAGCCCAAGATTCATGCAGGTTTTTAAAGACGCATCCATTTTCTTTTCTGAATCAATTTTTGTTCTGCCGGTCTTTATCATGGAAAAACCACCCATATTACGGTGGGCATCCACAAGTTCCCGGGTTATCTCCATATACCTCGATTCAATCAGCCCGTCTGTTCCCATCAAAAAACCAAACACCTTTGAGTCTGAATTGTAGCGTTTGACTTCATCAAAAAGGCCTGCAATCACGTTATGTCCGCCCGGAGCTGGTCCCCCGGAAAACACCACCCCTATATTTCGTTTCTTTGAAAACCCCTGTTTCTTTGCCTCAGAAATTTCATCCCCTAGAGTCACCCGCTGAACCGGATTGTTAATGATATCCGGTAGTACCTTTTGGGCTTCCTTGTCATTGGTAAACCGATATTGGGGCTGATCCTCCAGCAATGAATAGCCTCGGGCAAAAATTTTGATCTTTTTCGGGGAAAATGATCTTCTGGCCAGTGTTTCACTATTAAGGTCTGCTGTAACCGTTTTTGCAATTGGATGATTCAGTAAATAATCGAGTTCTATCTCAGATCCCATTCCCGCTCCTGTAACAATTTTAATTAGGATTCTTGCTTAATTTTTCACTAGTCTAATGAACCAATACCTGGTTCCTTCCCTTTTCTTTTGCCTTGTACACTGCCATATCTGCCCGCTCAAACACCTGCAGATGAGTTTTGTCCCCGTCTTGTACCTGGGTAATGCCGATACTCACGGTAACCCTTACAACCTCTTTTTTGTACAAAAATTCAATTTTTTCGATGGTCTGGCGGATTTTTTCCGCTGCCTCTTTTGCACCAACCGCATCGGTTTCAGGCATAATAACCACAAATTCTTCCCCCCCATACCGGGCCAGCATATCATTTTTACGCAACAAGGGCAGAGATCTTTTGATAATTTCCTGGAGACACTTATCACCAACGGCATGCCCATATCGGTCATTTATATTCTTGAACTTATCCGCATCAATCAGCAACAGGGAAAAATGGGTGCCATACCGCAAAAACCGTTCCATCTCATCTTCAATTTTGTTGTCATAGGCCCGCCGATTAAAGGAACCGGTCAGTTGATCCTGGTTCAACTTTTCTTCAAGCTGTTCAGAATATTGGGTGGCCTCGTCCAATTCCTGCTTTAATCGGGCAAACCCGGTCTTAAAAAGATGTCGGTTTTTCTCTGCCGCAGCTTGAATTGCCTTGTCCTTTAATTGCTTTTTCGTCAATGCCTGTTCAATGGAGGCCAATCTCTGGGTAATCTGAAGTTTCAAATCATCCAGACTGGTTGCCACATTGGACGTCTTTTGCAGGCTGGTCAGTTCTGTATTTAAAAGGATCTCAAACCCTGAATTGGATGAAAACAGGGAACGGGTCTGGTCATGGGAAAAGGCAAGTTTTGCTTCAATATCCAGAATCTTGCCCACAATATCCTGGACAAAGGAATTCATTTTTTCCCGGTCCTGGTTGGTTTCAGAGATATAGACAAAGACCAGGCCAAAAATACTTTCCCGGATATCATTGATATCTCCCATATCTTCTGCGCTTATTATTCTGGTCGTTATATTCTCCATGCGGGTGGCATATTTTTTATCAAGGGTGGACCTCAAAGTATTTAAAATATCTTGATAGCTTTGCTTAAAATCTTCAATAAAATTATTGGATGAAGATTTCATTAGAGAGGCAAACATCCCTTTTTTCTTTTTTACCGGAACCGGTCCAACCCCTTCCTTGATCATGGCTGTTTTTAATTGCTCAAAAATATAGGCAATTTTTACAAAGGATGCCCCTTTTTTTAATGCCAGACTCAGGTCTTTACAGACCCTTGCAAAATAGGTATCCCCTGCCCCCACCGTATCTATGATGATGGGGAAATATTTGCGATAAAGCCTGTCCTGGTTTTCAAATTTTTCTTCAATGGTATCCAGTTCTTTTATCAGAGTGTCTTTTTGAGATTGAAGTTTTTTAACCTGATCCTTCAATATCACTATTTTTTCATCCAATGGAGTCGCCATGGACCACCTTCCCTTATTATCTGATAGTTTCTTTTGTTTATTTTTATCGGTTGGTGCACAGAAAGTAAAGCATCATTCTCATTTATCCCTCTCTTGTTATTTTGCCCATCTTGTTATTTGTCTTGTCTTGTCTTGATTCTGGTTTCTAAAAATTGTAAAAGATCATACACGCTTAAACAATAAACGACTAACCTAAGTTCCAAGGAGATAACCATTGGCTTTTAATATATTCAAAAAAAAAAGTGGTCTGAAAAAAAATGACCCGGAAAAAAATATCGCAGCAAAAAAAACAGACAACCGCCTGTTTTCCCGGTTAAAAACCGGATTGAGCAAAACCCGGGCCGTTCTGAATACCGATATCAATGAACTGTTTGCAACGGCCAAAGAAATTGATGAAAACCTGTTTGAAGAACTGGAAGAATTGCTGGTCACCTCAGACCTTGGCATGGACATCACCATGGAAATGATGGCGCGGATCCGGAAAAAAGCCAAACGGCTGAAAACGGCCGACGAGCTCAAACAGGTGCTGAAAGAGGAACTTATGGCCTTGTTCCCTGATACCCAGGCACCCGCCAAGGAACCCGTCCTTGGCCAGCCCCATGTCATCATGATGGTCGGGGTCAATGGAACCGGAAAAACCACCACATTGGGCAAACTTGCCATGACATATACCCGCCAGGGGAAAAAGGTGCTCATTGCAGCCGCAGATACCTTCAGAGCTGCGGCCATTGAACAGGTGGAAGTGTGGGCAGACAGATCCGGGGCATCCCTTGTTCGGCACAAGGAGGGGGCAGATCCTGCGGCGGTTGCCTATGATGCTGTGGAGGCCGCCATTGCCAGGGGAGTGGACATTGTTCTCGTTGATACGGCCGGCCGGCTCAATACCCAGAAAAATCTCATGGAAGAATTAAAAAAAATAAAACGGTCCATCAATAAAAAGCTGATCACAGCCCCCCACGAAGTATTAATGGTCCTGGATGCCACAACCGGTCAGAATGCTATTTCCCAGGCAAAGACCTTCCATGAAGCCGTTGGGATTACCCGAATTGCATTGACAAAACTGGACGGAACCGCAAAGGGTGGAATCGTTGCTGCCATTGCCAGTACCATGGACCTTCCCATCGCCTATATCGGGGTTGGGGAAGGGGTTGATGACCTCCAGGCCTTTGATTCCCAACAATTTATCAATGCCCTGTTTGACTAAATATTTGAAGGTTTATGGGAAGCAAAAAAGGATCCCTTTTTATGTTTGGAATTGAAAATTATACCGGATTTATTATAGCCGCCATCATACTCAACCTGACCCCGGGGGTTGACACCATGTATATTCTTACAAGAAGTGTCTCCCAAGGCAGGCGTGCTGGTCTTGTGTCCGTGGCCGGAATCATGACCGGCTGTGTGGTCCATGTGTTGTGTGCCGCCTTTGGGCTCTCGCTGATTTTGTCCACATCTACAACGGCCTTTACCATCATAAAATGGGCAGGTGCCATTTATCTTATCTTTCTGGGACTTAAAACCCTGATGGACAAACAAACCGCCTTTGAAACCGCTGACAACAAATTTGCGCCAAAAGATCTGATTAAAATTTATCGGCAAGGGGTCATTACCAATGTATTAAACCCCAAAGTTGCCCTTTTTTTCCTCTCTTTTTTACCCCAGTTTATCAATTCCCAGGCGGTTCAAGGTCCACTGCCCTTCCTTGTCCTTGGGGCCACATTTCTTGTTACCAGCAGTATCTGGTGCACTGTTCTGACAGGAACCGCTGCCCTGATGACCCGTACCCTGAGAAACAATCGTCGGGTGGGTCTCATCCTGCAAAAACTATCCGGTACGATTTTCATCGGATTCGGATTAAAGCTTGCCTTTGATTCACAATAATCTCTAACGCCTGTTGGCGTTTCATCTTTTTCTTTGCCCGGGCTAACCTTTTAGCGTAAGATAGGCTAAAGGTACTAGGCTGACAATTACACGATATTTTAACACCTTTTACCAGATTGAGGCTGTCATGATTTTTTTTTCAATTCGCACAAAACTGATTCTTGTTCTCAGTTTTATCCTGTTATCCGGTTTTTTGCTGACCAATGTGATTTCCTACCAATCCTCTAAAAAATCTGTCAAAACAAGCATCATTGACAACAGCCTTCCCCTTGCCCGGGACAATATCTATTCTGAAATTCAAAAGGATTTGACCCGACCCATCTTTGTTTCTTCCCTCATGGCAAATGACACCTTTTTAAAGGACTGGGTTCTTGGGGGTGAAAAGGATCAGCTCCTTATCCAGAAATATTTGTTGGAAATCAAGGACAAATATCATTTCTTCAGTTCCTTTTTTGTTTCAGACCAAAGTCAAACCTATTACCACTTCAAGGGGGCTTTAAAAAAAATCAGCCCCGAGGACAGCCATGATACCTGGTATTACAATTTTAAAAATTTACAGGTGGATTATGATCTCATCGTGGATACCAATGAGGCAGCGCTCAATCATTTGACCATTTTTATAAACCATCGGCTGGTTGGCTATGATAACCAGCTGTTAGGCGCTGTGGGAGTTGGTCTTGATTTTGACAGGGTGGCAACCCTGATAGATTATTATAAAAAAAAATACAACCGGGATGTCTATATGGTCAGCCCCGACGGGGTGATCCAGGTCCACACGGATAAATCAAAAATAGCCACCCAGTCTATTTTTGATGTCCCCGGACTTACCGCCATTGCCGAAAAAATACTTGCTTCCAAAGATACCCCCACATTTTTTGAATATGATTCAAAAACCACCCATATTCTTCTCACCTGCCGATTTGTCCATGAACTGGGCTGGTATCTTCTGGTGGAACAAGATGAAACTCTGGCCCTTAAATCCATTAAAAACACCTTTGTTAAAAATTTTCTTATCAGCCTTGTCATCACCTTTGCCACCATTGTTTTTGCCATCCTCGTCATCAATTATTTCCAGCGCCAATTGGAAACCATGGCCAACACAGACAAACTGACCCGGGCCTACAATCGAAATGAATTTGAAAGACAGTTCAAATACATGACCAACCTTAACCGGCGGGAACCCGTGGAGATGTGCCTCATTCTCTTTGATATGGATCATCTAAAACAGGTCAATGATACCCATGGTCACCTGTTTGGAGATACCGTAATCAAGGCAGTGGCCCAAATAGCCGCTCGGACCATTCGCGAAAAAGACCTGCTGGTTCGCTGGGGAGGGGATGAATTTGTTCTTCTTATTTTCAGCAGTATGGCGCAGACAAGACAAATTGCACAAAGACTTCGCCTGGCAATAGAGGCCCATGATTTTTATGATAAAAACACGCCTCGGCCCATGGTAAAAAAACCCGCCATTACCATCAGTTCCGGAATTGCCAAATACAGGCCAAAAGAGACATTAAAGGACTGGATTTTTCGGGCAGACACAGCACTCTACCGCGCCAAGGCAAAGGGCAAAAATTGCATTGAAGAGGATATGAATTCATGAAGGTTGTACAAATATCGAACACCCCACAGGTTCAGGCCTTTATCCACCAGCATGCTGCCATTGGCCTCTATGAAACCATGGGGCTTACAAAGATCCCCCCCTTTGGCAGTTACACCGAAGATCCATTAAGTCTTTTCATGGAAAAAAAATTGCCTAAGTCATTCAAGAAGAGTATAAAGGAACAGGCCATTGGAACACCTGAGGATTGAACCCTACACAAAATATGCACAACAACAGGTTATTGACCTCTGGGCGACCTGTGACCTGAGCAAACCCTGGAACGACCCCATACTTGATATTCAGCGAAAACTCATCCACAGTCCTGATCTTTTCTATCTTGCCTGGATCAAAGATATTTTGGTGGGGTCCTTCATGGCAGGGTATGACGGACACAGGAGATGGATATATTATCTCGGAGTTGCCCCTCAATTTCAGGGAAAAGGGATTGCAAAACAGCTTGTTGAACATGGGGAAAACCACCTGATTAAAATCGGCTGCCCGAAAATCAATCTGATGGTCAGAAAAACCAATACCCCTGCTATTGGATTTTATAAAACCAAAGGATATAAAGATGATCCTGTGGTGGTCTTGAGCAAACGCCTGGTAACTGATGCGCACTGAAGATAAAGTTTTTACCGGAAAGGAGGGTAAATGAAACTTTCACGCGAAGAAATCAAAATGAAGCTTAAGGGATGGTACCTGGCCTGGGATAAACACGACCTTGAAAAGGTTATGGACCTCTTCCATGAAGATGTTTTTTTTGAAAACTGGACAGGTGCCTATGTAAAGGGAAAAAATAATTTGAGAAAGGTCTGGACTCCCTGGTTTGAGAACCATGGCAATTTCAGATTTTTAGAATCAGAAACCTTTGTGGATGAGCTGGTACAAAAAGCATTGTATCGCTGGGTGCTTGAATGGCCCTCCATGGAGCCTGGCTATGAAGACAAGCCGGAAATAAGAAAAGGGGTTGATGTGATCCATTTCAAGGACGGTAAAATCATTAACAAACTTACCTATACCAAAACAACCCTTGAAATTGACAATATGCGACATAGTCTGCACCTGTAAAAATAAAGTTGCCCCCGCTACTAAAACAAATGAGAAAGGTTTCCTTACCTGGGAACCTCAATGGAACCGCCTCAGGTGAATCCGCTGCCAGCGGTGCAGGCATAACAATGATTGCCCACGGCAATCTCCTGATTTTCAAAACCAAGGGAGGTCAGGTCACTGACATGGGTTCTTAAATTACCCTTGGGCAATTGGGCTGCCTGGTTAAAATCACAGTCATAGAGATACCCATCCCAGGAAATTGAGATCAGATGCCGGCACATCAATGCCTCCACGGTACAAGGATTAAATCCCTTCCACAGGGAGTTCAAATAGACCTCGTAATTTCCCTTGTTTTTCAACCAGGTTTCAAACCTTCCCAGGGGCATGTTGGCAAAGGTGAACAATTGGTTGAAAACAATCCCCCATTTATCTTTGAGGAACCTATAAAACCGTTTTTCCGCTATGGCCTGGTCCGGGGGCATAAACGCACCCGTAGGATTTGATACCAGGTCCAGAACAAGGCCTGTCCCCCTTTTTCCATATCCCATCTCATTGAGCAATTTAAAGGCCTCAATGCTCTTGTCAAAAATCCCTTCCCCCCGCTGGGCATCTGTCTGGGCGAGATTCAGGGAAGGCAGGGAAGAAACGATATTCACCCTGTGTTTTACCAGCAGATCCAGCAGGACCTTATCCTTGGCATCATAAAGTGCACTAAGATTAGACCTCAGCATAAGGGTCTTGCTCACCGTTGCCATTTCCTCAATCAAAACCGATAAATGGGGATTCATTTCAGGTGCTCCGCCGGTTATATCCACCACCTCACACTTGATTTTTTTTTGAAATTCAATGACCTGATGGATGGTATTCAGATCCATGAGTTCTTTGCGCCCGGGACCTGCCGACAAATGGCAATGCTTGCAGGCCTGATTACACAAAAGCCCCAAATTTACCTGACAGGTAATCGTCTTTCCCCGTTTCAGGGAAAGACCGTGGTTCTTGAGGGTTTGGTCAAAAACAGGAACCCCCTCCCCCATATCCTGTAAATTTTGAATTTCCATATATCTTTTAATTTTCCTGTCTTACATTGACATTTTTTCGGCAATATTTCTCATCTGAACCCCGTGGACCTGGGAGCCCCCCCCGGATGGCTGTCGCCACATGAAGGGCTTCTGTCATCTCGGAAAGGTTTGATCCTTTTTCAAGACACCCTTTGGTGTAGGTATCTATACAATAGGGACACGGGATGGTATGGGCCACGGCCAGGGCTATCAGGGATTTTTCCCTTGCCGTGAGATCTCCTTCTTGGCCCATCTGCTACGGTGCATCAAAGGCCGTTTTCTTTTGCCTTATCAAAGGCTTTTTTAAATCCCCCAAGAGAGCCGATAATAGTTTTTTCCGGAACGGCATAGGAAAGCCTGAAAAAACCGGGTCCGCCAAAACCGGTGCCCGGTACCGCCAGAATATTCTGTTCTTTTAAAAGCCCAACAAACTCAAGGTCATTTTGAAGGGGACTTTTGGGAAAGAGATAAAAAGCACCTTCTGGCACATCAAACTCGTACCCTGCGGCATGAAGCCCTTCACAAAACATATCCCGACGTTTTTTATAAATATTAATATCCACGGTAACCCCCTGGAGCTGTCCCACAACCTGCTGGAAAAGCGCCGGGGCATTCACATACATCATGGTGTTTGTCACCCCGGCCGCTCCGGCAATCATGGCGGCATCCTCGGCCTTTGGGTGGATGGCAAGGTATCCGATTCTCTCCCCTGCCAGGGACAACTCCTTGGAATAGGAGGTGAGCATAATGGTATGGGGATACACATCAAACACCGAGGGCACCTCCACCCCATAGACAATCTTCCGATAGGGTTCGTCAGAAATCAGATAAATGCGTTTGCCAAACTTCTGGCTGGCCTCTTCAAGCAGGGTCCCAAGGCACATCAGCTCTTCTTTTGTATATACAACACCGGTGGGATTATTGGGTGAATTGATCAGCATGACCCGGGTCTGTTTAGTAATGGCGGCCTTAATCGCATCCAAATCCAGATGAAAATCGGAAAGGGTTGGAGCGGTTTTCAGATTGCCCCCTGCCACAAAGGCATATTGGTTATAACCGACAAAATAGGGAGCCGGCACCAAAATATCTTCCCCGGGATTCACCAAGGCCCTGAGGGTATCATTCAAAGCCCCGGCAGCCCCCACGGTCATCACCACCAGATCCTGGGTAAGCCCCACATTGAATTCCTGGTTCAAATAATCAGCCACTGCCTGACGCACGTGGGGATACCCCGGATTGGACATATACCCGTGGGTGGTGTTCTCATTGTTGATCAGTTCCAGCAGGGTCTCTTTCACAGCCGGTGGCGGTGGAACATCCGGATTCCCAAGGGAAAAGTCAAAGACATTATCAGAGCCAAACTTTTCCCTCAGCCGGGCCCCTTCTTCAAACATCTTCCGAATCATGGATGCGGATTCAACCATTTTTACCATCTTCTCTGCAATAGGCATATATCATTCCTCCCAAATTGTGGATTAAAAATAGAATTTACCATACCTTAAATTTTTCAGTATGAAAATAGTCCTTTAAAAAACCAGATATTATTTGCCAGGAAATTATGATGACCCGCAATGATTGCGGGTTATAAAGCTTGGCCACACCCACCCCAAAAAAAAATCATTCTCTTTTGTAAATCGAAGAAAACCTTAATTTTCTGAAAAGATGGCAGAGCCAAACGAATGACCCTGCCTGTAATGGTTAACTGACTATCCCATTCCAATCATTTTCAATGCTTCTTCTACATCAAGGAATGGCTTAATTTCATATTTAAAGCCGGGTACTCCAAAAAATATTGCCAAATAATTTCCTATAAATTCATACCCTTCACCCAATTTTGATTTATCGAGTTCATATACAGACAATGTTGTAATGCCATCATTAAGAGTTGAGTTAATGTAGGGGCCTTTTCTTGTCAGATATTCCGGAAATTGAGGGGCTTCCAAGAATCGTTTTGCCATATCCTGTGCACTTTCTGGCGGATATGCAATATTGGTTACAATAATCATGATTTATATCCTTTTATTTTTTCAATAAATTAATTTTATAAAACCGTATTCAAGAATAAGCTCCCTAGGCAATATAAAATCGCCTAGGAAGCTATAGTATGCATAGTTTGAGGGGGGTCTCCATTGGGGATAACTCCTGATAAAAGTTAATACCAAACAAGACGAAACGCTCTTTTTCTGCTGTCTGCGAAAAAACAACAATAATCAGGGGGGGGGGATGCTTACATGAAAAGGAACTCAGATGATTTTTTGAATTCAAATATGATATTGGTTAAAAGCGCCTATGTCAACCAGGGAGACTCTATTTTTTGAAAAGAATATTCAATATTTTCTGAAAACAATCATTTTTTCAGGGGGCGGAAATACGGTTGGGAGTGATTTTTTCAGGCATAAAAAAAGGGTCTTGAGAAACTCTCAAGACCCTTGAATTTATTAATGGAGGCGGCTTCCAGATTTGAACTGGAGAATGTCGGCTTTGCAGGCCGATGCCTTACCACTTGGCCAAGCCGCCAATGTATGGAGCGGGAAACGGGAGTTGAACCCGCGACTTCGACCTTGGCAAGGTCGCACTCTACCACTGAGTTATTCCCGCTCAGCAAACAGGAAGAATTTATATATGGATGCCGCTATTTTGTCAATGAAAAATTGCTCAAAATAAAAATTTTCTTGCCTTGATAAAATAATCCAAACCAGACCAGATTGTAAAGATCAGTGCGCCCCAGAGAAAAAAACTCCCGATACCATTGAAATTGATCCCCAGATAAGAATAATGAAGCATCAAGGGTATAATGGCTGCTATCTGGAACCCAACCTTATATTTTCCCAGCCAGGAGGCTGCCACATCCTGACCATTTTCAATGAGAACACACCGCAAGCCGGTAACAGCCAATTCCCTGCCAATGATAACACAGGCAATCCAACCGGGCATAAACCCAAGTGATACCAGCATCACCAACGAGGAAGAAACCAATAATTTATCGGCAAGGGGATCCAGTATTTTACCCAATTTTGTTTCAAGGCCCCGGGTTCTTGCCAGATATCCGTCAAAATAATCTGTGATGGAGGCCAGAGAAAAAAGTGCGGCTGCGATAACAGTGGTAATCCGGGAGTCTGACATCAGGAGCACCACAATTATGGGAACCGCTATAATTCTGGAAACCGTCATAAAATTGGGGGTCAGCACCACCTCTTTTAATTTTTGTGACCAGGTCATCTATCTTTATCCATTCTTTTTGTTCCAGTCCGCCATGAAGGCTTCAATACCCTTATCGGTCATATGGTGGGCGGCAAGCTTTTTTAAGACCCCATGGGGGATGGTGGCAACATCCGCACCGATCAAGGCAGACTTTAAGACATGCAGGGGGTTTCTCACGCTGGCCACAATGATCTGGGTATCAAAATCATAATTGTCAAAAATCTGAACAATCTCTTCAATCAGATCCATACCTTCCTGGGCCAGGTCGTCGATGCGTCCCACAAAGGGGGATACATAGGTGGCCCCCGCCTTTGCAGCCATCAAGGCCTGCAATGCAGAAAAAACCAGGGTAACATTGGTCTTGATTCCTTCGGAAGACAATGTTTTAACCGCCTTTAAACCTTCAATGGTCATGGGAATCTTAACGGTGATATTATCGGCAATTTTAGCAAGTTCCCTTGCTTCTGTGACCATGCCGTCATACTCAAGGCTGATGACTTCGGCACTGACAGGGCCGTCAACAATCTTGCAGATATTGGCGATGATCTCCTTGAACTCACCTGTTTCCTTGGCAATCAGGGATGGGTTGGTCGTAACACCATCCACCATGCCCATATTGCTGGCATCTTTAATCTGATCAATATTGGCTGTATCGATAAAAAACTTCACCTAACACCTCCTAGTCCAGAAGGATGACCTCCTGGCTCCTTTGTTTTTCTATTCGCTTTAACAGTTGACCAAGTGTTTTATTTAACACCGGATGGATAATATCAGCACCTATATCACACATGGGTCTGAGCACAAAACATCTTTCCTGCATCCTGGGATGGGGAATTTCCAGATAATCTGTTTTTAAAACCATGTCTTGAAAAAAGATGATATCCAGATCAATAATTCTGGGTCCAAATCTAAAGGCTTTTCCTTCTTTATCCAAAGAGTTTTCAATCTGTTTTAAAATAACCAGCAATCCCCCCGGGTCAGCAGGAGTTTCAACCTTTAAGGCTGCGTTAACGAACCAGTCCTGATCTTCAAAATTCTGGGGCTGTGTCCTGTAAAAAGAAGAGACTCCTGTCACCCGAATCTGTTTGTGACAGTTCAGGCAATCAATGGCCTGGTTTAGATTCTCCCGTTTATCCCCTTTATTTGAACCGATACTCAGATAGGCTGTAAACTCAGGTTTCGTCATTTTGTAAAATCAACATAACTTGTTTTTGAGTAACCGCTCTTCCTCTCATCTTGCCCAATGGCTTGCACCCGAAAGTAATAATGAAATCCTGGTACCAAGGATCCGCGATAGACCATGTCCGGCATGGAAATCACCTCCATTAATTTGAAGACAAAGGGACAGCCTTCGCAGGCAGCCATATCTTTGGTGGCCATATAAACCTCAAATGCATCAGGGGCTAGTTTTGCAGTTTTCGGGTCAATGGCGTGGGTCCATGTCAGGGTTAACCGGTTTTCTTCCAAAGAGGCCGCCACATTATCCGGTGCGGCCAGAACATTGCCCTCCTTGACAGGGGGAATTGGCGGTCCTTTTTTTCCGCAGGACGGCGCCAGAAACAAAACCGCCAGGAAAAGAACCCCCACATATAAAAAATGGGGAACGCCATATTTTTTTTGCAATCTCATGACAGATCAAGCTCCTTTTCCGCTCGCTGAACGGCCAAGGCCACATTATCAAAGCTTGTACCACCGTATGATATGCGACGAGAAATCATTTGATCAAGGCTAATGAAATGATAGATATCTTGTTCAATCAGCTCACTAAAGGATTGCAACTCTGCAAGACTTAACTCATTCAGTTCCTTGTTTTGACCTAGGCCAAAGGCAACCGCTTTTCCGGCCACCGAATGGGCCTGGCGAAATGCCATTCCTTTGTTGACCAGGTAGTCTGCAAAGTCAGTGGCATTTAAAAATCCCTGTTTACAGGCAGCTTTCATCCTGTCGGCATGGACTTCAATATTGGGCAGCATCCGGGTGTAAACCGCTGTACAAATTTTCAGGGTATCAACGGTATCAAACAGCGGTTCCTTGTCTTCTTGCATGTCCTTATTATAAGCCATGGGAAGGGACTTCATCGTGGTAAGAATGGCCACAAGATTCCCCACTACCCTTCCTGTTTTACCCCTCACAAGTTCTGCCACATCCGGGTTTTTCTTCTGGGGCATGATACTGGAACCTGTGGTAAAGGCATCGGAAATCGTAATAAAGGCAAACTCAGAAGAGGACCAGAGGATCAGTTCCTCGGAAAGCCTTGACAAATGAATCATGCAGATGCTGGCATGGCCGATAAATTCCATGACAAAATCCCGGTCTGATACCGAATCGATGCTGTTCTCAGATACCTTTCCAAACCCAAGCACCTGTCTTGTGTACTCCCGGTTCAAAGGATAGGTGGTGCCGGCAAGGGCGGCGGCGCCAAGGGGCATGACATCCACCCGTTTAAGGGAATCACCGAACCGTTGCACATCCCGGCCTATCATCTCATAATAGGCCATTAAATGATGGGCGAACAGTACGGGCTGGGCGCGCTGCATATGGGTGTAGCCCGGCATGATAATTTTCAGGTGTTTTTTTGCCATGACCACCAATGCCCGTTGAAAATCTGTCAGCATCTGAATGATATGCTTGGTTTCTTCCTTCAGGTAGATCCGGACATCAAGGGCAACCTGGTCATTTCGGCTTCGTCCTGTGTGAAGCTTTTTTGCCACATCACCACTTTCTTCGCCCAGGGCATCTTCCACATGCATGTGGATATCTTCCAAGCTGTCAGTAAAGGGAATCTCATTATTATCCATCTTGGATTTTACACGGCCAAGCCCTTTTATCAGAATTTGGGCCTCATCCTTTGATATAATAGATTCATTTGCCATCATCTTCAAATGGGCAATGCTGCCTTGGATATCACTGGCATAAAGCCGTTTATCCACTTCAATGGATGCATTGAATTTTTCAACCAATGCGTCTGTTGCCTGGGAAAACCGCCCTCCCCAAAGTTTTTCATTCATATCATGCCTGTCTTTCTCGTTAAAAAGGGTTAAACTACCCCAGGATTAAGCTTTCCAATATGGCTTTGTGCATATGCCGTTTGTTCTCGGCCTGGTCCCAGAAAGCTGCCCCTTTTGCCTCAAGGACCTGTTCTGAGATCTCTTCCCCCCTGTGTGCCGGCAGGCAATGGAGAACCAGTACATCGGACTTGGCACGGGCCAACAAGGCCTCATTCACCTGGAAGCCTTCGAAGGCTGAGAGCCTGCCTTCAAGCTCTGCTTCCTCACCCATACTGGCCCAAACATCGGTGTAGACCACATCGGCATTTTTTACAGCCTCTTTGGGATCATTTGTAAATTCAATATTTCCCATGGTGGCAGCGCCTGCATGGGTAATAATATCCTGACGAATGGAATGGCCGTCCGGGCACGCAAGTTTCAGATCAAACCCCAGAACACTGGCGGCATTCACCCAGGAATTTGCCACATTATTGCCATCCCCCACCCAGGCAATCTTCACCTTTTCATATCCGCCCTTGTGTTCGATAATGGTCATGAGATCGCTTAAAATCTGGCAGGGGTGGAAAGAATCTGTCAGGGCATTGATCACGGGAATGCTGCAGCTTTGGGCAAATTCTTCAACCAGTTCATGGTCAAAGGTTCTCATGGCCAGGCAGTCAATGTACCGGGAGAGTACCCGGGCCGTGTCCTTTGCCGGTTCATTCCTTGAGATCTGGGTATCTTGGGTGCTCATATAAATGGGATGACCGCCCAGCTGGATCATGGCTGTTTCAAAGGAAATCCGGGTTCGAGTGGATTTTTTATCAAAAATTAATCCAAGGGTTTTGCCGGTTAACAGGGAATCAAAAATACCCTTTTCATGCCGTTCCTTAAGTTTTATAGCCCGCTTGAAAAGATGTTCGAAATCCTCTCGTTCAAGGTCCAGCAATGATAATATATCTTTTTTCAATATTGATCTCCTAATACGATAATATAGCCTAAAATAAGCTGTCTAGAACAGCTACAAGCTTGTCTATTTGAGTTTTATCAATAACTAAAGGGGGTACAAATCTTAAAATTTTACCCTGAATTCCGTTAATAATAAAGCCTTTTTCAAAACATTTTTTCACAAAGAATCCAGCATCCCTATCTTTATCACCCTCAATATCAGTGTCAATTTCCATTCCCACCAACAGCCCTTTGCCTCTGACATCCAGAATCCGGGAGTGTTTTTCCTTGAGTTCAAGCAGTTTTTCGCGAAGATACGCCCCTTTTTCATTCACCCCGGACAGGAACGCTTCGTCGGATATGATATTGACGACTTCCAGGGCTGCGGCCGTGGCCAGGGGGGTTCCCCCAAAAGTGCTGCCATGGCTGCCAAAATCAAATCCGGTTGCAGCATCTTGTGTGGCCAGCATGGCACCGATGGGAATCCCGTTGGCAAGGGCCTTTGCAAGGGTCATGATATCCGGGGGTGTCTTGTAAAGTTCATGGGCAAACAAGCTGCCGCACCGTCCCATACCTGTCTGGATTTCATCAAATATGAGCAAGGTTCCGGTTTCGTTGCAAAGGGCCCTGACCTTCGCCAGGTAGTCGGGATCAGCCGGGATCACCCCGCCCTCCCCCTGGATGGGTTCAAGCATCACGGCAGCCACGGTTTCATCCAAAGCCGCTTTGAGCGCATCAATATCATTGAAGGGTACATGAATAAACCCCTCCAGCAGGGGATAAAACCCCTCCTTGATCTTTTCCTGGCCCGTTGCCGACAAAGTTGCCATGGTCCTGCCATGGAAGGATTTTTCCATGGTAATAATCTTATACCGGTTCTTATTTCCCTTTGACTGAAAATACCGCCGGGCAAGCTTTATGGCTGCCTCATTGGCTTCTGCACCTGAATTGGAAAAAAAAACCCGATCTGCAAAACTTTTTTCCACAAGCGCTGCCGCAAGGTTGGCCTGGGGAGCGGTATAAAAAAGATTTGAAACATGGACCAGGGTTCTGGCCTGACGTTCAATGGCCTGGGTAATTTTAGGATGACAATGCCCCAGGTTACACACGGCAATGCCAGCCAAAAAATCAGTATAGACCTTTCCCTCTTCGTCAATGAGAGTGGCCCCTTCTCCGCGGACAAAAGCCTTTCCCTGGCGAAGATAGGTTTGAAACACAAATTCATTGGTATTTTCGATGAGATTCATAGGGTCGCCTTCTTTATATTCATTAAACTATTTTTCATTAATCCAAATTTTCATTAATCTGTGAACACCTGGGTTCCAATTCCAGAATCCGTGAACAGCTCCAACAAAACCGCATGGGGTGTTTTACCATTGATGATATGGGATTTTTTCACTCCGTTTTTCAGGGCGGAAAGAGCACATTCCACCTTGGGGATCATACCCCCTTTAATACGGCCATCGGCAATCTGCTCACCAATTTCTCCGTCGGTAATGGAAGAAATCAGACGGTGATCCGCATCAAGGACCCCGTCCACATCGGTGACCAGGATAAGACGTTCGGCATTCAGGGCCGAGGCAATTTTGGATGCCACCACATCAGCATTGATATTATAGGTTTCCCCGTTTTTGCCTAACCCCACCGGCGCAATAATGGGAATAAACCCTTGGGCTGTCAGGGTATGAATGATATGGGGATCCACCTGTGTAACACTGCCCACCATGCCGGGATCAATAATCTCCGGCGGTTTATTTTCATCTTCCTGAAGGTAGATTTTCATTTTTTCTGCCGTGATAAGCCCCCCGTCCTTTCCGGTAAGCCCCACAGCTCTCCCCCCTTCCTGATTAATCCTGGCCACGATATCCTTGTTCACTTTTCCGCCCAGCACCATTTCCACCACATCCATGGTGGCGTCATCGGTGTAGCGCATGCCCCGGATAAAGGTTGAGGTAATGCCCATGGCATCCAAGACTTTGTTTATCTGGGGGCCACCGCCATGGACCACAACCGGATTTATTCCGACATATTTCAACAAGGTAATATCATTGGCAAAATCTCGTTTCAGGCCTTCGTCCACCATGGCGTGCCCCCCGTATTTTATCACAACGGTCTTGGTGGAGAACTTCTGAATATAGGGAAGAGCCTCGATCAATATGTCAGCAACGGTTTGGGTCATAGAATGTACCTGCTTAAATCCTGGTCTTGAACAATATCCATCAATTGTTTGGTAACAAATTCGGCATCAATGGTAATGCTTTTTTCTTCGATGTCCGGTGCCGCAAACAAAATTTCTTCAAGCAATTTTTCCATGAGGGTGTGGAGTCTTCTGGCCCCGATATTCTCTGTGGTGGAATTGACTTCAACGGCAATATCCGCAATTTTCTCCACTGCATCCTGGGTAAAGGAAATCACCACCCCTTCGGTCCTTAGCAGGGCAATGTACTGAAGCACCAGGGCATTTTTGGGTTCCGTCAAGATCCGGGTAAATTCTTCGGCACCCAAAGAGGAAAGTTCCACCCGGATGGGAAACCGCCCCTGGAGTTCCGGGATCAGATCCGAGGGTTTTGACACATGGAAGGCGCCGGAAGCAATAAACAAAATGTGGTCGGTTTTGACCGTGCCGTATTTGGTGGGGACGGAACTACCCTCTACAATGGGTAAAAGATCCCGCTGCACCCCCTCCTTGGACACTTCCGGGCCATGACTTTGTCCCTTGCCCGCAATTTTATCAATTTCATCGATAAAAATAATACCCCACTGCTCCACCAGACTGACCGCATCGGTTTTTACCTTTTCCATATCCACGAGATGGGCAGCCTCTTCCTGGGTAAGAATCTTCATGGCATCTCGCACACTTACCTTGCGGCGCTTGGTATTTTTTGGCATGAAATTGCCCAGCATATCCTTGACATTGATGCCCATCTCTTCAATACCGCTATTGGAAAAAATTTCCACCATGGGTGAGGATTGGGCCGTAACGTCCAGATCAATATTCCTTTTGTCTAATTTACCCTTTTGAAGCATGGTGCGGAGCTTTTCCCGGGTGGATGCCGTTGGGACGCAATCAGATCCATCTCCTGCTGCCCGTGTTTGGCTACCATCAGCATGGAGAGCATCAGTTTGACTGACATCAGTTGACAAATCAGCAGTTGCAAAGCCAGGCGCTGGTGCAGAGGGCGGTAGAAGAATATCCAAAACCCGTTCTTCAGCCATCTTTGCGGCCTTTTCCTGAACTGCATCCTGTTGCCTGACCCGAAGATTGTTCACCGTCAATTCCACAATATCCCGAATCATGGATTCCACGTCCCGTCCCACATACCCGACCTCGGTAAATTTTGAGGCTTCTACCTTATAAAAGGGAGAATCGGTTAAATTTGCCAAGCGCCGGGCAATTTCTGTTTTGCCCACCCCGGTGGGTCCGATAAGAATAATATTTTTCGGGGCGATCTCTTCTTGAAGGTCTCGATCCAGCTGACGTCTTCTCCACCGATTTCGAAGGGCAATGGCCACCGATTTTTTGGCGTCTTTCTGGCCGATGATATATTTATCCAGTTCCGTGACAATCTCTTTGGGTTTTAAATCTTTCATATCCGATTTTAATTCCTGGTTATAATTCCTAGGGTTTCGTTTTTAATTTCTTCAATGGTAACATGATGATTGGTATATATGCACAGGTCACCTGCTATTTTCATGGCCTTTTCAACAATTTTTCGGGGAGAATAATCGGTATTCTCAATCAGAGCAATGGCGGCCGACTGGGCAGATGTGCTGCCGGATCCAATACTGATGACACCGTCATCGGGCTCAATCACATCCCCGTTCCCGGACAATAAATAAGTATTTTCCTTGTCCGCTGCAATCATCATGGCCTCAAGGCGTCGCAAATATTTATCGGTTCGCCAGTCCCTTGCCAATTCCACACAGGCCCGGGTGAGACTCCCGTTATACCGCTCCAGTTTTTCTTCCAGTTTTTCCGAAAGGGTCAGGGCATCGGCAGTGGCACCGGCAAAGCCTGTGATAATTTTATCATTGTATATTCTTCTAACCTTTTTGGCCTTGTGCTTTGTCACAATGTTCCCCAGGGTTACCTGGCCGTCTCCAGCCACAACAATGGACGCCTTCCCGCGCAATGCCAGGATGGTGGTACCATGAAATATTTCTATACTCATACTATTTTAACTCCTTGGTGTTCTAACTCCTTGGATGTGCCTTGTCATATACCTGCATCAACCGGTCCATACTCACATGGGTATAAACCTGGGTGGTTGACAGGCTGGCATGGCCCAATATTTCCTGGATTCCCCTTAAATCGGCACCGGAATCCAGCATATGGGTTGCAAAAGAATGACGCAGGGTATGGGGTGATACAGGAACACTCAACCCGCATTCATTTACAATTTTAGCCAGTATCCGTCCAATAGACCGGATACTCAGCCTTGAATACTGCTTGTTCAAAAATACCGGGGCAATGGGGTGATCAATCGCTTTCCGATATGCACAAATGGCATCAAGTGCCCTTTTCCCCACAGGGACCACCCGCTCCTTGCTGCCTTTTCCAAAAACTCTAATCATTTGGCTTTTAAAGTCAACATCATTCATTTCCAAACCGTGTATTTCCGAAATTCTCATGCCGGTGGAATAAAAGGTTTCAAACATGGCCAGATTTCGCTTTTCCAGCCAGGTATCTGTTTTAATGGAATCCAATAACCGAAACAAATCATCAATATTCAAGAACCTGGGAATGGTTTTTTCAAGCTTTGGAAAGGGGATGGTATCGGCCGGATTCATATTTATAAGGCCTGCTCTGACAAGGAAATCAAAAAAAGATTTCAGGGCGGACAATCGTCTGGAAATAGTGCGTTTACTTTTTTGACGCTTGACCTGGCCGGACAAATATTTACGGACCCCGTTTTTGTCCAGTTCCAGGATTCTGGCAAGAAATAAGTACTGATTCTCCAGGGTATCCAGTCCATCAGGATCTTTTGGGTCCGTCTGGGACTCTAAAAAAAAACCGATAAAATCCAGAATATCGGACCGATACGCCCTTAGGGTATGAAGAGAATATCCTTTTTCCGCATCAAGGATCTCAATAAAAGAATCCAGTATTCCACCAGATTTCTTGTGTGACATCATGGGAAAAGCCCTAGCGATTGCATCACCTGCTGTATGTCTTCCCAGACCTTCCGCTTTAAAACAGGCTGCGCGAGCAGGGCCGACGGGTGGTAAGTGGGCATCACCGAAATCCCGTTATAGGGTTGAAACTTTCCCTGGAATTCTTCCATGGGGGCGTTGATATTCAACAATAGGTGACCCGCCCGCTGCCCCAGAGTAATCAAAATTTTGGGTGATATTTGTTTAATCTTTGCATGGATGGAATCTGCATCCGATGCATTGCAAATGAACACCGATTCAGGTGTCAAGTGCATGGCATTTAAAATTTTGGCGAGCAGTCCCCCTCTTTTCCCGTTAAAAAAAGAGCCTTCACTGTCAATAAAAAACAGGTCGGCATTTTTCGGACCCTGAAACAAAAAGGAAACGGCCTTTTTCCCTGGCTTGCCCCAGCTGTCCATGATATTTTGGCTCGCTTGGGAAAGGGTCAAATCTGTATTTCCCAATACGCTTTGATGGGCGATATACTGGGAAAAGTCCTGGATGGTTCTGATAAATTCCGAAGCAACAGACTGAATGGTATCGATTTCCCCCATGGCCTATCCTGTTTGTTCAATAATGGTATCCAACAGAATATGGGCAACCTTTTCCTTGTCCATCAGGGGAATATCCTTTGAACTGCCGTCTTTTAAGAAAAGCTTCACCTTGTTGGTATCGGTTTTAAACCCTGAATCATCTGCTCCCACTATATTGGCGGCAATCATATCCAGGTTCTTTTTTTTCATTTTGATAAGGGCATGTCGTTCAAGATCATTGGTTTCTGCGGCAAATCCGACCAAAAATTGGTCCTCGGTTTTAAGTTTACCCACCTGTTTGAGAATATCCATATTCTCAGTCATGGGTAGGGTCAACGCCTTTGAATCTATGCTCTTTTTGATTTTGAGAACACGGGTATCCACAGGTCTGTAATCTGCCACAGCAGCCACCTTGATGATAATGTCGGCAGCCTCAAGATGCGAAAAAACAGCCCGGCCCATTTCATCACAACTTTCCACCCGGATGCAGTCAACGCCCACCGGTGGATTAAGGCTGACGGGTCCTGAGACCAGGGTGACATTGGCTCCCCTTTTTTCAGCAGCCCTGGCAATGGCGTATCCCATTTTACCCGAGGAATGATTGCTGATGTATCGGACAGGATCGATGGCTTCAAGGGTGGGACCGGCGGTAATGAGGACCTTTTTTCCCAAAAGATCTTTTGGGGCCATCACTGCGCAAAGCCTGTCAAGAAGAAACCAGGGTTCCGGCAATCGACCCGTTCCAACGGTTTTACACGCCAATACCCCGGCATCGGGATCAATGATATGGATGCCATCCTGTTCCAGGATGTCCAGGTTTCGTTGGACACGAATATTCTGGTACATGTCCGTATTCATGGAAGGACAAATCATTATAGGACTTGTGACCGCCAGCATTGTCGTTAGAAGTGCATCATCGGCAATACCACAGGCCAGTTTTCCAATAAAATTGGCAGTGGCCGGAGCCACCAGTGCAGCATCAACACTTGTGGCAATATCAATGTGGGTGACCGAACTCTGGGTATCCTTCCACAAATCTGTCAGCACCTGATTTTCACTCAAGACCTCAAAGGTGGCTTTCCCGACAAATTGCAGGGCAGCAAGGGTCATTGCCACATGGACATTGGCCCCGGCCTTTTTGAGCAGGCGTAACAATTCCACGGATTTGTAGGCAGCAATACCGCCTGTCACCCCGAGAAGAAGATGGGAATCTTTTAACACCATTATTCGGACAACTCCGTCTGGGTCATTTCTTGGCCTGTATTTCCCATTGTGGGAGCCACCCCGATCTCAACATAGGTATAGACCTGGGAATCTCTGATGGTGATAACGGCACACCGGGATGTTTTTGCAAACACCATAATAGTGGTTCCAGGTGATTTTATTTTGCTGACCACATTCCAATTGTCTTTAACCATATTGTTGCTAAAAAAATTAAACAAAGAGGTGGAATCCACCCTTCCCTTTAAAGCAAGAATACCGGATCGATACCCCGGAGTGGAGACCACAACGGTTCGATCCTTATTGATCTTAAGTTCCATTGGCACCAGGATATCTTCAAAATCATGGTAAACAGCCGTTGTTTTTTTAGATTTTTCCTCGGGAGAATGAGTCGTTTCAGGTGTTGCAGAATCTGTATTTCCAAAACAGCCATAAATACTTGTGGCCAGAAAAAATCCCAGTCCAAGTAAAAGCAAGCGCATTCGATATTTATTTGTTTTCATTATTCCTCCAATAATTCAATTTCTCTGTACATTTTATATGGGGTTTCTTCTAAAACTATTTATATAAAAAGTCAAATACCATACCATAGGATTCTATTTAAATCATTTTAAATGGGTATAATTGATCCATATACTTGACTTGGAAACTAAAAATATATTAACATACATCATAATATAAATCGTATTCAATCCCTAAAATTCATTACCCGTTGATATTTTTATTGATATTTTTATTATAAATATCAATAAGCGCATATTTACCAGAGCAACAACCCATCCGAAGGAGGTGTCATGAATGATTTTTTAAGAAACCTGAGAAGCTCCCATAAAAAGGATACCCCCCCGCCAAGAAAAAATTTTGATGGCAATTATTATCCTAAAACCGAGCGAAGGACACTGGAAGACAGACGAAATATCAGTGATTTCGACAAAAGTGAAACCCTTGCACAGCACTTGGGAGATGCACTGCCTGAGATCCTGGAAAACACGACCACCCTGGCAGAACAAGTAGAAAGATTAGCCGCCACAAACGAATTGACAGCAGAATCAAAAATCCGTCAACAAAATGCCGTTGCCGATTTTTTCAATACCCTGAATAAACTGTTAACAGAAAATACCGAAACAAACACGTCCAAAGGCCAATCCCAGAAAGTCACCGCCAGCTATGCATCCGGAACCCACTACACCAAAGACGACATCCTGTCCATCATCCGGAACATGAGAAATCAGGGAGCTACTTTTTCCATCATTGCCGATTACTTACAAGAAAAAGGCATGCCAACCTTTTCCGGCAGAGGGGAATGGCATGCCCAAACGATTCACAGACTTTGTAAATAAACTTATTTCACCTTCATACCCTGAATTATAATTTTAAATGCGGTTCTCAGGGTGGATCTGACAAAATCTTTCTGGTCATTTAACAGCCGTTTGGAATCCACCCAAAGCACAACCCCTGCATAGGAACCCCATATAACATCGGCCATGGCTGCAGGATGTTCATCAATAAAAAGACCGGTGTCAATCCCTTCCTTTACCACTGCAATGATGGCACCATGGGCCTGGGATGAATATTTTTTTAATTGTTCCATGACTTCATCGGAAAGATTCTGCAAGGTTTCTCCGGACTGAAGATGAAACAAATTGATCAAAATATTGGCATCATAGTCGTAGACATCGATAAATACATCCCGAAATCTCTCAATTTTTTCTTCAACAGAAATATCCTGATGTACAACTTGTTTTATCTCAGTACCCAAATGTTTTAGAATATTTATGGACAAAGAAGTATGAAGCTCTTCCTTATTTTTAAAATACAGATACAGGGTACCCGGGCTCAATTCTGCCGCAGACGCAATCTCTTCCATTGTAGCACTGTTAAACCCCTTTACAGAGAACACCTTCCGGGCCGCAGCAATGATATCGTCTCTTCTTCTCTCTTTTTCCCGCTGCTTGCGTTCATGTATACCCATTTCCACCTCTTTATTTTTTGAATATAATTCATAAACTATATAAATGCATCGATAAATACAAAGATCTGAAAAAAATCGCAAGGGAAAGATACAAAAAAGCCAAATTAAATCATATTTATGATTTAATTCATGACGGTTTTTTCCTTTTTGTATTCACTTTAAGGTTTTTTTTTACTATCATGTCCTTGTAAACCAAGTCCTTAAAAAAGATAGTCCTTAAAAACAATTGACCGTTCAAATCAACGGAGAACGATACTATGTCAAAATCAACTTACTGGGCCGACAGCTATGTGGAAAAACTTTCAAACGCAAAGGATGCCCTGCAACGTATACGCCCAGGTCAACGGGTCTTTATCGGATCCTCCTGTGGAGAACCCCAACACCTGGTCAATGAACTGTCCAAAGTCTCTGCAAGATTCACTGACCTTGAAATCGTCCGGCTTCTCAGCATCGAAAGCGGACCTTTAACCCTGATTGCCAACCAATCCCATTCCCAGCAATTTAATATCCGTTCTTTTTACCTGGGATCGGCCTCTCCAAAACTTATCAAAAAAAACCAACGGTTCATTACCCCCATTAATCTGTCCCAGATTCCCCGATTATTTAAATCCGGACTTATGCCCCTGAACGCAGCCCTGATCCAGGCATCTCCCCCGGATGACTTCGGGTGGATGAGTCTTGGGGTATCCGTGGATATCACTCTGGCAGCCTGCGAATCGGCCGACATTGTCATCTGCCAGGTCAACCCCAATATGCCCAGGGTGCTGGGAAGAAGCTTTATCCATGTCAATGATGTGGACTATATTGTCGAGCATGAAGAAGAACTGCTCACCATCGACCCCATGCCGGAACTGGAGACAGCCAATATCATTGCCAGGCATATTACACGGCTCATAGATGACGGAGCGACCCTCCAGACAAGCCTGGGAGTCACCAATGAAGCCACCATGGTCTGTCTGGCAGAAAAAAATGATATCGGTATTCATTCCCAATATCTTACCGACAGTATCATGCGGCTTTTTTCCCTGGGGGTTGTCACCAACAAGCGAAAGGGTTTTAATGATGGAAAACTTGTGGCAGGAAGTGCCGTGGGTTCCAACCTGCTCTATGAATTTATCGATGATAATCCATCCATAGAATTCCACCCTTCCGATTATATCAATAATCCCGCCATTATTGCCCGTCACAATTCCATGGTCTCCTTGAATACAGCAATGGCCATTGACCTTACCGGTCAGGTGGCGGCAGATGCCCTTCCCTATAATAATTATACCGGAATAAACGGACTGCTTGATTTTACCAGGGGGGCCGCCATGTCCGAAAACGGAAAATCTATTTTAATGATGACCTCCACCTCCGACCATGGCAGGCAAAGCCGTATTGTCCCCTCTCTCTCTAACATCCCGGTGGTGGTTCCCCGGGGGGATGTCCAGTTTATTGCCACGGAATACGGAGTGGTAAACCTGTTTGGAAAAACTCTCCAGGAACGGGCACTGGCCCTGATCAGTATTGCCCACCCCGATTTCAGGGACGAGTTGTTCGCCAAGGCCAAGGAACTGGACCTCATTGATGTGGAACGTAAATTTAAACAGGCGACCAAGGGGGTATACCCCGTCAAATATGAACAAACCATTGAAATCAACGGATTTCCCATCACCTTCAGGCCGGCCAAACCTGTGGATCAAAGGAGCGTCCAGGAGCATTATTACACCATGAACCGGGGGGATATTGTCTCCCGGTTTTTCCACGAAAAGAAAAGCTTTGTCCACGATCAGATCGAAACCACCTATGAAATTGATTATATCAACGACCTGACCATTGTGGCCACCATCGGAGAGCTGGGGTTTGAAAAGGTTATTGCCGTGGGAGAATATTTTAGAAACACCATCATTAATATGGCAGAAATTGCTTTTTCCGTATCCCGGGAATATCAAAGCATGGGCATTGCTCAGATTCTCCAGGCTAAACTTGCCATGGCAGCCCGAGACAATGGCATCAAAGGCCTGATCGCCTATACCTCCCCCCAGAATAAGGGAATGATCCGGCTTTTTAACAAGCTGCCCTATAGCATCAGCTCTGAAAAGGATGATGATATGATTATCTTAAATTGCCTGTTTGCAGAACCTGTGGATAAGGAAAAAGCGCCCACGGATTCGAAGACCTCCATGGGCTGATTCACTGCTATGGTTTTCGTTTCTACAATTTTCGTGTCAACAGGGCCACGGATTCTATGTGATAGGTATGGGGAAACATGTCCACAGGGGTAATCTCCACCACCTCATACCGGGTGGATAGCATTTCAAGGTCTCTCGCCAGGGTGGCGGGATTACAGGAAACATACACAATTTTTGGGGCATGGATGGCCAGTACCTGACCGACCACATCCTTGTGCATTCCCACCCGGGGCGGGTCAATGATGACCACATCCGGTACCTGGGCGAGATTGGGCAGCACATCCTTGATATCCCCTTCATAGAACTCACAATTTTTTATGCCGTTTAATTGGGCATTCTTTCTGGCATCAATGACAGCTGAGGTGACAATTTCAATGCCATAGACCTGTTTTGCGTCCCTTGAGAGCCAGATGGGAATGGTGCCGGTTCCCGAATAAAGATCCAGAACCGTCTCATCACCTTTAAGATCAGCGTATTGAGCCACCTTGGCATAAAGTTTTTTACACGCCCTTGTATTGGTCTGAAAAAAAGAGTTGGCCGATATTTTAAAACTAAACTCCCCTAACTTTTCCGTAATAAAATTTTCACCATGGATCAGGATCTCTTCTTTTTCCCTGGCCACTCCGGATAAAGAGTCGGTAATATTATTGAGAATGGAATGAATATTGGGATATTTTTCTGCCAGCAGCTTTCCTAATTTTGATACCACTTCAAGGTTTTTATCCCGGGTTACAATATTGACCATCCACTGGTCATGGGCCACACAATGGCGCAGCATGAGAAAACGCCAGAACCCTTCATGGCTTTTAAGATTATAGGCCGACAGTCCTGATTCTTTAATAAAGGTCCGAACGTCTTCCAATATCTTATTTCCCAGGGCCGGCATGATTTCGCATTGCTTGATATCAATGACCTTGTCAAAGGTGCCGGGCACGTGCAGCCCGATACCAAACCCCTTTTTAATGGTCTCATCCTCAAGTTCTTCGGGCATGAGCCAGCGTTGGGCAGAGCACGAAAATTCCATTTTATTCCGATACTCAAATATCGGGTCGGAAGGAATAACATCCATGACAGGAACCCCTTTTAATCTGCCGATGTGCTCAATGGATTCGGTGACATGTCTTTTTTTATATTCAAGTTGAAGATCATAGGGCAGTTCCTGCCATTTGCACCCGCCGCAATAATTACAATACCGGCATCGGCCTTCCTGTCGAAGCTTTGAGGGTTTCAAAATCTGGATCAACTTCCCCTCTGCCCAGGATTTTTTCTTTTTGGTTATTTTCACAAAGACAGTATCACCGGGCACACACCGATCAATAAACACGGGAAATCCATCCGGTTTGGCAAGCCCCTTGCCCCCAAAGGCAAGATCAATGATCTCAAGTTCATAGGTTTTTCGTTTGCTTATAGACATGTAGGTTTCATTCTTTTAAAATTATTAGGATTATTCTGCTTTCAAAAACTTGATATTATACGGGTTTAATGGCATAAAGACAAGGATGAAAACAAGAACTAAAAAAATTGAGTTCCAGGTTGCAGGGCTTACCCTAAAAGGAGAGCTGCACCTTCCAGAAATTATAAATCCCCCCATCGTTGTGGGATCCCACGGCCTTGAAGGCTCTAAATCCTCGGCCAAGCAAATGGTTTTGGCCCGTCTCCTGCCGGAAAACGGTGTGGCATTTTTCCGGTTTGACCATAGGGGCTGCGGCCAGAGCCAGGGAGATTTTTTAACAGACACCTCCCTTGAAAAAAGAACCCAGGATTATCTTATGGCTGTCCAATGTATTATGGACCTAAACCTTACATCCAAAAAACTTGGGCTCTTTGGATCAAGTATCGGAGGCGCCACTTGTATCAACGCCTGGGAAGCCCTTGGGAACCTTGGGGTAAAAATCTGCGGAGGGGTTCTTTGTTCGGCCCCGGTCCAAAGCCGGACCATCGAAAACATTCCCGTCCAGGCCAATGGGAACCGGCCCGCCCTGCCCTTAAGTTTTTTTGAACAAAATCTGCTCTTTAATCTCCTTGCAAAAACAAAAGCCCTCCACCATGTGTTAATTTTCCATGGCGATGCCGATGAGGTGGTGCCGGTCTTAAATGCCCATGATATTTACACCCGCATGCAGTCTCCTAAACGAAAAATCATCCACAGGGGCGGAGATCACCAGATGACCTCAAAGTCAGACCAGGCCGAGTTTGCAACTCAAGTTGTGGAATGGTTTCTATCTGTTTTCAAACCCGATAATAAACACCAGCAATGCCGGAATCACAAATAGAGTAAACACCGTTGACATGGCAAGGCCACCCAGGAGAATAGAACCAAGTCCCCGGTACAATTCACTGCCCGACCCCGTTGACAAAACCATGGGCAGCATGGCCAGAAGACTTGTGGTGGCACTCATAAAAATGGGCCGAATCCGGGTCTTAACCGCGTCTGATACCGCTTTTTTTCCCACAAGGCCTTTATAACGGACATTATTCAACGATTGATGAACAATGAGAATCGCATTGTTGACAACCGTGCCGATGAGAATGATAAATCCCAGCATACTCAAGACATCAAACCCCTGGGGGGCAATATAGGCATTGACCGCCCACAGCCCTGCAAAACCGCCGGCAGCCGCCAGGGGAACAGTGAAAAGAATGATAAAGGGATATAAAAAATTTTCAAACAAAGCTGCCATGAGCAGATAGGTAATAACCAATGCCAGAAGAAGGTTCCACTGAAGGGCCTTACGGGTTTCCATCAATTTATCGGCATTGCCGCCCACGACGACCCTGACATTTTCAAGTTTTCCCTGGCTTTCAAGCATTGGGATAATATCATTTTCTATTCTTTCCAGGGCACTCTGAAGCGCAAGGTCAGCCGGCGGGGTCACCTGGAGGGTGATGGTGCGGTCCCGCTCCAGATGATTGATCTGGGGCATGCCCTCGCCGTAGGAAATATCTGCCACATCCCTGATACGGATCAGATCACCAAAGCTGTTGGCAATGGTGCTGTTTAAAATATCTTCCGGAGATTTACCCGATGACTCCATCCCCTTGAGAACCAGATCCACCTGTTTAATCCCTTCCGGACGGTATTCCTCAATTTTACGGCCATCCATGAGGATATCAACATACACTCCCAGATCGCTTGCCGTCAGACCATTGGCGGCCAGTTTTTCCCGATTGGGAATGATATTGGCTTCCGGGTAACTGGCTTCAAGGGAGGGTACCGGACGAACCTGGGTAGCGTCCATGGTTGATCTGATGGCCCCGAACAGGCCATAGGCCGCCTGGATAATATCATTAATATTCTCACCTGAAATATTCACATCCACGGTTCTGCCCTTGCCGATACCCGACTCAAAAATTCCGGCCTGGACGCTAACGCCAAAAACACCGGGAATCGATCCCATTATCCTAGTAAAAAGGGGAATCAATTCCCGGGCACGGGTTTCATGGGTGCTGATTCCGCCAAAAAGCGTGATTCGATCCGCCCCCACAAAAAACATATGTTTGATCTGGGGAAGGCCATCCCTGCCGTCTTCCTTAAAATAGGGTTCGCTTTCTTTGTATATATATTGCCCCAGGCTTTTGAGTTTTTCCACGGAATAACCCGGCGGTGGGATGAGAATATTTAAAATAAGATTTCGATTGCCCTGGGGAAGGTATTCGGCACTTGGCAGCAATTTTACGATCATCCCCATGGAAAGACTGGTAAACAAAACAATCGTAACCAGACGGGTCACAACATTTTTCATACAAAGACGGCTCAATTTCATCAGCATACCCGCTAGAAACGAACCCATAATGCTCTTTTGCAGCCCATTGGGCCTGGTCCCGGTTTCAGCCCCGTTCTTGTTCCTGTAAAACAAATGAAACAGGCTGGGAATAACAGAAATTGAAACAATAAGGCTCAAAAAGATGGAAGAGGTGATGGCAATGGCAATATCCCGGAATAATTGCCCTGCCTCTTCCTGGATAAAAAGAACCGGCAAGAAAACCGCCATGGTGGTGGCGGTTGACGCAAGTACTGCCCCCCACACCTCCCGGGTGCCTTCGTAGGCGGCATCAAAGGCAGTCTTACCTGTTTTACGGTGGCGGTCAATATTTTCAAGCACCACAATGGCGTTGTCCACCAGCATGCCCACGGCAAAGGATATCCCGGCCATACTCACAATATTCAGGTTTCTGCCCAGCAACCAGAGAAAGACAAAGCACCCAATGGCAGAAATGGGAATGGCAATGCCGGTGATGAGAGTTGACCGCACACTTCTTAAAAATATCAACAGCACACAGATTGCCAAAAGACTGCCGATAAGAATATTGCGCATCACCAATTTTGTAGCCGTATTAATATAGGGTCGCTGATCATAGACCATTTCCAAGGTGAGTTTGCCGGCCCCAAGAAGGTTTTTATTCAAGTTGTCTACTGCGCGTTCCACGGCATCGGTCATATTTAAAACATTGGCCCCTTTTTCCTTTCTAATGCCAACCACGATGACCTGAACGCCTGTGTGCAAAACAGAGGCACTCTCTTTTTTATATCCTTTTTGTACCTGGGCCACATCCCCAAGATAGACCCGCTTGATCCCGTCGTCAAAAATAACCACTTCCAGGGCATCTTTAGGGGTTTGAAACTGGCTGATGGTTCTAATACGATAATTTTTCTTGGCCATGCCCAGAATACCGGCTGAAATATTCTGGTTTGACCTGCGGACCGCTGCAATGATCTGGTTAATGGTTACATTATACCGGGCCATTTTTTGGGCATCAATGATCACATCCAGGGTGGTATCTGTCCCGCCAAAGACCAGGAGGGAACCCACCCCCTCAATTCTTTCCAGATGCTGGCGGATATTGTCCTCAAAAAAGGTTTTGAAATGATTGATATGACCCGGGTTATCTGGTGCTGCCTTTAAGACCA
Source organism: Desulfobacteraceae bacterium (assembly GCA_016743945.1). Classification (GTDB taxonomy): domain Bacteria; phylum Desulfobacterota; class Desulfobacteria; order Desulfobacterales; family Desulfobacteraceae; genus NBML01. Next base: position 55,608 of record JADGFI010000026.1, read on the forward strand.
TCCAGATGACCGGTGAACTATTGGCACCGGAAGACTCTATGGTGGGTTTATCGACATTTTCCGGATAATTGCCCACCTCGGACATCTTGTTGGAGACCCGAAGCAGCGCGTCATCAAGATTGATTCCAATTTTAAACGAAAGGGTAATGGTCCCCATCCCGTTGTAACTTGAACTCTCCATCTTGGTGAGCCCTTGGAGTCCCTTGAGCACTTTTTCTTGCTTTTCTATGATCTCTTTTTCAATTTCATAGGGGGTGGCCCCGTACCAGGTCGTATTCACCGTAATTAAAGGGGTTTCCACATCCGGGGTCAACTGGACCGGAAGTTTTTGGAATCCGATAAGCCCGAACATTACCGTCAGAATAACGCCCACTGCAACGGTTACCGGCTTTTGAATAAAAAACCGGATAATATCCATCTATTGTACTCCCATTTTAGTACGCTCCAATTGACTGTCCACGATCACAACGGGCTGACCCGGCCGCAAGCGTTCGTTTCCATCCACCACAATGGGCAGTCCTTCAGTAAAATGGACATCGTCTGCCCCAATGCGATTCCCCTGAAATCTAACAATATGCACGGCAAGTCTGACGGCTTTTTTTTCTCGTATGGCAAAGACAAAATCTTTTCCCTGGAAACGGATCAAGGCATCCCTTGGAATCATGGCGAGTTTTTCCTTGGTGCCAGTGGCAATAAAGACGGTTGCGGACATGTTCCGGGCGACCTTGGTCAACATGGGAATCCGTATTTTCAAGAAAATATTCTTGGTTTTTGCATCTGCCGTGGGAGACAAATTTTCAATGGTTCCCCTCATTTCTCGGTCATAGGCATTGATAATAACCGGCACACTTTGACCGACAAAAACAAACTTCAACAAAGTTTCTGCCATTGGTACGCGTACGAACAAATCATTGACCGAACCGATGTCAAACAATTGCTTTCCCTGGTGGACCCAGTCACCTGAATCCACATTTTTTTCAAGCACAATTCCGTCAAAGGGTGCATTGATAACGCTTTTTCTTTTTTGGATCAGCAGCTTTTCCAGGGTAATTTGAGCAGAAAACCGTTTTAAAATAGCCTCCTGGTAAAAAAACTTGGCATCATCATAGGCCTGTTCACTGATGGAACTTTTTTTGAACAAGGTTGCCATTCGCTTAAAATTGATCTGTTTGTGGTCAATATCAAGCCCAACCAATTTAATTTGATTTTTGTGAAACAAGATTTCTTTTTCCAGGATTTCCGTATCCAGGTGAACCAGGAGAGCTCCTTTATCCACAAGGTCTCCGGCCTGGACATTGATTTTCTTTACCAGCCCTGGCACTTCCGAAGAGACATGACTGATCCGTTCATAATAGAGAGTACCGATAAACGAGTGGTTCTGGGCCAGAATTTCATGGACAATCTTTGAAATCACCACCCTAGCCGGCGCCTGAGCCTGGGCCACAGCACAACGGCCCAATGGGTTAGAAAAAATGGTCAGCGCCAACATCAGCGTCAGGGCCCGAATGAATAAGCCCTGAATTGATAAGGATTTAAAAACACGCATAATAACTCCCAATTAGACAATTAAAGAGAATTTATGAATCCATTAACCTGCGCCTCAGCACTTCCAGAGCAATGGCAGCAAACATTTTTTTGTTCCTTGCTCTGGTCCCAAAATCAAAGGTATACCGCTTTGCCGTTTCAAACCCAGGCCCTGCAATACCGATACAAACTGTTCCCACAGGTTTTTCAACACTGCCCCCTGTGGGACCTGCAATGCCGGTGGTTGAAATTCCCCAATCGGCATTGCAGGCTTTTCGTACGCCCAGGGCCATTTCAAGGGCGGTGTGTTCATGGACGGCACCATGGTCCTCAAGGGTATTTTGTGAAACCTTGAGGATATTCATTTTAGCTTCGTTGGAATAGGTGATGGCCGAAAAAAGAAAATAATCTGAACTACCGGCGACATCGGTAATAAGATTTGAAATCAGACCGCCTGTGCAGGATTCGGCAATGGCAAGGGTGAACTTTTTTTCTTTTAAAAGTCTTCCCACCTCTTGTTCAAGGCTTCGACCCCTGGGAGAAATTACCTTATTTTCAAGGCGCGAGATTGCCCATTCCCGGGCAGTGTCCATAACTTTTTTAATGGTTTCAACCCGGCCTTTGACACTCCCGGCAGTCTCCTCTAGTGGACAAACAATCTTGACTTCAATGAAGGGAAATTTTGCCCGAAACCCCAGGTTCATCCCGGGAAATTTAGCGTCAAATCCTTCCAGAAGTGCTCCCACCCGAGATTCCGGCAACCCGAAAATGGTAAGCCGCTCGATGAAAATTTCCTTGGTAAGGCCAAAGATATCGGATAGTTCTGGCTTGACCTCTTCTTCAAACATGGACTTCATTTCCGAAGGCACCCCGGGCATAAAATAGAACCCACATTTACCCAGGGACATGGTAAATCCGGGAGCAGTTCCGTTCCGGTTGACCAGGACCCCGGCCGATTCCGGCAGCATGGCCTGTTTTTTATTGTCAAGGGTAATTTCAAACCCTCTTTTCTCAAAATAGGCAACCATGGTTTCAAGGGCCCGGGGGTTTAGCACCAACTCTTCTTTTGCAGCCCCGGCACAGGCCGTTGCTGTCAGGTCATCTTGGGTAGGCCCGAGCCCGCCGGTTACCAGGCAAATATCTGCTCTTTGGGCAATTTGCCCAAGGGCATGGCTTATCCTTGCTACTGAATCGCCCACAGCCGTGATCTGTTGAACGGCAATCCCCATCTCTTTGAGTCGTTCACATAGATACCCGCTGTTGGTGTCAACGATATCCCCCAGGAGCACTTCATCACCGGTGGATAGAATTTCTGCAATCATTTGTTTCCTCCAGATGATTAAAGAACATGGCATGGTTTGAGGAAAAATAGGCCGGATTTTTCCTGAATTCTGATCCAATGGCCAGCTCTTTTTTAAATTTTTTGTCCAAAAAATTTTTCACGTTTCTCCTATTCCACCCCCTTGGATGGACAAAATTCAAATACAGGGACAAATCTCCGTGGTAAAATTCCTGGGTCTCCAACCCATCGGCATCTTCACTGAATTTGGGCAAATTAAAAACCGCCAGGTTCAAATAATCAATAGTGTCCTTGTGAAGCTTAACATACTCAAGGGTTTTCCAGGCAGCTGTTTCATCCTCGAAACTTGTGCCGAACAAGAGATAAACAAAGGTTAAAATTCCGGCTTTCTTAAGATTTTTTAAAATGATGGAAGCCATTCCAAGATCCGTCCCCTTGTCCATCTGTTCGAGCACCGTCTGGTCCCCGGATTCAAGACCCAGCTTGAGCATTTCGCAACCGCTTTTTTTCAGGGCCAGGCAAAAATCAAGGCTTAAAAATTCCTTTTCAAAACGCACAAACCCATACCATTTAAAGCCCAGCTCGGTTTTGGACAAGGCCCTTAAGAATGCCGGGGTAACGGCATTGTCTATAAAATGGACCGTGTCAGGAGAATATTGCAAGGTCATCTTTTCTAAATCTTCAAGGGTCTTTGCCGCCCGCTGGGTTGAATAGGGGCGTGTTTCCGCTCGCTCAGGGCAAAATCGACATTTGCTCCAATAACAGCCAATGGACGCCCTGAAGGGAAGAATCGTTCCCGGTGCCAGGTAGGCGTGGTTCTTTGCAAATTCATAATCCGGGACATAATGTTTTTTACGGGTGTCCGGAACCCCGAGCAGGGCCAACAAGGGCTGCTCCCCCTCCCCTTTTATCATTACATCTATCAAATCGGAAAACGGATTGGAAACGGTGTCACCGAAATTGGGCCGGCTCATCCAGGAAGAAACCAGTCCTCCACCCATGACCAGTTTTTTGTCCCTAAAATTTGCCTTTATCCAGCCAACCAGGGCAAAACTGACAAGGGCCTGGTTCAAATAACAAAGGGAAATCCCTACATACTCAGCATCAGAGGCCTGAATTAGGGGCCGGATCTTTTGTTCAAAAAAAGGGTAAAAAGGATTTTCCTCAAAGGCTACAGCACTCGTCAAAAGATCTTTGCTTGCAACCGAAGAAAGCTGATTATCGGAATAATCGCTCAGACTAATCTTGAACCGGGTCTGATCCACGGATATGGACAAAAGCCGGTTCAGATCATAAACCCGCTGGTGATACCGGTCCACATTTGTATATAATCCGGGATTTTTCAAATCCGATAAAATAGTGTCCCTGTTTTTCAATGCCCGCATGGACCAGGAGTCCCGGACAGTAGGGTCCGATTGAATTAAAAACAACAGTCCTTCGATACTGGCATCATAAACCGTACATGGCAGTCCATGGGTTTTTAAAGCAGCAGACAACAAGGCCACCCCGGCAGGTGGTTCACAGGGTTTTGCAACCGGGGGAAAAATGAGCAGCATAAAAAATTTGTCCATATATAAGGGTTAAAATTTCTTAGAATGTATCATATTTGCGCTAAATCCACACCGAAAATTTTACCATGAACACACAACAGGGATTCCCCTTTCTCGCAATTTTGTTTCTACTAATAGAAACATTTGTATTGACAAGCTATCTCAAATCATTTAAATATGCATCACCATTGATTCGAAATTACACAAAAGGGAAAAATGAGATGAACCAATCTTTGTCAAAAAACACAAGGTTCTTCCAGTGGTGGTCCTGGCCCATATGGCTAAAGCTGCTGCTTTGAACAATTGTTTGATCTTCCAAGGTTTGATCCCGACAATTTGATTCCACAAAGATTTGTCATTGCAGCAGCCGATCCAAAAAGCTGTTGCAGTCACACGAAGAGGCTGCATATAAAGACAGATGCATGCCTTTTTTTATTTTTGACCAAGGAACAATATCTCTTAGGAACGAAACCATGATTTTAGAACACTTTCCCGACAAAAAAAAATTCATCGAGATGGCCAAGACTGCCAATGTCATCCCTGTCTGCACCCGGGTGTTAGCCGATACAGACACCCCGGTTTCTATTTTGCAAAAATGCTATGACAAAAACAAAGAATGCTTTTTATTAGAAAGTGTGGAAGGTGGGGAAAGATGGGCCAGGTACAGCTTTTTAGGCGTTTCTGCCTTTGGCACTGTCAAAATATTCAAAGACCATGTGGAAATCACCACCCAAAACAACCAGGAAAAGATCCTTCATAAAAATGATCCCCTGGGGATAATGCGGGACCTGATCAATAGCTATACCCCTGCTGATATCCCTGACCTTCCCAGGTTCTGGAGCGGGCTCACCGGATATTTTACCTATGAAATGGTCTCTTTTTTTGAAGACATACCGGTAACCCTGCCCGAGAACACCCCCTATGGACATTTTATTATTCCAGATCTTATGGTCATCTTTGATAACGTAAAACAAACCCTCACCTGCGTGAAAATCTGCTATCTGTCAGAGGCGTCAGGAAAACCCGTAAAATCCGGCAAATCAAATCCTGGCAAAGCCTACGATAGCGCAAAAGACGACCTTGCTGACCTTTTGGATATCATTGACCAGCCCTTTGAAAAACCGCCCTATGAACCAGTGCCCGATGTCAGCTTTAGGCCCCGTACACAAGCGGCCCAATACCTGAAAGGCGTTGAATCCATAAAAGAACATATTGTGGAAGGGGATATTTTCCAGGCGGTTTATTCCCAGCCCTTCTCCTGCGAGTCCCCCATAGATCCCATCCTCATATACCGTGCCCAGCGGTATATCAACCCTTCCCCCTATATGTTTTTCATGAATTTTTGTGACACCGTGATTGCCGGCTCTTCCCCTGAAACCATGGTGCGCCTGGAAAACAAGATTGCAACCCTTCGGCCCATTGCCGGCACAAGGCCCAGAGGCCTCACGGAAAAGCAGGATCGCAATCTGGCCGATGAACTTTTGAATGATGAAAAGGAAAGAGCAGAACATATCATGCTCATTGATCTTGGCAGAAATGACCTTGGCAGAATTGCCAAGGCCGGCACCGTCCAGGTCACCGATACCATGGTCATTGAACGCTATTCCCATGTCATGCACCTGGTATCCAATATCACCTGTGATTTAAAACAGGACTGTGACGCCTTTGATCTGTTCAAAGCCACCTTTCCCGCCGGCACCCTGTCCGGAGCCCCAAAAATACGGGCCATGGAAATCATTTCAGAACTTGAAAATCGTCCCAGGGGGGTGTATGGAGGGGCTGCCGGATATATTTCTTTTACCGGTAACATGGATTTTGCCATTACCATCCGCACGGCTGTCATGGAAAAGGGCACCCTCACCGTCCAGGCCGGTGCCGGAATTGTTTATGACTCAGATCCAAAAACTGAACTTGAAGAGTGCAAGAACAAGGCAAAGAGTGTAGAAATGGCCTTAAAGCTTGCCCTTTCAAATATAAACGGAGGCAGATAAATGCAGGTCGCCATTATTGATAACTATGATTCTTTTACCTTTAATCTGGTTCACTATATTCTCCACACCGGGGCCGAAGTGAAGGTTTTCAGAAATGATAAAATTTGTGTCGAGGAACTTAAAGAGCTGAACCCCCAAGCCATTGTGATCTCACCCGGCCCTGGAAGACCTGAAGATGCCGGGGTTTCCCTGGATATTGTCAAAAATCTATCCGGTATTATCCCAATTCTCGGGGTATGTCTGGGCCACCAGACCATTGCCCAGAGTTTCGGGGGAACCATCATCCATGCCAAAAAAATCATGCATGGTAAAACCTCCATGGTCACCGCCGACGGTGAGCATATTTTTTCCGGAATGAAAACCCCCTTTTCCGTGATGCGCTACCATTCCCTGGCAGTCCAGGAATGTGATCTGCCCGAATGTCTTGTGGTAACAGCCCGGACCGAAGACGGAGAAATTATGGGGATCCGCCACAAATCACATCCCACCCAGGGTCTGCAATTTCACCCTGAATCCTTTATGACCACCGTGGGAAAACGGCTGATCCGCAACTTTATCAAAGGAGTATGACATGAGTTTCACAAAGCACCTTAACACCATCATTGACGGCCGGGACCTGACCCAGGATCAAATGGCTTCCATGCTCACCGACATATTTTCAGGCACCATAAAAGAAGCCCAGATTGGTGCTTTTATGGCAGCTCTTGCCACCAAGGGAGAAACCTTTGAAGAACTGGCCGGTGCTGCCCGTGCCATGCGTAGAAAAGCGGTTCGAATCCAGGCCCTGGCAAAAAATGTTATTGATATCGTTGGTACCGGTGGTGATGCCTCGGGATCATTCAATATTTCAACCACAACCGCTTTTGTTGTTGCCGGTGCCGGTGCAACCGTTGCCAAACACGGTAACCGAAAAATTTCAAGTAAATGCGGCAGTGCTGATGTTTTGGAAGCCCTGGGCGTAAATTTGAATGCTGACCCTGAAATTGTGGAAGAGGCCATCAACGACATCGGCATCGGCTTCATGTTTGCCCCCCTGTACCATGGGTCCATGAAATATGCAGGCAAGGCAAGGCAGGACTGCGGCATCCGCAGCATCTTTAATATGCTGGGACCCCTGACCAATCCGGCGGCTGCCTCCTGCCAGGTTCTGGGCGTCTATGCCCCGGCCCTCACGGAAATGTTTGCCAGAGCCCTGAAACTGCTTGGGGTGGAACGCGCCTTTGTGGTCCATGGTCATGACGGCATGGACGAAATCACCACCACCGATCTGACAAGAATTTCGGAATTGAAAGACGATACCATTAAATCCTATGACCTGGATCCATTAAATTATTTTGAAGCCCATGCTGATCCCAAGGACCTGAAAGGCGGAGATATTAAAGAAAATGCCGCCATCACCCGGGCAATCCTGGAAAATCAAAAAGGACCCAAACAAGATATTGTCCTGCTGAATTCCGGTGTGAGCCTGGTGGCGGCAAATGTCGCTGCCACCATAGAAGAAGGGATCAATCTTGCTAGGCAGGCCATTGAATCCGGCAAGGCCTTGGAAAAACTTGAACTTTTAGCCCAATACACCCAGGAGAACGGTTAAATGAAAGTGGAAGGATTTTTAAAAAGAATGGTAGAGGTCAAACAAGAAGAGATTGAGCGCCACCGATCCGCCATCTCCATGAAAAGTGTTCGCAGGGAAGCTGAACAGACACCAGCACCCGCAAGTTTTCTATCCGCCATGCGAGCTGGTACCCGGGATCATGCCGGGATCATTGCGGAAATAAAAAAGGCCTCCCCTTCCCGGGGGGATATCCTGGTGGACCTGGATGTGGAAGCCTATGTGAAAGAATATACCCTTGGCGGGGCCAGGGCCATTTCCGTACTCACGGAAACGGTCTATTTCAAGGGCAGCCTCACCGACCTTACACTTGCCTGCAAGGCAACGGATCTGCCCGTATTGAGAAAAGATTTTATCATCAACGACTACCAGATTTTTGAGGCGAAACGATCCGGTGCAGCATCTGTTCTGCTCATCACCACCCTGCTCTCCCCCAAACAGCAAAGCGATTATACCAGCCTCATCCGGGATCTTGATATGGAACCCCTGGTGGAAATTAATTCCGAGTGGGAATTTGAACAGGCCTATACCTCGGGGGCCCGGGTGGTGGGAATCAACAATCGAAACCTTCAAACCCTTGAAACCGACCCCACCATTGCCAAACGGGTTGCCAAAATTTTCCCCGAAGATATCATCCCCGTGGAAGCATCTGGCATCTCTTGCCGGCAGGATATTGAGAAAGGGCTGGAGAAAAATATTTTTAATTTCCTGGTGGGGGAAAGCATTGTCAAAGCAGAAGATACGAAAGCCTTTATCCAAAGTCTTTGCCAAAATCATTGATATAGTCCAGACGCCAATTGACCCCCTCAAACCATAATTGGATGAACACAAATTCGGCATAAGAAACCATGAAAAGAACAAAATTAACCCTTCCAGACCACCAGCCCCTGATTAAAATCTGCGGCCTGACCCAGCCGGAAAATGCACTGGACTGTGTCCATGCCGGGGCAGATGCCATTGGCCTTGTTTTTTTTAAAAAAAGTCCCAGAAACATCTGTATGGAAAAGGCCCGGGCCATCACAAGGATGCTTCCTGGTCATATCCTGACCTGCGGGGTCTTTGTGAATGAATCATTTGATTTTATCATGGAGCACGTTGAACGCTGTCATCTCACAGCAGTTCAACTCCATGGCCAGGAACCCCCGGCGCTTGTGGAAAAATTGGCAAAAAAAAATCTACTGGTGATCAAGGCCTTGTTTGCAGTCAAAAAACCAGATCTGGCCGATGCGCTCCTTTATACTGCTGCTTCTTTTTGTCTGGTGGAGTACGGCAAAGGGATTCTCCCCGGAGGCAATGCCGAGGCCTGGGATTATAGTGTGTCAGCCGAAATGAACACCCGGGTCCCCCTGATGCTGGCCGGCGGGCTCTCCTGTGAAAATATCCAACACGCCATCTGCCTTGCAAAGCCTGGGGCAGTGGATGTTTCTTCCGGAGTGGAAAAAATCCACGGGGTCAAGGATATAAAAAAAGTGACCGCCTTTATTCACAAGGCCCGACCGGCCTGACAAAAAGTTTTGATCTAATCGCTATAACAGGATCTATGCTTACGTTCAGATGGCAATCCCTCTTCGTTCGTTATTTTTACTGTTCTTTTTTTACACTAGGACCGATATCAAAAACATCGTGACAGGAAGGGCAAATAAAAATCCATTTTGTAACATCCCCTTCTTTTTTTCCTTCGTATGTTTGGATAAAACACAACCCGTAAAACGAAAAGGTTAAAGTGAATGCACATTTTTAGAAACCTTTATACCAGGAACAAATGGCCGAGGGATGCACTTCAATCGCTTTTGAAATTTCAGCATAGGTTTGTCCAGAATTTTTACGCTTGATTGCCAGTGATCTGAGCTCTTGCTGTGCCTCTGTAATTAGTTTTCTTGCGTCTCATTTTCCCATAAAAGCCCCCTAGCATAATTTAGTACATTTTATATGTATTTTTTTGCCGGGTTAATATTTCCCTTGCACCGTCAGAAGACAGGCGATATAAACACCATAGTCAAAATAAACCTATCTGGCCCAGATCCGCGGCATAGTTCAACAACGTTTTATCAATAATCCCGCTCCCTGGAAGGACTGGTTCTGTTTTGTAGGAAGATTGCATCAAAATCAAATATCATGGGCGGGAACTATTGATAAAACGCTTTTGGTTATTTTAAGACAAAAATGCTTTAGCTGGTTTAACATTACATGAATGTGAACGAATTTTATAAGGCAAGTATTAATCGGGTTGTTGACTATATTCAGGCAAACCTTGGTGAAGATCTTTCTCTTGAGCAACTTTCAAAAGTCGCGTTTTATTCAAAATTTCATCTTAATCGTATTTTCAGTGCTTATATGAAAGAATCCGTATATCAATACATTAAGCGATTACGGCTGGAAAAATCAGCTGAACTGCTGTTGGCAAATTTAAATGTATCGGTTACTGATGTTTCGCTGATGTGCGGTTTTGAGAATTCTTCCTCATTTGCAAAAAGCTTTAAAAAACATTATAAAATAACTGCGACGGAATGGCGGAACAAGCCAAACGACCTTTCTGTTAACAAATCAACACCGGTACAAATAGAGCGCAGTGAATTTTCCATTAACCAGGGTTCCCCGGTCTGGACGTATCATTTGAAAAACACCATTCGGCAGGTTGCCATTGAAGATATCTGTCCCTTGACATTCGCCTACATTCGTAATGTCGGCCCCTATCAAGGCGGTGAAGTTTTATTCGGGGAAGTGTACACCCGGCTCTTTCGTTGGGCTGCCGCACGTGAGCTGGTCAATGAGAACACGATCGCATGGCATATATACCATGATAATCCCAACATCACGGAAGATAAAAAACTGAGGGTCATGGTGGGGATTCCGATAATGGATTCTGCAGATCCGTCAGGGCCTGTCGGGATAACAAAAATTTTCGGAGGCAAGTGTGGCGTCTGCCGCTTTCTGCTGAAACGGGATGAATTCGCTGGCGCATGGAGCTGGATGTTTTCCCAATGGCTTGTTAACAGCGGGTATGAATGGGACAACCGGGAATCATTCGAGAGGTGCTACGGGGAAAAAATGATCAACGGAAATCTTTTTCTTGATGTCGACATCTGCATCCCCATTAAAGCCATTTGATCATCCGCTATACCCTGGTATTAAGCCTGATTCATCTAACCCTAGGACCAAATCGCACGTTTGGACAATTGAAAAGCATGAATTGAAGAGAATTATGTAAGACGAACAGGCTATTTTAATTTTTGTCAACGTTAGTAAGCATGGCACGTATTGATCCGAGAATGGGGATAATTAAATTTGTATGTGATGGAGGAAACATAATGAATGGCAAAATAGTCAAAGAAAGTCTAAGGAACTTTTCAGAAGTATTATCTTTTACTTACCCTGCTGTGGGATGGTATTTTTCTTCGGAGGAGATTGAAGATTCATTTGTTTTCAGAAAGGATAAATGGGTCTGCATGTTCATGTATCTCAAGATGGTGATGAAAAAAGGGAAAAGAATCCGTTACGCCGGGGATAGCGACGGCGCCTGCACCGGTCCTGCCGAAAATTTCGGTTTTACTGAAGTTGAAGATGACGGCGGCGTATTTATCGCGGAAACGGAACGGTTTAAAAAAAATCTTGAAATTTCAAAAGCATATACCCGGGAATCGGCAACTCTTATTCATCCACCAAAAGACAGATATCTTTACATGGAAAAACTTGAAAATATCGACGATGACCATAAAATCGAGGTGATAAATGTTTTTCCGGCGGATTTTACCAACCTGACAAAACTTGTCGGTCTGTCAGGATATGACCGACTTGCCAATATGGATAATGTATTGACACCCTTTGCTTCAGGCTGCCAGGCTGTTTTTACCATTCCCTATCATGAAAAATTTCAGGAAAATCCCAAGAGTATTATTGGGCTGGGGGACCAGTTGGTCAGAAGTTTTATTCCTGAAGACATGGTGTCTTTTTCAGTGCCTTCAAATCGATTTGTGGAAATGGCAAATAATATTGAAGGCAGTTTTCTTGACAAGAATTTTAAAAACCCGACCGGTTTCTGATCCCGAATTTTGAGCCGTTAAAAAAAAATAGCCTGATATCATGAAAGCAACCACTCCGGAAAATACAGGCACACTATTTTACATCGATAGGATGGATTGGAAGATTCTTTTTTTATCAAAAAGAGTGTGGAGATAGGAGAACGTTATGAAAATAGATTCATTACCGGACAGCCCATGGAAAAAGAACAGGCTTCACAGAAGAGAATTTCTTAAAATGCAGCTTAAAGGGGCCATGTGGATGGCCGTGGGTGCATCGGGAATTTTAATTCCTAAACATGTTATCGCTTCCACAGTCCCTGATCTGGGAATTGCCAAAGGCGCCCCCGGTCCTGCCACTCGTGCTGCCGTGGAACTTCTGGGCGGCATGAAGGCATTTGTAAAAAAGGGCAGCATGGTTGTGATCAAGCCCAATATGAGTTTTAATCACCCGCCTGAAGAAGCGACCACCACCCATCCTGAGGTTGTAAAAGAACTGGTTGCCATGTGCCTGGAAGCAGGGGCTTCCCGAATAAGAGTCCTTGATAATCCTTTCACCCAGACCCTGGCAGTAGAAAACACGAAAAAAGCCTGTAACGTCCTTAAAAATGGCATTGTTCACGCACTTGTGGACAGCAATTTTTATAAACCCGCTGAAATCACCACCGGACTTAAGTTTAAAAACACCGATGTCATGGGGGATGTTCTTGAAGCTGATGTGCTTATTGCAGCGCCTGTTGCGAAATCCCATTCTTCCACCGGGGTCAGTCTTTCCATCAAAGGCATGATGGGACTTATATGGAATCGGGACACCATGCACAGAGACTATGATCTGAGCCAGGCAATAGTCGATCTGGCCAGCCTTCTCACACCCCAGCTTGCGGTTGTGGATGCCACCAGGGTGTTGACCACAAACGGCCCCTACGGACCCGGCAGGGTCGTGAAAATGGATACAATTATCGCTTCCAAAGACATGGTTGCGGCAGATGCAAAGACCGTTGAGATGTTCCCGTGGTATGGACAGCGTTTTGAGCCCAGACAGATTAAACATATTCGTTATGCCCATGAACAGGGCCTGGGTCGTATGGATGTTGAAAACCTTTCCGTAAAAAGGGTTAACCTCTGATGGGTTTTCAACGGGTGGTTCAATTCATCAGTTTTACTTTTTTTATCGTACTCCTATGGCTGGCCGGGTTTCCTTTGGTTTCTCCCATTCCTGTTGAGACCTTCCTGGGGCTGGACCCGGTTATTTTCCTGGGAACGGTCCTGAGCACACGCTCCTTTGCCTCCCTGATCTGGTTAAGCCTGATTGTACTGGCATTTACTGTTTTTATCGGCCGGTTCTTCTGCAGTACCATATGTCCCATGGGAGCAACCATTGATGTCACAGACCGGCTTATTCGATCCGGACAAAAAAAATCATTTCAACTGCCCTCCCATTCAAAATCGTTGAAACGTCTCAAATATCAAATCCTGATTTTTATAATGGGAAGTGCGCTTATGGGCGTATCACTTGTGTTTATTGCCTCTCCCATCTCTTTAATTACCCATTTTTACGGCCTTATTATCCATCCCGCGTTCTGTCTTATTGCCGATAGATTTCTTATTATCGCACGTCCGGTTGCCGATTATTTTGATATCATAAGTCTTGCTTACGCCCAGGTATCTGTTCCCAATTTCGACCTCCATTGGTTCAGTATCATCCTTTTTATTTTGATCTTTGCCTGTGCTCTATGGACGCCTCGTTTCTGGTGCCGTTATCTTTGTCCGTCAGGCGCGGTTTTTGCCCTTTTTTCCGTTAATCCGTTCTGGAAAAGACAGGTTTCCGAAGAGTGCATCCAATGCGGACGCTGCCAAAAAGAGTGTCCCATGTCCGCCATCGGAAAAAATCCTTTTGAAACAGCACATAGTGAATGCATTGTATGTGAAACCTGTGTACGGGTCTGTCCCGTGAACGCGGTCTCTTTTTCTTTAACCGGCTTTAAAAAAACAAATCATTCCATGCCGTTTTCAGAAAACCGCCGCAGGTTGATCTGGGCCGGTGTTTCAGGTCTGGGAGCGGGAATCGTTTCCCTTACGGACATGAAAAGCCTTCACCAGGACAATGCCCTGGGAAATATTATCCCTCCCGAATTGATACGTCCCCCCGGTTCATTGCCTGAAAAAAATTTTCTTGCAAGATGTGTCCGGTGCGGTGAATGCATGAAGGCGTGTCCGTCAAATACCTTGCAGCCCCTGGGCCTTGCCGCTGGTTTTTCGGCATTTTTCAGTCCAAAAATCACCCCCGCAAAAAGCCCCTGCCAAACCCTTTGTAATGTGTGCGGGCATGTCTGCCCCACAGGCGCCATACGGCCGTTGCCGGTTGAAGAAAAAATATGGGCCAAAATTGGCACGGCCCATATTTTAAAACACAAGTGCCTTGCCTGGGAATTTAATAAAAAATGCATGGTCTGTGACGAAGTCTGTCCCTATAATGCCATTGAATTCAAAGTAACCCCCAAAAGTTCCGTTGCTGTTCCCTTTGTCAATGAAAACAAATGCAGCGGGTGCGGGTTTTGCGAACATTTTTGCCCTGTACATGCAACCGCTGCCATTGTCGTGGAACCTATGGGGGCCGTGAGGATTGAAAAAGGCTCTCATCGCGAAAAAGCAAGGCAAATGGGTCTGTCCCTGAAAATAAAAAAGGCCCGGGAAGAACCTGAAACTTATCCCTTAAATGAGGTTGATAAAAGCAGACTTCCTCCCGGCTTTACAGAATGATAACACCCATATGCTGACTTGATTTTTACCTCGGTTAAGCCACAACAAACAATAAAAGAGATGAAGAACACGCAACTGATAAGTGGATAGATCAAAAGGGATTATTGGATAGGATGGAACTTTTTCATCCCCCGGGATTTGTTCGAATAATGACCCGCCATTCTCCATATTCAATCCCCCTTTTCTGATAAGCATAGATGACTCGAAGAAATTCGAATTGTTTTTTTTTATTATCCCCAGTTATGTGCCGCACCGGGTCATCAGCCTGGCAGGGAAACATATTTCTATTCTGGTTGACCCTTTTGGACATGTCTTTCCGAGAGCTGGGCCCGCCACCTTTCTAAAGAGGAAACTGGGGTGACTTTTACACAATACCTCAAATGGCTTAAATTAACGGCAGCAATAAAATACGCCTGCACGTCCAGGGTAAGCCTTACACAGGCCGCCCATATGACCGGATTTTCAGATTCTGCACATTTGAGCCGTATGTTTCGGGAAACCTTCGGCCTGGTACCATCTTCTGTATTGCAATAATCTTCACAGGCGGACTCGTCACCGGGCCGGTTTTTCTTCATAAAATTTTTCTTACAAGAATAGCCGTTTTATTCAAGCCCAAACCAGACAAATCCCTTATAACAGCAACGAGCCCACAGGGATTTGTCTGCTTTTGTTCACAAAAAAACTTAATATCGAAAAACACAAAATCTCTTTCTGGCTGGAGTTATCCGTTATGCCCTTTAATGTGAAAAGATAATAACATGATTATCAGAAGCGAAAAACCATCTGACATTGAGACGATTGCCGAAGTGACCAAGGTCGCTTTTGAGCATCATTCGTTCAGTCATCAAACAGAGCATTTTATCATTCGTGATCTGCGTGACGCTGTTGCACTGACCATATCGCTTGTGGCTGAAGTTGATGGGCAGGTTGTTGGGCACATTGCCTTTTCACCCGTTATGATTTCTGATGGAACAACGAACTGGTATGGCCTTGGTCCGGTATCTGTGCTGCCGGATTATCAGGGATGCCGAATAGGCACGGCACTGGTCAATAGAGGGCTAACCTTGCTGAACTCTATGGGCAGCAAAGGCTGTGCGCTTGTGGGGTTGCCCACATACTACTATAGGTTTGGCTTTACGCATCACCCTCAGTTAATCCATGAGGGAATACCACAAGAAGTCTTTGTGGCAAAGTCGCTTGTTGAACGGGTGCCAAGTGGGACGGTTGAGTTTCACCAAGCATTTAAACAGTTGTCAATTATTGAAAAAGACGCCATTACCGATGTAATTATCGACTATGACATTGCTGGTATGAGTGTTGATCTTGCGAACCCGGCAATTGAAAGTCTAATAGAAAAAGAAATTTTAACTAAAATGCCAGATGGCAAGTTCATGATGCGACCTTCTGCACTGGCAGAGTATGATTCATACTTTGGCCAGGTTAGTCAATTCAGGGCTACAGAAATGAGCCGTGTGCACAAGAATCCGATAATGGCGACGATTAAATCATGAAATGGAGATAATCCGTGATTTTCTGTTAATAATTAACCAGATCTGATTTTCATCTTTTTTTATCAAAAAACCGTGTGCGAGGGAAAAAAGGGGGCACCAGGTCAAATAAACGCTTGACCCTTGCTTTAATTATTATAGCAACGAACATGTTATTGAAAGGGCAAGCCGCAGATGTTTGTTATGTTTCTTTAATTTTTAAAAAGATCCCCCAAACGGGTGATGTTTCATTGTCGAAGTTGAATTATAATCTTAACTTGTTCAAATGAATCAAAAGATAAAAGGAGAATAAACAATGGATTTCTTTCAAATGACAGCGCCCTGTGGTTTGGATTGCTTCAACTGCCATTTTTATTTGGCCCTCAAAAACAATGAAGCAAAGGTCTTAGTTGAAAAAATGTCCGAAGAATATAATGTGCCTGTTGAGATAATGTTGTGCAATGGATGCCGAAATCACGATGGCAAGATACCATTACAAAAACATATTTTTGGCGATTCGCATAGGTGTGCTGCATATGAATGTGCTCAAAGCAAAGGCATAGATTTTTGTGGTGATTGTGAGGAGTTTCCCTGTGACAACTTACATCCTTATGCTGACAGAGCCACTGAGCTGCCTCATAATATGAAGGTTTTTAATCTGTGTTTAATAAATAAAATGGGATTAGAAAATTGGGCGGCCTCAAAGGCATCTGAAGTTCGCAAAACATACTTTACAAAGCCATGGACACTATCAGACAAATGATACCATCCTGAACGTGTTATTTTTAGGCCCTGGCGACTCAGCTTAAACGTTATAAAAATGATGGCTCATTCAGTATTTTTTTGAAAAGGAAAAAACAGTGATTTTAATTGAGATAATTTTAATGGGTATTTTTGCAACATATTTTATGGATTTTTTAGCTGGTATTCTAGCCAGAAGAAAACTCATTTACCCATTTATTTCCCCTGAAGCTATTGGACGATGGTTTCTTTGCATATTTAGGGGAAAACTAATACACAAGGATATTAACCAAACCCCAGAATTAAAAAATGAAAAATTGTGGTGCTTAATATCTCATTATTTGATTGGAATTGCACTAGCGGGAGTTTATCTGTTTCTGGAATCAATCATACCCATAATACAGGAACAATTATGGATGCCTTTGATGTTTGGAATAGCAACGGTTCTTTTGCCTTGGTTTTGGCTGCTCCCAAGCATCGGTCTTGGTTTTATGGCTTCGAAATCATCAAACAGATCTCTCATTATAAGGACCAATCTTGTTAATCATACAAATTTTGGATTGGGATTATTTATATGGGTTGTCTCTTGTCATCGCTTATTTTTTATATGAAACTTTGACCAAGGTATTGCAATCATGGGAGTTTCATTTTCGTTGTGGCCAGGAACAAATACCATGTTCCGGCCATGCCGGTTATAGGAAAATTATCGGGATCAATCCATTATCATTAACGCTGACAAATGTTTTATAACCCGGCACTACACAGGACGGCAAACAGCCGGCGCCTGTGAGTTCTATGTTAACAGGAGGCCGGGCGGGGGATGGACAGTCGACTGATTATATGCTGCGGCTTATGCTTTTAAACCTGACATATTACCGATTCTTATGTTAATACTTTGGCTATGAAAAAAAAGAAACTGCATGCTATAGGGTTTCATGATCTGTTGGTTAGTTCAAAAGGCCCGTTATCAAAACCAGGCAGTCATGGAACTGGAAATTCAAGGACGGTGGCATTCAGTCTTACTGCGGACGTGACATTTTTTTTCCCTTTCATTAATGCTGTGGCCCTAAATGCGGAATTGTATGAGAAACCGCCACGCATGCGTTTTGATTTTTCAAAAACGGCCTGTGTATTGTATCCTGAATGGTGTTTGATAACGCCTGTCAAAAATCTCAATGATGCAAGACAAAAAACCTTTGAATTAATAGCGTATTTAAATGGGATAGTACAAAAAAAAGATTTGATTATACCGAACTATAAAAAGTTTAAACAAAAATCAGTAATGGAAATATTAAGGCTGCTTCCACTTACAAATTGTACTGACTGTGGTTTTAAAACCTGTATGGCATTTGCAGCCATGCTATCAAAACAGCAAACAAACCCGGGAAGGTGTCCTTATATGGTGCTTCCTGAAGAAGAGACAGCTGTCTACCCAATATTTGATTCAAGGGGCAATAAAGTTTCCAAAATCACACTGAATGTTGATATGACCGGAACCGGAGCCCGCTTGAAACAGCAGGAACAATACATCCAAAAGCTTGAAACCAGTGTTGTTAAACTTTCAGAAAACAATCAGCAATCCCAAATAGCAGCAAATAAATCATTACCGTCGCCCCTTACCAAAAGGGAAATTCAGGTACTCAAATATATGGCAACAGGTGCAACCAATTCTGAACTTGCGATTCATCTTGATATCAGTGCTCACACCGTGAAAACCCATATAATACATATTTTTAATAAATTAGGAGTGAATGACAGAACCCAGGCTGCTGTCTGGGCAGCCTGCCATAATTTTCTCTGAAAAGATACTCCTTAATTTTTAGAAAAAACAGACAATAACAGCTCTTGTCACCCAAACGGGGGATTTATTTTCCCGTTAGTTATGCTATGCAAAATTTCCAAGAACACAATAACTTATGCTTTTTTGGAATCAGATTGTGTAATTGATGGAGGATAAATAAATGAAAGATAGTGGCTTTTTTAAATGTCCAGGCAGTGACCCTTCTGCATGGGCAAAACCTGAAATTTTTCTCTGCCCGGATTGTAAAAGCGAAGTGGATATATGGACGGATGAGAAAAAAGGTAGATGCCCTTTTTGTAAAACTATTTTTGAAAGGCCAATTAAAACGGCCGATAAACCGTACTATGATGCGTTATTGAAAAAGGCCTTTGAGCTGGGGGCTAGTTTTGTCGGGATGATCCCTGTCCTTGATATTGTTGTTGATGACCATCTTTCAGGCCTTTGTGAACATCATCAATGCAGCAACTACGGTTCGTCAGCAGGGTGTCCGCCCTATGTATCCGGATCTGACGGGTTTAGGAGACTTATGGGCGCCTATCAGGAAGCGCTTGTGATTAACATTGAGTTACCGATGGAAATAATGCTTTCCCATCAGCGAAGGGAAATATTTCGATTGCTCCATGGAATTGTATCCAGCGTTGAGCAGAACGCTGTGAAAATGGGATATTCAAACGCCAGGGGATTTGCATCTGGCGGATGTAAGCAGCTTTTTTGTTCTGATTATCAGGAGTGCCGGGTAACAACAAAGAAAGGGGATTGCAGAAATCCTGATTTGGCAAGACCCTCCATGTCCGGCTATGGGATTGATGTGGTTAAACTCCTTCAAAGGGCAGGATGTACCTCGGAATGCGCCCGGGATGAAAAAGATAATAAAATTTCAGGAGGCATGGCTTGCGGGCTTGTGATGATTTGCTGAAAATAATAGAGGCTTGAAAAAAGTGGATCAAATCTTGAATACAAAAAATATTATCAACCTGATCCTCCCCCAAAAAACAAAAAGGCCCTGCTATAATAATCATAACAGGGCCTTTTAAAGAATACCCCGGCAGCGTTTTACTCTCCCACACCGTCTCCCAGTACCATCGACGATAGAGAGCTTAACTTTCGTGTTCGAAATGGGTACTGTGGCCTTCTCTGCCAATGCCACCAGATTAAATCGGCTGGATCTGGAACTTTAAATCTGTATAGATAGACCCCAAGCACACTATTGTTTTACCCGATCCCATGGGTTATGGATATTTTCTCAAACATAACCACAATACCGGCAGCAATCCCATATAC
>JADGFI010000026.1:75677-79814 GCA_016743945.1 Desulfobacteraceae bacterium
CCATCCCCTCTTCAGGCTTCCAATAGCAAATCAGTATGGGAAGTTTAGGCAGGGGAGAAAGAATCAAAGAAATATCTGAATCAAACAATTTTTCCACTCGTTGCCCATTAAAAATCAAAATTAAATCTTCAAAAAAATCAATATACCTGTCTGCAATTTTTTTAAATGGTACTTCCGAGGTTTGAACAAACAGTCCATTTTGCGCCCGGCCTCCTTCAAGCTCTCTGAAAGACACCCATTTTTGGGTCAATGGAACCCCCTTGCAAGCTAAAACATATCCCAGAACATTTGAAACAACCCATGGATTGATATGAATACCTGAAAACAAATTTCCGTTGTGATCAATGGAAAATGGTTTTCCCATAATCTTTAGTGTCAATCTTCCATCAGCATAAACACCCCCTGTCCGATCAGCAGCATCTTTCAGGTCGCAGGCTGCAATCTTTTGTTTCATCTTCTTAATTTTCGTCTGTTGCTGTTTCTCCACAAGCGTTTCTTTGTGAGGTTGATTCTGATATTTATCTATTATATCAGAACCTATAAACGGGCATAGATTCACTTCTTTTTGTCCTAGGAACACCTTTGAAGCAAAAGCCAAACAGGTTGTTTCATTACATTTTTTACAATTGGTCTTGGGCAAAAGTTTGAAAACTGCCATGGCATTAGCAAATTGAGTCATATCTTTCATCCTTGTTTTTTAATAAATATCAACCAAATAAACGACTTAACTATAATAAGAGCTATTAAAAAGAAAAACATCACCCAAACGGGGGAGAAATAACAAAATAAGTATCTTAATCAACTTTTTTTTAAAAACAGGCCAAGCCGATTCAAAGAATGCTGATGTCAAAAAATTGAGTAGCCCCTTTCGTCCTATTCTTTCAACATATTAAAATCATGATCTTTTAGCGTATCATTATTGTTTTTTAAAAAATAAAAATCATACCATACTAATTTAAGGGTTTCCGGGGAAAGATAAGAAAATACTTTTTGTCAAGAAAAGTATGACATCCGCCGGACACCGGGGGTCTTGGGATCTTGATCCATGCATTTTGGCAAATGACAGGGAAATGGGCCAAGAGAAGGCATCCAAATAAGTACCGAAGATGGGTTAAAGGTAAATATTACCGAAGGATCAAAGGTCAGCTCTTTGGCCAGGAAAAACCATTGCCAGATCAATTCCTTTGGCGCGGTTTCAATATTATCCCATTAATCCTGGCAGCCATAATACCAAGGCTGGCCAAATGATAATCATGGCCATTGCCACTAAGTCGCATCCGATAAATGGCAAAGCTGCATAACAGATATCTTTTATGCTTATATCGTCGCTTGCAACACCTTTCATTACAAAGAGCATCATTCCGAATGGCGGTGTTGTCATTCCCATTTCAAAATTTATTAACATAATAATACCAAACCAAATTGGATCAAATCCAAGCATGTGGACTATTGGCATAAATATGGGAAGGCTGATCATCATGATGGAAATGGTTTCCATAAACATGCCCAGTATAAAGACAGACAATTGCATGCCCATGAGGATAAGAATCGGATGAACTTTGAGCCCTTCTATAACTTCAAGAAGTCCTTGGGTTGCTCCTGTATATGCAAGGATACTGCTGAAGGTTTTAGATGCTGCGATTATCATGAACACCATGATGGTTATTTCTAAGGTTCCGGTTAAAGAGTCCTTCAGCATTTTCCAGTTTAGGCGGCCATAAAATAACGTTACCAATAATGTTGCAACAGCACCCGAAGACGCTGCTTCTGTTGGAGTGGCAAGTCCTAAAAGCATCAGTCCAAGAACCATAAATATGATAAATAAAAGGGGAAACGCATATTTTACAGTTCCGATTATTTTAATTTTTAAACTTACTTTAGAGACATCATAGCGTGGTGCGAGTGTTGAATTCAACCAACACCGGATAAGAATGTAGGCGGTATAAAGAACGCCCATTAAAAGGCCGGGAATAGCACCTCCGACAAGTAATTTTCCTACGGAAATGTGTGCAATGCTTGCCATTACAACTATTAGTGAAGAGGGTGGGATAAGCATGGCAAGTCCCCCTACACCAATTATGGGGCCTACTGCCATGGATGTTTTATATCCTCTTTTTTTCATTTCAGGAAGAAGAGCCGTTCCAAGCATTGCAGTGTTTGCTATACTTGATCCGCTTAAAGCTGAAAAAATAGTTCCTCCGGCTGCTGCAAGAAGACTTAAACGACCTGGCAGACGGCCTAACCATTTATCAATTATGTCTATTGTATTATTGGCAAGCTTAGACTGGAACATTATCTCACCCATTAAAATAAACATGGGAATAGGTGCCAGGGTAAATGTAGAAAGAGAAGAAAAAACTTGGAGGGTAACCTGCTTGAGCCCTCCTGGACCCATAAATACAATGATACCTAAAAGATCTATGGCTAAAAATGAAAAAGCAATTGGAAATCCCAGTAGTAAAAGAAAAATAAGTCCAAAAATAAAAAAAGCTAAAACAAAATACCATTCCATATCTATTAAATACCTTTTCTATTTAAGAGCCACTTTTATTTGCGTGTTAATTCTTTTAAAGTTTTGATAAATTGTCTTAAAAATTGCAATACAAGAGAAATAAACCCAATGGGGATGATCACAAGAATCAAGTATTTTGGAACATCAACCGCCTGTACGTCGATGATACCCCTGTTAAATTGTCCCAGGGTCACCCAGCAACCATACCAGGAAAATATCAGGCATAGAATCATTCCCAATACCCCATGGGATAGTTTGAAATATAACTTTTTCCTATTTGAAAACCGACTGGTTAAAAGATCTATTGATACATGTTTATTCCTTGCCAGTAACCAGGCCGTGCCAAGAAAAGAGATCCATAGCAAAGCATATTCATTGAACTGGACAATCCAGACAGGAGAGGAAAGTCCTGCTATTCTTGAAAAGATGGTGTAGCTGATGGAAAAAGTTACAAAGAGAAGAAGGAATCCTGCAATGGATGCCATGAAATTCAATAATTTTTCGAAAAAATTATCCAAAAGATTCCTCCTTTTCTTTCAATGTTCAGGCCTTATTATTTTGAAACCATATTTTTTAATTTTGGTCCATTTTCAGGCGCTTTTTTAATAATAATTTTCCATAATTCATTATAAGCTGTCGCTTCAAGTTTTTTTGCTTCTTTTGCGGGAAGGTCAATAAAATTGATCCCCTGTGCTTTGAATGCTGCAAATTCTTTTTCAACATGGGTCTGACCTCTTTCAACAGCATAATGTTCGGCCTGTTCCTGGGTTTTGATCAGAAGATCCTGGAGATGCCCGGGTATTTTTTCCCATTTGTCTTTATTCATCAGAACCACATTCACTGCCATATAAAAATCTGTCGTAACAATATGTTTTGTTACTTCATGCCATCCCCAGTCACGAATCAGACCGGAAGGCCATATAAAGCCGTCAGCCAATCCACGTTCCAGGGCGGTATAAACATCAGGAGGAGGTATTACAAGTGGTTGGGCGCCCAGTTTCTTAAGAAAATTTATATGAGTTGGGGAACATCTTATTTTAAGGCTGGAAAGATCAGAACTGGTTATCGGCTTATTTAGATACAAGCTAAAAGGGATTCCTGAACCCATACGCCCAAGATAAAAAGCATTTAGCTTTTCTTCATGTGCCTTATTAAGAAAGTCATTAACACCAGTTGCTCTTTCTTCCCATGGTTTGATTTTGGTAAGGCTTAAAGCATTTACTTCCGGCAAAGCCGATGTATAATATCCATCAGTCGTAAAAACGATATCAATAATACCGTTTCTTAATGCTTCAACCTGTTCTCGATTTGGAACAACTTCCGGCCCTCCGGTATATTTGATTTCAAGTTGGCCGGGGTATTGTTTTGCAACATTCTCTTTAACCATATCCAGAAACTTCATAAAATTCTGAACTTCAAATACAGTCTTGGGCCATGCACTGACGGCTCTAAGTTTAATTGTTTTGGTAGCGGCTTCGCCAGCACCTGAGAATAACAAAACAAGTAAAGCAACTGTAAACAAAACGATCCATCGTTTAAATCTGGCAGATTTTAACATAAAGTCTCCTTATTTTTTAATAAGCAAATAGCTAAATTATAGATATATTATGACCATAATATAACAC
>JADGFI010000270.1 GCA_016743945.1 Desulfobacteraceae bacterium
CTCTGCACCTAAAAGTGAATCGATATTGTCACATTCTGGTAAAACTTAGGATGCACATTGATTTGTATAGCCAGACTTGAACTGCTTCTCTACTCACTACTTAGACAACTACTAGACTACCAAGACTCACTACTACAACACTACACCGACCTGCTACATATACTACTACACTGCCACGACTTAATACATAGACTACTACAAAACTGCCACGACTTACTACATAGACTACTACAACACTCTACCTACTGACTACATAGACTATTTCGGACAAACTATACGGACTACACTACTACTACTACTACTACTACTACTACTACTACTACTACTATTACTACGTAATAATGTTGCGTAATAGCATACTATTACATGGCGGTGAGCATACGGGAAACAGGCGACACAAGATAAGTGGATCTGGGATCAATAAGCGACTAGAGCAAAGTCAACCACGTATAGTGTATATAACACTATGCAATCGAGATTTTGTATTCTAATCGTATAATACAAATTCTATACTTTTATATTAGATATATATATATA
>JADGFI010000271.1 GCA_016743945.1 Desulfobacteraceae bacterium
GTATAGGGAGTAGCATAGGGGTCTGGTGTGAATAGGGGTTAGGTAGTGGCATCTGGCTTATGAAAAATAAGGCATTATGTGATAGAATAGGGATTTTAGTGAATTAGTAGGGGTATGTTCAAATTATGAAACTAGGGGATTGAGGGGAGAAATAGGTTACGGGATATATCCCATAAATAGGTTAGTGGGTATATCCCATAAATAGGTTAGTGGATATATATATATATAATATTGAGGATCTACCAATTATGGCACATATATTTTACTTCACCAACTTAATTCTCTGATGATCATATTCTTGCTCTCCATAGCTTTCAACTTCAATTGATCAGAAACCACCGGATTTACGTTGATCAGACGGAAGATGAAACTCTGGATTTCGTCCTCTCCTAAAACGTATCCTTTGCCTGGAAAATTGAAATTCTTTTTTGGATACTCGTAATTTTATGAGTATAGGCGAATGGGTAATACAATTAATAAAACGCATATTAATTAACTTCGTTGTAAAGATTGCAGGACTTTTTATTATAATAGTAC
>JADGFI010000272.1 GCA_016743945.1 Desulfobacteraceae bacterium
CTTATTAATATACCTTTATAAGTAAATTTATATTTATTGTCAACATTCTGTGGCCCTCCAAAATTCTCATTTTTAGGAAAATTTTCAATATTTGTCGACAAATAATTTACTTAAAACTACTTATCCAATTTAAATTTTATTTTTTTATAATGTTGCCTTACTTTGATTCCAATAGTTTGCTTGAATTTCATCCTGGATCCTAAATGTATAATTTTCTGCAAAATCAAGTAGTATTATTACTTCCTCATCTAATATATTTTTTTTTAATTACTTCAGATAACCAGATTGCATCTTTGTTAAGAAATTATAACTTTGTAATTTATATATTTTATATAATTGCGATGATTTCAATGCAATCTGTTGTTTTCCATTCTTTATATATAATATATTGTAACTCGTTGTTAAAAAATCAAAATAATTTGAGCAGATTTTCTTTATCTAACATTTCTTCGTAACATGTATTACTTTTTCTATATCATACAATTTCATCAATTAGTTCTCGATAATCAATTTTGATAGGCAATGAATTCATCATAA
>JADGFI010000273.1 GCA_016743945.1 Desulfobacteraceae bacterium
ATATATTATACTTATTAAGATTCATAACAGTAGGCGATGCATCGCACATTGTTATGAATCTTAATAAGTATAATATATATTATCATTTTCTAGATATATCTAGAAAATGTTTATGTAAATTGACTGAACTCCCTAATAATAGTGTACATATACACTTTGCGATAATAGCACTAATGTAGTAGGTCAGAGAAGGGTAGATTATTGGCGTATACACTAAACAATAACAACTATCTGTATGCATTAAGTTCACATTTCAGAATACTAAGTTTTTTTCTAAATCATATTTGTGATTTTTATTAGGTATTAGAAAGTTGAGAAATAAATATAGTTTTTTCAATATTTTTATTTTTACAAATAAAACTATTACTATAGATATATTCAAATATATATGCTATTACTCTATTTTGATGATTTAGCATAACAATAATATTATGGGTTTAGATAGACATGAAAATATATATTAATAACATAACAGTATAATTTTTTAAATAAATTGTATAACATTAATGACAGACAATATAATATAATAATAAATG
>JADGFI010000274.1 GCA_016743945.1 Desulfobacteraceae bacterium
ATATTCAGTCGAGCAAACACGCACTCTTTCATCTACACGTCCATCACACACTCCCACAGTGGTGCGCTCCCTCACACACCCGTACAGCTCAACCTACCACACTCTCCCGCATCCCCGCCCACTCTTTCTCAACCCCAATACACTATGCGTAATGAAGCAATACGTTCAGAGTTAGCCAGCTTGTACGTGATTGCTTGCATGTGTATTTGTGTATGTGGGCGTGTGTGTGCGTGTATGTATGTTTGTGTGTGTGTCACACACTGTATAACGATTGACCATTGATCATATAATCAATGTGTTACATAACGATTCTGGATATCCACTACCACCACAACTACCACCACAACTACCACCTGCGCATACACTACCATTACCAAAACTAGCACTACTACTACTACTACTACTACTACTACTACGATTACCACTACCGTAACTACCACTACCACCCCTGCCTTTAGTGAACATAGCAACACATGCCATATCATGGAGTGGGTCCACTGTACGTCGTACAGTGTAACATGT
>JADGFI010000275.1 GCA_016743945.1 Desulfobacteraceae bacterium
ACATAATATTATTTAATAAACTCATGTTTTTGTAGTACAACTATTATACTTATAATTTTATTTTAGTTTTTATTTTATTTACTTTGCATTATTAAATACACTCATGTAAAAAAATAGAGTTTGTATTATAATAATTTTTGTTTTTTTTTACTTCATTTTCTACAATAGCCTTAGGGGTAATGTATGGTAATTTTATATCATTTACATAACATCCTTGATCCTTCAATAACACACTTGAGTAGAATCGTAGCTTAGAGTGTAGTAATAATATAGTAATATTGTTTAAATTTATAACATAACATTGTCGAATAGTTTTTTGTTTAATAAGAATTTTTAATTCACATCTCAGTCTTTACACCGATCAATATATGTAGTATGCTGATTGTGTTTCATTTAAATGTCACTATACCTTAACAATCTTCAATAGACTTAGTATGTATTATAATAATTTTGTTAAATTGTTAAATTCTTATCCTTCAATAAAGTAATGCATACATCATTACAGTAATCCCAACATATATATTAAGTAAATATG
>JADGFI010000276.1 GCA_016743945.1 Desulfobacteraceae bacterium
TTCACACACATATAACGCAGTACCTCATCAAATTAAAATGGCTACCTATTAAATCACGCTACATCAACAAAATATCACTTCTAGATCACAAAGCCATACACAATCTCAACCTCGACTTCATATCCTCAATTATTATTACCTTCACTAACCCTCATCAAGCTAGAACGATTAACTCCTCTAAAAACCATTCTACCTTCAAAATATCAACTCCACAACACTAATATTAGATCATGGTCAATAGCGGCACCTAGGTGAGTAGTAAGCTTACTGTTGGAACTCCCTTCCAAACACCTTACGATCTAACACTTCAAAAAAATCATTCAAAACAGACTTAAAACCTCACTCGTTTAAACTAGCTTACAACCACTAACCCACTACTACTACTACTACTACTACTACTACTACTACTACTACTACTACTACTACTACCATCAGACGGCTGATTGATTACTAGCACAATTGCAGTCTCTAATTAGAGATGGTTTAACCATAAACATAAAAGTAAAAGTAAATACATATGTACTTATATATATATATAT
>JADGFI010000278.1 GCA_016743945.1 Desulfobacteraceae bacterium
TATATATATATATTATAGTTACTTTTACTTTTTACTTTTATATGGTTTAAAGACTGCAATTGTGCTAGTAAGCAATCAATCATCTGAGGTAGTAGTAGTAGTAGTAGTAGTAGTAGTAGTAGTAGTGGGTTAGTGGTTTTAAGTCAAAGTTATATCAACTATAGTTATATCAATTATAGTTATATCATTCGTAATGTAAACGTAGAAATGTGATTGTGAAATTCAATTTATTAATAATAGAATTAATAATTCTTAGTCCTCCAGTTAATACTCATTTTTGTTCTAAGATATTCACAATAATGTCCACTGGATACTATAAATGAATATGGATAAACGTAAAATGAATCGAATATTAATTATTACATAATTATGTATATATTGTAACACTTTATAATGTAAACGAGTTTCAAATGCATTATTACACATGTTTTTTTTATATACTTATAAAAGAATATGTTAAAAGTACATAAACATACATACATTCATATTCAAATGCATAGCCGCATTAAACATATATACATAGAATATATATA
>JADGFI010000279.1 GCA_016743945.1 Desulfobacteraceae bacterium
GCCAGAGGACATTCACCCCATGAAGCAGGGTTCACTCTTTTTTTCAGGTCTTTTCTTGTTGGCCGGTTTGCTCTGGCCGGGCTCGACACCTTTTTTGTTTGCCCAAGACGCCGATACACGGATTCTTTTTATCGGGGATTCCATTACCGCAGGCCTGGGGGTGGACCCTGAATACAGCTATCCGGCCCTGATTGAACGGATGCTCAAGGAAAAAGGGGCGCAAGGTGTCAGGATCACCAACGGCAGCATCAGCGGTTCCACAACCGCAGGGGCCTTTTCCCGGCTCAAGTGGTATTTGCGGGCAAAGCCGGATATCCTGGTGCTGGCCCTGGGGGCCAATGACGGACTGAGGGGGCTCTCCACCGTTGAAATGGCCCGGAACCTTGACAACACCATCCGGCTTGCCAGGGAAAAGGGCATCCGGGTCATCCTGGCAGGCATGGAGATCCCGCCAAATTACGGACCCGAATATTCAAAGGCCTTCAGGGAGGTGTTTGTTTCCCTGGCCGAAAAGCACCGGATCTCCCTGGTGCC
>JADGFI010000027.1 GCA_016743945.1 Desulfobacteraceae bacterium
ATACAATACACAGTAAATGAGATCAAATGAATAATGATTATGATGACGGATCAAATAAATAATAATTGCTTGTTAGATATTTAATACGGTTTTCTAATAATTTTTTTTTAAAAAACTTCGATTTTCCGTCTTTTTTAAAAAAAGCAAAAAAGGATGCCATGATTCGTTTCTTAATTTTTTGTATTTTACTTTCTGCCAAATCCACATTGACAGACCGTCTATGAAGTTCAAGAAAACCATCGTTCTCATTTTCATAATGGAATGGCACAAAATTGTATCCCAAATAATCAAAAGCACTTCGATCTTTTATGTTCTCACCAGAATGGTCTTTTGTTTTTCCTATAGACTTGAAATATCTTTTTTCTCCATTTTTGTGAAATTTTAGACCTGGAGGTAAATTAGACGAAAAAAAGGTTTCGAGTGTTTTTCTATGGACTTCTGGCGTGGCTACGATAATGATATCATCAACGAATCTAGCATAATAATAAACGCCTACTAATCTGGATATCTTTGTATCAAAATCCTGCATAATAACTTCAGAGAGTATTGAACTTGAAGCCAAACCTCTTGGCAATCCTAATGCACCAACTCGTGAAAATTCTTTAAAAAGTTGATCCAGTATCCCAATTGATTGTCCTGAAATATTTCTTTCTCTTAAAAAATATTTTTTAATTTCTTCAACATTAAAACTTTCATAAAATTTGATAATATCAAAGCGATGAATTGAGTAAGGACAATTTTCTTTTAAAAGGCTAATCAAAACTGAAACAATAGATTCTCTGCTTTTGACTTTAATCTTATATGTTTTTTTTATGTTTTTGAGCAAAGCTCTTTCAATAATTTTATTTTCGATGTCCTTGAAGACATAAGCATTTTTCTTCTTTACAATAATTTTATGGAGGTCATTTTTAAAATAACTATTTGAATCAAATCGAACAGAAGTGTTCTGACAAATTTTTAATCTTTTTGCTTCATCAATCAATGAGTTGTCAGAAGCAATGTCTTTATAATTGATTAATTTTTTAAAATTTCGGATGACATAGGGCGTTTCAAACATTTCTCTTAAAACAAACCTTTTCGGTTATGTGAAATTATTCAAATATATATAGTTATTCAAAAAATTAACTTTAACTGACTATTATTTTGTAGTCAAGGCAAGTAAATAAAAATGAATCATACGTATTTGTTTTCTTTTATTCTGAAATTATAGCAAGATAGTATGAAAAAATATTAGTTTGATTTTTGGTGTTCATTTCTTGTTAATTTGCTTTGTCTCTAAGAGAGAAAAATTGTGTGGACTATCCCTGTTAAGCTGGGCTTTATTCAAAAATATCAAACCACAAAATGCTGTGCCTTGCTTTGATTTAAAAAACTGGAACTTGTTAATAATAGTCCACCCCTTTAAATTCAAGTTTGTTGGATTTCGTTGTAGACATAATCTCGCCAGGCCAGAATGGATATCACTTAATTTTAAAAGCACGGAAATGAATGGAAATTTGAGCTGTTGATTAAGCTCTATATCCAAATAAAGTATGAGATAAATCAGGTGGAAATATTTCAAATGCGAATTTCAAATGGAGGAAATTATTTGGATCTTATAGCAGCTATATCAAATTGTTCATATTTATAATCCAGTGCTTGAGATAGTTTTCCATGTTCTTTATAGTTTGATGAGATAAGTTTAAGTCCCAACTTGCTGTGTAAACCTATTATTAAATCTCCAATTTGGCGACATCGATTATCTCCTCTGAAAAATTTTGATTTTGCAACTACTTTTTCAGCTTGTAACTGAATTTTTTGTAATTCTTTTGTTGTCTCTGTTTCAGAGAGATCTTGAATAAAGGTAACAAGTTTTTTTATTTCGGGTAAAAAATTTGTTATGAAATCTTCAATTGTACAATCTGAATTACTTTTATTACATCTATGAATGGTCGCTGACCATTTTCCATTATTATCTTGTGGCTCCTCATTTGCTCTCGTACAATTGAAGTCACTTGCAACAAAATCGACACTGGCTTTAAAATACTCCCAAATACTTTCTATTTGAGAGTCGATGAATGTTAAAAGAGCGTTTCTAATATCACCCCATTGATTTAATGCGTAACTTTGGGCGTCCAGCCATCTAACAAGTTGTGCTAACATCATTTGTGGACGCCTCCCCCCAGAGTTACTAATCCTTGAGTACGCCATTCCTAATGAATCACTATCATCAATTTTCCTTCGCATCAAAATCAAACAAGCTATATAATTCCCTTTAAGTTCAACCAAAGAAAATTCAGAAATAGCAGTTGGTTTATTTTGGTTGAAGCGATGGTTTGCTTTTTTTTGGACTTCAATATCTGGGCTAAGTCGATGTATGTGCATATCGGTATCAAAAAAACATGCATCAGATAAAGAGTTCACTATTAGTTACTTTTTTCAATTACGGATTTCATATATATATCTAACTCTTCTTCTGTTTTTGGATCTAAATTATCACATGCAAGAGGTATAATAATCGAGATTTTTAACTTCAATAAGTCATTAATAATTTTTTTACTATCATTTTTTGTTAATCTAAATTGTCTTAACATATATGTGGCATTTTCCATCAATCGTAATCCGTCATTGTCAAAATCAGATATGTCTTTTTGTTTAACTGCAACAATAAGTGCACCTAATATCTTCCTATGATTTGATGAAAAATTTTTAACTCCAGTTAGAATGGAATCTAAAGTATCCTTCCATTCATCAAAAAAATTAGAACGTTCTACTTTTTGATTGCTTTGATCTCTTGAATCTATTATTGCGGCATAAGCAAAGTCAATAAGTTCATTATCAATTTTTTTTCTAATTGAATCAAAGGAAGTATTATCAGAAAAATCCCGTCTAAGTTCAGCAGGATTGAATCGACGAACACTAATATAATTTGAATTTGATGTTGACTGTCCTGTCGAATTATCTCTGCGTTTTAAAAATGGAATTATTTTTGATTCATTTTCAACATTTTCTGAGTTGCTCGAAGTTGCGACATGTGATAAATTTTGAACATTCATAGTTTCTCCAAAATTGGTAAAAACTGTTCATTTGCAATACTATATTGTTCTTGAATAAAATCGTTTAAATTAAGAGCTTTTGGTTGGAGCATAGTGCATTCAATATTTAAAAAAATTCCATACATGGGATTTGCATTATAGTTATGAAATTGTTTTAATTTTTCATACATATAGTTTTTTTGGTTTCTTGACATTTTTCTTGCAGGAGTTTTTAATAAACCACGTGGATCTATTGCTTTAGCCCTTGTAACACCATGAATTTGCAAACGGTACTCTATCTCATTTTTATTAAAAATACCGACAATTTCTCTAATGCTGAGTTCGTATCCATCATCTATTAATTGTTGGGGAACCACAATATTGAGTTGTGACTTTTTTAATAATTTTTCTGATTCTTCCCATGAGTTAGTTGGCCTTAAAAAATGGAACTTGCAAACAAGAGAGTTGTAAACTT
This sequence comes from Desulfobacteraceae bacterium, assembly GCA_016743945.1. Lineage (GTDB taxonomy): Bacteria > Desulfobacterota > Desulfobacteria > Desulfobacterales > Desulfobacteraceae > NBML01. The sequence goes on from JADGFI010000027.1 coordinate 3,490, forward strand.
CAAGCCCAAAGTTTGCTCTCAAAATTTTCCAAGTTTTATTAATATCTTCAAGTAAATAATTAAATTGTGAATTATCAGGTTTTTCGATTACAAAAACAGAACCTTCATTCGAAAACTGGACCTGCATGTTTTTTTCTGGGTTGTCAAGCTTACCTGTGACATTCCTATCGGAGGAAGGATACCATCCTATGTCTAATCGTTCAATATCTATAATAGTTTGGCCACACCTATCGAAATATAACTGCCCGAAAGGGTATTGTATTTCAAGAACAAATTGATCCAAATGCGGGTGAAAATCTTGTATTTTCATAATTTTCTAATCCATTCACTAATCAAAAATTTTAAAATAATTTTCAATACACTTATTGAGTCAAGTAGTTAAGATTATTATCAGTATTAAATTTACTCAATAAAGTCAAGAGTGTGTCTGGCATTCCGTAAACAGTCGTTAATCTTGGGGTATCAACCTGTATTCCGACTATCAATAAAATTGAAATAAATACTGATCCATTCTGGCTATAATCATGGGCCTTCAAAATTCAAAAAATCCTGTGGACTTTCCCTGTTAGGCCGGGCTTTATTCAGAAACAATCCAACCACAGCATATGGTCCCATGTTTTTTCCCATCCCAAACCCCAAAAATAAATTAAATTATGTAAAAAGTTTATTATTGCATTTTTGTGCAGGGGAAGGTTATTGTCCGATTAAGTTGATTTTCTATTAAAGGCCAACCTTCTCAACTCGGTTGGATAATGTTCAATTTTTCAAGATATTCGCTCTGAGAGTTAGCTATTCAAAGTAAAGGAGTTTGATTTGACAATCAATATTGGCATTCTTAATGCCACAGGAAAACTAAATGCCTATACTGTACCACAATCCTTGAAAAAGAGATTGAAGTTACTCTAAAGAAAATTAGCGAGTATTTTGAGCTTGCGAACCTTGATATTACTGTTACCCCATTTCAGAAAGGTGAAGTATCGCCCTCTGGTTTAGGCGGCTACGCGCTAAGCTCCCACAGAGTTGAATTACTCATTGATTGTGAACGAGATGATGTCAAAAGTGTAATCCAAGCCGAGCTGGTAGATGTGTTATCACATGAAATACATCATAGCATTAGAATGGGTTTGGGTGTGCCCTCTGTAACATTAAGTCAGGAGCTAATAACGGAGGGTTTAGCTTGCCATTTTGAACACACTGTTACTGGTGGAAAACAGTCATCGCTATTTGAAAAGCTTCAGGATTATGATTGGCAACAATCCCTTGCCAAAATGTCCTCCCTATTAAATGGAAAAGACCATTGTTTTAACAAGTTCTTCCTTGGCACTCATCCCGAAGAATTTCCCAAATATGCGGGATATTGGATTGGTTTTAATCTTGTATCTCAGTATATACAGAAAAATAAAGCCACTGACTCTGACATTGTAGGGTTGGAATCGGAAAAGTTCTTCGATGGCCTAACTTAAAATTTAATGCGTTAATTGCCTTTTCCAGGCACAAAATTATTACTTTTTTAAAGGAGAGCATCATGAAAACATTAAATGCCATCAACACTTTTCTCGATTATCAAAAAATGAATTCAAAAAAAATACCATAAAAAATTACAAATACTTTTTAACAAAATTCAAAAAAGAATGGGGGAATTCAGAAATATCAAAGATCACATCAGAAGATATCATGACTTTTTTGATAAAAGTTACTGAAAGTCAAAAACAATCAACGAAAAAGCTCAAATTTTCCTTACTTAGATCATTTTTTAGTTTTATTAAAGATTCAGTTGATCCAACTTTAACAAATCCATGTGACACACCAATCTTAAGAAAAATATTTAAAACCGCCAAAGGACAAGCGTGGACAATTCTTGATAGGGATGTTGTCGATGAAATTATTTTCAAAACATATAATTCCAGAAACCGCTTGATGCTTGAATTATTGGCAAGAGGAGGCATGAGAATTGGTGAGGTCCTGAAATTAAAAGCTAAAAATGTTCATGGCAGGAAATTAATTTTATCAGATCCAAAAAGCGGAAATCAGACTGAGATTGTTTATATCCCTAAAAAAATAGCAGATCGTTTACGGGATTATATTTCCTCGGTAAAAATAGAAGATAGCAACAGTGTATTCCCTTTTGGATATACCAGAGCTCGTGAGATCGTTCAAAATGCCGGAAAAATGATAAATATCAAGCTAACCCCCCATGATCTAAGAAGACATGCTGCCACTTATGCAAGCAGATCAGGAGTCCCCATTGAAATCGTTTCAAAAATCATTCTCAGACATGCAAATCTGTCAACCACCCAAAGATACCTTGGAAAGGTCAGTGACACAGAAGCCATTCATTGGATTGATAATCTTTACAGATAAAATTACAGGGGATTGGTAAAAGCCGATCCCCGATTTATTCTGAAATACCACATATAGTGCCAGGCCTTATTGATAAAAACAATAAAGTTATAAGCATCAAGGCTCACTACCGGATTTCGAGCCCCCTAAGCACTTGAAAAAGAATTAAACGCCAATATTGACAGGCATCTCAGCGACACATTATGGACATATTGTGGGGTTTTATTTTTCTGAATCACTAAGTCCCAGTTCTTCAACAGCCCAAGAGTGCATCAATTTTAAAATGGGAAAGGCACTTTTACCAAGTTCGGTTAAGCTATATTCAACCCTTGGTGGTATTTCCGGATAGACAGTTCGAGATATCAACCCGTCCTTTTCTAATTCCTTGAGTTGCTGTGTCAGCATTTTTTGACTGACTCCAGGCACTATTCTCTCCAATTCTTTGTAGCGTTTTGTTCCATCATTCAAATGCCAAAGCATGAGACTCTTCCATTTCCCACTTAGCTGATTCATGGCAACTTCAACAGGGCAATGATACTGCTTCCCATTCCATTTAATCATAATATCCTTTCGACCTAAAAAAATAATTAAACTGAAAACTCACTAAACAAGCTGATTCGAACCAATTGGTTCGCTTCGAACAAAATCGTGCCTTCTTGTCACTCTATTTTTAATAGATATAGTATCATTGTAACCGGGACAACACCTAAACAATAATAAATAACAACTAACATAAAAGTGAGGTCACCATGAAAATGAGTCATGTCGGAATTATGGTTGGAGAGATGGATAAAGCTATAGAGTTTTATACTAAGGCACTTGGTCTTGAAATAGTCATGGGCAAGTCTAAAGTGATGGAAGAGAAAGAAACAGCAATCGGTAAAATGTGTATTGCAGTATTTGGAAGCGGTTTCAAAGGGTTTAACATCGCACACCTTGTGACTAAAGATGGTGTCGGGTTTGAGTTGTTTGAAATGAAAGAAAGAGAAGAGAAGCACAACGTCGACTTTACTAAAATTGGTATTTTCCATTTTTGTTTAGAAACAGATGATTTCGAAGGAGTCATTGAGAGAACAGAACAATATGGAGGAAAGGCAAGAATGGACATTATGAGGTATCACCCTGAAGATGAGAGTAAGCCTTATAAAATGGTCTATTTGGAAGACCCATTTGGAAACCTTTTTGAACTCTATTCCCATTCGTATGGAGAAACATATTCTTCTGAATATGAATAAAAAATTTATAATCAACAACTGACTGGGCGGTGTTAATATAATGGACCCCAATGTCAAGACAGTTTTTTACTCAATTTAAGCGTCAAATTCGGATGATTTTCTCGAGAAAATTTAATCCGGATCTTACAACAGTTTTTGATTTACCACATACGCCAGCGAAGGTAGAAGTCAGTTCCGAGAATGGGCCTCCAAATTGCCACGTCGAAGGAATTGACTTTTTGCTGGAGCGGGTTTTGAACACCCTATTTTTTATTAACCCAGACCGTCACGCTTCCATTCGCACTCTTTTTGAGACCTGCCATTGTCCCGGTGCATGTTAAGATCCGTCGGCAGGAGCTGCAATCTGTAAGGCCCACTCGTTGTTTATTAGCGGCAGCTAATCGGTGCAAGGGAAAGTCCGCAGTCTCCTGGACAGTGTCGTCTTGGGTTTATAAAATCAATCCTTCTTTATGCTGCATCTTGAGCAACATTTTTATAAAATGGGTTATACGATTGATCGCTTACCCATAACCGATGCAACAACACTGTAAGCTTGCGGGCTACAGCTACCACTGCACGTTTTTTTGCATTTTTACCACCTCGGACAACTATTGATATTCCATAATTGCGCAAATCACTTTCAGGGCCAAAAGGACCGAGAATGTATTGGCCACAACTAACAAGCAATGATCTTAAATATGTATTCCCTGCTTTGCTGATTCTTAATTGTTTATCGCATTTCCCGGACTGGTCTCGGCGTGGGGTTAATCCCAAAAAAGCCCCAACCTGTCGACTTTTTATAAAACGATGGGGGTCGTCTATTGTCAAAATAAATGCCAACGCTGTAACAGGGCCAACTCCTGGTACTTCAAGCAATGATTTCGTTTCCGGATATTTCTGGCACAGCTTATTAATTTGACGATCCAGTTCCTTGACCTGCTGGGTCAGAAGATCAATGGTCAATAATAATGGTGCAAGTGATTCTTCTAATTCCGGAGGTATGTGGTCCGGTGCTCGTTTTGAAAAACTGGGGGTACTGCATTTGGGGATTCTATAACCACAGGTTTTTGTTACGCTCCGGACATGATTGATCAATCGGACACGGTTTTGAACCAAGGCATCCCTTGCTTTAATAACTCCCAAATCAGCATATGCCTGCTTGTCTCGATGCTTTACCGGCCACATTAACCTGGGTTCAACTCTGCAAACCATTGCCAGTATTCTTGCATCTCGTTTGTCAGATTTATCATTACAATCCCAGATTATGCGTAGTTTTCGTGGGTTGCCAACATACACTTTGCAGCCAATTTCTTTTAACAGTCTACTTATCCAGGGTGAATGTGTACCGGCTTCAATGGCAACGGTTGCTTTAGGATATTGAGAGAAAAATTCTACAAGGGAAAATTCATTATTGCTGATGGTTCTCATTTCTATTTCATCGCCATCTTTATCCAAAACTACCACCACATGGCTCTGGTCTTCTAAGTCCATCCCAATTGTGATATCCTTTTTCATGGCTGGTTTCCCTCCTTTTTTTGCAGCTATATGACTGCGTATTTAAAAAAGTGTGAGTGTAATTATACCATAATTTTAGGGTAGCAGCCTTCTCATCTTATCTGTAATTGGTTGCTTTTTTTATATTTTTCAGACCACAATATTTTGTGTGCCACAATCTTCAATTCTGCTGGCATGAAAATCAACTTATTTGGAGATAGAGTTTCCCCCAAAAGACTCAACTCCCAAAAAAGAAATGCCCCAAATAAGCCCGATAAATCTTCTGGTAGACATTGCCATCCATTCGCAGGGAACTCCTTTAAAGCAAGATGTGAAGCCGCCAGGATTGACATCATAACAAGCCCTTGCAGAGACATTTGGGAAGAGACACAAAAATGCCCTCAGAATACTGGAGAGCCTTGGCTGTAGCGGCGAATTCGCCGGGCTGAATTTTCAGCCCGGGGTCTTATGTGGATGGAAATGGTCAAAAAAGACCCATGTACAAAATGACACGGGATGGTTATTCTCTGGTTGTTATGGGGTTCACTGGAAAGATGATATTAGAGCAACAGATATATTTCAGTCGCTGCCCTTTTCCCCGGTTTCAATTTTGATCAATTCTCCATTCTGGAAGGTCAGATATCGTATAAACATATTGGAACCAAGATTATAAGTCCAACGCTCCATTTTTATCGGGGATTCGAGTCGTTTGGGAGCTATATATCGCTCAGTTTTGTAATCGTATACTTGCACAATAGTACCACCGTGGCCTTCTTCCCATTGATCCCGTTTGCTCGGTTGATAGCACATATCCAACACCTCTGCTTTGGTGTCTCCTATAGATACGATACGCCCTTGGCACCGAAGGTTTTTGGCTACTGCGACATTGTTTTGAAACGACAAAACACAAATGAATAAAAAAAGTAATGTTATTTTATGGAATTTCTTATGCTTGATTGCGGATTTATTCATTCACTAAATTTAAACCCTAATGGGGTATTTTCAAGCTATGGAATCAAGTAATCAATATATCAATCAGAAGCTCAATCCGCATTTCTTGTGCCATTTTGGAAACAGAATTAAATGGATTCTCAAAGAATATATCGAACGCTTCAGGGCTAATTATTTGAGGCCCAAAGATATCAACGAAGTCATCATAGTTAAGGCCTGTTTCCTCACAATGTTCGTGTATAACCTGTTTTAATTCTTCAAAATTGGGATCATCCATAATTACAAGATACATGAAAACTTAAAAATGTCAAAAATAATAGGTTAGGAAGTCGGCTGTCATTCCACCTTGGTTACGGTTGCTTATATATTATCAACTTTAATATGGAAACATGGCTGGGGATGATGCCCTTGGTCTATATAGTTTAACGGTAAATCTCACAGGCGCAACTCGTCTGCCTCCGGTGTAGCGTCTTATTCGCCTCCTATTGATTGTATTCCTCTCCGATGGAGCGAATTTGACCCACAACCTACTGGCGGAGCAAAAAATTAGAAGAGGACTCGAGTCTAAGGTGATTGATAATAGCGATGGCCCTTGCACGATTGTCGTTTCCCTTGGCGACTTCCCAATTAACTGCCCAATCGGACAGGAAAACGATCGAGAGACCATTTTTCAGATCGCTGTACCCCTGCTGACCATAGGAACCGCTTGAGTAAATCACATCGTTTTTCACGATGTAGTAGGATTGGGATCCATATTCCACGCCCGGAAAGGTTGAGTCAGCCAGCGGGTTGGTTTTCGAGAACTTGGATTTTTTAATGTCCGTCACCGAAGCGTAATAACTCTTAGGCGCCTTGCCTTGGGCTATCCATTGGTGGAAGAACGCATAATCACGAGCCGAAGTGCTGATGCCGTAACAGGGCGAGTAGGTGCCGTCGCTGGTTAACGCGATCGACCCCTCATGGTTGGCACCTATGGTTACGTAAAGATCAGAGAGGAGTTCCGGAAGTTTCTTGCCGCTTGCCTTCTCGGCCAAGAGACCAAGTGTGTCGGTATTCATGTCACTGTATTGCCAGGTTTCCCCTGGCTTCTTGTTGGCCTTGGTCTCTGTTATTAAGGCCCTGTGCCCTCGGGGCTTGCCACTTTGGAGCCCGATTTCGATTTCCCAGAGCTGGCCCAGAGCACCTGGTGTGTGGAAGTCCAATAACTGCGGCATTCCGCTGGTGTGATCGAGCACCTGCTGCACAGTAGCCACGCCCATGGAAGTGCCCTTAAAGTCGGGGAGAATGTTCTCAACTTTGACGTCGAGCTTTATCTTGCCTGCATCGACCAATTGATGAACAAGAATGGCAGCGTAAGTCTTGGCCGCTGATTGCAGGAGGTTCGTATCGGTAACGTTGAACCCGTTATCGTAGAACTCGGCCAGAATTACGTTATCCTTCAAGACGACGAACCCTTTCACCTGGGTGTCGACCATCGAATCGAGGAAGGACTTTCCGTCCTGGTACTCAGTATTTAGATCCAAGCGATCCTGCGCCAGTTTAAGTTCAGCTGGATTCTTTGACGGGCTAATCTTAGCAGTACCGTGCAAGGCAAATTCATCCCAGTGAGCGCTGACATGTTTGTAGTATGGCCACTTCTGCTGGTTCTTCGGAGTAATGTCATCTCGCGTGAAGGGCTTATAGAAATCCTGTACGTCAAAGCCTGATCCGAAAGCGGAAGGCTCTTCGGCTTCGACGGTGGGACATGCGCTCATAATTGCGAAAGGAATAACAATAGTTGCAATAAATTGATTTATGATTTTCATTTATTACCTCTTTTTGGGTTGTGAGTTATGGAAGGCGAACAATAAGTTCATTATTTTTTTTTGTATAACTTCGATTGGCAGGTAACCATCACAAATTACCAAAAAAGAATGGGAGTGGCAACATCTTACTTTAATAAAAATCTATTTTCTAACAGGATAACACTCAGATTATCATGACAAACAGAATTATGGATAATTCAAATATATGGGGAATAGACATAATAAAATCAATCAAAATGCCGTTAAATTATATTGGATCAACTTGATTTTTGTTTAGGCCCCGGGAAGGATTTTTTTTTTAAAATCTGCTAAAATGTGATCTATATATTGGTACCATGAAAGAAATAGATATCGTGAGTGTGTGTGAGCCTTTAGGCGAGCTCACACACACTCACGATTCTATTCTTTGGTATTAAATATTTATATTCGAACAGCTAATCATAGTTTAAAATACCAACAGCAAAAAGGAGGGGCTCCCCTAATAATAAACATCCGATTTAAATCGGTGTTAGAGTTACTATATCAATCTGCTATAAAGCAGTTGAAGAACTTAAGGAGGGGAACCCCATGAGAAAACGAAACATTTATCGTAACCAAAGTCAAGAAATTCTTAGCCTTTTTGAGTCTGCAGGAGACAGGAACAAAGTTATGTGCATCCCAATGGATTATGCAAAAAAAGATCACGTTGTTATGTTTTGCCATGGCAACGGGGATATCCTACGAAAACCGTTTTCAGTCAAGAATTCGTTGGAAGGCAAAAATTATCTGCTGAATCAGGTTAAAAAATCCTGCCAGCACCGTGGAATTGCCAGTCAGCATGTCTTTTTCGGAGGTGAAGACTGCGGCTCTTATGCTGATAATTTTATTGCAGCTTTACGTTCAGACAGTTGGGTAGTTGCCGGAGTAAATGCCTGTGATGCAAAGAAGCATCGTGATAACAAACAGGCAAGCACGGATATCCTGGATTTACTGGGGATCTGTAAAATGCTTCTCGAATACAAAGGGAACTGCTCTCCTGCCCAAACAGGCATTTATTGGAATTTACGAATGCTGGTCCAGCAAAGGCGAAAACTGGTTCAAATGATGACTGGGGTTAAACGTAGAATTCACTTCCTTGTTGATCAGATCTTCCCTGGTTTTTTGAACGAAAAAAAAAGTGGGATTTTTCCATTCTCAAGGGGATCATTAGCGTTGATGAGTAATCGGTTCAGCGTGCACCAAATCTGCCGGCGTAACCGATCGACACTATCCCGGTTTCTGGCCCGTAATTTAGTTCATCATGCTGATCTCTGTGCGGAACACCTCCAAAAATATACATGTCAGGTTCTCCAGCCACCGGCAAAATATATTGCAACCCTACAGCTTTCCTTACAACAACAGGTCAAGCTTTTTGTCTGCCTTCAGGAAAATATTCATCAGTTGGAAAAGGAAATTGCTGAACATTTAGCCCAAACCCCTGGTGCTTTTTTGACCAGTATCCGGGGCATCGGGATCGTTTTAGCTGCTGGTGTTTGTGCTGAGATTGGTGATCCGGATAAACAGAAATCTTTAAACCAGTTGGTTTCATATGCCGGCATTGTTCCAAGGATTAAACAAACTGGTGGGGTCCAGGGCAAAACTAAAGTGAGAAAAGTGGCAAAACGCTGCAATCGTATCCTTAAAGACTATGTTGTAAGATCGGGTTACCATATAGGGATAAATGGGCCTGAAGAGTTAAAGCTTGATCACAAGCGACGAGGTGCACAAGGGCAGCATGCAGGTTTTGGCATGAGCAGGCGATACCTGCGGATGGCAATGTGCTTGATGCGAACGTCTCAAACGTATCTTCCTAAAAGTCTGCGAGATACAAGGACCCCTAAGAAGGAAAGGGCTCATTTTTATTTATTAACCTGGTCCACATTTCGTGAAAAATGGAAAAGAAAAGATGCATTAGAGTTTGCCTTTGATAAAGATAGGCCATTAGGCCAGTGGCGCAATGTTGTACAGACTCTTTATGGCATAGAGCTTGGATTATAAATAAACACAGGCCTGGCTTCATTTTTATAGTTTGAGATTTCAAAATTTATGCGGGCAGGATGGCTATTTTTATATTGTCGTATTACTTCGGATAAATGACGGCTTACTTTAAAATGTTTACCATGTCCGCTCCAATATCAAAATATGGCTCAAAGGTGCTCTGATCCTTGAATTTATATTGAGAGATCTTGTTGTACCAATATGCCAAAATTGGACATAAGGGATATGGGATTCCACCATAAAGGCAGAATTTTGAGAATCTATGATTAAAAAAAAATCAAGCCGGTTTCATGCGTGTTAAAAAAACCGACAAGAATCGGAGAGGTGTAATATGGCCTAAAAATAAAAGAGAAAAAAGGGGTTGATTTCCTTCTGGTACTTTATAGAATGGAAGTTGAAAGAATGCCGTTTGGTGCTATCTCAGGTTTATATAGTTTAATCTTTGAACATCTGCGGCTTGCCTGTCAGCGTTTAGTTATGTGTTTTCTTGTCTTCTATTCCCTGTGAACCTATACACTCGCTTTGTAACCTTTCGACCTTCACCCCCAACAGACAAATCTACAGACACACCATCGGTGCCTATGCCTGCGCGACCTTTTCCTGAGCCTTCATAATATTCTTCGATTTCTACTTCTTCGGCATTTTCAATTCTATGTGCAATTGCAAGCTCTTGAGCAACTTGAGCTTGAATTTTTGCCATGTGCAAAGAAATCTCTTGCCGCTTGGCTTCTTCCGTTAACTTAGACAATTCGCCGCTTTGCGATGCCGTTTCAGCATCTTTTGCAGAATCTAATAACACTCCTGCAACTGGACCAATAATAGGGGTAGATTTTGCCATTGCCATTATAGCTTTTTCAAATACAACCATTATTGCATTGGTGTCCATTTATTTAATTCCTTTTATTCTATTCATTGTTTTTTTTAGAATTTAATTTATACATATGAATATATTCAGTTGCCCAATCACTAAATTGATAAATTACAATACTCTTTTTGTTTTTTAAAAGTTGCATTGCACTATCACCAGCAATTTGTGACAATAATCCAGGGAATTTACCAAAAGCAACATCTACAATCTTTGGCATAACAGGTATAATATTAAATGATACACACTTACTCGATAAAATATCTTTTCCTTTTTCTAATAAAATCAATCCTTTCCTTTTTATATCTTCAATCGTTTTATTCTTATCTATGGCTGCCTCTTCGAGGTTTTTGTGTGAGATCGCATACGTTGAAAATGTATTGCTTTCCAATATAATCCGCAGTCTATTTACTTCATCCTTTTCTACTGTAGATGACGGAACGGGCAACAACACATTTGTAGATTTCAATTGAGAAATAATATTTATTATCGGAATAGAAAGCTCAGGGGGCAAATCCTTCTTTACCTTAGAAATTGAAGGAATTCCACTCACGTTAAGAACCGAGGCATTGTTTTTCATAGCCATGATCAAATCAGAAACGAATGACATAATCATAACTACTTTCTGTGACTCTTCCTCAGAAACATATCGGTTAAAAACTTCTATGACCTCTGGTATTATTTTAGCGCTTGATTCGTTTGGTTGTTTTAATCGGTTAATTAAAAATTGGTCGCCAGGGTATTTAACCTTTGGATCAATCATGGTTACAAATTCGTTTATACCTCCTTGAAAGGCTGATACAAAAAGCATCTTTTCTATAGGTGTAACATTTTTATTAATTTTATGTTCTTGCTCTTCTAAATCTGATATCCCACCGTCAAATTTACCAGCTAAAAATGCAGATTCGAGTACTCCCAAATATCCTCGCTTCAATTCACAACTCCTTAATTTTAGGGTGGAAACTATCAATGATTTTTTGCTAATTGTAAATTTTCAAAAAGTAATATTTATCAGTTATCAAAAGTATCTCTGATTATCAATTCATATTTTTCGATTCAAATATATGGGAAAAGACATTTTCACATTAATCAACAATCCTTTACACTTTATTGGAGATAATCATTCCCCGCTGAAAAATGCAAAGGTAAAATATTGCCGCCCGCCTATAATTGTCCGGGCGGGTCCTTCCCATAGGGCGCATTATGGGTCAGCGAACGCACTTTCTCTCACTTCATATGAAAAATTTGGGGGACCCCTGCAATGGCTAATAAAAAAGATTTGCCATTCCAGTTAAGCCAAAGCCAGGCGGCGGGATTACATGAAACGGCATTACCGAAAATAGTGGATGAATTTATTAATCAGAAAATTGGCCTTTGCATCCTTTCCGCCCCTGGCCCAGGGGAGACAGGGCAAGCGTATAATCAAGTCTGGGCATAGAGGCATATGTACCATCCTCTAAAGTATTCATATAATCCCCATGAGGGCGCGGGGAAAAGCAAAACCACGATTTGTTTTGTAAAGCTGGTGGTTGGTTGGTCCTCCCCTGAAAAAGAAAAATCCTTGTCATATGACCTGGGTTTTTTGTTGCCGGGAGTTTAATATATTAATTGCCTTATTTTGCGAAAACCCTTTTCAGGGCGGTTATTAATATATATTCTTGATTTTTAACGACTCGCTCTTGGGCAACTCGAAGCACAGCTTAGTTTTACCTTTAACAGGGGTTTGTTAGGCGATTTTCGCATGACCATTATTTATTTTTTTGATAAGAATTTCAGCAACAGCACTATGCCTCTCAGGTAACTTTTGCAATGTAGCAATAGTTTTTGAGATAGTATCAGACGACATAGAAATTTTGGGATTATCTAAGGCCTTAGATATTTCATCTAATATCTCACCAGCTTGGTAGAAATCGGAGCCCTGTTTTACCGATATACCTAAAAGTTCGCAATAATTATGTATGCCCCAATCAAGACGTCCTTTGCTCATTGCCTCTTCGGCCAACCGCTCTGTCGTGGCATATTCCAGACTTAAAATTCGAGATTTATAGCCGTTTAAAATCGCAGTTTGTTTATCGAACTTCTTTTGGAGTTCTTTAATTACCAAATTTTTGATGTCATCTTTTTTTGATTCTAATCCTGCTAATAGCTTCTTTGAATGGTCATCAAAACTACCTATTAGTTGAGAATTCAATTCATTAAATTTGGCATTGCTTTCCTGAATGATTGCCTGAATTTCCCGCTGATATGAAACTTTACTTGTATACCAATTAAATGCAGCTAAGCCCAAAGCCATAGCAATTATCGAGCTAAGCGACCATTGGATGATTGAAATTAACTGAGATTGGTGCCCCTCAATTGATTTCAGCTGTGCCTTGAGCAAAACCACCTCTTCGGATTTTGCAGAGAACTCTTTTTTTGCCTCTATTACTGTTTCGGCCATTGAGTTTGAAGATAGGAATAATATGGCTATAAAAATTAGGCTGGCGCACAAGTTTTGTAGATTCATATGTACTCCTTATTGCATAAAAAATGGTTTTCAGATCAGTATATCATGAGTGTTTTAATGTCATTTAACAGTAAATTTAATTCGAGATATAGTAAATTCTGGTTGATTACGCCAGAATAATCTTATTACATAAATTACTTGACGGCAATGCCCACCTATCTTGATAAGAAGGATAAGGGACCAGAGAGGCACGGCCAAATAATTATAAACCCTTCCCCTCCTCGGAATGTTATTATATTATTGCGGGGGGTCCAGCGCCCGGCGTGGGGATTCTATCCCATGTATTTGGATTATGTTTGGTTTGCCGGGACCGGGGCCGCCAAACATGAAAAACAGGAATTAGGCTTGATCGTGATCAATCTTTTGGTCCTGGGTTTCCTGTTTGGTGAAAGGACTGTTAAGAATTTGGAACCATTAATTATGCGTGTTTTTGGCGGGGAAAAAGCCAAAGGATAAAAAGCGCCATTCCTCAGGTGCGGCCCCTTGGAAATCTTTTTTTCTTGGGGCTGTTTCAATCGTATTATAATAAGTTCGTTTTACTTAGAAATTGATAGTATTCTCTTCTTGTGCAATATACATTAAAAACTGAATACCAATTCTTGTCAATCGACCATCATTATCAATTAGATTTAACTTACTTAATACTGCCCATATAAAAGGCCATCTTTTTTCTATAATTTGAATCTCGTTTTTCAAGTAATTGGGCGAGGCACTCATAATCACATCAAATCCTATATTTTTTTCTATAAAAGTGATTAGTCTCGCTTTATCAAATGCAGATAATTGGCTATGAATATTCTTAATTTGCTGTTCGGTTTCTCTCTCAGCCCTTATTTTTTTTAATTTGTTTAATTCAGTTTTATATTTATTTAACTCTGTAGCAGAAAATAAAAGTTCATCCTCTTTTTTTGCAAGTAAATTTTTAAACTCGACTTTTTCAGTATCATTAATTTGGGCTTTTTTACTATAGGCTTCAATTATCTCATTTATTTCCGAGGAGGTTTTACTTGTTGACTCTTCTCCTTTTCTTACCTCCTCTTCATATCCTGCTTGTTTAGTTCGAAGCATGTCAAATTTGGTGCTTATATCCGAATAGTTTTCATCAATATGTTTAAGTCTTTCACCAAACCCACTTTCTATCCGCCCTAAAATTTTTGATGTGTCTTGTGTGAATTTGTAAGTGTTATCATAGAACCTATTACTGGTTTCTGTAGCCTTAAAATAAAATGCAACAGATAAGCCTATGGCGAAAAAAGCCATAACCATCGATAAAAAATCAGAAAATTGAAAATCTTTAAAATTCAAACTAATCTGTGCTACCGCAAATTTGTAAATAACAAGCCCAAGGAGCAATACTAAAAGAATATCTCTAAAATTTCCAATTGTTAGAAATCCTGAATTGAACAATTTTCTGGTTTTCGAGCTTTTATCTTCAATGGAAGTTTGGATAATTTTCATTTTTAAACCTCAGAAAACAAATAATATAAATGATCACTTACACGAATTATAAGGAAAGAATTATCACAGCCTTATCTTCATTGCAATGGCGGGTTGTATTGATGTGGTGGGAGCCATTGCTCTTTGGGATGCCTCAAATGATCCGCCAGGAAAGGAAAAGGCCCAAGTTGTTGTCCAGGCCCTATGACACAATTATCATAAAGAAAGGGTGTGGTTATGTCTTTTCCCCGGACCCCGTTAAAAAACTAAAAGATTTGCTGGGCAATGGTGACGGGGAAGCGGCGGACGAGGCCCTTGTAAAAATGCTTGATTCCTGGGAAGTGCTGGAAGTTGTAAACCCACGCTTTGAAGTCAAAATAATTGACCGGACCATGGCACCGATTTTTAAAATTGAAACGGGGTCCATGGAAGCCTGGACGCTGGCCGGGTGTGTTGCCGTGGTGCAATAAAAATACAAATACAAGGTAAAATCATAGGGCCTATTTACCCGTCTCCAGGAAATCAAGCCCCGCCGCCCACAACATATCCTGAAGCACCACTTGAATCCAAAAATCTTCTGGTTTTCCTACCCTGCCCATCTATCGAAAGAGGGGGAGTGTGCTTGCTATTTATTCATTTTATCTTCAATGAGTTCGCTTTGTTTTTGAATTTCATCATCAATGACACCAACGACCTTGACGAAAGCCAATTGATTTATTTTTTCGAGCTTCAATAAGCGTTTCAAAATTTCTTTGGCAATAGAAGGGTTTTTAAATTTTTCCAATAATCTTTTTTCTCTATTTCGTTGGGGATTGTCATCAAGGGTTGGAATATAATCCGCAGTTGGGTCATACGTCCCCTTGGTTAAAAGATCTCCCAATTTATAAAACTGAATAACACCATAACCACAGGAAGTTGCAATTTCATAGTATTTGTTGGAGTATCTTTGGCCGTTTCCAGCCATAATACTTTTGATCGTCTTTATAGTATATCCGGCACTCTTGCTTATCTCTTCTACCGTTATTTTCTTTTGAAAATTAATTACGTGGTTTAATGCAGCGCAAAAATCAATATACCCTTCCTGTGAATCCATATACTCATAGAGGTTTAATTCTTCTCGGTCTTCCCATCTGTCAATAAAACTTCTTTTTGTCATGCGATTGTTTTTTCCTTTTTTAAGAATCAAACCCTTAAACTACAATTCTGAAATCATGTCAAGGAAAAACCTAATTATACCAAATAGTTACCAGTTTGGTTTCCTGTTTGGTAAATTGTAAGCGGGGCGTGGTCGTGTTGCCTTGGACCTGTGCACCGGACGGAAAGGCTTTAGATGGACTGCCCGAATCAAGGGCGTGGTGGTGCTGCTGGCGGCTGCTTTTCATTATAAGATTGCTATGGAGTCCACAGGAGTTAAGTCCGAGGGGGGTGGGAGGGACATGAAAAAAAATTGCCTCTTGCTTCCTGGCTCCATTTGCAAAAACAAAAAGGGTTTAACCGAAAACGGTTAAACCCTTTTTTAAAGCTGGTACCGGAGGCGAGACTTGAACTCGCAAGGGCTTGCGCCCGGAGGATTTTGAGTCCTCTGCGTCTACCAATTCCACCACTCCGGCATGGAAGTCTTTTTTTAAAGGATAATCAGGGTTTTGTCAATAAAATTATGCGGTCTTGGTGTATTGCCCCAAAGTTGTGCATACAGGTACCGGGGTATCCTGGCAAATATTGATTCCATACCAATTTTATGAGACGGGAAAGAAACAGGAAATATGCCATGCAATATCAGTAATATCCGGTTCCGTATTAAATATCCACTTGCTTAAGGCTGTAAGGGGTTTTTATTGTATGATCGATAAAGGTTTGGGCAATTTTTTTGTCACCTGTTGTAAAAAAATGGAAGAGGGGATGATGGTTTGTCTTTGAGGCCAAATTAAACTGGATCAACAGTCTTTTTGCCTGATTTGCAACGGCATCGGCGGGGTCAATGATGGTGACACGATTTTTTGTCACTTTTTTAATCGTTTCCATTAAAAAAGGATAATGAGTGCAGCCCAGCACAAGGGTGTCCACCCCTTTATCCATCATGGGCAACAGGTATCGGGTTAGAAGGCGCCGGGCTTGATCACTGTTCTGGGTTCTTCGCTCGACCAGCTCGACCAGGCCGTATCCGGGTTGAACAAAAACTTCCAGGCCGGTTGCATATTTTTCAAAAGTTTGTTTGAACCGCCTGCTGTTAAGGGTATTTTCAGTGGCCAGGATACCGATTTTTTTGGTTTTGCTTTGCAGTGCAGCCGGTTTTAATGCCGGTTCTATGCCGACAAAGGGTATCTTATATTCTGATCTGAAATGGTCTATGGCAACGGCTGTCACGGTGTTGCAGGCTATAACAATCAACTTGCAATCTTGTTTTAGAAGAAACTCAATATTCTTTCTGGACAAAGAAAGGGCATCTTCTTTTGTTTTGGATCCATAGGGACAATTGCGGCTGTCGGCAAAATAATGAATCGATTCATGGGGAAGACGTTTTCTGATTTCGCTGAAAACACAAAGCCCTCCGACACCGGAATCAAAGATACCCGTGGGACGGTCTTCCGTGGTTTTTTGGGGTAGTTTCATGTTCATATGAGAGGGGTAAGGGCTTGAGAAATTTGTATGGCGGAAACCATTCCCTGGCGGAGAATGCGGACCGGTTCGCAGGTCACATCCACGATGGTGGATCCGGACCCTCCCTTGAGATGGCCTGCATCTAAAATCAGATCTACTCCCTGGACCATGGCCGGGGGCAATAGGCTGACATGGCTGCAGGCAGGCTGGCCCGAAAAATTGGCACTGGTGCCTGTAATCGGTCCTTTGGCTTGTCGTACCAGGCCACGGGCCACGGGGTGGACCGGGACCCGGATGCCGATTTTCTTTGTACGGGCGGTGAGCAGGGGGGATACCGTTTCGGCTGCCTCAAAAACAAGGGTTAAATTACCGGGCCAGAAGTTTTCCATGAGAATCCGGGCCGAATCGGGGATGTGTTTTACAATAGGGGATAGGTCTTTTTGGTTCTGGATCAGGACAAGGATGGGGTTATTTCTGGGC
Source organism: Desulfobacteraceae bacterium (assembly GCA_016743945.1). Classification (GTDB taxonomy): domain Bacteria; phylum Desulfobacterota; class Desulfobacteria; order Desulfobacterales; family Desulfobacteraceae; genus NBML01. Next base: position 21,196 of record JADGFI010000027.1, read on the forward strand.
CGTTGCTTGAGATCGAAAATTTTTTGTATGGCTTTAGGGTCCAGGGCATTGGCTGCCAATCCATAAAGACATTGGGCCGGAAAGATGACAATCCCCTGGTTGCGGATGATCTTTCCGGCTTCAATGACAGCGGCATGGTCCGGGTGGGTAAACTCTATTGGGTCATTTAGGCCCACCCGGATTATCGTTGCCTTGCCCGATTTTATTTGGCCTGGTTTTATCTGGTCAGGCAAATGAACGGGCCTTTTTTGTCACCTTGTCAGCCATTTCCCGTTTAAATGCAGCCAGTTTTTCAGCCATTTGGGGATTGTCTACTCCGAGAATCTGGGCTGCAAAAATACCGGCGTTGTAGGCTCCGGATTTGCCGATGGCCATGGTGGAAACGGGAATGCCCGGGGGCATCTGGACCGTGGCCAATAGGCTGTCCATGCCCTGAAGCGCCGAGGAATCAATGGGGACGCCGATGACGGGCAGGGTGGTGTGGGCGGCAATGACACCGGCCAGGTGGGCGGCATGGCCGGCACCGCAGATCAATACAGCCACCCCTTTGCTTCGGGCCTCCTTTGCCAGATTGGCCGCAGCATCCGGTGTTCTGTGGGCCGATGCCACGGTGACATAATAGGGGATGTCAAATTTTTTCAAAATAGACAGGGTTTTTTCCATGACGGGAAAATCCGAATCACTGCCCATGATCACCCCGACTTTGGGGGGGATGGACAGGCGTTTCAGGGCCTTGGCGCCAATGTCTTTTCTATAAAAGTGGTCTTTAAAGGAGATTTTGTCACATGCGGTATAGGCGGTGTTAATGGCCTCTTCCACGGTATCCCCCAGGGAGGTGACGCCCAGGACCCGGCCGCCGGCAGATACAACGGTATTTCCCTCCATGCCGGTGCCGGCATGGAACACCACTGTGTTTTTTACTTCATTGGCTTGTTTGAGTCCCAGGATTTCATGGCCTGTTTCATAGGAACCGGGGTATCCGCCTGAAGAGATGACCACACACATGGCGGCCCTTGGATCAATTTTAGTGGTGTGGTTGTGCAGGGTACCGTCACAGCAGGCTTCCATCAGGGGGACCAGGTCATTTTCAAGGCGCATTAAAATGGGTTGGGTTTCGGGATCTCCCAGGCGGGTATTAAATTCCAGCACCTTGATCTGATCCTTGTCCACCATGAGGCCGGCATAGAGAACCCCCTTAAAAGGGGTGCCTTCCTTGGCCATGCCCTGGATGGTGGGGATCATGACTTCTCGCATGGCTTTTTCTCGAAGCAGGTGATCCAGGACAGGCGCTGGGGAATAGGCACCCATGCCGCCGGTGTTGGGGCCTTCATCATTGTCAAACACCCGTTTGTGGTCCTGGGATTCAGGTAGGAGCAATACGGTCTTGCCATCGGAGAGGGCGATAAACGAGGCTTCTTCTCCTTTCAGGCATTCTTCCACCACCACAATGGCACCGGCATCCCCAAACACATTTTGTGTGAGCATCTCGTCAATGGATTGATAGGCCTCTTCAAGGGTGGCGCACATGATCACTCCCTTGCCCGCTGCCAGTCCATCGGCCTTGACCACGCAGGGGGCACCAAGGGCCCTGGCATAGATTTTGGCTTTGGCTGCATCGGTAAAGGCTTTGCCCATGGCGCAGGGGATATTGTACTTGCGCATGTGATTCTTTGAAAAGATTTTGGATCCTTCCAGCTGGGCTGCGGCCTTGCTGGGGCCGAAGGCCACAAGGCCCAAGGCTTCAAATACATCCACAATCCCTTTTACCAGGGGGCCTTCAGGGCCGACTACGGTGAGATCAATCTGGTTTTCCTTGGCAAAATCAGCCAATGCATCAATATCCTCGGCATTGATGGGAACGTTTTGGGCCAGATCGTGGGTGCCGGCATTGCCCGGTGCGCAATAGATTTTTTCGACCAAAGGACTTTTGGATATTTTCCATACCAGTGTGTGTTCTCTACCGCCACTGCCTATGACGAGGATTCTCATCTTGCTCTCCTTAAATTTGTTCGTTTGTTTTCTTCAATGGCCAATTGGATTAATTTGTCCAGCAATGCTGAAAAGGAATACCCGCCCACCTGTGCCGATTGTGGAAAAAGGCTGGTGGCGGTCATGCCTGGGATGGTATTGGTTTCAAGCACGGAAAGTGTATCTTCTTTTAAAATCATGTCAGTCCGGGAGTATCCTTTGAGAAACAGGGCTTTATGGGCCAGGATGGCCAGTTCCTGAACCTTTAAGCGGGTGGGTTCGTCAATGCGGGCCGGGCAGATTTCCTGGGTTTCTCCTGCCACGTATTTTGCCTTATAGTCAAAAAATTCATGGGCGTCACCCGGGATGATTTCAATGACCGGCAGGGCTTCTAAGGTATCATTCCCCAGTACCCCGCAGGTCAGCTCAACGCCCTTTACATAGGCTTCAAGAATCAAGGTGTCATCATGTTCAAATCCCAATTTGATGGCGGCGGCAAGATTTTTCTGATGCTTTACAATGGTCATACCCACACTGGATCCGGCACAGGCAGGCTTTACCACCAGAGGAAGGCCCAGGCTGCCGACCACCTCGGAAATGTTGATGTCATCCTTTATATAAAAGGAAAGATAGGGCGGTGTCGGGACCTTTGCGCCTTCATAGAGGCGTTTGGCCACAAGCTTGTTCATGGCAGCAGCAGAGCCCAGGACTCCTGCCCCCTGGTAGGGAATGTCCAAAAGGTCCAAAAGCCCCTGGACGGTGCCATCCTCGCCAAAGGGTCCGTGGAGAATGATCAGGGCTGCGTCCAGGATGGGGGCATCCATCACAAGTTTGGGTAAATCTGTTTTAGGATCATAGCGGGTGATCGTATATTTGTCCTTGTCAAGGGCCTCAAATACCTGGGTACCGCTGTTCAAGGAAACCTCTCTTTCCGAAGAGACTCCGCCGGATAAAAGGGCCAGTCTGATTTTTTTCATCTTACGCTCCTTAATTTTATCCCTGGATAATGTTTTGTCTTGCGGTTTCAAATTCTTCTTTGGTGATCAATTCTCTGGCATAAAGCGTATTCAGTTCCAGCATCTTGCGTCCTGCCTTGTCCGCTGAATTCTCAATGAGGTGGGTGTCGGAATAGGAGGGTGAAGCGTGATCAAGGAGCAAGCCATTGTTTGCCTTGGCCTTTATCTTAAAAGATGCCAGGCCGCCCAGCAGTTTAACTTCAACGGTTCTGTCCTGGAATTCAGGGGCGGACAATACGGTTCGAAGATCCGTGGAGTTCTCCCGCATTCTTCGGTAGATAATCCAGGCAACGGACAACACCAGGATGGCAAGACCGCCCATTATATAAGGCAGATAATGGTATACGCCCTTGAACAGAACCACTGACAGGCCGACGCCTGCCAATAGAAACACGTGCAACAGCAAAATAAAATAAGCTGTGAAAATACTTTTAAAGAGTCCTTCTTTGTCTGCTTTTGGAATTTTCATGATAATTTTTTTATTATATTTTCCCTGTATTCATCGGTGAGCATCGGGAAAGAGAGTGATCCTCCCCTGGTGGTGCCCAGTTTTGTTAAAAGATAATTGAGTTTTTTTTGAACCTTTGACCTTTCCTGTGAATCGTATCCGGTTTCTCCAAGTAATTGTTCTAGCCGGGTAATCTTTTTTCTTACGTCAACTTCCGGGGGCAGAAAACCAGCATTCTTAAGGATTTTATGGGCAAGCCGCAACTCTTCGGGGACATGCTGGTCTTCGAACTTAAGGGGTTTCCCCCGGCCCGCAAGATTGTCAAAGATCCCCTCTTTTTGGGCCTTTTTTATTCTCTGCTCCACAAGTGCTTCAAACCCGGGAATCATAATTTTTTTGAATGCTCCTGATTGAAAAAGTTCAGTATTCTTAAGTTTTGACCCTTGATTTTATTAAACCCGTCCTTGTTTTGCAAGGTATATTTTCTTGACACACCAGAGGTGATACTGTATTAATTTCCATCTAAATTAATGAAATTATGGACTATGTCCCCATGAATCTTTACAGGAATAGGATTGTTTTTTTTGTCCTGCTGGGTTGTTTGATAATGTGTGGACCTGGCTCTGGGGTAGGGGTCGGGGCAAATCAAGACACGATCAGCCAGGATAGTCTGGGCCCGAATAGCATGAAACCAGATAGCATGAACCAGGAAATGCTTAATACCAGGCTTTTTGACGGGTTTTTATATTTTGCAGATCCGGGGAAAGGGGTGTTAAAGGCCTTGCCCAAACGGTTTCCTTCAAATTTGAATTCCCATGAATTGGGTCAAGACATCCTTGGGGCATTGATGGAAGGGCCCCCTAATTCGGACCTGGCACCCACTTTTCCAAGGGATACACAGGTGATTGCCCTGTTTATTTCCGAAGAGGGGAGAGCCTGGGTGGACCTGGGGATAGAAGACGGTCGTTTGAAAAATATGGACACCGTTTCCGAGCTTTTGGCCATTTATTCAATAGTGAATTCCCTGGCATTGAACATTCCCGGGGTGAAACAGGTGAAACTACTTGTGAATGGATCTGATGTGGCAACCCTTGGGGGTCATGTCAGTCTTAAATATTTTTATAAACCAAATATGTTGATTGTAAAATGAGCAAACAAAAAAATATCTCAAATATCAGAAATATCGGAATCATGGCCCATATTGATGCGGGCAAGACCACTGTAACGGAAAGAATCCTGTATTATACAGGAAAATCTTACAAAATAGGGGAGGTCCATGACGGGGAAGCCGTTATGGACTGGATGCAGGATGAACAGGACAGAGGGATTACCATTACCTCTGCTGTGACCACATGTGTTTGGCATCAGTCCGTGATCCAGATCATCGATACCCCGGGACACGTGGATTTTACAGTGGAAGTGGAAAGAGCTTTGCGGGTGTTGGATGGTGCCATCGGGGTTTTCTGCGCAGTTGGCGGGGTGGAGCCCCAGTCTGAAACCGTATGGCGGCAGGCAGATCGTTATTCCGTGCCCAGAATGGCTTTTATCAATAAAATGGACCGGATCGGGGCAAATTTTTTTGCAGCCGTTGATTCCATGGTTGAAAAATTGGGCGCTAACCCTGTGGTGATTCAGTTGCCCATGGGGGCAGAGGATCGGTTCCGAGGGGTTATTGACCTTGTTGATATGCAGCAGGTTTGCTGGGATGATGAAAGTCTGGGGGCTGATTTTACCATCTCTGATATTGATCCTGAATTTGAAGAACTGGCACAAGAATACCGGGAACGACTGCTGGAAGCCATTTCCGAGCAGGATGATGAGATCATGGAATTATACCTGGGAGAACAAGAGATACCGCGTCAGGATCTTGTCAAAGCCATTCGGAAGGCCACCATTGAAAGAAAGATCGTGCCGGTGCTCTGCGGCAGTGCGTTGAAGAACAAAGGAATTCAGCCTTTGCTCAATGCCGTTGAATTGTTTTTGCCCAGCCCCAAGGATGTTCCGCCCATCATGGGGATTCATCCCGAGACGGGAGAGGAACTGGAATTTTTACCCGAAAAGAACGCCCCCCTGGCAGCTTTGATTTTTAAGGTATCCATGATTGAGGGCAGAAAACTTTCCTTTGCCAGGATTTATTCAGGGAAAATTGACGCCGGGTCCGAGGTGTTTAACCCCGCTTTAAACAAAACTGAAAAATTATCCCGGCTGCTCAAGATGCATGCCAATAAAAGGGAGCGCATTGACCAGGCAACGGCCGGAGATATCATCGGCCTTGTGGGGCTCAAGGATTCAGGTACCGGCGATACCCTGTGTTCCCCGAAGTTTCCGGTATTTCTGGAAAAGATGGAATATGAGGCACCGGTTATTTCCATAGCCATTGAACCCAAGACCCATGCTGACCAGGAAAAAATAGACAGTGTGCTGGAAAAATTTATGATTGAAGATCCCACCCTTAAGGTGAGCCGGGATGAAGAAACCGGCCAGACAATCCTTTCGGGCATGGGGGAACTCCATCTTGAAATTATTATTTCCCGGATGCTCAAGGAATTTAACACCAAGGTCAACGTGGGCAGCCCCCAGGTGGTTTACCGGGAAGTGATCACCTCCCCTGCAAGGGGGGAGGCTGTTTTCGAACGGGAGATTACCGGGAAAGCGCATTATGCCAAGGTGGCCATTCGTCTGTTGCCGCTTGAAAGGGGCGCAGGGGTTACCTTTACCTCGGAGGTTACACAAGAACAGATACCCGAACAATATGTGGCTGCCATTGAAACCGGCATCCGGGAAAGTCTTGACGGTGGATTTTTAAAGGGATATCCCCTGGTGGATGTGGGGATTGTGCTGGCGGATGGTGGCTTTGAAGAGGGTAAAAGTTCAGAACTCTCTTTTTCCGTGTGTGCATCAATGGCCTGCAAAAATGCTTTGAATATTGCTGCGATGGCACTTTTGGAGCCCATCATGTCAGTGGAAGTCTTTGTGCCGGATGCTTACATGGGAGATGCCATCTCCGATTTGAACGGCCGTGGCGGTAAGGTGGAATCCATCAATCCCAAGGCCGGTATCCAGGTGGTTAAAGCCGTGGTTCCCTTGTCGAAAATGTTTGGGTATTCCACGGCGATTCGGTCTGCCACCCAGGGCAGGGGGACTTTTACCATGCAGTTTTCAGCCTTTGATAAAGTCTGATAAAATTTGATTTATTGGGTGGGCTATAAACCATCGATTGAAAATCAAAGTAAATGATCGGGGGGATGATTATTTCTTGGCGTTGGGCAGCGCATAGATGCCGTCAAGACGTTTTTGGGCATCTTCCTTTGCCATAGGATCTTCCAGGTTTTCCAGGGATCTTTTCAGGTGGCGGATGGCGTTTTTAAAATCCATGGATTCTGAATAGTAGACCCCCAGGTAATAATGGGACATGGGCAGGTTTTTTTCCTGGGACATGATATCTGCCAGGTGATAATAAGCCCGGGGAAAGGCGTCCGGCTCTTCATCCAGCACCTGTTTAAAATTGTTTTCAGCTACGAGGGTCTCTCCGGATTCAAGCTGGGCAATAGCAAGATAATACCTGGCCCAAAGTCCCATTATGGGATTGTCTTTGACGCCTGTCAGCACATTTTTGGCGGATTCAAGCTGCCCATCATGGATATAGACCCGTCCTAGTTCCAGCAGGATCATGGGTTCAAATAAGCGAATGGACAAGGCTTTTTTCAGGTGGGAGATGGCCAGATCCCTCTGGTTTTTTCGGGCATATAACAGCCCCATTCCATAGAGGAGAGCCGGGTTCTCGGGCTCACCTTGCAGCAGGGTGGTAACTTTGTTAAAACTTGTGTCAAGGTTCCCGTAAAGTCCCATTAGCCGGTATTTAACCATGCTGAACTCAAAGGTTTCAGGGGGTGTTTTTATCGCTTGGGCCGGGGTGTAATTTTCCAGGATTCCGGCAAGATGGATAATTCGGTTTCCCGTGCCTGGATGGGTTTTGAAATAATCCGGGACGCCTTCCATCCCCCGATAATCGGAAGCCCGCATTTTGGTAAGGCCGGACAGGAGTCCTTGGGGAGAATAGCCGGTCTCTTTTAAAAAAAGGAAGGCCTTCTGGTCTGCTTCGGTTTCATTTTCCCTGGTAAAGGCAAGCATGGCTGACTGACCGGCCGCTGCGGAGCCCATGGTTAATGCCGAGGCCGCATCCCCTCCCCCCCCTGCCGCTCCCACAAGGATTCCCGCCAGCATGCCGGCCATGCTGCCGTAGTTCACCAACTTAGACCGGTCAATGGATTGGGAAACATGCCGGTTTACGGCATGGCCCATTTCATGGGCCATGATTCCGGCAAGTTCGTCAATGGTATCCAGGGCAAATAGCAACCCCTTATATATGAAAATATTGGCGGCCGGGCTGGCAAATGCGTTAAAGGAATCATCATTGATCAGATAAAAGGTAAAATCAAAGGGCTGGGTGGGCAGACCCGACAGAATATGGTAGCCCACGGTATTGATCATGTGCATGGCAATGGGGTCATGGAGGATGATCCGTTGTCCTTTCATCATTTCCATGAATTCTTTGCTAAGTTTTTGTTCTTCCGGAATGGAAATGGCAAAGACCTGCGGATAACTTGTTCCCAGGAAAATGAGGATAAAACAGCTGATCAGAAAACGCCTGGAAAATTTCATATTAATACCCTTGCCTGTAAATCAGAAAAATTAGATCTGGATAAATTCTGTATGTTCCATGGCAATTTCAATGCGGAAACTATAGTTGCCAATTTTAAAGGAAAGTCGTCTGTTTTCTGCATAATCCGCATCAATGACAAGGGTGATGGCTGAGTTCAGGGTCAAGGCCTTGGGCTGGCCAAACACAGCATTTAATTCAAAGGTTTCTCCCACATCCTTGATCACCTGGCCCATGATCTGATTGGTTATTTCTCCAATGCTGTCGGTGACTTCCGCAGAGGAGAGGCCTGTGGCCAATTCTGTTTTTGGTATCCCCATGGCCAGCATATATTTCTCATAAATTTCATAGGCGGCATCGGCTGAAAAATTCATGATAACAAGCCCGATATAGTCTCCGTCAAACTGAACAAAACAGGTCAGATCCGGTTTCATGGAAACCTTGGGGATCTTCTGGATGGTGGTTGAATAGGTGACCGCTTGTTTGGTGGTCGTTTCAAGTGTCTTCTGGGCAGTATTAAGGAAGATCTTGGATATTTCGTCAATGGACAGGATCGGTTTTGACATGACGGCTCCTTTTTGTTTCAGGTGGCTTATACCTTTATAATTATTAAGAAAATCAGTGCAAAAGTCAAAGGGTTTTATTATCTTTCCCCGCGGTTGTAAGGGGCTGACAGCATGGCCGGGGCATTGAGTTTTTTAGGGTCTTTTAAACTGATGAGCAGCAGAATCAGCAAGGTGGCGATATAGGGCAGCATGGATAGAAAGTTGGGAGAAATTCCCAAAGGCTGCATTAAATACTGGACCACAAAAATGCCTCCGAAAAGAAAGGCCGCCCAGATGGCCCGGCCCGGGTTCCAAAGGGCAAAAATTGTCAATGCAATGGCAATCCAGCCTCTTCCTGCGGTCATGCCTTCAATCCAGGATTTTGAATAGGAGATGGACAAATGTGCGCCGGCAAGGGCGGAAAATCCCCCGCCAATGATGACGGAAAAATAACGGATTAAAAATACATTGACCCCCTGGGTCTCCGTTGCTCGGGGGTTTTCTCCGGTGGACCGGATCTGGATGCCCAGAAGCGTCCGTTCCAGTAAAAACCAGGCGGCAAGGGCCAGAAAAATGGCCAGATAGAAAAAAGGACTTTGGAAAAACAGGATCTTTCCGATATAGGGGATGTCCGACAGATAGGGAATGGCAAGATCATTCATCTTTATGGTAAGGGGTTTGCCCACATAGGGTTTGCCCAGCATGCCGGAGAGACCTAACCCCAGCATGGTAAGCGCCAGACCCGAAACCACCTGGTTGGCCTGGAGGGTAATGGAGGCAAAGGCATGGATGATGGAGATGGTCATGCCGGCAGCCATGGCAGCTAGAACCCCGAGCCAGGGCTGGCCGGTTGTCATGGTGACGATAAATGCCACCACCGCTCCAACCGCCATAACCCCTTCCACTCCCAGGTTCAGGATGCCGGATCTTTCACAGATTATTTCTCCTGTGGTGGCCAGCAGCAGAGGCGTGCCGGCAATCATGGTTCGCTGGAGTGTTGAAATGATAATTTCTTCCATTTTTTATCCTATCGGTTTTATTCCTATCAGTTTTATTCTTATTTGGTTGAAAAGCGGATATTCAGCGTGTGGTTTAAAAAATAATCTCCCATGATTAAAAAAAACAACAGGGTGCCGTTGACGATTTCAACCGTGGCGGCTGGCAATCCCAAAGAGATTTGGATGGCATCGCCTCCCACAAGAATACCGGCAAAAAATATGCCCGATACAATGGCGTATAAGGGGTTGAGTTTGGCAAGCCAGGCCACAATGATGGCGGTAAATCCATACCCCGAGGAAACCGAGGCCGGATATCCCAGATAATGGTGGATGCCGGCTATTTCGCCCACGCCTGCAAACCCGGCAAGTCCTCCGGAAACGGCCATGAGAATCATGCTGGTTTTCAGAAAATCAATGCCCGCATATTTGCCGGCATCGGGATTCTCCCCCACCACCCGGGCCTCATACCCGAATCTTGTTTTGTAAATCACCACACAGAGGATAATGGCGCAGATAATGGCCAGAATCAGGGTGGAATAGTGGATGCGAGATCCTGGAATCACCCCTAATATGGCAGCTTCAGGAAGATTGTCGGTGCCGGGAAATCCAAACCGGGTGCTTCCCTTCCAGGGGCCGACAATGAGCATGGTTAAAAATTCGGCACAGATATAATTGAGCATCAATGTGGAAATAACCTCATTGATGGAATATTTAATTTTAAGGATTGCGGGAATGATGCCCCACAGGGCACCGCCAATGAATCCTGCTAGAAACATCAACGGGACAATGAAATAGGGGGGGAGGGTATCCCCAAAGGTGAGGCCTGTCCAGGTGGAAAAAATGGCTCCCATGAGCAGTTGGCCCTCTGCCCCGATATTCCAGAACTTGGCCCGGAAGGCCAGGGTGAGGCCGGCGCCGATGAGAATCAGGGGGATGGCCTTGGTCAGGGTTTCTTTAAATCCATAGAACGACCCAAAAGATCCCAAAAATATTTTGGAAATGGCATAGAAAGGATTTACCCCGGCAACAAGGAAAATAATGCCGACAACCAAAAGGCCTGCCATCAGTGAAAAAACATTGGTCATCAGGGATCTTAAGGGGGTTATATTGTATCGGTCACTTGTGGTAATTTTTATCATAAGGCGTCGCTTTCTTTGGAGCCGGCCATCATCAGGCCAATGTCACAGAGCCTGTCATCGTCGGCATCTAAAATTCCGATGAATTTTCCGGCAAAAATAACCGCTACCCGGTCACAAAGCTCAAAAATTTCTTCAAGGTCTTCTGAAAACAATAATACGGAACTGCCCTGTTTCCGAAGTTCCAAAAGGTGCTCCCTTAAAAATTGGGTAGCCCCCACATCCAACCCGTAGGTGGGGTGGGACGCAACCAATAGCCGTGGCTGTTCACTGATTTCTCTGCCTAAAATTAATTTTTGGATATTGCCGCCGGACAGATTTCGAATCTGGTTGTTAATGGAATGGGTGGCGACTTTAAAATCGCTGACAATGGTTTTGGCATGGTTTTTCACCTGGCTGTATTTGAGAAAATACCGTTTGGAAAATTTTTTCAGGTGATGTTGTTTTAAAATGGCATTGTCATAGAGAAAAAGTCCCGGCGCAATCCCGAAACGGATTCTTTCCTCGGGTACATGGGAGACGCCTTTGTCATAGATATGGCGGGGGGATTTATTGGTGATATCGGTTTTATTCATCCGTACAGATCCTGAATCAATTTTCCGGATGCCGGTGATGGCTTCGGCCAGTTCCCTCTGGCCGTTCCCTGCAACTCCTGCAATACCAAAAATTTGATTTTCAAACAATTCAAAGGAGATGCCCTTTACTGCCGGCATCCCTTTGTCTCCTTTGACATGGATATCTTGAACCGACAATACTTTTTTGCCCGCCGCAATTTTTTCCTTGTCAATATTAAAGACCACATCCCTTCCCACCATCATCCGGGCCAAGGATTTTTTGTCGGTATCGGCGGTATCGGCATGTCCGACAATCTGACCCTTTTGCAATACGGTTACCCGATCACAGATATCCATGATTTCGTCTAATTTATGGGAAATAAAGATGATCATATGGCCTTCGGCCTTCATTTGCCGCAGGATGGCGATTAATTCCTTAATTTCAACGGGGGTCAGCACCGAGGTGGGTTCATCTAAGATCAGCAGGTCAGCCCCGTTTAAAAGGGCTTTGATAATTTCGATCCGCTGCTGCTCTCCGGCGGATAATTGCCAGACGCGCTGGTCCAGATCCATATTGAAATCAAATTGCTTGGAAAACTCTTCCACCCGTTTTTGTAATTTTATTTTTGGGAAAAAAAAAGGGGTGTCCTTGTACCCCAGGGCAATGTTTTCAAGGACCGAATGATTTTGAATCAGCATGAAGTGCTGGTGGACCATGCCGATGCCATGGGCGATGGATTCAACGGGATTGTTGATGCGGATGGGGGACCCATTGATTTCTATCTGCCCAGAATCTGGCTGGTACAGCCCATAGAGGATGTTCATCAAGGTGGTTTTCCCCGCCCCGTTTTCTCCTAATAGCCCCAGAATTTCACCGGATTCCACATAAAGGTTGATATCTTTATTGGCATGGATACCGTGGAATGACTTGCAGATATCTCGCATTTCAAGGCGTTGTATTTTTTTCATATACGACTTTACAAAAAGGCCGGGAAACTCCCCGGCCTTTTATGGTTTCTTTAAGCGTTTAAATTATTGGGGAATGTCGCCTTCAATATTGTCCACATAATACATGATTTTCAAAAGATCTTCTTTGGACGCCTTGGCGCCTGCCTGGATCTGAATAGTTCCTTTATTGTCGGCAATGGGACCGGTAAAGGGTTCAAATACATCCACGCCCTGTTTCATTTGCTCATATCGTTTCATCACCAGGTCATAGGCGGATATTTTGCCAAATTCCTTCGTGTCGATCATGGCTTCCTTTAATTCAGGGATAAATTTGGGGTTTATCATGTCAGTGGTGTTCCCGCCCAAAATGGCTGCCTTTTCCTTGGCCAGCCACCACATATCTTTATTGGTCCATTTGTCCGTGTAAATGTCTTCCAGGATCTGGGCATACATTCCTCCCCAGTTCATGTACTGGCCTGACACAACAGAGTCTTCTCCATAGGGCTGCATGGCGGAGTAATGGGAGAAGGTGTAAATTTGTTTGCCTTTTTCCGTTACTTCCTGGCCCACTTCAATGACAGCAGGTGTGTCTTCGGTGAACGCCAGGGCATCACAGCCTTCGCCAATAAGAGATTGGGCAGCTTCCTTGGCTTTGTCCGGTCCGTACCAGGCATAGATCCATCTAACATTGAGTTTTGCTTTTGGGTTGGCGGCTTTAATGCCAAGGGCATAGGCATCAATGTGGCGGACCAGTTCGGGAATTGGAAATGCCGCCACATAACCGATTTTATTGGTCTTGGTCAGGGCTCCGGCCATGAGACCGTTTAAATAGTACATCTGGTAAAGGTCACCAAAATAGGTTCCCACGTTGGCAGACTGTTTAAAACCGGAAGAATGCATGAACAGTTTGTCCGGATATTTAGCGCCAGCTTTGATGGTGTCATCCATATAACCAAAGCTGGTGGTAAATACCACGTCACATTTTTGTTCCTGGATCAGGCGATCAATGATTCTGGCACTGTCCGCTTCAGCAACCGATTCAACAATAACGGTTTCAAGCCAGGGAAATTTTTCTTGGGCAAATTTACGGCCAAGGTCATGGGCATGGGAAAAACCATAATCTCCCACAGGCCCTACATAAATAAAACCTGCCTTGAGTTTTTTAGCAGGTGCTTTCTCTGGCTCGGCAGATTTTGGGGTCAATTCTGATACTTTTTCCTCTGACTTGGTGTCGGTTTTCTCTTCTTGCTGTCCACAGGAAACAAAAAACAGACCACACAAAAAAACAAAAGATAATGCAACAACAAGGATTTTTTTTCTCATATATGGCTCCATTTTAAAAGTGAAAAAATTTGTGGCGGATAATACGATATTTAGCCCTTTCCAGTCAACCATTATGATGCCAGGCAGGGGAACTCATTATTACAAAAAGTAAGATTTACAGTTCCGAACGGTGTTTCGGGCCAGTGGTGTTCTGTTTTTTTCTATCGACAGGAAGAATAAAATATGATTGAATGATTTCTTTTCGGGTGGGGCTGTATCAAAAAAACATGTAATGAGGACCTTATGGCCAGTATATCAGATTTACTAAAAAAGTCGACCATTTTCAATTCTCTGGAAGAAATAGACCTTCAACGAATCATTCTTCTGTTTGAACAAAGGGAATTGCACACAGGGGATATCCTTGCCACAGCAGGAAACACGGCCCAGTATTTTTTTATACTGGAAAGGGGGACCCTGCTCCTGGCAATGGAGAAGGGAAAATCTGTTGTGCAGGCGACACCCGGGGATTTTTCTGCCATGGAGCTTTTAAGTGACAGGGGCAGGTATAAGACCACCATAACCGCCTTGGAAGACGGTGTGGTATTTAGTATCTCTCGGTTAGCCTTTTTAGAGCTTATTCAGGAGGATACCCCCGGGGCTGCTGTCATTATGCAGGCGTGGCAGGGATATCTTGATCAGACGGCGCCATTTGCAAAAAATATTGAGGACATTGATGTCCCTGCAATTTTTTAGGGTAAGGAGGTAAGGGTTTGTACGGAATAGAAGCAATTAATGCAAACAATGGATGGGCTATTACGGCAGTGGGAATCACCATTGTATTCTCAGGTCTTGTGGTACTCTCCTTTGTGATCGCACAACTTCACAAAGGATTGGATTTATATGATAATCCACAGAAAATAAAACAATGGTTTTCCCTGAAAAAAAAAATGGGAAAACAACTGGATAAACCATTGGAAACAGGGGGGAGCTTGCTTGTCCTCACCGAGGAACAAAAGGAAATAGTCAAGCAATTTGCCCTTTTGGTCCGTACTCTGGAAGATCATTTTTCATTGCCCCGGCTCCTTGAGCTTGCCCGGATCAGCGGGGTGAAAAATTTTTATTCAAACTTAAAGATACTTCTCAAATCCGGCATTCTTTTTCCGGACAAAGAAGGGTTTTTCTGCTGGGACCAGGATCTGTATATCAAAATTATTTCACATTAGGCCAGCCTGAAAGATAATGACACCCAAGAGGATATAAAATGGATACGCTTTTTTTAGAATTTTTTCAGAACACCGGTTTTTATTTATGCGACTACCGGAACATCATCATGATCATGATCGGCCTGGTTTTTATTTATTTGGGAATTGCCAAGGATTATGAACCTTTGCTCCTGGTCCCCATTGGATTTGGGATGCTCATGGGTAATATTCCCATCTTTAAGGGATTGGGGCTTGGTATTTATGAAAGCAACTCTGTTCTTCACTATCTTTACTTCGGGGTGACACAGGGAATCTATCCCCCCCTTGTTTTCATGGGGATAGGTGCCATGACGGACTTTTCCACCCTCCTGGCAAGACCCGTACTCATGCTGCTGGGTGCGGCTGCCCAGACCGGGATTTTTATCACTTTTCTGGGGGCCCTGGCCCTGGGATTTCTTCCCAATGAAGCCGCGTCCATAGGGATTATCGGCGGGGCAGACGGCCCCACCGCCATATTCCTCACCGCAAAACTGGCTCCCCACCTCATCGGCCCCATTGCCGTAGCTGCTTATTCCTATATGGCCCTGGTTCCCGTGATTCAGCCGCCCATCATGCGACTTTTGACCAGCCGTAAAGAGCGGCTTATCCGCATGGAAGAACCCAGAGAGGTTTCCAAAAGGGAAAAAATGGTATTTCCCATTGTGGCTTTTTTGCTCTGCTGCTTTCTGGCACCGGCTGCCCTGCCGTTGCTTGGCATGCTCTGTTTTGGGAATGTGCTCAAGGAAGCTGTGGTAACTGAACGCCTTGCTGTCACGGCCCGGACTTCCATCATTGATATTGCCACCATCCTTCTCGGGGTGACCGTGGGGGCCAGTACCCAGGGGGATGTGTTTTTAACCTCCAAATCTGTGGGAATCTTTATCCTGGGTGCGGTTTCTTTTTGTATTGCCACGGCCTGCGGGGTGCTCTTTGCCAAGTTCATGAACCTGTTTTTGAAAAGTAAGATAAATCCATTGCTGGGAGCTGCTGGTGTGTCCGCTGTTCCGGATTCCGCCCGGGTAGTGCAGATTGTGGGGCAGCAGGAGGATCCCACCAATTTTCTTCTGATGCATGCCATGGCACCCAATGTATCCGGGGTAATCGGATCGGCCATTGCCGCCGGGGTTCTCTGGAGTCTTATGGCCAAGGTTATTTAGGGCATATTCCCATTGGTATTGCCCCCATTCCCATGGGGGCAATGTCATCGGGGTGATTGAAAAAGGGGTGATCCAGGACCCGATTCTTGCCAGGCAAATTCAATAGATATTCCTGGCCAATATCGCCCTGGTAACGGTATCTTTTGATCAGCGTCATTTGAACAGGGTCTTTAAAAAGATTTTTGGGATCACGCCG
This sequence comes from Desulfobacteraceae bacterium, assembly GCA_016743945.1. Taxonomy (GTDB): domain Bacteria; phylum Desulfobacterota; class Desulfobacteria; order Desulfobacterales; family Desulfobacteraceae; genus NBML01. Next base: position 37,326 of record JADGFI010000027.1, read on the forward strand.
GGGCAGTATAAAAGGGCTTATCGTTGAACCTGTCAGAGAATCGGCAGATATTTTCACGTGGGGCTTTGAGTTAAAGGTTTTTAATCGGCATTTTTCATAGAGATTCCACCATGCCGATGATCCTTGGCTTGACCGTGTATCGTTTTAACGGTTTTTGAGGCCCGGTTCAGCAACAGAATCTGAAAAGGGTGGACTATAACCAGAACTGAACCGCTTCGCGGAAGCTGTCCGTCCCGACATCTATAATCCAATCAAAATTTTCAATTTTATCCAAATAAAGCTACAATACCTTCTTCGGCGCTCTGCCGGTTTTTTATCAAAGCAAAAAAAAAGCTGGCATAAAAAGCGGCCGGGGGATGCATACCCTCACAGTTTTGCAACCCATCTTCTTTCCCAGGGAACAGATCTTTTTACCATCAAACAACTTCTTGGTCATTCCTCCATAAAAACCACCCTCATTTATCTTTACCTGGTTCAACAAAGGATTACAGGCTTTAAAAGCCCTCTGACCTGATCCGGATTATCAACCAGAGCTTTAGCAACATACTGAATCAATCCTTTCATAATCAGTTTCCCTGTTTATCTGTGCGATGGTAGAAGAAAAAAACAACCAGTTCAACAAGAGGGACAAATAAGGCTCCTTTAAAATAAAAACAGATGGATCACAACCCAGAGATTACATTTCGGGCTATAGAACCATTTACTTATTTTTCCAATATTGCCCAGAAATATCGGTTTCTGATCTGGATATCAAGTGAACTCCATTTCGAGGATCTCACCCAACAATCCCGCCGCTTTCCTGAACTCCGTCTTTCACATTTTCGTCGCTCCGGCTTTTCAGAGTCAATGTTCAGGTGTCTGCGATTTATATTACTTCTGGGATCAATATTTGACCTTAGTCGATTCATATGGCTCTTAGCCTTAACCTGTATAACGGAATGAAAAACATGTGCAATTTTTCTTAAGAATACAAACTGATATCAAATCAAAAGATCAAATTCAATCGGGGGAACCCTTAGTTTCTCATTTTTATTGGAAACCAATGAATTATATGGCTGTTACGTGTGCCAAATGCGGAAAAAACACACTTTGGATACTTATAGTAATACTGGGATACCAGTCTACCAACAATGCTCCCTCGATCAAATCTGGTAGTCACTATGGATTTTGTTAATGGTGTGTTTTGCTGAGTAGACCGGGACCCTTCTATGGTCTGTTTTATTGAGCAAACTAAAGTCCCAAATTAATCAATTTTTATGCTATTTGACCAAAGGAGGCACGTTCTTTGCGTATCTTTTGAATGGTGTCCATGATTCCATGCCCCCCGAGGAATTTGACGTTGCTTGAATTGTTAAGTTTAAAGCCTTTTTTTTACGATGTTATCATTTTTCTGTGTAGCGATTTGACTAATGTTAATTTTTCAACAGTTTTTTTTGTTTATTGATCAAATGTTTTTGGTTTCTTGCAAAGGTTTCCATAAAACTGCATAGGTTTTTAACTGCGCCTTGAAGTAGGGTTGGTATCTGCTTTTGGCTCTGATTTTGTAAAGGCGGTCTTTGGCTATTTCTTTGATTGCCATTATTAGAATGAAATCTACGAGTTTTGCCTTTGCGAGGTCTATGTAAAAAATCATTCCTATAGTCAATATTCTCCTTGGATTATTTATTATTGTCCATTAGAGAATCTGGATTTATTTGGGCAGTTCTCTCTCCCTTCATCCAAAGAATTCACAATTGGCTTGGTATCCTAAATTATTCCAGGCTCAGAATACTCCACCTTCGGATAATAATCATTAAGTGTGATTCAGGTGTCTTGATCGCCATCATTCACTCTGTCACATGGCAATAGAATAAAATTACGCGAAAAACCAAATATATGTAAAAAATTACATATATTATTATATTTTTTTTCACAATTTTAGTCTATACAATTTCTCATATTCATTTAATTAAGCAGATTAACTAACCAAAAATAATTTCTAATGGTTTGATATTATAATAAATTATTTATTTAAGGGAGGGGGCGTTGACTTTGGTATCGTTATTGCATTAGTAAATGCTAAATAAAAATAGTATCGAATTTGATTTTGACCATCAACCAAAGGAGTAGAGAAGAGATGAAAAGACTGTTAGAGAGTTTATTAATATTATTATTTGTAGCAATCCCAATGGGAGCGCTTGCAGCCCCTTTTTTACCAGGGCAAATGATGGATGTGAATGCTTCCGGCCCTAACGCTGTGGGCTGGCTTGGGGATTATGATGTAACAAGTAACCCCTTAGGCGGAATCACCGATGTGTTTTGCGTTGAAAATGCAAATATGTTGGATTCTCCTAACACTAAATATGACTTTTATCATATCACTGATACAGAAGTAGCAAGTAAATATGCTGAATTAGCAGCAGCTACTTGGTATGCGAACTGGTTTGTTAATAGTGGCGGTAGTGATGATGAGAAAGTTGCTGCTCAGGTAGCCGTATGGAACGCCATGGGTATGCGAACTGGAATTTGGGGTACTACTGCTGCCGTTGAGACTATATTTAATGATCTAATTGCAGCGTATGCTATTGACGGCAGTGATGCTTATGTCTCTGATTGGGCATTAGCAGTTAGCCCTGGAGATGGTACGCCAATAGTCTGGGGGGAAATCGGTCAGAACTATCTTGTTCAGAATCCCGTTCCCGAGCCAGCCACGATGCTTCTTCTCGGTATTGGTCTCCTTGGCCTTGCCGGAGCTAGTAGAAAAAAACAGAAATAAGTTTATTAAAATAAAGCTATTCAAAAGTGCAGAATCATTTATTTGGCTCTGCACTTTTTTAGCATTGTGTTCAAAGTCTTGTTGATGGATATTTAATTTATTCAATCAACAAAATTATGAAGCTTATTTTAAGCAAGGATCTTTTTCAGACTTGGGGTGGACACCCTGCGGTAATCATACATAACATTAATGATATGGCTCGATTCTTTGCAATTTTGGAACTCAAACATACTCACAACATAATCAAACCCGCTGCATAACTTGCATCATTATGACTTCAACTTTTAACGAAAAACTGTTTTGATTTGTATCGGTATCTTGAAGATTTCGAAGTGCGGAATTTGTTTATTTTTTCCCTGGCAGATTTGGTGGGACTGACCCGGCAGACGGCGGTTTTTTTGCATTTGACATGGGAGACGGATTTTTCAACGTGGTGTTTAAGTTTGGATCCTAAGTCTTCTGATTAAAAATAAGGGCCCCAAAGACAATCCCTTTGGGGCTCTTATTGATTTAAGATAGGTGTCCTATCTAAATATCTGATTATTCATATCCAGATAACATATCAGAATGTAAATTCCGGGGCTACTGCCGCCAGCACGGCATAGCCGCCCTGGATATTTTTGGTATTGGTAAATCCATTCTGGGTGAGTATGATCTGGGATTCATAGGACCGGGCCCCGGTACCGCAGAGCAGGCACAAGAGGGTGTCCTTCGGCACTTCAGCAATCCTGTCCCGAAGTTCAGGCTGGGGAATACTGATCCAGCGGTCTTTATAGCGTTCAATAAAGGGGGCTGCCTCTATGGCATCCCGGACATCCAGAACCCGGGTTTCTTTTGCCTTGAATTGTTCTATAAATTCCATCACGTCAATGGGAATATTCTGTTTTTCCAGAATATTGTCCAGGGCATTGCCGGCATTGTTGATGATGTCCATGGCCGATGCATAGGGCGGCGCATACCCGGTTTCAAGGACACAGACATCATCCACGTTAAGACCTGTCTGGAAAAGGGGAGCAATGGCATCTACCCTGGCCTTGATTGCATCTCCCTGGTTGCCAACCGCCTCGATCCCCAGAATTTTTCGGGTTTTAGCATCTGCGATCAGGGTGATGAACATCATCCGGGAATCAGGATAAAAATGGGCCCGGTCATGCTGAGCCACAATGGCATGGATGGGGTCAAACCCGTTGGCTTTTGCCTGGGTGGCGGTCAGCCCTGCCGTGGCAATTCCCATATCAAATATTTTAATGCAGAAGGTCCCCACGGTCCCCTTGAACTGGCTGGCCCTGCCATGGATGTTGTTGGCGATTATTCTGCCCTGGCGATTGGCCAGGGACCCCAGGGGCATGGTCATGTTTTCACCGCTGACAAGGTTACGAAGTTCCACGCAATCTCCCCCGGCATAAATATGGGGATCCGTGGTTCGCATACACCGGTCTACCAGCAATGCACCGGAACTGCCCACGGCAAGTCCTGCCTCCGCCGCAAATTGAGTATTGGGCCTGACCCCGGCGGACATCACCACCAGATCACAGTCCAGGACACCTTCGGCTGTATCAACCGAGGTCTCCACGGAGGTTACCCCCGAGGCAGGGCTGCCATTGATTTGCAGCACCCTTTGGGAGAGCATCACCTTAACCCCGTTTTTTTCAAGCTGGTTTTCAGCAATTTTTGAAACATGCTTTCCCAGGGCGGCCGGCAGCACCTGATCCGCCATCTCAATGATGGTGGTGTCTACTCCCCAAAGATCGGTGAGCGCTTCGGCCATTTCAATTCCAATGGCGCCTGCCCCGATGACCACGGCTTTTCCTACCTGGCCTTTGGCGAGAATATCCTTGATATCTTTGGCGCTATGGAGATTGGAAACGGTAAACACCCGGGGCAGGTCTGCTCCGGGGATGGGGGGCCTAAAGGGGGTGGCCCCGGTGGCAATTACCAGTTTGTCATAGGCCAGGGCTTCTTTTCTGCCGTCATCAAGATATTGGATTTCTAATTTTCTTTCCTTCCGGTCGATGCCAATAGCCTCAACCCGGGGGATGATTTGAATACCTTTGCAGGTTTTGAAAAATTCGGGGTCTCGGATGGCATGGGAGCTGGTGGAATAGAGCCCTTCAATATCGGCGATATCCCCGCCCACATAATAGGGGATGCCACATCCCCCGTAAGAGATCAGGTTGTCCCGGTCAATGACCGTGATATCGGCTTGAGGGTCCAGCCGTCTAAGCCGGCAGGCCACTTTGGGTCCCAGGGCCACCGCGCCAACAATAATGATACGTTTTGTCATGATGTTTCCTTTCTCCACCTGGTACAGGCTGGTTTCGCCTCTTCCCAGGGTGATGGTTTCGGTTACCTCGTATAAATTTTTATTTATCCTGTCCTTGGTATGTTGTTGCGGCGTATAAAGTATACACTTATTGATGAAGTTTCAATCTCCAGGGAAAATTATTTTTGGATGGGCTATCTATAGTTTCTCAACCAGGATCTGGTAGGCATCGTTTATTTCAACGAATTGGTTATGGGATCCTCCCCTGTCCGGGTGGTGTTCCCTGGCAAGTTTTCTGTAAATTTTTCTTAATCCGCGTTTGTTCAGAGTTTTAAATTCTTCTCGGGTGATTTTAAAAATCGAACGGGCCCTGCGACCTGAAAATGCTTTGGGCGACGGCGGGTTGAAGGAACGGTGGCGGGATCTGAAGGCCCCTTCCATCTCGTCCAAAAGGAGGGTATGGGCATAGTCATTATCAAAAAACATGATGAGATACCGAACCATATAGGCATGCAGGGAGGACAGGCCAAACAGATCTTTGTTGATCCGGCAGATCTCCTTTAAAAAAAAGGTTTCCACCTTATGTTGATCCAGGGCATGGGGCATTTGCTTGGCCAGGAATCCCTGGAAAAAAGACTGGAGATCAAAAATGGTGTATACATAGGACTTGAGGCCCGTGGGCTCCAGCGTTTTTTCCTGGACCATGAAGCCTTGTTCTATTTCATCCCGGGATTTTTTTTGCAGGTTCTTGAATAACACTGCCGGCATGTTGGGAAGGGGTCCCTGGTCCATGTTCCCAAATTTTAAAAAATGGGTGCGCCGTTTGTCAAAGGCATGGGTGAGTCGTGATATCTCTTGTTTTTCTGCCGCCGTAAGCCTGGGGCTTCCAGGGGATCCAGGTGATACAAAGGACCCAGGCCGGTTTCTGAAAAATTCGACGGCTTGTCTGATGTCCGGGCGTACAAAGGGCCAGAACAGTTCTTCAAGGGTGTCCGGATCAAACTTTTGGCAGGCGCAAGATACCCTCTCTTCTAACTTTTCATCAAGGTACCAGGCATTGCCGCCTGGATAATTTATCCAGGCTCCGGGGAAGGGACCCAGGTCAAAGAGATCGCGATGGCGTCTTTTTCCCCCTGAAGAAACCGACTCCCTGAGGATATAGGTGCTTTTTCCCCGGTTTTTTACCAGCGCCATATACATGTGGAAAGGACCCCTTTGTTTTTGATCTATTATTTAATGGCCGGATGAGGGTTTATAGGTCAGGGTCTTGATTTTTTTAAGGGTGTATTCCCGTGTTCCCAAACCAATTTTTTCGGCATAGTCCAACTGGTGCTCCCAGTCTACCGAAGGGTATAGTCCCTTGAATTTGTCTTGTCCGGGATCGAAATTGCAGGTTAAAACAGACCCGGGCAGGGCTCTCTGGTTGTTGACAAGATCTGCACTGGCCTGGTCAATGGCCACGGGATCCGTGGATGCCACCACGCCGATATCACTCACAATCGGGGATTCTGAATAGGGAAGGCAATCGCATTTAGGAGCAATATCCGTGATGAAATTAATAAACAGAGCCTTGCCCCGTTTATTTTTCAATACGCCCAGGGTGTATTCCATCATTTTTTCCAGGAAGATAGGAACCGTCTGGTTCCAATTGATATTGATGGATTTTGTGGGACACCGGACAATGCATTCCCCGCACCCGATGCAAAGCGTTTTATTGATATAGGCTTTTTTTTCTTTAAGGGTTATGGCTTGTCCCGGGCAGTGCTCGGCGCATTGGGCACAGCCGATACAGGTCTTGCGTTTGATCCTTGGGTTGACATTGGAATGCTGGTCTAGTTTGCCCCTTCGGGAGGCACATCCCATCCCCAGGTTTTTAAGGGTGCCGCCAAATCCCGCTAATTCATGGCCTTTGAAATGGGCCACAGAGACCAGGCCGTCTGCCGTGATGATTTCAGACCCGATATATACAGTGTTGCAATGTTTTAAATCCACCTGGACCCGGGTTTCACTTTTTCCCAATAGCCCGTCCGCAATGATCACCGGTGCTCCGTCCATGGAAGAGTAGGAAAAACCGTTTTCAACGGCTGTTTTGATGTGGGATACGGCATCGGACCGGGACCCCACATAGAGGGTGTTGGCATCGGTGAGAAATGGGGTAGCCTTTGTCTCCCGGATGGCCTGGATAACTTGCCTGATATAAACGGGCCGGATAAAAGAGGTGTTCCCCTGTTCTCCAAAATGGATTTTTACGGCGGTCAGATCCTCTTTTGTCAAAATTTTTTTTATTCCGGCTTTTTTTACCAGGCGGGACAGTTTTGCGGGAAGGTTTTCCCGGGATGTGGCCGTAAGGTCCATGAAAAATACATCGGCGCTCATCAGATCATTTCCTCCTTTGGGGTTTGGTGCGGGCTTCTTGAATGTTGAACAGGTATTCCAAACCATTTCGTTTTATTTCATAGGTGGTTTGTAATAGTTCACCCAATTTTCCTTCGGGGAATCCCTTCCGGGAAAACCAGACCAGATAAGGTTCGGGAAGATCTACCAGGCGAAGCCCTTTGTATTTTCCAAAGGGCATTCTTGTGGTTGCCAATTGAATAAAAGCGGTCTTATCGGGTTGTAAGATCTGGTTCATTCTGAATTAAAAAATGGTTCGGGTGATCAGGGTGGATATTTTTTGGGGGCGTGGCAGCTTTTTAATATACAGCTCACATTTAAGGGCCTGGCTTTTTGTCATCGCCTGACTTGCGGCAACAAGTGTTACCGGAAGTCTTCCCCTTGTATATTTTGCCCCCTTACCGGTATTATGGGTATCGACTCTGGCCTTGAGATCATTGGTAATACCGCAGTATAAAGACAGATCAGCACATTTTAATAAATAGACCTGCCAGTCTTTCACCTAAGCTTCCCCATTGATTTTATCCCTGAGTTTTCCCGCACACTTAAAGGTGACCACCCGTCTTTTTCCCAGCATCATGGATTTGCCGGTGGCCGGGTTTCTTCCCTTGCGCTGGGCTTTTTCATTTACCTGGAATTTACCAAATCCTGAAATCATCATATCCTCTCCAGAGACCAGGGTCTCTTTGATAATTTCAAGTAACATTTCAATGGTATCTTTTGCCTGGGTGGGCGTAAGATCATTCTCTTCGGAGATTTTTTCAATAATGGTTGTTTTGGTACAAGTCAATGTCGAATGCTTCCTATATTAAGTGGTTAAAATTTAATGGAATAATTACTTATATTGGAGATGAATGTCAAGGAGTTATAGCGGCTATGATATCATCTTTCATAAAAACCTCTGTCTGTCCAATGGTTTTTTTTGTATGATTTAAGGAGACGGGGAGCGGCTTTGTCCAGGGAATGGGGCTAAACCGCCTAGGGGGGAGGGTTACACCATGGTTTGCAGAAGTCTGAAAAGGGTTTGTCTGGCAAGGATGTCTCCGGAGATGATTCCCACCACCTTATTTTCTTCCACAATGGGCATGGCTGAGATTTCATTGTTTTCCAGCATGCGGATACAATCAATGATGGTGGCATCGGGATCTGTGGTGATCACATCGGTGGTCATGATTTTGGTAAGGGGGGTGTCCATGGGCATTTGCGAGGCCATGGCCGACGTGATATCCCAATTGGTGACAATACCGATGAGTTTGCCTTTTTGTGAGACCACATTGACGATGGACACCGCTGCATTGACCAGAAGCAAGGCCGCATCGGTAATGCTTTTGTCCACTTCAATGGTGGGGGCACAGTCCATGACATCCCGGGCTTTTCGGGTTTTTTCCATGGAAGCGATTCGATGCACACTGATTTTTTCAGCAATTTCACAGGGCAGGCTGTCCGCATCTTTGCACAAACCGTCAATCAATTCTTCCATGTTGCGGCGGATGACGGTTTCAAGTTTTGTAACGGCAGCGGTGCGCCGTTTTTCGGCCAAAACTGTAAAATCATCCCGATTTTTTTCCAGCCATTCCTCAATTTTTTGGGGATGGCCCAGCAGGGCTTTTGGGATCAATAAATGATCCGGGGTGGGAATGATACGCTCGTGGGCTGCATAGATCACTCCGCCGGAATTGACCAGATAGTCGGTAGCAATGAGGATCCCTTTGTCCCTGTATACATGACGTTCCATTCGTCTACGTTCGGCTTTTCGGGCGGGGTTGGGGGAATAGGTATTGGCGCCTTCCACAATGATTCGCCACTTTCCCATGCGGTCAACGGTCATGGAAGGGCGGGTGGCTGTGTCCACGTCCAAATAATTGAAGATAGGAGATGCCGGTACCAGACAGAAGGCAGATTCGGTCAAAAGGTTATCGGCTGAGTTGGAATAAACCGTTTTTAGTAATTCGGGGTGGGTACCGTGCATGATCCTGTCATGATAATATTTTTGTGTAACAATTCCAAATTGTTTCCACAGGTCAAATAATTCTTGCCAGGGCAACCCTTCCCGGTTGAACAAATAACCCGTGGCATCGCTGATACCTTTGATGATGGGGGTGTTTTGGGGGGCATCTTCATGGAATATTCTTGCCAGGTTGGCTCCCACCGCTCCAAATCCCTGGATGAGAATATCCAGGTCGGAAGGAGTGGGGATTTTCATGGTTTTGAACTGGGGCAGTTGCCGCAGTTTGGGCAGGTGGGTGAGCAAGGCTTTGGTGGCCACCACTATGCCGTTGGCAGCCCCCCCCAGTTCGTCAATTTGATTTCCGCCCATGTCGCAAGGTTTAGATACCACATTGTTCAGCCCGTTTTCAATGGCAAAGGTTTTCATGTCGGCATCATTTGTGCCCACATCCGGGCCAGGGACATAAATGTTTTTGTACCGCTTGAGCAACTGCCCAAACCCCCGTATGACCTCATGTCGGTTTTTTCCTGACAGGTGCGCAGGACAGACAATCCCTGATTTACCGCCCCCAAAAGGCAGGTTGGCAGCAGCATTTTTAAGGGTCATGCCCCGGGCCAGGTTGTGAATGATATCCGGTGTAATATCGCAAAGCATACGGGTGCCGCCCATGGCGGGTTGACCCATGGCCAGATTGTCCACCACCAGGAATCCGCCGATTTGAATCGGACTGTCCTGGTTCCACATGCAGGCGACCAGTCGTGGTCCCAGGCGATCCACCCGAATTCCCAATCGTTTTAGTCGGTCCACGTCCAGGGGGCCAAATTCCAGGAAACAAAAGGGACCGTCTGTGATTAATCGGTTTTTCCAGACACTTTTGGGCAGTGCCGTCTGTAAAAATTGTTTCATTTTCAGGGGGATCATGTCTATACCTCCTTATAAGAAAAATACTATAGAATAGGCGTTCCTGGTTTGTCAAGGCGCGTTAAACAGCTTAAATTTGAATGAAAAAGGTTGCTTGAAACCGCAGGTAAGCGCGAATAAAAAAGGAAGGGATAAAAGCGAGGAAAGATTTATCCGGGAATAATACTCTTAAATTAGAAGTGTTCTGACTTGACATTGGAATCCACTATCGGTTAATTATAAAATTTAAAAAGGATGTAATGGGGTTTTGTATGGAATCGGTTATCTCTTCTCAAGAGATCGAAAAAATAAAAAAGATATATCAGCTCTATGAAGAAGCCCTGGCCGATACTTGTGTGGTGTGCAAGGAAGGGTGTTTTGACTGCTGCACCTGTAATGTTATCGTTACCAGTCTGGAAGTCAGATTTCTTGTCTTTTCCCTGGGTTCAAGGGGGGAGGCAGATATGAAGCAGCGGTTGGAAAAAAATTTCCCCAGGAAACGATATATCCCTGAAATGACCACCAATAAGTTCGCAAGCTTTTGTATGTCCGGTCAGGATATACCTGAAGAAGAAAATAATCCGGACTGGGGGAAATGCCCCCTGGTGGAAGCAGGTCGCTGCACCATATATCCGGTAAGGCCCTTTGGCTGCCGGAGCATGATGTCCCAGGTTGATTGCCGGGAAACAGGGTTTGCCCAGGTGCCTCCCCTGGCCTTGACCATCACCAATATTTTTTTGCAATATATTGAGCATTTGGATCACCAGGGAGTTTCCGGGAACCTGTCTGATATGCTGGGCCATTATTTGAAGCTTGAAAATTTCGGGAAGTTTGAAAAAAAACAAGGCTGCATCGAGAATATGAAGATGAAGATGCTGCTGATTCCCCCTGAACACAGGGCCGCGGTGACTCCCCTTCTCAAACAAATGGCAGCCTTGACTTAAGCCATTTAAATATATAAATACCAATTTCATTGGTTGACTAATTTTAGACAATAGACACTAGGCAATGGATAATAAATAATAAAGGATAGATCATGGGGAAAAATGTAGTAGATAGGATTGATGATCTGGTGAAGATCAACACCATATTGGTGAGTGTGTCAGACAAATCAGGGCTGGAAGAATTCATTCCCGGCCTTTTGGCCTTGAATCCTGGAATTCGGATTCTGTCAACCGGCGGAACCCATGGGCGAATAAAGCAAATTTTAGGGGATAAAGCCAACCTTTGTCTGGAACAGGTTTCCGAGTATACGGGTCAGCCTGAAACCCAGGGCGGATTGGTGAAAACCCTTGATTTTAAGATTTATTTGGGGCTGTTAACGGAAACCTATAATGATGCCCACCAACGAGATTTAACGAGAACCAATGCCCTTGCCATTGATATGGTGGTCGTCAACCTCTATCCCTTTAGTGAAACCATTGCGCAACAGGGCGTGACCGTGGAAGATGCCAGGGGGAATATCGATATCGGCGGACCGACCATGATACGGGCATCTGCCAAGAATTTTATCCGGGTGGCATCGGTGGTGGATCCTTTATCCTACCCCGGTATCCTGGCCAGGATGCGAGACCAGGACGGTTCTCTTGCCCTGGAAGACCGGTTTGAACTATCCAAAAAGGCTTTCGAACATACGGCCGGTTATGACAAAAATATTGCCGACTTTCTTGCCCAACAGACCCTAACCCAAGTACAAGCGTGCTATACATCAGGAGAATAAGTCATGTCCAAAGATTTGAAACAAATGTACAAGACCATCATGGATGACCATTTTACCCCCGGGATGGAAATCTCTTTTGTGGATGGGACCCAGCGTCAAACTCTCGTTTATGAAAAGGTTTCCTGGATCATAGACGGGGTGAACAAGGGGCTTCGCTACGGGGAAAATCCGGGACAGGAAGCCGCTTTATACCGGCTTGTCAACGGGAATCTGACCCTGGGGAATGCCAAAACCATTCTGCCGGGAAGACATTTGGTATCGGACATTGAACTGCTCCAGTCGGGAAAACATCCGGGCAAGACCAATCTGACCGATGCCGATAATGCCCTGAATATCCTGAGATATTTTACCGATACGCCCTGTGCTGTGATTGTCAAGCATAATAACCCTTGTGGCGCTGCCCGGGCAGACAGCCTGGAGCAGGCCTATGCAAAAGCCTATATGGCGGATCGCATCGCCGCCTTTGGCGGGTGTATCGCCCTGAATAAAGCAGTTGATCGAGCAACGGCTGAAGCCATTGCCAGCCAGTATGCAGAAGTGGTGGTGGCCCCGGAATTTGAAGATGGCGTTCTGGAGATTCTGGGCGCCAGAAAGAATCTTAGGGTGATTCGGATCAATGCCATGGACAAGCTGCATGCCTTTATCGGTGAACGGGTGATCGATTTTAAGAGCCTCATGGACGGCGGTCTTGTGGCCCAGTGGTCCTTTGTGCCGGAAACCTTGAAAAGAGGGGACCTGGCCACGGCGGTAACGCAATACAAGGGAGAAACCTATAAGGTTAATAGGGAACCCACAGACCAGGAGTATGAGGACATGCTATTTGGATGGCTGGTGGAATCGGGCATCACCTCCAACTCTGTTATTTATGTAAAGGACAATGCCACCGTGGGGATTGGTACAGGAGAGCAGGACCGGGTCGGTGTGGCAGAAATCGCCGTTGACAAGGCCTATCGAAAACTGTGTGACCGGTATTGTTTTGAGCGCTATAAGTTCGGGTTTGCCGATTTGACGGACTCGGACAAGCGGGCGGAAATTGAGAGTGATGTGGCCGAGGTGAGGGGCGGGCTTGAGGGATCTGCCATGATCTCCGATGCTTTCTTTCCCTTCCGGGATGGCATTGATGTGGGACTCAAGCAGGGGATAAAAGCCGTGGTTCAGCCAGGCGGCTCAATGAATGACTACCAGTCCATCACGGCCTGCAATGAGAACGATGCCACCATGGTTTACACCGGACAAAGAAGTTTTAAACACTAGAATTGTTTTACCTGTGCGGTTAGCTGTTAGCCTAACAATGCCCGGGGCCGAGGTCCCGGGTTTTTTTTAAAAAGAAGTGCCCTTTATTTTTTTAGTATGATTCTGGCATCCACCACATCCAGCCCCTGTTCATAAAGAATCACGGGATTTAAATCCATCTCTTCAATGTCAGGATAGGATTCAATCAGTTCAGAACAGATGGATATCAGCTTTCTCAATGATTTCTTATCATACCCGCTTTGGCCCCTGACCCCGTCTAAAAGAACAGAAGAACGGGTATCTTCTATCATTTTTCGACAGGCGGCAGGGGATACCGGCAATACCCAGAAAGTCACATCTTTCATGATCTCAACCATGATACCCCCCAGTCCGTACATGATGACCGGCCCGAACAATTCATCTGTTTTGGTCCCGATGATAATCTCAAGGCCCTTTTGGGCCATAGGGGCAACCAATACCCCCCGGATATCGGCCTGGGGGTTATAGGCGAGGCTGTTTTTGATGATTTGTTGAAACCCGTTTCTGATTTCCTTTTCCGACCCAAGGTTCAGTTTTACCCCCCTGGAATCGCTTTTGTGCAAGATATCCGGTGACACAATTTTTAATACACAATTTCCTGTTTTTTTTGCAATTTCCCAGGCCTCATTTTCCGTTTTTGCCACCTGTCCCACATCGGTCTGGCCCCCATGGAGTTTGATCAGCTGTTTTGCTTCGTGCTCTAAAAGTACATGGCGGCCTTCTTGCCTGGCAGTTTCAATAATAAGATTGCCTTTTTCTTTGGCCCTGTTTTTCCAGTTAAAAACAAAATTGGTTTTTGCATGGTATGATTTGAGGTAATTGCCATATTGGCACAAAGAGGCCACACACTTACAGGAAATATCCAGGGAATCATGGACCGGTATATCATAGTGGCGCAGCAGATCCAGGGCACGGGATTCGTGGGAACTGTAAAGGGAATGGACCAGGATCGGTTTTTTTCTTTTTTTGACCATGGCGCCGAATCGATGGGCGGCGGCTTCTTCCCCAATGGCCAGGCTTTTATCAAACCGAATGCCATATCCCCCAAAAAGACCGACCACGAGGATGCCGCCAACATTGGGATCTTTGATGATGATTTTGACACAATCGGCAAACAGACTAGGATCCGCATCTGTCCCCCCGGCCACATCAACCGGATTGACGACGGATGCCGCCTCGGGCAGGATGGCCCTCAATTGTTCCTGGGTTTTATCCGATAATTGGGGCATGAAAATCTTGTAATCAGACAAAAGATCTGCCGCAATGGTGGCGTGCCCCCCGCCGTCGGCAAGAATGGCAATGGAATTGTTTTTAATGGGAGGCTGGCTTGAAAGGGTTTCTGCCACGGGAAAGAGTTCATCTGAATTTTCAATTACAATAATACCGGCCCTGGCATAGGCTGCCTTTGCCACCTCACTCACGCCTGCCAGGGAACCTGTATGGGATCCGGCCGAGCGTTTACCCGTGGCAGACCGCCCGCTTTTCAAGAGAACGATGGGTTTTTTAATGCTGGTTTTATAGGCTTCCTGCAAGAATTTGCGCCCTTCACTCATGCCTTCGACATACATGAGAATCACTTTTGTGTCGGGATCATTCCTGAAAAATTCAAGATATTCATGGAACTTGATATCGGATTCATTGCCAACGCCGACATAGTAGGTAAACCCTTCATGTTTGCGGATGGTGGCTTCGGTGATAAGCGTCAGGGCCATGTTCCCGCTTTGGCACAGAAGCGCAATATTTCCCAAAGGGGCATTCTGGATTCCCACCAGGTTCATATTGGTTTTAAGGTTGATCATGCCCGAGGTATTGGGTCCGATAAATCGGATTCCATTTTTCTGGGCAGCCTTGACAACTGCTTGTTCCAACTCTTTGCCCTTATCCCCCAGCTCCCTGAACCCCCCGGCGATGATGACAGCCCCGGCCACCTTCTTTTGGCCGCATCTTTTTAAAATGTCCGGAATGGTCCGGGCAGGGGTGGTAATAAGCGCTAAATCCACGTCCCCTTCAATGTCCATAATATCTCGATAACAGGTAAGTCCCAGTATCTTGTCTTCCTTGGGGTTTACCGGATAAATTTCGCCTTCAAACCCATCTGCAAGAAGGGTTTTAATGGCCTGGTATCCCCGCTTTGTTTTGTTCTTGGACGCACCGATGATGGCAACGGATTTTGCATTGAGCACTTTATCCAACATGATATTTTCCTTTATTTTTTTCTCTGCTCAAAGGTATCCAAAGAAAGTGTTCTTTCCTTGGTTGACACACAGGCCAGACAGGCTTCAATTTCATAATCCATCAAGGCCTCAAGGCTGCTTTCTCCACCCGCCATGAGAAATCCTTTTTTGATGAGTTTCAAGGAAAAGGACGAATTTTTGACAATCTTTTGGGCCATGGCCATGGCTGCATCCATTAAGTCGTCCAGGGGTACCGCTTTGTTCACCAGACCGATTTTCTCAGCTTCAACCCCTGTGATATTTTCGGCAGTAAACAGCAGCTCTCTTGCCTTGCCAGGGCCCACCAGATCCTGAACCAGGCGAAATGCGCCGCCTGTAACAGATGAGGTGACCCTTGCCTCGGGCGATCCGATGAGGGCCTCTTCGGCCGCAATCCTGATATCACAGGCAAGAGCTAACTCGTACCCGGAGCCAAGTGCATACCCGTTAATGGCGGCAATGGTGGGTTTCTCAAACCGGATTATTTTTCTGGATGCCTCCTGGAGGGATTCAAGGTAAGCTCTGTAATCTTCAATGCTTCTGTCCTTGGAATCCTTCAGGTCAGCTCCCGTTGAAAATGCCCGGCCAACGCCTGTTATAATAAGCGCTTTAATCGCATTGTCCTGTTTGACAACCTCAAGGGCATCCTGGATTTCAATCCAGAGTTGGCGGTTCATTGCATTGAGTACCTTTGGGCGGTTCAGCTGAATCAACCCGATCTGGTCTTTTTTTTCGTAAACAATGGATTCGTAATTCATGAGATTTACCTCTTGCAAAAGGGTTTAAAGGCAAAGGGAAAAGATTGATATAGTATTAGGCTCTATATTATAGGATTGCAAGGATATTCGGGCCTGAACATAGAATAAAATCATGGAATAACAGGGTTCTTGATCATTTACTTAATACTGGTGTTTCTCCTAAAATTTAATATTGGGAGGACAATCGTCGGAAATGGCCTGTCCTTTCTGCGCCTCGACCAATGGCAAATCCAAATAATGACTTGCATGATGGGCATGAATTGATAAAATGCGCCAGACACATGGAAATGAGTTTTTAAAAGGGCTGAAAATGAATTTTGAAAAACTTAGGATACTTTTGATAGCAGCATTTATGCTTGTTTCACTGGTACCTTTGGCTTCCCTGGGATACAAAGTGATTTCCCAGGGAGAAACCCTAATCCAGGAAAAGGCATCCTCTTACCTAAAGGGTTTGTCTCAAAGAAATGCTGAAGTAATAAAGAGGTTTATGACGGAAAGGGCAAATGATATGAATACCCTTTCCGATATTATCTGTACTTTTGGCTTAACCCCTTTGATGATTAAAACCCATTTTGAACAGATGAAGGATCAGTACAATCCCTATCTTGGTTTTTTTGTGCTGGATAAATCCGGGAAGCTGGTTTTCTCTTCTCTGGATATTTCCTTTAATCTTGAATTTTTACATCCCATGAATGAATCCAAACACTCTGGGGGTGCTGGTGTTCAAGATATCTTCATGTTGACCCGTGAACAAGAGCAGATCCCAGGTCTTCTGATTTGCACCCCTTTATCGGGCAAGTTTGCAGAAACTTGCAGTCATTTATTTGCTTTGGTTGATTTCAGGATTATGGGTACCTTGTTAAGAAAAAGTAATATTGAAATCACAGGAGAAGTCTACCTGGTAGATAAAAACGGCAGGTTTTTGTCCGCATCCCGATTCGGGGCAAAAGCCCTCAAAGATCATATTTCCATAAATGCCATGGGCGAAAAAAAACAGGGGATTTATGAAACCACAGATTATAGAGGGGCGCGTGTATTGCAGGCATATCAGAAGGTTGATGCCTTTCCATGGTATGTGATCGCTGACCAGGATATGGCGGAAATTTTGAACAGTATCAAGGCGTTGGGAAGAGAGGCCATCGTTTATGGTATATTGACGGCAATGATTGTTTTCGGCCTTGCCCTTATTGTTTCAACACTCATCGTAAACATTTTAAAATCCAAATACAAATACGAAAAAGAGCTGGAATTTCAAGTGATTCAAAAGGAAAAGCTCGCCTCCCTTGGCTTGCTGACCTCAGGGCTTGCCCATGAATTAAATACCCCCCTGGCCAATGCCTTACTTTATACCCAAATTGCCAAAGAAGAGCTGAATGAATCTGAAACCGGCGAGCAAATCATCCAGGAAAGACTGTCAACGGTCATTGATGAAATCAGGCAGGGCAGTAAAATCATAAAAAATCTGCTTGATTTTTCCCGCCATTCCCAAAACGATGCACAAACAACTGATGTCAACAAAACCCTGACAAAGCTGATGAAGATAGCCGGTCCCCATTGTGCATCCAATAAAATTACAGTCCATGAAAAACTGGAACAGGGAATGCCGGATATAAAAGCAGATGCCAGTATCATTCAGGCCATATTGACAAACCTTGTGGCGAATGCCACTGAAGCCATGCCCGCTGGGGGAAAATTAAAATTAAGAACCCGTTACATACCCATTTTAAAAATAATTAAAATTGAAATAGTAGATTCCGGACCAGGGATTCCCAAGGATGAACTTATTAAAATATTCAATCCGTTTTTTACAACAAAAAAGCCAGGAGAAGGAACTGGCCTCGGTCTCTTTGTCAGCCATGCGATGGTAAGAAAACTGGGGGGAGATATTAAAGTAATCAGCTCAACCGGGGATGATGTAACCAACTTTGGTACTATTTTTACCATTGAACTGCCCACTGAATAAATTTTATCATAAGACAGGAGACCCGATGACCGGATACAAAATTTTAATTGTTGAAGACGATAAGAAAATGAATCAGGGGTTGCTGCATATCATTTCAAAGGAAGGATATGCAGCGCAATCGGTTGATTCCGGAGAAAAAGCCCTTGAAAAAATGAAAGATACCCAATTTGATTTAATCATATCTGACTTCAAACTTCCCGGAATTGACGGAATGGAACTTCTAAAAGCCACAAAGCGATATGATGCCAATATTCTTTTTGTTATGATTACGGCATACGGCACCATTGACACGGCTGTTTGTGCCATGAAACAAGGTGCGGAGGACTATATCTTAAAGCCCTTTGACATGGAAGAGATGAGGCTTGTCGTAAAAAAAACAATGGAAAAACGGGAACTGGTTTTAAATAATATCCGCTTGCAGCATCAACTTGAAAAAAAATATACATTTGAAAATATCATCGGAACCAGTGAGGCAATGATGCGGGTTTTTAAAATTATCAATTATGTTAAGGATTCAACGGCAACCGTACTTATCCGGGGAGAAACCGGTACTGGAAAAGAGCTGGTTGCCAGGGCCATACACTTTAACAGTGGCAAGGCTTCAAAACCCTATCTTCCGGTCAATTGTGCCGCCCTCAATGAGAACCTTCTGGCAAGTGAATTATTTGGCCACGTAAAAGGGTCATTCACCGGGGCCATATCTGACAAAAGAGGACTTTTTGAGGCAGCCAACGGGGGAACCATATTTTTAGATGAGATAGGGGATGTCTGCCCCGGCCTTCAGCAAACATTCCTCAGGGCATTGGAAAACGGAGAGATACAGCCGGTTGGCTCGTTTGAAAGAAAAACAGTTTCTGTAAGAATTATTGCAGCAACAAACAAAAATCTTGAGGCCATGGTTGAGCAGGGCAGTTTCAGACAAGACCTCTACTATAGACTGAATGTGGTTATTATCGATTTGCCGCCCTTAAGAGAACGCAAAGGCGATATCGGGATTCTGGCCCACCATTTTTTAAAACAATATTCAGTTCAAAATAATAAAAAAATAGAACGGATATCCAAGGATGTTCTCCGGCTGCTGGAAAATTATACCTGGCCGGGAAATGTCAGAGAGCTTGAAAATATAATTGAGAGGTCAACCCTTTTTGAAGTCAGTTGTGAAATCACACAAGACAGCCTTCCCCCTGCTCTGACGATCTCTCCTGAAGTTTCAGACAAAGAACCGTTTTCCAAAGATATGAACTCCCTGGAGCAATTGTGTAAAAAACACATTTTCAAAGTTTTGGAAATGACCCGCCAGAATAAAACCCAGGCGTCCAAAGTATTGGGAATCGATCGGTCTACGCTGTGGCGCATTATGAATCGTTTGCAAATGAATTAAACCAGAACCATTCATATAAAACTTTCCCTGGCATGGTGCAAAGTGCAACACATGGTGCGCTTTGCACCATGCCATCCTCTCTCCTATAAATATGGTATTGTTGGGCTATCCCCGTCTTTACAATCCGTTAGCATTTATTTTTTTTATGGCATATTCCTTGCTTTTTGTTCTGATAAGTTTGTTTCTGATAAAGAAACAGTCAACCGCACAACTTGATAAAAAGGCAAAAACTTTAACAGGCGTCGGGGTGAAGATTTTAACCATAGGAAAATCCGGAGAAATAATGAAAAACAATATTTTTGGAAATTTAAATGACTGGGGAATTGTCCTGGATAAATTGGAAAAATTATCAGAGAACAGAGAACTTGGAAACTACCAGGGTGAAATCATCCGCCTGCTTCGTTTTGATCAAAACTGGCGCCTGCGCGAAGCTGCAATTGAGTCTTTGGCTTTTGTGGAAAACCCAGGCCTTGATCTGGCAAGGGAATTGCCTTTATTAATAAGGCGCAAGGATATTTATTATGATGTCCGGATACTGGCAACGGACAGCCTTGAAAAACTGGTAGCAATCATGGTCAGCAACAAGACCGTTGATAAAGACATTCTAAAACAATTTATCTTTGACATCACAAAAGACCTGGATGCATTGCTTGCCTCGCCCGAACCCCCCAAATTTCATGATGCATTACAAAGTTCAGCGGACAAAATCAAGAAAATTATGGTTGAACTTTAAAAATAAGCAAAAACCAGGTGTTTGGGATAATCAGGATAAATTTCAGGCAGCAAACAAAGACAGTTGATTTCTCCGGGCATCGGCGTGCTGGATGGTCACATGGAGGATATCGCCAACCTTGAGTTTAAGGCCTGAATGGGGGAGGCGGGCTTCGAGCATGAATTCTTTGAGGAGAATATTATAATGATCCCGGTGGCAGTCCAGGACAAGAGTTTCAAAATTTTTTCCCCTCATGGTTTCAAGGTATTTGATCAGCCAATATCGTTTTCTGGCTCCCTGGATTCGGCCTGAGTTGGCCATGGGCACGGCAATGGTCTGGAGAATTTCTTCCAGTTCAATTTTTGAATAGGGCTTACCAATGCCGAGGATTGCCTTTATCTGGCGCTGGGTGAGTAGATCATGGTAGCGTCTGATGGGGGAGGTGGCAGTGGCATAGGCCTTTACCCCGAGTCCGGCATGAAGTTCTGGTTTGATGCCAATGATAGCCCGGCTCAATTGTTTGCGTTGCAAAAAGTTGGGCATAAGGGCGGTTTCAATCCCTTTGAATAACCGTTGTCTGGGAGGCGCCTGGGACCTGAACACGGCCGGGACGTTGTGATCAGCCAAAAATTCGGCCATGAGGGAATTGGCCAGAATCATCATCTCAGATACCAGCATTCGGGAGGGATTCTCCCTGTCTATCTTGGCATATCGGATCTCTCGGTTATCTTCCAGCCAGACATTTACTTCGGGAAGGGTAATCTGGATGCCGCCGGCTTTAAGCCGTTTCTCACGCAAGAGGGTGGCAATTTTATACAGGCTGGTAATGGGGTCATTTTTACCGTTCAGCAGGTTGGCTTCTGTATAGCTCATCTGTTTATGAACTCGTATAATGCTGGGAACAATGTCGTATTCCAGGATTTCGAAAAAACGGTTCATCTTGACCAGGGTGCTGATGCCCGGTCTGGTTTGACCTTCTTTCAGGCTGCAAAGGTCTTCTGATAGGGAGGGCGGGATCATGGGCAGTTTGTCATCGGGCATATAAATGGAACTGGCTCTATAGCGTGCCGCCATGTCAATGGGATCTCCGGACTTGATATAGGCCGCTACATCAATGATGTGGATTCCAAGGCGGTATCCGTTTTCCGTATTTTCCAGGCTGATGGCATCGTCATAGTCCTGGGTGGACTGACCATCAATTGTAATCAAAGGGATGTCGGTAAGATCACGGCGCTGGGGATCTTTAAATACATGGCTCTGGGTTTCACCCAGTCGTTTAGCAGCCCCAAGCACGGTGTCGGAAAAGGTTGTGGAAATCTGCATGGCCAGAAGATCGATGTTTTCATCAACGTTCCAGATGCCGGCCTTTACAAAAATTTTAAACAATTGTTCCGGTGCGCTTAAATCTGATTTTTTAAGCATTTGTTTTGCAACTGCGGTAAAATGACTGTCGCTACCCTGGAGATAATAGGATTTAAGAATCTCTATCACCCCCGGATCTACCGGTACCGGTGTTTCAGGAAGTTTTTCCGCCTGCATGAGGGTCAGCCATTGTGCTCCCTTGGCGATGAGGCCTTCCCGTCTTTCCCCGTCTTTTATTTGCCTTTTTTTGCCTTCCACCTGTTCCGGGGTACAGGGGGTGAAGACAGCGTTATTGACTTTAAAATAGAGGCGGTCGTTAAAAAAGGCCCGGACAACGGCTGCTTCATGGTCCGGTGTCAGGGGAGGATCAAAACAGAACAGGGTCATGGCATCCAGATCAATTCCTTGGGGTTCATCATGGAGAATTTCCCATAATTCCCGGATGTCAATGGTTTCAGCGAGCCGTTTCCTGGTTTCTGTTACTTGTTTCAGATGATTGACAAGGGCAGTTTTGGACAGGGCTGTATCCAGGCTCAGCTGTGAGATATGGGAGAGTCTTTTTTCGGAAAAATTTACCTCTCGGCTATTCTCATTGAGTAATCTGAGCTTGCCTTTTCTCTCGCTTAAGATGACCGCTGATACTATTTTCTGCTGATCTATATATTCTACAATGCACCCAATATTCATGGATCAGACCATAACAGGATGGCTAGGTAAAGTCAAACATAAGACTTGGGTGTAGTCTTGAAAAAATTTGCTCTTTGAGATAGAATAAGCCCATGACAAAACAGGATAAAGCTCCCCAAAAAAAAAGCAAAAAACTTACAAAAAATGATTTGCCGGTTCTGAATTCAGATCAGGACCTTTTTTCGGCGTTTATGGATACCCCACAATCGGATTGTTCAGAAGACACAAAAAAACTTTCCCAAAAAGACCGGGCAGTTCCCCGGCTGAATAAACATGGACTGCCCGTTATTGAAGAGTTTGAAGCGCAATTTCTCTCAACGGCCGACCGGTTGTCCGAATCGGTCCCAAGTGAATCAGGGGAATCTGCAGCCCCAGAGGATCGGGACGACCAAGAAGAGCTGGAAGAAAATTTTGAAATACTTTTTGAGGCGTCTTTAAAACAAAAAATAAATTCTGCTAAAAAGAAACCCAGCCCCATGCCCATCAAAAAAAGGATTAAACGGTATCCCCCACCCGAGGCGGACCTGGATCTCCATGGATTTACGGCCCTTGGGGCTGAGCTTAAGGCCAAAGCCTTTATTTCAACCTGTAAACATCAAGGCTATTTTTCCCTGCGCATTATTGTCGGAAAAGGACTTCATTCTGATTTAGGGCCGGTGCTGCCCGATGTGATTGAGGACTTGCTCAAGATTATGAAAAAGCAGAATATTGTACTGGCCTATGAATGGGATCAACAAAAAAAATCCAAAAGTGGTGCCCTGGTCGTCTATCTCAAACAATTTGATGATTGAAGGGGTGAACACCAACACTGAAAAAATCACCCGATTATTTAGGGGGAGAGCTGATACTTTCTTACCGCCTTGTTATGTTCTGACAAGGTTTTTGAAAAATAATGGGTGGTGTCATTTTTTGATACAAAAAAAAGATAGGGACTCGTATCCGGATAGAGGGCCGCTTTTAACGCCAAGGCGCCGGGGTTTGCAATGGGACCTAGGGGAAGTCCCCGGAGCTGATAGGTATTGTAGGGGGTCTTTCGTCGCAAATGTCTCGTTCTGATTCTGCCGTCAAATTTTTTATCCCCATAGATGACAGTGGGATCACTTTCCAGGCGCATGTTTCGTTTGAGCCGATTGTGGAACACAGAAGAAATCAAGGGTCGCTCAGACGCATCCCCGGTCTCTTTTTCTATAATGGCAGCCAGGGTAACGATTTCATGGACGGAAAAACCCAAATCCTCGCCTCTTTTTTCCCATTCCCGGGTGTAAATTTTGTGAAAGGTGGCCACCATTTTTTCAAGGACCTGTCGGCAGGTGGTCTGTTTTGGGAAAAAGTAAGTATCCGGGTATAGATAGCCTTCCAGGGAATGGGAATTGACCTTTACTGTTTTGATAAAATCGGTATCCCGGCAAAGGGATAAAAAGGTTGTGGCAGGGCAAAGGTTTGCTTTTTGTGCCAGAAGTGCAATTTCATCCATATTCAGCCCTTCCGGGATGGTCAGGCGGTAGAGTTTGACCCTGCCTTCTATAAGTTGATCCAGGATCCGGGCCGGGGGGATATGGGCAGAAAGCTGATATTCACCCGCCTGAAGCTTCGTGGAGGCCCTTTTATATCGAACATAAAGGTTAAATAGGAATTGGTTGGTGATCAGCCCTTGATTTTCAAGGTTGCCAGCAACTTGTTTTAGGCTTTGACCCGGGGTGATGGTAAAGGTGATGGGTCGTTCCTGGGAGGTGCAGGCAGTTTTTATGAACTGCCTCATTTGAAAGATAAAAAGAGACAAAATTACAGCGGCCATAAAAAGAATACCGGCCAGGGTTATCCCCAGGATTTTTAATTTTGGGTGATTCATAGTCTCTTCACTTAAGTTAATAAAAAAAGGGTATCCAAGTGATTTTTTGGATACCCTAGGGTAATGAATCCAAAAGATCCGCCCCGGGGGTCAGATCTTTTGGAGGCTGGTTTTATTTAGCGATGGGGAAATCAGGATCTGGATTATAACAGATCCTACAGCAATTAAGACAGCGTTCTGCTTCCTTGCGGGCAACCTCTTCGGGAAGGACAAGATCCACTTCCACCATGGAGTCAAGGCGCTCTGATACAGGGAGTTCCGGCATCTTTGCCCGTTTGCTCTTTTTTATTCCGTCCACACTGGTAAAAATGGATTCGTGAATCCTTTTTTTCTGTAAGGAATCCTTTACCGGTTCCACAGGCTCCCCTTTAAGGAAGCAGTCAATGGATCGCGCAGCTCTTCGTCCGCCGCCAATGGCATCCACCACAAGAGAGGGTCCCGTGGCAGCATCCCCGGCCGTAAAGATATAGGGAATTGAGGACTGGAGGGTGGCCGGATCATTGTCTATGGTATTCCATCGGGTCAGTTCCAGTTCCTTCATCCGGGCATGGGGATCCTGTTCTTTAAAGGAGGCTTCCGGAGACTGGCCAATGGCCGAGATGACCATGTCCACTTCCAGAAGGGTTTCAGAGCCATCTATGGGTTCAGGGCGACGGCGACCCGAGGCATCGGGTTCTCCCAGCTGCATTTTTAAGTATTCAAGGTGGGTGCATTCCTTTTTTTCATCTCCCACCACCCGGGTGGGCGCTGCCAAGAATACAAAGTCAATGCCTTCTTCTTCCGAGGCCACAATCTCCACTTCATTGGCCGGCATCTCTTTGCGGGTCCGCCTGTAAACCATGTAAACTTTATCCAGCCCCAGTCTTAAAAGGGTTCTGGCACAGTCAACTGCCGTGTTTCCGCCGCCGACAACCGCAGCGGTTCTGCCCAGTTTTATTTTTTCACCTGAAGAGATTCTTTGGAGGAAATTAATACCGGTAAAGCATCCATCCATGTCTTCCCCGTCAATGCCCAGGGAATAATCTTCCCAGGCACCCACTCCCAGAAAAACCGCTTGGTATCCCGAGGCCATGAGAGACCCCAGTCCAAAGTCGACCCCAAATTTTAGATAGGGAAATGATTTGATACCCAAGTCCAAGATTCCCTGGATTTCCCAGTCCAATACTTTTTTGGGGAGCCGGTATTCGGGAATCCCATACCGGAGCATGCCGCCAAGTTTGGGCATGGCTTCAAAAATATTCACCTGGTGTCCGATGCGGCGTAAAAAGAAAGCACAGGAGAGCCCGGAGGGGCCGCCGCCGACAACGGCAATTTTTTTGCCGGTATCCGGAGCGCAGGTGATGGGGAGTCTGCTGCCCGTATTCATTTCATAGTCTGCCACAAAGCGTTTGAGCTGGTTAATGGAGACGGGTTCGTCTTCAACGCCTCTGCGGCACTGATCTTCGCAGGGGTGGGGGCAGACCCTGCCACAGGCAAGGGGCAAGGGGTTTCTCATGCGAATGGTCTGGACGGCTTCCTTGTATTTGCCTTGCTTGATCTGATTGATGTACCTGGGGATATTGATCTCTGCCGGGCAGGTCTGGGCACAGGGTGCCAGGGGATCATGTTGCTGGTTAAACTTCATGAGCTTTTCAGAAAGGGTTTTGACCTCGATAATGTCCTTGGGACAGGCTTTCTGGCAGGCTCCGCAGCCAACACATTTTTCCTCAACCACAACAGGATGACCATCGGAGCCCATGTAGACCGCATCAAACTGACAGGCCTTGACACAGTCACCAAGACCGATGCATCCCACGGTACACAGCCGTTTGCCGCCAAAAACAACGGCCATGGCTTTGCACGAAGAAATTCCCATGTAATGGTATTTATCCTCAGCCCGAAAGCCGCCTTCACACATATTGTAGGACAAGGGGCTTTCTGCAGATCCTGCATCAACGCCCATGATCCTGGAAACGGCTTCCACGCCTTCTTTGCTGTTGATAACGCAAAGACTGGGTGTTTCCTTCCCGGTCACAATGGCTTCTGCTGCTGCAGAGCACCCGGCATAACCGCAACCGCCGCAATTGGCACCGGCTAGGTTGTTTTCGACCTGTGAAATCCTGGGGTCTTCATACACATAAAAGACCTTGGACGAGAGGCTCAGTACGATACCGCAAACCGCACCGATACCGAGCATGAACAATAAAGCTGAAATCATATTATCACCTTGATTTAGTTAGAGCATTTTTCTATAGGACCCTTTGGGGGGAGAAAATATTCCAATACGGTTTAAACCATTCCCTTAAATGACATGAAAGTAAGCGCAATTATTCCTGCGGTTACAAGGCCGATGGAAGTATCCTGCAGACATTTTGGTACCCGTGCAACATTGATTCGTTCTCTTACCCCTGCAAACAAGATAAGCGCCAGACCAAACCCCACTGCATAGGCAAAGGAGGATACGGCTGTTTCAAGAAAGGAATAATCTTCTTTGATATTGATCAGGCAAACACCCATGACCGCACAATTGGTGGTAATCAGGGGAAGAAAAATTCCCAATCCGGCGTAGAGGCCGGGGATGCTTTTTTTCAGGAACATCTCCACAAACTGAACCAGGGATGCAATGACCAGGATAAAAGAAACGGTTCGTAAATATTCAACATTTAATGCTTTGAGCAGGTACACATCCACAATCCACGTAATAAGGCCTGCCATTACCAGAACAAAGATAACGGCCATTGACATTCCCACGGCGGTTTCCATTTTTTTGGATGTCCCCAGGAAGGGGCAGTTGCCAAGAAACTGGGCAAGGAGAATATTGTTGATGAAAATACAGCTGATGGCCAGGACGAATAGATCACCCATGTTTATCTCCTTTTATTTTTTACCGATGAGGTTCATCAAACAGAGCATGAGTCCCAGGCCTACAAATGCGCCGGGGGCTTCGATCATGAACTGGAAGGGAAGAAAATTGGCACCCATTTCAAAAACAGGAAGTCCTTCCCAGATGGTAAGGGTTCCAGCGCCTAAAAGTTCCCTGACACCCCCAAGGGCGGCAAGGGAGAGGGTGAACCCGAGGCCCATTCCCAATCCGTCTGCAATGGAAAGCACGGGACCGTTTTTACTGGCAAAAGCTTCTGCTCTTCCCAATACGATACAGTTGACCACGATCAAGGGGATGAAAATACCCAGTTTCAGGAATAATCCATAGGTATATGCCTGCATCAACAACTCCACAATTGTCACAAAGGTGGCAATGATGACAACATAGCAGGCAATTCTGACCTTTGATGGTATGATGTTGCGAAGAAGTGAAACTAAGAGGTTTGAAAAAATAAGAACAAAGGTGGTTGCAACCCCCATTCCAATACCGTTTTCAACGGATTTTGTGACGGCCAGGACCGGACAAAGTCCCAGAACCAGCCGGAAAGGTGGTATCTCAGCCCAGAGTCCTTTTGTAAATTCTTTTGCCAGGGATTGTGCCATAATTCATATCTCCTGAATATCTAATGCCTTATTTTATCTGTTTCACAATTTCAGGTTTCAGTTTCTGATAGAGTTTTTTTGCCTGAATTGCTGCAATGCTGACACCTTTTGATGTTACTGTGGCGCCGGACATGGCGTCTATTTCTCCATTGTCGCCTTTTAAAGCAAAATTTGTATCAAGGGTTTTTCCTGTAAATTGGCCCACAAAGGAAAGATCTGTTTTAGCCCTGGTACCTATACCCGGTGTTTCCGCATGGGTGGTGACTCTGGCCTCAATAATCTGGTCGGTGTCAAGATTGATACCCACCATAAGCCCGATGGGGCCGCCAAAGCCCACGCCCTTTGTTTCAAATGCAATTGCCTTTGAACCGTCTGCCAGGATACCGGGAAAAATCTGAAGTTCACCCCCCTCTATTGGAATGTTGAATCTTTCTGCCAGGGGATCATTGGTGGCTTCCGGGAAAATTTCTGCAATGGCCGGTGCCTTTTGAAATTTTAAGACCTGATTTTCAATTTGGACGGCGGTTCCCGATTGTATGGCGGCAAGAAGCCCGCCGGAAAAAGCCGTCAACACCGTTAAGACAATGATCATATTAATCATTTCACGCATTGTTACCTGCCTTTCCCAAAGCCTTGGGCCTAATGTTATCAACCAGGGGATTTACAAGGTTCAGCAACAGGATGGCCAATACAGTGCCGTCCTCATATACACCGATGTTGCGCATGAGAATGATCATTACGGCAGCAGAAAAACCATAGATGAACATGGGGATTTTATTGACCGGGGAAGATGAGTTCTCGGTGGCCAGAAAAAAAGCACCCAACAGGGTATAACCGGAGAAAAGATGAATGGCAGGTCCGCCATAAACTTGCGGGTTTGCCATGTTGAAGCAAAAGGCGGTTACAATGATGCCCAAAATAAAAGAAATTGAGATTTCCCAGCGGATGTACCCTCTCAATATCAAGTAGATGCCGCCGAGGATAATTCCCAGTCCAAAGGTGGAGCCGATGGCGCCCACCTGTTTGCCCATGATCAGGTCCCCTGTGGGGAAAAGATCTGCAATTGCAGCAGCTCCCTGGAACTTCAGGGCGGCCAGGGGGGCAAGCGCTGTGAAGCCAAAATCATAATTCACATAGGCCGTATCAAAATCAAACATCACCTTCCAGGAGAGCATGAGAAAGGACATGCCGATGAGAGCCGGGTTAAAGGGGTTAGCGCCGATACCGCCAAAAATCATTTTTCCGATGACCACGGCGACAAAGGTTCCCACCACCACCAGCCAAAAGGGAGAGGTTGCCGGCAGCATAATGCCGAAAATCATGCCGATAACGGCTGAATCCAGATCTCCCACGGTGAGCGGTTTTTTTGCCAAAAGGTTCATGACCGTTTCCCAGAGCATGGCCGTTGAAATTGATAAGGCCACAACCCCCAGTGCCGGGGTGCCAAACTGAATAATTCCAAAAATGGCTGCCGGAAGCAGGGCAAAAAGGATATTCAGGTTCATTTGAAATAGAGAGTCTCCGTCATGCCAGAAGGGAGCATGGGAGACGGTTAGCTTATTGGTAGTCATTGATAGTCTCCATTTTTATGCGTCTGCTCGAAGGGTCAGCAGCTCATGTTTCCCAAGCCGGATGTATTGATACAAGGGAATACGCGCCGTACAGACATAGGCACATAGTCCGCATTCAATGCAGGACTCAAGGTCAAACCTGTCGGCCGCTTCTTCATACTGGTCCGCTTCCAGATAGCGAACCAGCAGGTTCACCGGAATATTAACAGGACAAATTCGGATACACTTGCCACAGTTTACGCAGGGGGTGTCCGACAATTGGGGAATGATATCCCTGTCCTGAATAATGACGGTGTCCATGTCGGCAAGTACCGGATGGTGGATTGTAAAGGTGGCAAATCCACGCATGGGACCACCGATGATAATTCGGTCTTGTTCATTTACATGGATATTGAATCGGCTGAATATTTTACTCAAAGGGGTACCGATGGTGGCACGAACCCGGTGCCGGGTGCCATCTTTGCCGATAAGGGTTAAAATCTTATCAAATACGGCCTCTCGGGTCTCATAGACCCGGGCAAGGGAGACAAGGGCTTCGGCCCGGATAAAGCAGACACCCATGTTTTCAGGGGTCTGGCCGGCCGGCAGAACCATATTTAAATGATCCTTCATGATCATGGCCGGCAGGGTGGATGGATAGAAATTACCGGTTTTTATTACCTGGATGGAATTAAAATTAACCTGGGTGTTGAGCGCTTCCGGGATCGTAATGCAAATCTTGGGTACCCGGGTCATGGCTTTCAGAATTTTAGCACCCGCTTTTATTTCATCCGTGTACATCAACCCTACAAATTGGTTGGTGGTGGACAAAAGATCTGTATCTGCGCAGGTGATGACAATGGTGTTGATTTTTATGTCATCATTGGCAAGGATTTCAAAGGGAGGTGCGCCTGGGAGCTTGCGTAAAAACTGGTTGGCAAATTCGATATCCTCAATTGTATCCAGCTTGATGGTGTCGGCCTCACAAGGCTTTGTCAGATCTGGTTTGATGATAATAAAGGTGGCAACTTTGCCGAAGTCATCGGAATAGGTGTCAAAGAGTTGGATGGTCCCTGCAACAGGAGATAGCGTGTAGGCAGTGCTGTCATCATAGAGTCTTAACTTTTCACCCTTTTTGACGGTATCTCCCTTTTTGATCAGGGCCTGTTTTGTGCTGTCAATTTCTTCGGGCAGCAAAACAGAGAGGCTTGCCGGCAAAGGGATTGACTCCGGCTCTTTTAGATCCGGTTCCACCAGATCATATAATAGCCTGGGTTGGTTTAAAGAAAAAAAAGATCGTTTAATCATAATAAGTCCTTGTTTGGTAAATAGCTTAGATCATAGCCGTGCCGGGAGTTTGTAACGATTCCGGTTACAGGTTATGACACGAGTTACATTCTACCGGACCTGCGCCATATTCTTCATGGCATCCCTTGCACTGTGAATGAAATGCATCCGCTTTTGATGGTAAGTCTTCATCTCCGGTTTCTTCGTGGCACTCGCTGCAGTTGTAGGTATCATCATCTTCAATATTATGATGGCAGTCCAGACATTCCAAACTATAGGCGTCTGTGTGCGTAAGGTGGGTGAATAGAACTTTACCAGCTTTATTTTGAAACATTAAACGTACTGGATTATCCGGGGCAGGGGATGTGAAAGATGCGTAGCATACAATTCCTGTGATCAAAAAAACAATCATAATTAATATAGCTACTTTTAGGTCTCGTTGTGATGCCATAATTCTTCTCGCAATTTAAGGGTTAGAGTTAAGCGACAAACCCACAACTGGCAGCGTTTATATTATATTGAAGCTATCTTGGCAAGGAAAAAAATATTTTATGATACCTGGCAGTTTCCTGAATCCGGGTGTCTTTTTTTTCGAACAAGGAAGGGTTTGAATTCGTCTTTTTGGGTGAGAGAGGCCTGTGTTTTGCGGATAAAAAGGAAAGCTGCGCCAAAAAATGAAAATCCCAGGATCATGGCAAGAATGGAGTTGTTCATTCCAAGGAGCGGGGCCATATAGTCTCCGATAACGGCACCGGCTATTAATAAAAGGATGGGAAATACATAGAGAAGAAAACTTAAAATTATCATGGGTTTTGTCTCAATTCCAATGACAACCTGGTCTCCTGTTTGAACGTCCAGCGTATTTTTGACCGCTACGGTCATTTCTTTTGAATGGTGGCTTTCTCCACAGGTATCCTTAGATGAGCAACCTTCGCATGCGCCGGATCGAATGGTTTTAATCCAGACGGTTGAGCGGTCGGTTCGGATGACAATGCCGTTTTCAGTGATCATGATAAAATTTCCAGTTTCAGTTCAGGTTGTGTGAAGGCGTAAATGAGGGCTAAATAAGATTGCAAGCCTTTTATGCAACGATGTTGACAATTTGACGGGCTTCCTGGGCCGCGGCGGGGCTTTGACTCTGGCCTGAAGCATCGCCTGAACCATTGTTTGCGGGCGTCTTTATATAGGGTTGTGTTGCTTCTGCAGCCAACCGGTCTTGGGCTTCCCGGGTGATAGTGACTTCAAAGGCCTGTTGCCTCACTGTATCCTGGTTCAGGTTTGTTTCCGGTGTCGCTTGGTCCTGATTTTTAAGAAGAGTGTTGTCAACTGGCGGCTTGGCTAATTCATTGGTTGTGTAAGCATTGGAAGCATTTATGTTGCTGATATCCATTGGTTTTCCTCCTGGGTCTGGTACCTCAATATGGATAGAGAATAAGCCTATAATTCACGGATGTCAAATTTTTTGTTATTTGTGCTTGACAAAAAAAAGGGGCTGATATATATACACCGAGTCTTGTTTGAACGTTGCAAGACGCTGCTCCCCAGTAGCTCAGTTGGCAGAGCAATTGGCTGTTAACCAATGGGTCCGCGGTTCAAATCCGTGCTGGGGAGCCAACCCAAACTATTATTACCCTGATAAGATTTTCTTATCAGGGTTTTTTGGTTTGGGGGATCTGTGTTTTTTTAAATGTTTTTTATTGGATTTGCCCCCATAATTCCAGGATTATTCCTTGACAGACGAGTCCTTACAAGAATACTGTTCAAATTGTAGAGTACCAATAGGCGGAACAAAAAGTAGACCCGTTTAAAAAATCGGCAGAGAAATAATGATTTAACCATGCAGTTTTTAACCATGCAGGCAGGTGATTTGGAAGACAATAGCAAGTTTACAATCCTGACCATCGATGATGAATTCTATATCCGTCACAGTATCAAATCCTTTCTTGAAGATTATGGGTTCACTGTTTTTGAAGCGGAAAATGGCAAACAGGGTATTGAGGTATTTGATGCCCACTCTCCTGATTTGGTTCTTTTGGATTTGCGGATGCCGGAAATGGATGGGCTCGAGGTTCTTGAAATCCTGAAAGCCCGGGACCCAGATATCCCTCTGGTGGTGGCTTCGGGTACAGGGAATATAACATCTGTGGTGGAGGCGCTTCGGCTGGGTGCCAGTGATTATATTTTTAAACCCATTGAAGATATGACGGTGTTGTATCATTCCATTCAAAAATGTTTGAAGGAAAGTCAGCTTAAACGAGAGAACAAGGTATATCAAGAACAGCTTGAAGAACTTGTTGAAGAGCGGACCAAAGCGCTTGTCCAGAGTGAGCAGAGTTACAAGACTGTTTTTGAGTGTTCCGGAACCGCCGCCTTTATAATGGAACCCGATGATACCATTTCCATGGTGAACTCAAAGTTCACGGAACTTGCCGGCATGGAACGTCTGGAAATTGAAGGAAAAAAGAAGTGGGTTGAATTTGTTTCAGACCAGGGTGTTGGGGTTATTCGGAATTATATCCAAGTTATGAATTATAAGGATTTTGGACAAGAAACCCCCATGCAGTATGAGGTTCAATTTCTGGATAAAGAGAGGAACATAAAATATGTGTATGCCTGTCTTGGTTTTATCCCCGGTACCGACCGCAAGGTCGTATCTTTGCTGGATATCACAGAGAAAAAAAAGGGAGAACAAAGATGGCGGAGCCTGGAAAAACAATTGCGTAAAGCTCAGAAAATGGAAGCCATCGGCACTTTGGCCGGCGGAATTGCCCATGATCTCAATAATATTTTAAGCCCGATTTTGGGATATGCAGATATGATCATGGGGGCTGCGGATCCCAAGACCAGCCTCTACCAGAGAAGTGAAAAAATACAAAAAGCGGCCCTGCGGGCTGCCGACCTGGTTAGGCAGGTCCTTTCTTTTACCCGGGGAGGGGCAGAGGAAAAACGGTTGATTCGGCTTCACCCGGTGGC
This sequence comes from Desulfobacteraceae bacterium, assembly GCA_016743945.1. Lineage (GTDB taxonomy): Bacteria > Desulfobacterota > Desulfobacteria > Desulfobacterales > Desulfobacteraceae > NBML01. The sequence goes on from JADGFI010000027.1 coordinate 70,778, forward strand.
CCGGGAAGCTGTGAAATTACTGAAAGGATCTATCCCCTCCACCATTCGTATCACCGACCAAATTGATCGAGATTGCAGATCTGTTTATGCAGATCCCACCCAGATCCATCAAGTGATAATGAATTTGTGCACCAATGCCTACCATGCCATGGAAGAGACCGGGGGCGAGCTTATTGTGGGCCTGGATGAGAAAATTATGTCCCAGGCCGATATGGTGGCGTATCCCAACCTGTCCTGTGGGGGTGGGGTTTATCTTGTTCTTACGGTATCAGATACCGGCTGTGGAATGGCAGAAGATGTGGTCGATCGGATTTTTGATCCGTATTTTACCACCAAGGCGGAGGGTAAGGGGACCGGGTTGGGTCTTGCCACGGCTTACAGTATTGTTCATTCGTGTAACGGGGATATTCGGGTAAAAAGCATACTGGGCAAGGGAACTTGTTTTACCGTTTTTTTGCCGGCGGTCCAGGGGGAGGATGGAAGAGAAAAATATGATATGGACCTTGGTCGTCACATGGCCGGCCCAGGGGAGCACCTGTTGGTGGTGGATGATGACCCTGACATTGCCCTCATGTGTGAGGAAGGGTTTAAACTGCTTGGGTATCAAGTCGATGCCTTTTCATCCAGCCGGGAAGCCCTGGCGTTTTTCCAAGAGAACCATGGGACAATTGATTTGGTGGTAACGGATCAGACCATGCCCGGAAAAACAGGGATCGAGCTTGCAAGGTCAATGCTGGAAATTAAGAAGGATCTGCCGATTATCCTCTGCTCCGGGTATGCCGGTGCCATTAATAAAAAAATAGTGGAAAAGGCGGGGATTAAACGGTTTATCATGAAGCCTGTGACGATTGCGTCATTATCAAGACAGGTACAGCAGTTACTACAAGGAAACCCGTCCATAACCCAAGGTCTAACAAGGGGAAAATAATATGTCCCAGGCACCCAGATTGTTTTTGATACTTGATGATGAAGAAAGCATTCGCCAGAGCATTGCCGCATTTATGGAAGATGAAGGATATCGGGTCTTCCAGGCGGAAAGCAGTGAGGAAGCCCTTGAGATCATTCGGAGGCATCCCATTGACGATGCAGTGGTGGATATCAGGCTTCCGGGCCAGGACGGCAATAGCTTTATGCTGGAAGCCATAAAAATCCGGCCAAAAATAAAATTTGTTGTGCACACAGGTTCAGCAGATTATATTCCACCCAAAGCCATACAGGCCCTGGGGGTAACTTTGGATAAGGTTCTGATAAAACCAGCCAGTGACCTGAATTTAATTTGTAATGCCTTGAAACGCTGACTTTGAGAGCAGGCGATCCGTTTTAAATCTTTCAGAAATGGAATATATGTAGCATGGATGACACCACGGGAAAAAAAATTCTTGTAATTGATGATGAAGTTTATATCCGGGACAGTGTCATAGGTTTTCTGGAAGACTTTGGATTTGAGGTCATTGAGGCGGAAAACGGCAAAATTGGCCTGGAGAAATTTGCCAATGACCAGCCGGACCTTATCGTGTGTGACCTTCGCATGCCGGAAATAGACGGCCTTGAAGTTCTTGCCCATGTGACCCAAAAAAATAAAAATATCCCTATTATTATTGTTTCCGGGGTGGGAAATATTTCCGATACAGTGGAGGCTCTTCGTCTGGGGGCCTGGGATTATATTATCAAGCCCATCCAGGATATGAATGTTTTGTCCCATGCGGTGAACAAAGCCTTTGAACGCAAGCATTTTATTGAAGAAAAAGCAGGGTACCAGCGAGAACTGGAAAGGGCGAACAAAGAATTGAACCTGTCCCTTGAAGCCCTTGAACTGACAAAAGATCAGTTGGTTCAGTCGGCAAAAATGGCAGCCCTTGGAGAGCTTGTGGCCGGGGTGGCCCATGAGATTAATACCCCGGTGGGTGTTGGGGTGACAGCGGCTTCTTTTCTGGATGGCAAAACCCGAGAATTTCATAAGATGTATAAAGCCGGGGAATTGAAAAGAAGTGAGCTTGAAAATTACATTACCACCGTTGAAGAGGTATCCAATTCCATTCTGATTAACATGGAGCGGGCAGCAGAACTCATTTCCAGCTTTAAACAGGTGGCGGTTGACCAATCCAGTAAAAATCGCCGTCGCTTTAATCTCAAGGAATACATGGATGAGATCCTTTTAAGTCTGCGCCCCCGGTATAAAAAAAGCAGTCATGTGGTCCAGGTAACCTGTGAGCCCAACATAGAGCTGAACTCTTTTCCCGGTGCTTTTTCCCAGATTTTGAGTAATTTAATTATGAACTCATTGGTCCACGGATTCAAGGCGTTAGAAAACAGGGCCATTGATATTGACATTACCTGCAAAGAGGGGCAGGTGATTTTTGTTTACCGGGACAATGGGCACGGTATGGATCAACAACAAAGGGAAAAGATCTTTGATCCGTTTTTTACCACCATGCGGGGAAAAGGCGGGACCGGGCTTGGTATGTCCATTGTCTTTAACCTGGTGACCCAGACCCTCAAAGGAAATATAAAACTGGAAACTGAGGTTGGCCAGGGGGTCACCTTTACCATGACGTTTCCCCGGCACTGGGATGACACTTAAGCGATGCAGATTCTAAATCCTTCCCGGTGGTATCTTCATCCGGTTTTTATCTTTGCCTGTTCCATTTTTGCTCTGGCCACCTTTCTGGTGCTCACGGTGAGCCTCTATATGGAAATAACCTCCGCCCTGGAAGTGGTCATCTTAAAATTTAATATTGACCCAACCTCCGTATTCCCGTCTAAAACCGGTATGACTATTCTGGTGCTCAGCCTTTTGATCACCGTGGTTCTGGCCGGCATCTTATTGGCCTTTATTTATTACCAGAAAACCGTTAACCTGTTCAGGCTCCAGCATAATTTTATCTATAATTTTACCCATGAACTCAAAACCCCTGTGACCTCTCTTCGGATTTATATTGAAACCTTTATCCGTCATCCCCTGGAACCCAACGATATCCGAAAATATTCTGAGAATATGCTCGAAGACATTAACCGTCTTACCGACAACATCAACCGTATCCTAAACCTGGCCAGGATTGAAAGTCAGAATTTTGGATCGGAAGTGACCCGGGACAGCCTGGTGACACTGGTTCAAAGTTTTTGTGATAAAAATGCTTCCATTTTCCGGGACTGTCACATCCGCATTAAAAACCCCTCCAAGGGGCGGTTTGAATATCCGGTTAACCTTTTCCTCTTTGAAATGCTGCTCATGAATATCGTGGCCAATGCCATTAAATATAATGAGGCAGATCAGCCAAAACTTATCATTGTATTTAAAAGTTTTTTGCAAAAAATTACCATCGATTTTATTGACAACGGGATTGGGGTTGACAAGGAGGATGCAAAAAAGATTTTTCATAAATTTTACAAGTCCGCCAAAGAGAACGCCAATAGCCACACCGGGTCGGGCCTGGGACTTTATCTTGTATCCAGTATTGCCATGATCCACGGGTGGCGGGTATCGGTATACAGTGAGGGCAAGGGAAAAGGGTCCCGGTTTACCATCACCATTCCACGGGCAAGCATTGCCAATGTCAGGGAGAAAAAATTATGGAAGCGGTTGAAAAAAAGCGTATTCTGGTCATAGAAGATGAGGTCCATATTGCCGATGGGATTCAGTTGAACCTGACCCTTCAGGGATATGGGGTTTCCATTGCCAGGGACGGTATTGACGGGCTTGAACAATGGCGTTCCTGGAAACCGGACCTGATTGTCTTAGATATCATGCTGCCCATGATTGACGGCTTTTCCATTTTAAAGACCATTCGTCAGGAGGACGAAAAAATTCCGGTTCTGATTCTTTCTGCCAGGGGGGATACAAAGGACAAGGTAAAGGGGTTGCGCTATGGTGTGGATGATTATTTGTCCAAACCCTTTGATTTGGAAGAGTTCCTGCTCAGGGTTGCGCGCCTGATACGAAAAAAGGGCTGGTATGAAGGCCCCAGGTCTGAAAAAAATGGCGGCCATACCTTGTTTAAGGGAGACGCTTACTCGTTTGGTGAAAATCACATTGATTTTATTACCTTTAAGGCAAATTGTGTCGCCGGTGAGATTATTCTTACCGAGCAAGAGGTGACCCTGCTTAAAATTTTTATTGCCAATAAGGGCAAACCGCTTTCCCGGGAAATGCTGTTGAATGCCGGGTGGGGGTATTCCAGTGATACCACCACAAGAACGGTGGATAATTTTATTGTTCGGTTTCGCAAGTATTTTGAAAAAAAACCCAAAAAACCGGTTTATTTTATGAGTCGGCGGTCTGTGGGATATATTTTTGATCACGAATAAGAATATTCCCCTTTAAATCTTTGATTGGGTAAAGGCTGGCCGGGGCAGATTCCAGCCGGTCTTTACCATCCCCTTTATGAAAAGTTTAAAAGGTTTGTTCCGTCAATATGACAATTTGATTTCAGGAGATTTAAAAAAAAATAATTTTCTGAATTTTGATCAAAATTTATTGTATTTCCAAAATAATTGAATGCGCATGTTGATCCCCAATCGCAATATATTGTGGTCGGCTCAAATCATGAAAATTTTTTTATGTTCTGGTATCATAGACAATCAGATGATTTTCAAATCTTGAGATAGGATAATTTTTATTGAGTGTAATATTTTTTTTAAGCTATTCATTAGCCGTTTCAAAACAGCTTAATAAAATTTTCTTATTAGGTTGATGATCTAGCTGCTTCCAGAATGAACCGTGCCGAATTTTGGCACATCCCACACAGTCTGAATCGAATTTTAAGTGTGTTATCTGTAAAGTTTGAAGTGGCGATCCGAAAGGTTCTGATCTCTTCTTTTTCAGACATGCAGGCTCCGATTTAGAGGTAGGAATCATAATCACCGATATTCGCAATATGTATTTCGTCAGAACATTTTTGGAGTAAAAGCCCTGCAAGTGGACCGTCCCTGGCGCTCAAAAGGGTCAGGGAATCCGCTGCCGGATTTTAAGAGGTAGAAGCTATGAGAAGTAAATTCCATGGCTTCCACATGTGATAATAATGATCTAATCTATAATCAGAAGTGATGGATCCACCGAACATTGATCCGTTCACCTTCAGGCCGGTTCTCTGCTGAGGTCTCAAAATAGGCATTGATAAACAAATGGTTGTCTTGGGAAAAATGGTAGACCAGGCCCGGGCCGATGCCTAGCACCTTTTCCTTAGTGTTTGCAACGTCATTGCCGTTCATTTCGGTTTCGCTGATCTGTTTGAGATAATAGCCGTTCAAACCGATACGCAGCTTTTTTTCGATAATTTCATAGGCCATGGCAAAATTGGCATGAACCGCCTGACCAGCCTGGGTATCATTGGCTCCCTGGGCCCTGTAGCTCCTTCCCGGGTCATTATTTTTTGAATTCCATAGGTAATGGATGCGGGCAGACGTTGTCAGCCTAGGTGTAATAAAGAGGGTACCAGCCCAATAAGGATTGAATGAAAAGAAATTGCTGCCCGGATTAAGTTCTTTGTCTTGGTTATATTTGCCCGTGGGAAAGATCATCTGAAGTTCGATGCGGTGCATGAACCTGGGGCCGTTCTTGCCCATGACCGGACCCCATTGGAGATAAGGCCCCACCATGATATCGCCCAGCCCTGAGCCGTTGTCCTGAGGAAAGTTAGAGTTGGGATTGCCGTATGTGAGATCCAGGCTAACCAGTGGGACAATCACATCCAGTCCCCATTTCCCGTTAAAGAGCAGGGGTTGGTCTGACTGGTAAAGGAATTGGGACAGGCTAATCCAGGCTTTCAGGTCCTCATTGGTCCCTGAGGGTAGAAGATCGTTGCCCTCTTTGTTATTCAGGCTGTCCGAAGACCAGTACTGGATATACTGGGAAAAATAAAACCCAGGACCTGCAGGGGGCCCCCCGTCCAAAAAGCTGGTAAACCCCAGGTTCACCGAAGGCAGATCATAGGCCCCGGCTCCCCGGATACCAAGTAGACAGAAACAAACCCCCAGCCAAACGATTATTGCCTTTATCATCTTTGCTCTCCTTTTTTTCGCAGGCAGAGCCCATTTCTTTTTGCATACTCAGACCTGCACAGTTATCTGATTTCCATTTGAAAATAAGCATAGTTGTTTGTTGTTTCTATCAAAAGAAACAAGGAAAGTATAGAGATTTTCTCCTTAATGTTAAAAATTTATAGGTCAGGCGTGTATTAATTATTTCCCTAAAATCTATATAAATAAAGTCAGTGTTTTAAAAAAATATTATGTTTTTGATCACACAGTAGGAATAAATATTGCTATTCAACACAGCAAGACAAAGCCAAACTTGTAGTGATACAAGGACGGAAAATTACAGGTCTCATGGGGAGATGGCTGGGTTGCCTTGGAAAACCAGGGAGGATGTATGAGTAGATTATTTAAGTTTTTATTGATCGCGGTCTTTATAGTATTGGCCGGTTTTACTGAGCCATGGGCTTTTAAAATGGATTTCAAAAACGGTGTTAACAGCCAGAGAGTGTCGGATGTGGACGGCGTTTCGTTCGAGACCGCCGGCGGTTAAGCACCCATGTACGGCGACAGCAGTACCGGAAGTTATAGTACAACATCGGATGACCTCGGATACGGTACCGGACCGTTTCATCATAACGGCAACATGTGGCTATGGGCCGGCCCCCAGGCAGACGCCACCGGGGTAAAAATAGAGTTTCTCAACAACGACTCCGACCCGGTCCCTGAACCCGCAACAATGCTCCTTCTCGGTCTTGGTCTTCTCGGCCTTGCAGGGGTTAACAGAAGAAAGAAATAGAAAACAATATTATAGAATCAGCTTAGAGGCAGGGTTATTAATTTGGCGCTGCCTTTTTTTTATTTAGGTCAAATATATTTTGTTGAGCGTGGATCTGATGGCATCAAGATTAATTATCCGAAGGCGGAGTATTCGGAGCTTGGAATAGTTTAGGATACCAATCCAATTGTGAACGCAACTTATGAACTGACGAATAACAATCTGACCATAAAGTTTGAGGGCTCTGGCGATCAAGTGATACTCAAAGGGTGGGGTATGGAAACGTCACCTCTTATGCCGTTTTCTGACGGGACAACTATCACCGGAGCAGATATTCAAAACCTGATGCATTAGATATAAATAGAGTAGGGAGGTTGAGACTGGGGAAATTGATCCGTCCTCTTCTGAGG
>JADGFI010000280.1 GCA_016743945.1 Desulfobacteraceae bacterium
GGTCCATGCTGCTGACCGAACCCGGGGCCGGGTCGGATCTCGGGGCGCTGACCACCTCGGCCAGGAAAAACGAGGATGGCACCTATTCCATCACCGGCAACAAGATCTTCATCACCAACGGCGAGCAGAACCTGACCGAAAACATCATCCATCCGGTGCTGGCCAGGATCGAAGGGGCCCCCGACGGCACCCGGGGCATCTCCATCTTCCTGGTGCCCAAAATCTGGGTCAACGAAGACGGCAGCTTTGGCGAGCCCAACGACGTCGTCTGCACCGGGGTGGAAGAGAAGATGGGGCTCCACGGCAGCCCCACCTGCAGCCTCGCCCTGGGAGGCAAGGGACAGTGCCGGGGATGGCTGCTGGGCCAGGAGAACCAAGGCATGGAGATCATGTTCCACATGATGAACGAAGTGCGCCTGGAGGTGGGTACCCAGGCCTTTACCCACGCCTCCTGCGCCTATCTCCATGCCCTGGCGTATGCCCGGGAGCGCCGCCAGGGACGATCCCTGGAGACCGGCCGGGACGCATCCGCCC
>JADGFI010000281.1 GCA_016743945.1 Desulfobacteraceae bacterium
GATCGTGAGATAGAGAAGGTAACAGATGAGATCGGAGTTCATCCAATTTCTGCAATGGAGCAAGTGCCGAATCAGCAATTGAATTTAGTTTAGGGCATAATTCCTAGCTGATGGGTGATTTGGCCGCCCATGGAAAAAAAGATTCAGCATGTTCACCTTTAACCTACTCCAGCAAGTGCATTTCCACACCCTGCGACTTGTCCGAAATTCCATCCCACTCTCTACTGCCATCATTATAGCATCATCTTTTATACTCCCCCACTTTGACTATTGCAATTCTATATTACTTAACCTACCTGACTACCAAATTAACCGACTTCAATTAGCCCAGAACAGTGTTGCTAGATGCATTTTCAAAATGGATCGTTTCTCCCGTATGAGCATAAAATCTAAACTTAAAGTCTACATTGGCTCCCAATAAAATACAGAATAATTTTCAAGATCTCCTGCTCCTGCATAATGCGTATATTCACGGCAAACCTGACTATCTAGCAGAACTTATACATCCTCTTCCGTCCCGCACCATCAGA
>JADGFI010000282.1 GCA_016743945.1 Desulfobacteraceae bacterium
GCATATATGTAATATACCTGTTTTTATAAATTACTTTCATGCCATCAACATATAGGGACATAAATAATATATATATATCATTACAATAGTATTACACGCATGGATGTAGAGTATTATTAGTCCCCCAACTCAGAGTACACTAACGTGACTACTCTACGTAAATTCAATACATGTCTGGATTGTGTTGATGTGCGCATTGGCTATGCATGTACCTCGGATCAATCGGGATCGATAAATCCAGGTGTGGATTGCTGCAAGTTTGGCAAGTAAAATACTATAGTTGAAGTGTATGCAATAATAGCTGTCCGAACTAGCAGTAGTAGTAGTAGTAGTAGTAGTAGTAGTAGTAGTAGTATCAGTAGAAGCAGTTGTATATAATGGTTTCTATTTATAGAATACTATAGTTTAAGTAGTTGGTTATGTAATATATTAGTGTATTGGTTATGTAATATATTAAGAATAATAAAATTAATGTATTGGAATTAGTAGTTGATAATGTTTTGATAATTATATATATATAAATAAATATTA
>JADGFI010000283.1 GCA_016743945.1 Desulfobacteraceae bacterium
TCTCTACTCTACCTCTCAAGCTAATCCAGTACAACTACTGAACTACAACCCATCTTAAACCCACTTAACATACCCGTGACTAATCGCCCCCGTACCCAACCCCAGGCGGAGGATTCAAAAGCCAGAGAGGACGACGCTAAATTCATGGAGGTGATCTCCGTAGTCGACGAGGAGTTCCTGAAGGAGTACCGGAAGAAGAGAATCGAAGAGATGAGAATGGCCATGCAAGCTGTGTTTGTATAGTAGTAGTAGTAGTAGTAGTAGTAGTAGTAGTAGTAGTAGTTACCATGTAACTTACCTATCTTACCAGGTTGAGCTTGCTCGGAGATAGTCAGTTTATGATTGTTTCACGTTGCATTCATCTCTATGGTGTATTCAATGTTTTAATGAGTCATTCACGCGTCGCATAGTGTATCCTCCATTGTGCACATAGTGTGTTCTTATGTAACAACTCTGTACATTGCACACACACACACACACATTGTAGTTGATTTGTAGACAGCAAGCGAGATGTCTTATCTATAGAGC
>JADGFI010000284.1 GCA_016743945.1 Desulfobacteraceae bacterium
CAGCATATGTATCGATGAGTAGGCTATCTCATTCAAAAGACAAGTACATAGAAAATTCGGAACAAGTGGGTATTAACTTAGCAGAATGTAAATCTTGCACAGAAACAGAAATCATGAAGCAAGCTCTTCGGGTTGATTGTAAATGCATACAAATTATCAGTTAGTATCTTTAGTATATATATACAAGGCATGTCTACCCGGCGTATATCGGGAAAAGTTTATTATGATATTCAAAATCATTTAATGAAAATTAGCCAAAAAAAAATTAAAATAAAATCATATAGCATTCCCATTATGAATCCCAACTCTGCAATTAGTGCTACGATGTTTACGATTATAATTGTAAAACTATATAACATTCCAGTTATCAATATATTTCAATATCAATACCATTACTACTGCAACACATACAACAGTTAATATTATCGATATCAAAAGTATGTAAAATTCCCGTAATAAATATACCTCGATTATTCAAAACAAAACATTATAATATTACCTTTACCAATCTCAATACAACACTACTG
>JADGFI010000285.1 GCA_016743945.1 Desulfobacteraceae bacterium
AAATATCTCAATTCAAATTGCTTGTCTAAATAATTTTTATTCATCTTATAATGATTAACTTAATGTTTAGTTAATTTGGAATTTATCTTTACTCTTTTCAAGAAACTTTACGATTTTGAGAACTGGTTTTCCATATATATTTGGTGTATCAATAACAATAGTTCGGTAAGGTTTTATAAGTATTTGATAATAAAGCGTATATTTTTTATGTTGCAGAAAGCGTGATGACTGATTATGGGTCTGTGGCATGCTGGAGTTCAAAATTTTGAACTTTAAATATTCTATTTTTTCGAAAAGAGAGCGTCATCCCCAAATAAGGACCTTCTCCAAAGTTCAAAATTTTGAACCTGAGGCTGCTATCATTTTTCGCTTTATTTTAACTCCTTGTCCAGATTGAATTTTTTTAGTTTCTGGTTTAATCCGCTTTTTCCGATGCCAAGGATCTGTGCTGCTTTGGTCTGGACATTGCCGGCCATCTTCATTGCCCGCAGGATCATTCTTTTTTCTACTGCGGCAAGGGTTTCGG
>JADGFI010000286.1 GCA_016743945.1 Desulfobacteraceae bacterium
GTTCTAGTGTAGTTGTGAGCCGTTGAGTAGTCGCCTGTTTGCTCCGCTTTGCCAGCCACATGCAAGTGGTGGCCAGCTTCGAGGATGTAGTCGGAGATGTGGGCGTGGCTTAAGTTGCGGTGTTCGGCGATGGTGACTCGCGGGGCACTGGGTAGGGCTTTAGAGTTCGAGATGGAGCTGGAGGTGGTGCCGGCGAGGGGGGAGTCAGACGAATGGTGTATGGGTGGGGTTAACTTCAAGATGGACTTGGGAGGAGGGAATGGAGTTATTGTGATTGGGAGGGTAGCGATGTTTCCACTATTCAACCTATCTTCATTCTCCTCCTCCTCCTCCTCCTCCTCCTCTTCTTTAGTAGTAGTAGTAGTAGTAGTAGTAGTAGTAGTAGATATAGTAGTCATTATGTGTGAAGTATTATTGGTAGTTGCAGAGGTTGTAGTAGTAGCATTAATACTGTTTGAATTCGAAATAATGGAAGTACATGGAATTATAGTAGCTGAAGTTATTGTTGTAGTTGTAGCGTTAGTA
>JADGFI010000287.1 GCA_016743945.1 Desulfobacteraceae bacterium
CTCTCTCTCTTGTTCCTCTCCCACCCGACCCTTCGTGTAACGATCCCGAGTCGTTATGTAACAACTGGTATTACGTAACACTCTCACGTGTTACTTTCAAACAATACCCGCTAAACACTATTATGCAATTGGTGTAAACAAATAATACACGCGGCTACACGACATATACACACATGACTTAATAAATCATGAGTTATCATATAACCCGTGATAATAATCTATTATATAACATAAATGCACGACGTCGTCAACGGTATCCATTGCGTGCATTGGATTTCCGATGAAAACTCGTAAATAAAACTGCAAGCAATGCAGGTTTTAAGTGGAATATAACGTGTACAATGTACGGTGTACACCTGTAAAATACCTCTTGTTATCCGTCACAAACAACTACCCAACAATCACTATCAAAATCACTATCTTGTAATCTGGTAGACGTTAATTTCAAATGCATTATATAACAGTGGACGTAAATACAATAGTTTTATAATCAGTAGATCATGCGTGTTTTGCTCGATAGTAGAC
>JADGFI010000288.1 GCA_016743945.1 Desulfobacteraceae bacterium
ACTTGACCCCATTATCCAGATGGTGTCCCGGGACAGAAATCGTCTTGCCATGCAGTCTGATATCCTTGGGGCGTATGCCCTGGGTATGAACTCCATGCTTTGCCTGTCCGGCGACCATCCCCAATTTGGCGATCATCCCATGGCAAAGCCCGTATATGACATTGACTCCATAAACATGATTCAGATGGTCAAAGATATGCGTGATGAAGCCAAGTTCCAGGGCGGTGCAGATATTAAAGAACCACCCAAAATGTTCATTGGTGCGGCTGCCAATCCTTTTGCCGATCCCTTTGAGTTGCGTGTTATGCGTCTGGCCAAGAAAGTGGCGGCGGGTGTGGATTTCATCCAGACCCAGTGTATTTTTAATATGGATAAGTTTGAAGAGTGGATGAAACAGGTGGTTGACCGGGGCCTGCATGAAAAAGTGGCTATCCTTGCCGGTATCACCCCCATGAAATCCCTGGGTATGGCCAAATATATGAAGAGCAAGGTGCCTGGCATGGATGTTCCTGATGAGGTCGTCAA
>JADGFI010000289.1 GCA_016743945.1 Desulfobacteraceae bacterium
CAAGAATATCACTATTTCTGATAAAATATAATTACAGTTAACATTGTAAATTAACCATAAGTATTGATTTTTTTAGGTCTTTGTTATCTAATTATTATTTTATGCGTCACGCCAGGGTGCATTCATTATCATCAAAAAAATAAACAACACACATAAAATATAAATAAATTATTTAAATTTTGTTAATAATCGTACCCTTATTGACGAAGTAATTAAGTAATTACTTTTCTTCCTATCCCCTCCATGTTAAATGTTCCTATATACCCCATTATAAAATTAAAATGGCTGTTGCAACCGCAAAATATGGTCCAAATTGAAAAAAATTCCATATATTTTTTTACTACTAAATTGATGAGCAGGTTAGAGCTTAATGGCCCAAAAAAAATCATAAAGGAACCACCTAAATGTACACTGTATGCGTTGATATCTCGTCACCTATGTATCCATCTAGCACACACATACAAACACGCACATAACACACCGTATGTACGCCGGCGGGAGGTACGTCTTACATTGTACACACA
>JADGFI010000028.1:0-5474 GCA_016743945.1 Desulfobacteraceae bacterium
TACCATTCCTGAACTGGTATACGATTATTCAGATTCCCAAATCCCGGTACTTGGCTATTGGAATTAATTCTTTTATTGCTTAGCGGAATTTCCGATGAAGTATGCTTAAAATCAGCTTCAGAATGGAACTTTTTGCTTTATTTCAGCCTGTTACAATTATTCAGAAATGGTTTTGTTATTTTGGCAAGTCCAAGTTATTTTTTTATTTCCGCAACCGTTCTGACACCGAGGCCAAACCGATCAAGGACACAACATGTTGTGTCCTTGATCGGTTTGGCCATATTTCGAAAGTCTAATAATTTTTCATACTTTCCTTACCAAAAAGGAAGTTCCTATCCTTTGACCCGCAGGCCTGCACTGTAAACGGTCAAAAGAAGGGTGTAATGCTTGAGGTTTTGGCATGCGTTTAAAATCAGATCCACTTCCTCGCGGCTGAGGGCCATGAAAATTTTCTTTTCCCTGGGCCGAGGCGGTATGAATAGATCGGCTTTACGGTTCAATACGTTTTTATAAAACCGTTTGATCCCTGAAAACTGAACATTGCAGGAACTCCATGCCAACTTTCGATTTGCGATAATATAGTGCAGATAGTCCTGAATTTGTTCATTCGTGAGTTTATCCGGCGATTGCCTGTGATAAGCGGTAAGTGATTTGACTGCGTTCATGTATGCTGAATTTGTTTTGGGAGAAAGCCGGTGAAGGGTCAGGTGCCTTTCAAATTTTTGTCGAAGTTCTGTCATTTTTACCTCCTGAAAATTATGGGTGGGTATTCAGGAGAATGATGGAACAACACGGACTAAATATAAAGGAGAATTATATTGATCTGTTTAAATATTAAAGACTTAGCTTGTGATTTGGTTTTCTTCCGCGAAATCGGTTTTGTTCAACTATCTTTATATGAAGAGGCTGTTCCTGTTGCCAGCATTGCTGTTCAGATCTATGGTGATTTTTTAAATTTATAATCCATCTTTTTAATCATGGATGGCCCTATTCCTCTTTTGAGTGTGTTTACAATCCGTTCAAATGAAACATCATCATTGGGGGAAAATGAAAAACTTGAACAGATAAGATGCTTTTAGTCAAGAAAAGTATGAAAAATTATTTAAGAGTTGAAATATGCACTCAAGCAGGCACTGGCACAACATGTCCGGGCCAGCACTATGATAGTGTTTTCAAAATAATTTGTCACCAATATCTTGACTTAAATCTATAGTTCGAATAGAAGAAAAATCAGATTTGATTATTTACTATTTCCATTTTAAAGATGGGGCTGTTTATCTTGGCCTAATTGTTTGCGAGGATTCATGCTGATTATCCCGATGACCAATAAACTCAATTGGAAAACCCCCCCCGTAATGACTCTATCCATAATTTTGATAACTGTTTTTGTCTTTTTTGTCTTCCAGGGAAATGATCAGCTAAGATTTATTGAAGCAGAAGAATATTACTTGGAATCAGGTTTGGCAGCAATTGAAGTGCCTTACTATATAGATTTTCTTAATCCCACAGAAAAAAAATCATTTAGTAAAGAGAAAGAACTGAATGAAAAAAAACTTTATGAACATCATCTTAAAATGGAATTGGACTTTGCGTTTCTTGGGAAATTAAAAACCAATGAAATTATTGTAGCGATAGATCCGAAATTTTCCATGTGGAAAGAAATGAGGGCAGAATATGAAAATATTCGGGACAAGAGCATCTCTTTCAAATATGGTTTCAAACCAGCATATTTTGAACCTGTCACACTTTTTACCAGCATGTTTCTTCACGGCAATTTCGGACATCTTATAGGTAATATAATTTTTCTATGGATTGTGGGTTGTATTCTCGAAGCAGGGTGCGGTAGATTTCGATATGCAGCCCTTTATATTATAACCGGTGTTTCCTCTCAAATATTTTTTAAACTGATCTATTTTAATAGTACCGTTCCTCTGATTGGTGCTTCCGGAGCCATTGCGGGACTGATGGGAATGCTGGCCCTCTTATTTGGTAAAAAAACAATCAAGGTGTTTTATTCTCTGGGATTTTTCTTTGATTACATAAGAATTCGAGCAATTTTTCTTTTTTTGTTGTGGATAGGAAATGAGCTTATCCAGCTTTTCTGGGGGCAGGCCAGCAATGTCGCTTATGTGGCTCATATTGGCGGCCTATTGTCGGGAGGGCTCTGCGCCTTGATCCTGCTAAGAATTCCCAATGCTGTTGATCATACTATTTTTGAAAATGAAGTGAAAGATATTATCAGTCCCATGATTGAGGAGGCCTTGGAAAAAATCGCCCGGCTTGATATGGAGGGGGGAAAAATAAAATTGTATGAAGTCCTTAAAAAAGATCCCAACAACATTCAGGTTTTAATTCAATTGTTCAGGTTATATAAACAGGAGCCTGAAAAGCAGGAGTTTCATGAAATTTGCGAAAGGCTACTCTCCTCTTTGATAACAAAACGGGAGAACTATAGCCAGGCGAATGAGTTATTTAAGGAATACCAGGATACTGTAAGAACCATAAAACTTTCTTCCAGGCTGCTTGTTGGATTATGTTTTGTCCTGTGTGAGCTTAATAATCCGGAAAAAGCAGGAAAAATAATTATTGGCCTTATTAAAAATAATAAAAATCTCCCAGGCCTGCCAACAGCGCTGATGAAAATTTCATTTGCATTTAAGAAAAAAGGCAATAATGAAAATTTTAAAAAATGTCAGGCCTATCTTTGTGCCAAGTATCCCCATACCAATGAGGCTTTTTTGATCCTGAATTCCATGAATCCAGAGACGAATATCAAATCGTGATACCTTTGAGATAATTTTTAACAAAGGGGATAATATCATGGTCTGGATATTTTTTTATGAGGCCATTTAATAAATTTCGTGCTTTGGTTTTTTGCCCTAGCCGCTCATTAAGAATTTCAGCAGCACGAAAATAAACATTTGGAATCCTAGGATCTTTTGAATAAACTTTTGTAAAGGTAGAATATGCTCTGATGGCTTCCTTGGAATGACCCGCTTTTTTGAGCCATCCTGCCAGCTTTACAAACCCTTTGGATCCGGGGGCAAATTGCTTGTCCACATTGGAGCACTCAATATAGACTTTACAGGCTTTTGATGTATTATTTGAATCAATAAGGATATCGATATACTTTTTCCCATGGGATAGCATATCAGAGGACATATTTTTTAATTTCAGCAATTGATAATATCGATCAAAGATATCTAAATCAGTTGAATTGTTTATGTTGATCTCAGTTTGGATGATCTTGATAGCCTGGTCATAGTTTCCATCTTTTACTTGTATCTCAATTTCGTTGAGCAAGGGAGATGCGGGTGACGTCGGTATTTTTTTTTTTCTGGTTTCCCTTGCAAAGTCTTCATAATCTATATCGTAGCCAATTTTTTCATGATATTGAAGTAAAACATATCCCATTAAATTATAGGAGATTAAGGTGTAATAATTTTTAAAAAAAATGGTGATAATAGGGACCATGGCCATGGGCAGGAGTTCTATTGTTAAATTAAGGATAACAACAGGAGCTCCCCCCAGTGTGATTAAGAAAAAATACATCAATAAATACCCACCGCCAATTCGAAAGGGTAATCTGAGAAAGGCAAATGGATTCAAGGCTTGGAAAAGACTTTGGGTCGATACCAGAAGAATGATCATGGACGGTAAAAACAAGAGCGCTATTGCGCCGTAAAGGATACCGAAGTTTTTACCAAACAAATTTACGACGATTCCGAAAAGAAAGGCCAGGACAAAATAAATCCCCAATTGCTTAAATACTTCCTGGAAATCTTTTGATATGTTTTGTGCCGTTACATCAGGCGGGTTCAAATTACCCTTTGCCGTTGTTTGAAGAGCAGAAAAAGAGTACTTGAGCCATATCCCCCAGATTGCAAATCTGGCCAGACTATTAAAGAGAGAATTTTCTAAAAAAAATAACATTGCAAGGCATAAAATTATGTTTAAGATTAGAGGACGAAGGGAAAACGGATATATAAAAAAACGAGGCAGTCTTTCCCAGAAAGGTTCAAGCAGGTTAGATACGCCCAGCCATTTCACTTCTTGGTTACATTTAGGGCAAAGATGAAATTCTTTTGTAACACCTAATTGGTTAACCTTGCGGCAAACAACGCAATCATCGCATAATAAGCTATCGCAAGCCCCACAATCCCAGGAAGCCGGTTTTGTCGGATGATAACTACAAAAAGTTTGCATATTGTCTTAATCTCCTAAAAGAGTATGTCAAGGTTGGGCGTGATTGATGTCATTTCATCACAGATTCATCAGTTTCAGACTTTTTTGAAAGGCGGTCTGTAGTTGAGACGTATTGCTATACCTGACCTTTTTCCCGTTTATTAATATTTCAAGAAGGGTATCTTCGTCGGCATTGTCAGAATTGACTGACCACTGGAAGGTTTCCACTTTACCGCTGTCAAAGGTAAGATCATAGGTAAATTGAAAAAAAGGATCTTCTTCACTTTTAAAATTACCTTTAACACCATAGGTGACTTTCCCATTCATTGTGACACCGGAAATATTATCCGAATAACCGGAAAAGGTGCACACCCCTTCAATGATAAGGTTATCCTCCTCCAATGAATAAATAGCATTCTGATGAAGGGTCTCACTGTCATTTTCAAGTGAAAATTCAGCCGTTCCATAGGTTTTTAATTCTAAGCCAACAATATCATTGTATATGGGTAGAGTCTGAAATCCTTTATTAATCATACCCATTGATTCAATGATTTCTTTCTCCGATGGCCCACAGCCAATGGTGCAATATAAAGATATCAAAATTGCTGCTACAAGATTTCGGGCCATTTTATGCATGATGTTTTCCTGATTTCTTTAAAAGCGAATCTTGATTTGCAAATAACTAATTAATTTTTGGGGCATCCTTGATTTTAATAAGGAATTATAGGAGCACCCCATATTTTTCATTTGTAGTAAAAAGCGGACTCCATGTCAATCCGGAAAGTCCTAATTTTTCATGAAAGTGAGGATTCTTTTTGTCAAGAAAAGTATAAAAAAGGGTGTTGAAAATCATTTTGAACAGTTGGAAAGGGCTTGGGATGACATGTATGCATCACGGTATGGATTCTGGCGGACATATGTCATGATCGTGATATACAAATACCTATACTTTGGTGATCTTCATATGGGATTTGCCAGGGTCCGTTGCGAAGAATGCGGTCACGAATATTTGTTGGCATTTTCTTGCAAGCGCAGGCAGTTTTGTTCTTTTCTGTCATCAGAAAAGGGTTGTTGAATATGGAGAGTGGCTGCTTACCAACGTTTTGAAGAATGTTCCCCACCGCCAGTGGGTCTTCAGTATTCCCAAAAGACTGCGGATTTATTTTTTCTATGACCGAAAGCTGCTGGCAAAATTGTCCATTTGTGCCTGGAAGAAATTTTTCAGTATGAAGTGCTCAAGATGCTCAAAAAAGAGGGCAAAATAACGAATACCGTTATCGAGAATATGC
>JADGFI010000028.1:5484-5858 GCA_016743945.1 Desulfobacteraceae bacterium
CGTTTATATATCGAAAGACCGGAAGTCCCGAAAACTTTTAATGCTATGGACTGGCTGGCCAGGCTGGTGACACATATTCCCGGAAGGTATGAGCAGACAGTTTGGTATTATGGGTACTATCCCAACAAATCCAGGGGAATGAGAAAAAAGGCTGTTGATGATGCTATACCGGCCATCATGCCAAATGCAATGTCTTCCAAAGAGTCCCGGCAGAATTGGGCCAGGTTGATAGCGCTAAAGCTTCACTTCGTGCCAGAAAATTTATGAGGTGGATCCTCTGATTTGTCCTAAATGCTGGCGGCAGATGCACATCATCAGCTTTATTGAAGAACTGGATATAATCGAAAAAATTTTACGACACCTTGGACTTTGGG
>JADGFI010000028.1:5868-77237 GCA_016743945.1 Desulfobacteraceae bacterium
TACCATTCCTGAACTGGTATACGATTATTCAGATTCCCAAATCCCGGTACTTGGCTATTGGAATTAATTCTTTTATTGCTTAGCGGAATTTCCGATGAAGTATGCTTAAAATCAGCTTCAGAATGGAACTTTTTGCTTTATTTCAGCCTGTTACAATTATTCAGAAATGGTTTTGTTATTTTGGCAAGTCCAAGTTATTTTTTTATTTCCGCAACCGTTCTGACACCGAGGCCAAACCGATCAAGGACACAACATGTTGTGTCCTTGATCGGTTTGGCCATATTTCGAAAGTCTAATAATTTTTCATACTTTCCTTACCAAAAAGGAAGTTTCTATCTTTTGAGGATTTATCGGGTGGGGTTTCCCCGTTCCACCTGGATCTGGCAGGCCAGTTTGATGGCAGCTTCGTTGGCCTCGGACCCGCCGGACAGAAAATAAGACCTGTCAATGCCCGGAGCTTTTTGGGCCAGGCGGGTGGCCAGGTCCTCGCAGGACCCGGTGATGAACATGGTGGGGTGGATATAATCATAGATAGCCCTCAGCATTGACTACGATGGCCCCGCCGTTGGCGTCTATATAGGTGTTACCATCCTGGTTTTTAATATTCATTCCATGGGCCTTCCCGGCCACGGGAAAGGGCTTGTCCAATCGTCTTGGAAAAAGATTCTCTGGGATCTTCGGCATTTTTCAACCTTTTGATTGTGTGATAAATTGTATGGCGGTCAGTAATTTATACCATTGAAGGGTCATGGCCTCAAACAGATAGACTTTTTCTACCCCGATCCTGACAACAGTTCCCGGGGGCAGGGTCATCAGATCAAATACGTTGTCCGGGGTGGTTAAAACACTTTTGTTGACGGGTTGGATAAAAAAAACGGAAGGGCTCCAGAACAAGGTCCTGCTCATCCACCACCATCCATTGTCCATCCCTGGTGGTCCTCTGGGGAAAGGTGTTGGGGGGGGGGCGGTTCCCACCAAGGTCATGCGGGTTTCAACCGCAACCATGGAGCAGTTTTCATAACATGACTGGTAATCCCAGAAATTTAAAATTGATAATAAAGTTTACATAGCCTTTTAGATTTCATTAAACAGCCATTCAAGTTCAGGCTTGTAAATCATGATCGCCTTATAAAGAAATTTGATTTTCTGGGGATACAATTCTCTTAATACTGCAAAGACTTGGGACCCTGCTATTTTTTTTGCAAGCATTTGATGTCGTGCAATCCCTTGATTAAATGCAGAAGCAGCCTCTTCGGGATAATCCTCAGAGAGCAATAAGGCTAGGCCATACCAAGCCACAATGGTATCCTTTAAATTTAATCGATTAAATCCCCGGGCTATTTTTTCTATACGCTTGTCGATACTTCCTCTGTTCTCATTTTGATAAATGGCAAAAGACTGCTCAATAGCCGCAACAATAAATGAAGGATTCAGCCGCCCAAGTTCTGCAAAAATTTCATCGGCTTTATCCCAGTTCCCCTTAGTTGCTTGAATTCGGCCCAGCATTAGAACTGCAAATGTTTTTTGGTATAGTATTTTTTCAGGATCTGTAATTCCGGCCTGGGCATCTGCTGCTTTAAAATAAGCCCTTGCCTCTTCATACTGTTCTTCCCAAAAAGCCAAAACCCCCTTAAGGAATATGGCTGGATAATATCCATTAAAAACTTGAGTAGCTTGATCCAGTGCTTGCCAGGTTTCTTTGAACATGCCGGATTTAAAATAACCTAATGCCACACGAGTGTGCTCCCTGCTTTTCATCTCTCCTTGCCGGGAAAGTTTATCAGAGAGATTGTCCATTTTAACACTCATTAAAATACTGTGTTTATGGAATATCTGTGCCAAAGAATCTGCTAAATTTTCAAAGTTTTTTGAAATTGATTCATTTAAGTTAAAAAGGCTTTGGCGAGTCATGGCACCTTCGTTCGTAAGTGATGTAATGGTTGCCTGGGCCGCGTTGATTAAAGTCTGCCGAGTAGCTTGTCCCTCATTTTGAACAGCAGTAACAAAATGCCTCCCCACCTGCTGTATGGTCCCACGGGTAAGATGATTTTCCTGTTCCATCTTTCCCACAATTGCTTTTCCCACATCAAAAATTCGATTACCCAGTGTGTGCGTCTGAATATTTACAGCATCAATTGTTGCTGTAAATCCTTGGACGAGCTCATTATCAATTACAGACAGGCCTTGACATATGTTGGCAAAACCGTTTTGAAGTGTTTCATCTACCTGGCCAAAGCCCTGGGTTAATGTCTCACCCACCTGGTTAAAACCATTTGATAAATTATTGTCCATCTTTTCAAAACCGTTTTGAAGTGTACCGTCTACCTGGCCAAAGCCCTGGGTTAATGTCTCACCCACCTGGTTAAAACCATTTGATAAGTTGTTGTCAACTTTCTCAAAACCGTCTTGGAGCGTACCGTCCAAATGGTTAAAGCCTTGTCTCAATGTTTGATCCACTTGGCTTAAACTGCGCTCAGTGCTCTTTCTATTTTTTTGTAATTCCTGATACCCCATACCAGTCGCTTTGATGCTTAAGGCTTGATTCTTTAAACTCTGGGCCATCATGGCATTTTGTTTATGCTGATTCTCTAAAATTTTGGCCTCAGGGGTTTTAATACCTAAACCAAAGGGGGAGATGTCTGCACCCGTATTTACCATTTGCCAGCTGGATGTAATATAATCTTTTCTGGTTTTATGGCCGCTCATATTTAAATCATACCTTTAATATTTAAGTTGGTTTTTTTGTTGGGTACTTTATATTTTTCTCATAAAAATTAATCACGGTTTAATAGGACTTTTTTAATGATATTAAAAAAATTTTTACCAAGATAATGGTTATTCGGAAGGGAGGCTTGATCATCTTCTTTTTCGGTTTTTTGTTCGGCACTTTCATCTCCATGTACCTCCAATCCACTGGCAGAAGTTGGGGCGTTAATAATCGAATTTATGGCATTATCCCATTCCGCTACCGCCTGTGTAAAATCGGAGGTGTGAGCAGCCATTTTTTTTTGTTTTAAAGAAAGTTTATCGATACTTGCTCTTATCTTTTTTTGGGCTTCTTTCTCAATTTTGTCTCTTTTCCTAGCTTCTTTATCTGTTTCCCCGATTATTGATGGCTTGCTCTCAATAGTAACATTCTGTCCCCGAACCTGAGCTTTAAAGATTACTGATGCATTTCTTTTTTCAGGCAAGACCAAACCGGCGACCTTAATAATAACATTTCCCCAATCGTCGGTTTTATCAGAGGCAATTCTCTTGCCATTTAAAAAAAGACCAATCTCTATATCTTTGGGTGTGCCTCCATTTTCATCTATAACATCAATCGATACATCAATTCCCCAGTCGTCTTCACCTGGAATGATATTGAAATTAGAAAACTGAAGTTTTTTTATTGATATGTTTTTAATGTTTTCAGCAGTTTTTTCGTTTTCTTTTTCAGATCTTGCTTTTTCTTCAGCCAGTTTTTGGGCTCGTTCCTCGATTTCGACTTCTCTCTTGTCTTCCCCTATTATGATAGAGCCACTTGTAGCGCTGATGCTTTGCCCACGAACTTGAGCTTTAAAGATTACAGGTTCATGCCTATTTCCTGGTAATACCATGTCTTGTTTCTGGAAAATTACATTTCCCCAATCATCGGTTTTACCAGAGGCAATTCTCTTGCCATTTAAAAAAAGACCAATCTCTATATCTTTGGGTGTGCCTCCATTTTCATCTATAATATCAATCGATATATCAATTCCCCAGTCGTCTTCACCTGGAATGATATTGAAATTAGAAAACTGAAGTTTTTTTATTGGCAGGTGTTCATCACTTTTTTCCGGTATCAGCACATCATCAAATATACTCAATTTTATCTCCTTTTTTGATCTTAAGGATAAATCTGTAATTTAAATAATATTAAATCAGAACATACTGAATCTTTAAGAGAAAAACAGTTAACAGCTTAAGAAATTATTGTAAAGGAAAATACTGAATTAATTTCAAATATTATTTTTAATGAGTCTTTTGCAAAGCTAGTACAGAGACCTTGTACAGCCAGTCTTGACAATAAAAAATAAAATCAGGGTGACGCGTACAAAATGATTTTTTATCATTTAAAAAAACTCCTTGTTAAAAAAAAACTGATGACCATGGTGACAAATAATCTTTTCATTGGGTATCCTCCTTTTTATCCATTTATGAAGACTATAATCCCCAAAAAAGAGGATGACCATACGCCAAAAGTACCATTTTCCATTTATAAAACCGATCACAAACAACTTTGGTTGAAAAACATTGGCCTGGGTTCTTAAAACACCATGGTGTTTGTCGATAAAGCCCGGGCAGCCAATTTCTTGTGAACTGCCTGCCCGGGCTTTGTTCAGGCTCAGGACAATACAAAAAAATAATTGAATATTCATGCATTCCCTTTGTGATTGAATTATTTGGGTTATTTTGGGAATCCTATCTGTCTATCTTTATAACGTAAATTGATGGATGAAATAGATATTATGACCCTGAAAGGCATAATGCTTTCCACAACCCTTTTTGCATTGTTCCTTTGCTCTTGACCGGTATGTTTTTTTTGATTACCCTTGATTTTATGGCTATTAAAAATAAAAAAATTATCTCGACGATTAAAGATCAGGTTTATACGGTTCTTAAAGAAAACATTATTAACGGCACTCTCAAACCGGGAGAACGGATACTCGAGCTTCAAATCGCTGAAGAACTTAATGTAAGCAGGTCACCTGTAAGAAATGCTATTAATACGCTTCTGGGCGAAGGGCTTCTGACGAGCATACCGAATAAAAGTGTTTATGTAAGACGATTTTCTACCCAGGATATTATTCAATCCTATGAATTCAGAGTCATTGTAGAAAAATATGCGGTTGAGAAAATTGCTGAATCACTTGATGACGCAATTATAAAAAATCTCAATGAATTCAAAACGGCTTTTTTGAAAAATTCAGATATCAAGCAATTGAAAGAATATCTTGAAGTTGATATTAAATTCCACGAATACCTGGTTACCGTTTCAGGCAATAAGGTTATAGAAGAAGCACTGGATAAGGTCTCACTGATGATTAGCCCGTTCAGGGTCATCGCACTTTCCCGGCCAAAAAGATTTCATGCCTCAATTGATGAACATATTGAAATAATTGACGCTTTGATCAATTCCGACCAAAAAACTGCAATCCGAGCATGCGAAAACCATCTCACCTTTGCCAAAGAAGAAATTTTGGCAAATCTGCCAAATATAGAACATTAAAATTTCCCATACTCCCTTGCTTTCCCATACCCCAATCATAATGGCTGGACGGCAGGGAGTCGTGGTTTCAGTAATTTCAATTCCCTAAAAATCTGATTTTTTTTATTATTAAAAGATACCGGTGTCCTGTCTGTGGATGCCGTGCAGAATAAAAATATCCCCAGACCCTTTTTTCTAAAACAAATTAAAAAAAAATATATTTGACAAATGTATACATTATGCATTATCCATTATGCATTATCCATTAGTTGTTTTAACTATTACGAGAAACTGGAGTCATCTATTATGGAAAAAGTCAACCTTGCATATGGCCGGGGCTTTCTTGAGGCCAAGATCCCTAAAAAAAATTTTAAAGCCATTCTTGTGGCCGATAAAGATAAGAATATCTCTGATGTGACAGAGGTCCAAATCGTTCTTGATGCCCTGTCAAATCCCATTGGTACTAAACCCTTGTCTGTCCTATCAAAGGGCAAAGAAAATGTGGTAATAATCACAAGTGATCATACCCGGGCGCTACCCAGTCTGATTACAATGCCCTTGCTTCTTGCCGAAGTTAGGAAAGGCAATCCCCAGGCAAACATAACCATATTGATTGCCACTGGACTCCATAGGGGCATGACTCAAACAGAGTTAAAGGAGCGGTTTGGGGAAGAAATTTTCAACAATGAAACAATAATAAACCACACCGCATTCGATAAATCCCTTTTTATCAATCTTGGGCCTCTTCCTTCAGGCAGTAAATGCGAACTCAATAAACTGGCCATCGAAACAGACTTGCTTGTCGCAGAAGGATTTATCGAACCCCATTTTTTTGCGGGGTATTCGGGCGGACGCAAGAGTGTTTTTCCCGGGGTGGCATCTCAGGAATGCGTAAATATTAATCATAGTGCGGATGCGATTAAACACCCCAAAGCGGCAACAGGCATTCTTGACGGCAATCCGATTCATGAAGATATGATCCAGGCAGCAAGAATGGCAAATCTGGCATTTATCTGTAACGTTCTTATGGATGAAGACAAAAAAATCGTAGCTGCATATTGCGGAGATGTCGACCAGGCTCACCGTAAGGGCGCGGCAAGTCTTGTTGAAAGATGCGGCGTAGACCGGGTCAATGCAGACATTGTGATTACAACCAATGCGGGCTATCCCCTTGATCAGAATCTATATCAATGCCCCAAGGGGCTTGACACAGCACTGGCCTGCGCAAACGAAGATGCCGTCATCATAATCGCCGCAGCCTGTTCCGATGGGCTTGGGGGAGAGCAATTCGGAGAACTCATGCTTTCTGCACCCCCGAAACAGCTTTTGGAAAGAATACTGAGTATTCCCCCGGAACAGACAATTTCAGAACAATGGTGTGCCCAGAGATTTTCTGATGCACTTTGTAAATATACCATCATTCTTGTTTCAGAAGGCTTGGAGCAAAAAGTTGTAGAGCAGATGAATTTTATCTATTCCGACTCTATTGAGGATGCCATCAGCATCGCATTGGCCAAAAAGGGTCAAGATGCCGGCATTATAGTCATCCCCGATGGCGTCGGCGTTATCGTAAGGAGACCATAGCGATGCAGGATCAAATTAAAGCAATTAGAAATCATGACAAGGACAATGTTGCAACTCTTTTCGGGGTTGTTACTGCCGGCAGTGTGGTTAATGTAATGGAAAAAGCAGGAGATAGTTTTGAAGTTAAAGTACTCCAGGATATCCCCTATGGGCATAAAATAGCCATATCTAAAATTGCCCCAGGAGATGAGATCACAAAATATGGTGAGGAAATCGGCATTGCCACCCAACCGATTTCAATTGGAGAACATGTACATATTCAAAATATCGACAGTATTCGTGGCCGGGGAGACTGGGATCAAAAAGGAGCATCAAAATGAACACTTATAGGGGATATGTAAGAAAAGACGGATCCGTTGGGAGCCGAAATCATGTGGCCATTATTCCATCGGTTGTATGTGCTGCTGAAGTTGTTGAAAGCATTGTCCACAATACGGTTATGACCCAGGGTATTATCCATCATCAGGGATGCTGCCAGACCCCTCCGGATCTGGAACGGATTACTGACTGTCTGATTAAGATTGGAGAAAATCCTAACGTAGGTGCCTCCTTGATTGTGAGTCTTGGATGCGAAGGCGTTGATACCGACAGGCTTGAGGCAGAACTTCGGGCCGGCGGAAAACCTGTCGAACGAATAAACATCCAGGAATTAGGCGGAACCAGCGCGTCAATTCAGGCAGGAATTGATAAGGCACAGAGTCTGGTGATGCAGATATCTGGACAACAAAGGACTGAAGTCGATCTTTCTACATTTGTCATGGGTATCAAATGCGGTGCCTCTGATACCACTTCCGGGGTGGCATCAAATCCTGTAATAGGATATGTAGCCGACAAAGTTGTCGACCTTGGCGGTACGGTTATGTTTGGGGAGACGACAGAATTTATAGGCGCAGAGCATATTCTTCAACGCCGGGCAAAAAATGAATTTGTTGCCTCGGAGATTGGCCGGATAGTGGACGAAATGGAGGCCAGAGCAAAGGCCATTGGTGTGGATATGCGAAAAGGGCAGCCCACACCAGGCAACATAAAGGGAGGATTGAGTACAATTGAAGAAAAATCCCTTGGTGCAATTGTTAAATCCGGTACCAGAACCATTGAAGGTGTACTCGAATATACGCAACGGCCTTCAGGAAAAGGGCTCTGGGTAAAAGATTCTCCAGGCAGAGAGATTGAACTGCTGTCCGGGATGGCAGTCGGCGGGGCTCAGGTTATTCTTTTTTCAACAGGCAGGGGGGCACCCCAAGGGTTCCCGGTGGTTCCGGTTGTTAAAATATGCGGAAATCCGGTGACCTATGAAAGAATGAGTCGTGATATGGATATTAATGCCGGAACCATCGTTACCGGGGAACACTCAATAGAAGATATCGGAGAAAAAGCCTTTGAGATGCTGTTAAGAGTCGCTTCGGGTGAGACCACCAAAGGAGAAGCCATCAAATATACCAAGTCAATGGATTTTTATTGTCTTGGTCCGGTTATTTAGCTTAAAAAACGTAAATGCTCATACAATTCAAAACACTTAAAATTGATTAAGGAGTAGATATGGAAGATGTAAATGTAATTCGCGTAATTATCGGCCTTGCTGTAGCAATTGTATTGATACTCTATTTTGTAACCAGAACAAAAATTCATGTTTTTCCGGCAATGATTATTGGTGCTTTAGCAGCAGGGCTTCTTGCAGGCCTTCCACCGGCAGATGTCCTGAATGCGATTAAAAAAGGATTTGGAGGAACCATAGGGAGTATTGGAATCATCATTGGGTTTGGTGTGATGATGGGATCAATCTTTGAGGTAAGCGGTGCGGCAAAGCAAATGGCCATTACCTTTATTAAACTTCTGGGTAAGGGTAAAGAAGATATTGCCATGATGATAACCGGTTTTATCGTGTCCATTCCTGTGTTCTGTGACTCCGCCTTTGTCGTCCTCTCTCCACTTTCAAAATCTTTATCAAGGAATACCGGACGAAGCCTTACCACGCTGAGCTGTGCCTTAGGTACCGCTCTTCTTGTTACCCATTCTTTGATTCCGCCGACTCCAGGCCCCCTTGCAATAACAAGCTATTTTCATCTTGATATCGGTGTTTTCATGCTTTACAGTTCAATTGCAGCAATTCCGATCTCGCTTGCAGGCCTGGCATATTCCAAATGGGTTGGCAATAAAATATTTAAACTGCCAAGTGTTGAGGATTCTTCCGTACTCATCGACAGACCCTATACTCCGGAAGAATTAGAAACCACAGATACCATGGACAGTGAGGGCCTTCCCAGTACATTTATCTCTTTTGCCCCGATTTTGATTCCCATCGTTCTTATTTTATTGAATACCGGTGGTAATATGCTCGGATTCAGCGGAAGTTTCAAGGTTGTTATCGCTACATTAGGGCATCCGGTTGTTGCGGTTGGCATCGGCCTTTTGATTGCTATTTATGGCCTCGCCGGAACAATGGAAAAAGACAAGGTTGTCGGCATTCTGGATGATTCAATCAAACAGGCTGGCATTATTGTATTTGTTACCGGTGCCGGTGGCGCTCTTGGCGCCGTACTCAAATCAAGCGGGGCTGGGAATCAGATCGCACAAGCGCTTGTTGCAGCTCATATACCCGGTATAATTCTTCCATATC
This sequence comes from Desulfobacteraceae bacterium, assembly GCA_016743945.1. Classification (GTDB taxonomy): domain Bacteria; phylum Desulfobacterota; class Desulfobacteria; order Desulfobacterales; family Desulfobacteraceae; genus NBML01. The sequence continues at coordinate 15,300 of JADGFI010000028.1, forward strand.
TAATGGCGTTCTTATTGAGAATTGTTACCGGATCTGCAACCGTGGGAATGCTTACTGCCGGTTCAATATCGGCACCCATCATTCTTCTCATTCCCGGGGTTAATCCATATGTAGCAGGTCTTGCCTGTTGTATCGGTTCCATCGGGGTGACAAACATCCATGACAGTTACTTCTGGGTTGTAAACAGAACAACAGGCCTTACCGATATTAAAGAAATGCTTTGGCATTGGTTCGGTGCTGTTTTCTCACTGTCCTTTGTCGGCGCAATCGTACTCTTTGTAATGAATGCCGTCATGTAAATAACCCCACCGCGCAACCCGCTATAGCCAAATTTTACGGAAGGGTATACGGGCTATACAATAAATAGACAGCTTGCATAAAAAAAGGTCAGGTCTGACATCTAAACAGCCCTGACCTTTTTTCCATGGGGGGAATCCGGAATCGTAATTATCCTGCCCCAAAACTTTTTGGCCTGATCAATAGATTATCAATACATATGGGGAGCCGTCACTGAATTGATACCATTATTGCGCGTCTCACCACTCGGTCTCTTTGGATTTAGAACTTATCAGTTTGTGAATTTTTCAGCATGAAGTGCTCAAGATGCTCAAAAAAGAGGGCAAAATAACGAATACCGTTATCGAGAATATGCTTTCATGGTGCCATTCAGGTTTCCATGTCTATCTCTGTGACAGGATCTTTTCCGATGACCAGGCCAGTCTCGGCAATCTTGCCCGCTACATTATCCGTGCCTGTTTTTCTCAAGAGCGCATGGTCTATATACCGGCGGAAGATTCCCATGACGGTACCGCCAAGGTCGTATACACATCGAAAGACCGGAAGTCGCGGAAGACGTTTAATGCCATGGACTGGCTGGCCAGGCTGGTAAGTCTATGAGGTAGACCCGCTGATCTGTCCCAAATGTCAAGGCGCGATGAGTATCATCAGCTTTATCGAAGAACTTGTCATAATCGAAAAAATCTTACGTCATCTTGGACTTTGGGATCTCCGTAACCATGACCCGCCGAAACCAGTGATTTCCGACCCTATTCCTGATTTGGTTTACGACTTTTCCGATTCCCAAATTCCGGCAGTTGATTATTGGAATTGATTTTTTAGCTGTTAGCGGGGTTTCCGGTAAGGTATGTTCAAAATCAGCTTAAAGTATATTTTTTCTGTTCGTCTTCGGTGAATTCAACCGATCATTTTCTTTTTTTCCTAATATCGATTTTTTGTCCTATACCCGTTTATTCGCAGTTTTTTTTCTGATGCCCCAGCCGAGCATGGATACAATATGTTGTATCCATGCTCGGCTGGGGACATATTTCAACCTTCTGTTGTTTCTTCATAGTTTGCTTGAAAAAAAGCAAGTTCCTATCCTTTTTCTGGGGCTCTGGCTGTTTGTTCGACCCAACAAATAGGGATCGAATTCATGGCTTTGCCTCTCCTGGAAATGGCCAGGGTTACAAGATCTCTTTAAGTCTTTGTGCCAATGTGTCAATAAATTGGGTGGAATCAAGTATCTTTTTAGCCGAAGGATCGCAGATGGCAGCAAGATCCCCTGTCATATAACCGTCTTCAATGGTTTTAATAATGGTTTTTTCCAGTTTCTTTGAAAACGCACAAAGTTGTGGCAAGGCATCCAGTTCACCTCGTTTTCCCAGGGCACCGGTCCAGGCAAAAATAAGGGCAACGGCATTGGTGGAGGTTTTCTCCCCTTTCAGGTGCTTGTAATAATGTCTTTGGACCGTTCCGTGGGCTGCTTCATATTCATAATATCCATGGGGGGATACCAGTACCGATGACATCATGGCAAGGGACCCAAAGGCCGAGGCCACCAAATCGCTCATGACATCCCCGTCATAATTTTTACATGCCCAGAGTATTCCCCCTTTTGATTTCATCATCCTGGCAACAACATCGTCTATGAGGGAATAGAAAAAGCAAATTCCCATTGTTTCAAATTTTTGTTTATATTCATTTTCAAAGATGTCTTCAAAAATAAGCTTAAAGGTCTGGTCATATCGTTTTGAAATGGTGTCTTTTGTGGAAAACCAGCAGTCAATCTTTTGGTCAAGGCTATAGTTAAAACAGGCCCTGGCAAAACTTGAAATGGAGGCATTTGTATTGTGGATACCCTGGATAATGCCAGGGCCGGGCAGCTCCATGATGGTTTTCCGTGTTTCGTTGCCCAGGGCATCGGTGAAGACAATTTCAGCCTTGCCTCCGGTCCGGGTTTTTATCTCCGCATTTTTGTACACATCCCCATAGGCGTGCCTGCCCACAATAATCGGTTTTTTCCAGGATCTTACCATGGGTTTGATATTATTTACCAGGATAGGCTTTCGAAACACTGTGCCGTCCAGCATGGCCCGGATGGTTCCATTGGGGCTTTTCCATTGTTTTTTTAAGCTGTATTCTTCAACTCTTTCCTGGTTTGGCGTGATAGTGGCATTTTTTACACCCACCCCATATCTTTTTATGGCATTTGCGGCATCAATGGTCACCTGATCATCGGTTTCGTCTCTTTTTTTTATTCCCAGATCATAGTATTGGGTTTTTAACTCAACAAAAGGCGCAATAAGTTTTTCCTTGATAAGGGGCCATAAAACCCGGGTCATCTCATCTCCATCAAGCTCAACAAGGGGGGTTCTCATTTGAATTTTCGCCATGTGTCTCTCCTTATTGTTTTAGAAAAGGGGTAAAAAGAATGATATAACGGTACAATATCAGAATGCCCGGGGCAATGGGTTTTTATATTGTTGTTTACGAATTGTCCCGGATTTTGAGTTTTCGGTACAGGGTTCTTAGGCTGATGCCCAGTTCCTTGGCTGTTTGGTTTTTTCCCTGGACATCATGTCCGTGGCGGTCCAGGCAGGATAGAATGGCCTCCATTTGGGCAGTTCTGGCGGCGGACCGGATAGTGGGGGCCTGGACAGTCGAGGATTGAATAGTGCAGGACTGGGCAGTGGCCGACGATTCCGGGACCAGGAAGGTGTCCCTGTCTAAAAATCGTTGGGGCAGGCTTTCAAGGCTGAGGGTGTCGCTGTCTTCCATATTGACACTATATTCAATGATATTCTGAAGTTCCCTTATATTTCCGGGCCAGTCATGGGCAAGGAAGGCTGCCATTACCGGGGCCGAAATCCGGCGAATTTTTTTGCCGGCTTTTTGGTTTGATTCTTTGAGAAATGCGGTGGCCAAAATTTCGATATCCTCTTTCCGATCCGATAAGGGGGGCAGATCCATGGGGATGACATTGAGCCGATAAAAGAGATCCGCCCTGAAGCACTTGTCCTTGACCAGGGTATCCAGGTCCTGGTTGGTGGCGGCAATGACCCGGACATCAATGGGGGTGATCGTGATGCCCCCCACCCGCTGGAGGGCATAGTCCTGGAGCACATTTAGCAGTTTTACCTGCATGTGCAGGGGCATTTCACCGATTTCATCCAGGAAGAGGGTTCCTCCCTGGGCCAGTTCAAACCGGCCGGGTTTCCCTCCCTTTTTAGCGCCGGTAAAGGCACCTTCCTCATACCCGAATAATTCAGATTCAAAGAGAGTTTCGGGAATGCTGGCGCAATTGACCGGTACAAATGGCCCCTTGGACCGGGCACTTGTATGGTGGATGGCCTTTGCCAAAAGCCCTTTGCCCGTGCCCGTCTCGCCGGTGATCAAAATAGTGGATCTTGATCGGGCGAGTCGGGTGATCATTCCCTTGATTCGGTTGATGCCCGGGCTTTTGCCCAGGATGGCGTCAAGGGAAAGGGCATTGTCCTGAAAAATGCTGGAGCGGGCAGATTCAGTGGAAATACTTTGTTTGTGCTGAATACTTAAGATTGCCCCATTAAAGCGGTCCTCATTGAAAATCGGTTGGGCAGAAATAAAGGCTTGGTGGTTGTTGATCATCACCCGGGTATCTTTTAAGTGGTTGGCATCAAGGATTTTGTCCACAATGGGCTCGGGAAGGATGTGGAAGGCAGACCGGGTATATAGATCGCAGAATGAAAAGAGTTTCAACGCCAGGGGGTTGCACCGGGTGACAGCTCCTTTGGGGTCAATGGTCAGCATGCTCTCACAGGAAAGGTCCATTGCGGCGTTGAGGGTTTGTTCGGTTTCATCCAGTTTGTTGTGTTGACTCTTTTGGGACATCAGCTCGGAAATCCAGTCCGAGAATAAATTTAAGGCATCCACATAGGCTTGGGTTTCCCGGGTGATCCGTTCGTGGCCTTCAGTGGTAAACGAAGTAAAGGTTATCACGCCCAAAGGGGTGGTACTGCTGCAGATGCTTTTGAGGATTTCGATTTTGGCCGGACAGTTTCCTATGAATCGACACCCGTCACAGGCCGGCATGTGGCCGGGTTTGTTGACCATAACATTGCCATGGGCCACCACATCATCTATGGACGGGGCATGGACCGTTTTGCCTTTCTGCTGAAGGTAGTCGTCGGTACAGGCCACAAGGCGGCTTTGAAGATCAAAGATTGCCACATCAATTTTAAGGGCGCCTTTGATGATGCGGGTGATTCGTTCCAGATCCGGTTTGCAAGCGATCATTTCAATCATACTCTTTCCTTATCTTGTGTTTCTGTTTTGCCAAGCTGTTTGCTCATTTTCGGAGGTGCCAAAATCTACCCTACGCTTTTTTTGGGGTACTGACAATAGGTTTGTCAACAGCAGGGAAGTGGATTGACAAAAATGACAAATTTCTCTCTTTTATTTTCCTTGATTCCATTGATTCCATGGAGGGGATGTAAGATTTTTATGGCTGTATCTTTTTTAAAAACAGATGGATATAAAGTTGCATCAAATAATTTTTAGTGCGGGTACGGAATATGCAAAAACCAATCAATAATTGAAAATTGATAATTGATAACTGACAAAATGAAATATCATTAATTAAGAAGAAGGAGAGATCCATGGCAATTAGCGGTTTTAAAAACCATCCTTATATCCCCAATTCAGTCCCTGAAATCCAGGAGCAGATGCTGGCAGAGCTGGGATTGTCCAGTCTGGAAGAGTTGCACGAAGAAATCCCTGCCTCCCTGAAGTTAACCCAAAATTTGAATCTGCCCGCGGCGCTGGGGTCGGAGTTTGAGTTGAAAAAACATGTAAAGAAACTTCTGGACAAAAACATCCATTGCGACGCCCATCTTAATTTTTTGGGGGCAGGCTGCTGGCAGCATTATGTGCCGGCCGTTTGTGATGAAATCAACTCCAGGGGAGAATTTCTGACCGGGTATGGCGGTGAAATGTACAATGATTTCGGACGATTTCAGTCCCTGTTTGAATATCAAAGCATGGTGGGGGAATTGGTGGACATGGAGGTGGTCAATGTTCCTACCATGGATTGGTGCCAGGCTGCTGCCACCTCCATCCGCATGGCCTCCCGGATGACAAACAGGAAAGAGGTTCTGGTCACCGACCTCATGGATCCGGAAAAATTTCTGGTTTTGAAAAATTATTGCGGTCCGGATATAACGCTTGTCCGTGTGGGTCATGACCCGGTGACAGGTCAGCTTGACCTTGCAGATCTTGAATCCAAGCTGTCCGGAAAGATCGCAGCGGTGTATTTTGAAAATCCTTCATTCCTTGGTTTTATACAGATTCATGGTCAGTCTATTTCAGATTTGGCCCATGGGGTGGGTGCGGAAAGTATTGTGGGGGTTGATCCAAGTTCCCTCGGGGTTCTGATCCCCCCAGCTCAATACGGGGCAGATATTATCTGCGGTGAGCTCCAGCCTTTGGGAATGCACATGAATTATGGCGGCGGGCAGGCAGGTTTCATGGCCACCCGGGACGAGGAGCGGTATGTTATGGAATTTCCCTCCCGTCTGTTCGGAATTGTTCCCACCAATAAAAAAGGGGAATACGGGTTTGATGATGTGGCCTATGACAGAACCTCCTTTGGCAACCACCGGGAGCACGGCAAGGAATATGTGGGGACCCAGTCCGCCCTGTGGGGTATCACCGCAGGTGTCTATCTGGCGAGCATGGGCCCCCAGGGGATGGCAGATCTGGGTCAAACCATTCTTCAAAAATCCCAGTATGCCATTGAACGATTGAACACCATAAAGAATGTTGTCGGATCCAGATTCAAATCAATCGGATTTAAAGAATTTGTGGTGGATTTCACCGGCACCGGTAAAAGTGTGGCTGATATCAATGAAGCCCTTTTATCCCGGGGTATTTTCGGTGGCAAGGATTTGTCAATGGATTTTCCGGAACTTGGTCAATCGGCACTTTATTGTGTCACTGAGATTCATTCCCAGGGGGATATTGATTGCCTTGTCTCGGCCCTTGCCGAAATTACAGGCTGATTTTAGGATACGCAAAGGAGACACAGATGGAACGAATTGATAGAAGCGCAAAGGTCAGAGAAAATTTTCACCAGGCCAAATGGGACGAGCCCATTATTTTTGAACTGAGCAACAAAGGGGAGCGGGGCATCCAGGTTCCCCGAGCCGAAAGTGGGATACAAGAACTTGTGGGGGATGGAATCGCAGGGTTGCCCCTCCATATGCGGCGGGCTGTCCTTCCGGCCCTTCCTGAAATATCCCAACCCCGGGTGTTGCGCCATTATACCCGCCTGTCCCAGGAAACCTTGGGTGCGGATGTCAACATTGAAATTGGCCAGGGCACCTGTACGGTAAAGTACAGCCCCAAAATAAACGAAGTGCTGGCAAGGCTGCCCCAGATGACGGAACTGCATCCCTTCCAGCCCACCCAGACCGTCCAGGGTATTTTGGAGATATTTTACCGGACCGAAGGCATGTTAAAGGAAATCTCCGGGCTTGACCGGTTTACCTTCCAGCCCGGAGGCGGGAGCCAGGGGATTTTTGCCATGGCATCCATGGTTTATAAATATTTTGAAGAAAAGGGCGAAGAAGCGGTCAGGGATGAGATCATCACCACCGTTTATTCCCATCCTTCCGATGCTGCTGCCCCGGCGGTCAAGGGATATAAAATTATTTATATCCCGCCGAATAAAGATGGATATCCCGATTTTGAGGCCTTTAAAGTTGCAGTGGGCAAAAGAACCGCCGGTTTTTTTGTGGCCAACCCAGAGGACACAGGGGTTTACAATCCCAGGGTCATGGAATTTACCCAACTGGTCCATGACAACGGAGGCCTTTGCGGCTATGACCAGGCCAATGCCAACGGGCTTCTCGGGGTTACCCGTGCCCGAGAAGCCGGGTTTGACATGTGCTTTTTTAATTTGCATAAAACTTTTTCCACCCCCCATGGCTGCGGCGGCCCTGCCTGCGGTGTCACCGGGGTGACCAACGCATTGGAACCCTATCTGCCCGGGCCTTTGATTGTTAAACAAGATGACAACACATTTGAATTTGATGCCTCTTTCCTGGAGGATTCTCGGTCCGTGGGTAAAATACGCTCATTCTACGGAGTGGCTCCGGTGGTTCTCAAGGCCTATGCCTGGATCATGAGCCTGGGAGCACAAGGACTTTATGAAGTGGCCAAGGTGGCGGTTCTCAATAACAATTATCTGTATAAAAAAATCATGGAAATTCCCTGTGTGGATGCGCCCTACATACGGGGCAAACAGCGGATTGAGCAGGTTCGGTACACCATTGAAAAGCTGACAAAGGATACCGGGATCACCTCCGGGGATATTCAGCGCAGGATGATGGATTTTGGTATGCATTATTGGACCAGTCATCATCCCTACCACATCCCCGAGCCCATGACACTGGAACCCACTGAAACCCCCTCCAGGGATGATTTGGATGAGTACATCAATACCTTGAAATATGTATTCCAGGAGGCCTACGATAATCCTGAAATAATCCGATCCGCTCCCCACAGTTCTGTCTGCCACCAGGTGGACGGTTCGCCTTCGGATGATCCTGATCAATGGGCCATTACCTGGCGCAGTTATTTGAAAAAGACAGCAAAAAAATAGAGGATAATTTTTTGAAACGACTGGGATTTATTATCAACCCCATTGCAGGCCTTGGCGGCCGGGTAGGGCTCAAGGGCACCGATGGCATGGCTGAAGCAGCCATTGCCCTGGGTGCCCTTCCCCTGGCTCCCCAGAAAGCTGCCCGGGCCCTGGTAGCACTTGGGCAAAATAGTTCGGAAAAAGAAGAAGTGCTTGTTCTGACACCCCCCGGGGCAATGGGGGAAGATATTGTTCGGGCAGCAGGGTTTTTGCCCCAGGTAGTGGACCTGCCACTGGCAGGGAAAACATCCGGCACTGATACCATTGATGCGGCCAGGATGATTCTGGACCTTGGTGCGGATATCCTCCTCTTTGCGGGGGGGGACGGTACGGCCCGTGACGTTTGTGCCGCACTAGGGGAAAGCCTGCCTGTGATCGGGGTTCCAGCCGGTGTCAAGATTCATTCTCCGGTTTTTGCAAGGAGTCCGGAGTCCGCTGGGGAGCTGGCCCGATTGTTTCTGGACAAAAAACTAAGCCAGGTTTGTGAACGGGAGGTGCTGGATATTGATGAGGATGCCTATCGGAAAGGCCGGGTCAGCACACGGTTGTACGGGTATCTTCAGGTGCCTGACCAGAAAGATCGCATGCAGAACCGCAAGGCTGGCACCCCCTTAAGCCAGCGGGCTTCCCAGAACCTGATAGCCCTGGATATGATTGACGCCATGGAAGAGGAGATTTTTTATCTGGTGGGTCCCGGGTCCACCACAAGGCCGATTCTGTCGAACCTGAACCTTGCCCACAGCCTTTTGGGGGTGGATGTGGTTCAAAACAGGCGGCTTGTCAAAAAGGATGCCGCGGAAAAAGAACTCCTTGAAATCATAAAAGATCGTCCCTTTAAGGTTCTCATCACCCCCATTGGCGGTCAGGGCTATTTGTTTGGCCGGGGAAACCACCAGATCAGTCCTGCAATTATCCGCAGGGCCGGCAGAAAAAATATCCGGGTGGGGGCCACCCTTGAAAAAATCGGCAGCCTTCAGGGGGAACCGTTTTTAGTGGATACAGGCGACAAAGAAACAGATCAGATGCTGAAAGGATACATCCGGGTCGTTACAGGGTATCGTCAGGAAATGATCTATCCGATTGCATAAAATCTGCATGAGATCATCCTTGTAAAAAAAAATATAAATAAAGAGCAACATAACGGGTCATAAAGTGAGTTCAGTATATTTTATTAACCTGCCGGATACCAGTGGTGCGTTTGCTCCCAGGGAGTCGGTAAAACTTTAATTAATTATTTAAGGAGAAAAAAATGAAAACGCTCAAATTATTCCTCATTGTTCTGGGGTGCCTTTTGTTTGCAGGAACCCAGGTTGCAAGTGCAAAAACCATAAAATGGCGGATGTCTTCCTGTCTGAATTCTGAAAATCTTTTTACCCTCCATGCCAAGGACTGGGCAAAAAGGGTGGGGGAAAAAACCGATAACCGCATCCAGATCACGGTATTTGATTCCGAGAAACTGGGGTCTGAAAGGGAAACCTTGGAGCAGATGAAAATCCATGCCCTCCAGGCGGGAATACTTTCCAACTCTGCTTTGACCATGTTTGGCGGAACCCAGGCTATATATAACCTGCCCTATTTGTTTACCAACCTGGATCAATGCGTGGCCTTTTCAAAATCCCCCGAGGCAGCCTTACTTTCCAAATTGTTTGAAGAAAAAGCCAATATTAAAATTATTGGTTTGTTTCCCGAGGGCTTTCGCCATATCATGAATGCCACAAAACCCATTAATACACCCGAAGATCTTGCCGGTATGAAAATCAGGGTAATGGAAAATCCCACCCATATTGCTTCTATGAATGCCATGGGTGCCACCGGCACCCCCATCAGCTGGGGAGAAGTGGTTACCTCCATCCAGACCAAGGTTATTGACGGGTTTGAAAACTCCATTCCCACCCTGGCATCGGTCAAAGCCTGGGAGTTCCAGAAATACCTGGCCCTGACTACCCATTTCTATGATGCTTCTTTTGTTGTCATGGGCATGGACACCTGGAATTCTCTTTCCAAGGAGGACCAGGCGCTTGTGATGGAAGCAAGTGATGAAGCAACTTTGAATAGTATCGAAAAAATTAAAGAATACACAGCCAAAGACCTTGAGACCATCAAGGCCAATGGGGTTGCCGTAACCACACCCGATCTTGGGTTGTTCCAGAAAAGAGTTGAGCCGGTATACCAGGCTTTTTACAAGGAATATCCCCAATTAAAACCTGTTGTTGAAAAGGCATTAAGTCTACAAAAATAAGATATTGCCATCCAGTCTGGGCTGATAAATTCCTGCCCGGACCGGATGGATAACTTTTTAAACGGATACTTCCCATTTGTTAAGGACGTAAGATGCATTTGTTTTCAAGAATTATTGATATTTTTGACCGGGTCTTCCAATATATCCTGATTTTTTTCATGGTGGAGATCACCCTGGTTATTTCCATGTCCGTTGTCAGCCGGTATTTTATGAACTCACCGGTTTACTGGGCCGAAGAAGTGACGCGATATTCCTTTGTCTGGGCCACTTTCATAGGGGCTGCCTGTGCCTATCGTCAAAAAGAGTTGGTTTCCATGTCAGTGGTGCTCAATGCCCTGTCCAAAATTAATCGGAAACGGGTTCTGCTGGTGTTGGAACTTATCGTTGCTGCTTTTCTTGTTGTGGCCATTTTTTTCGGAACCAGTATGGCTGTTGTGGTTAAACCTCAGTTGGCTGTTTCCACAAGAGTTTCCCTGGCCTGGCTTTATAGTGTGGTCCCGATAAGCTGCGGTTTTATGTTCCTGTGCTGCCTGGAAAATATTTATACCCTTGTCCGCGACATGGTCCCGGCTAACAGGAGGGCTGTTTCATGATTTATCTTGTCCTTGTATTTTTTATCCTCTGCCTTTTCTTTGGCATGCCCATTGTGTTTGCACTGGGGGTGCCGGGTGCACTTTATATTCTTTTGTCCGGGATTCCTGCCAATATGATTCCGGCCAAACTCATCGCCGGGGTAGACGTCTTTGTTCTCCTGGCCATTCCCATGTTTATCGTGGCGGGCAACCTCATGAACGAGGCGGGTATATCCAAACGTCTGGTCCGGTTTTCCATTGCCCTTGTGGGGTCCATGCCCGGCGGCCTTGCCATGGTGAATGTGGTGGCATCCATGTTCTTTTCAGGGGTAACTGGTGCGGCTTCTGCTGATACCGCCGCCATGGGGTCTATTTTGATTCCGGCCATGAAGGAGCAGGGGTATGAAGATGGATTTACGGCAGCGATTACGGCAGTATCTTCCACCATCGGTCCCATTATTCCTCCCTCCATCCTTTTTGTGGTTTATGGGTATATTGCCAATGTTTCAATTGCCCGGCTTTTTCTGGGTGGCATCATCCCCGGGATTCTCATCGGGCTAATTCTTCTGGTCACGGTTTATATCCTGGCAAAGAAAAATGGCTATCCGGCCGGGGCACGCTTTTCCTTTGATCAGCTGTGGAAGGAGTTTAAATCTTCTTTTCTGGCCCTGCTGCTGCCCCTGATCATTTTTTTTGGTATCGGCATGGGGATTATGACCCCCACGGAAGTGTCCGGGGTTGTGGTGGTGATTGCATTTGTGGTGGGAAAATTTGTCTACCGGGAACTTAAATGGTCCAAAATTCCCAAGGTTCTGTTTGACAGCGCTGTGCTGTCCGGGGCAGTTGTCTTTATTGTGGCCACCAACAATATTTTGCTGTATGCCGTCACCCTGGAGCAGATCGCTGATAAGATCGGTGCATTTTTACTTGCCGTCACCTCCAGCAAGATTCTGATCCTGCTGATCCTGAATGTTATGCTGCTGTTTCTCGGGGCGGTTGTGGACTGCCTGCCGCTGATGATCATGTTTATCCCCATTGTTAAACCTTTGTTTATATCCCTGGGTATTGATCCGGTCCATGCCGGGGTCTTTATGGTTTTGAATATGACCATTGGGCTGTCAACTCCGCCTGTGGGGACCAGTCTGTTCATTGCCGCCAGTATCACAAAGACCGATATCCAGACAGCTGGCAGGGCTATGCTTCCTTTTTTGGCAGCCTGTATCCTGGTTCTGCTTCTGGTTACCTATTTTCCTGTGTTTACCCTGTGGATACCCAATCTTGTGATGGGCTAACATGTGCTGCAGTCAGGGGGCACCCCTGGTGGAAGAGGGAAGCCGGTACTATTTTTAAAAAATGTTTGTCAATAAGATTTGAATAAGATTCGAAAAGAATTGCAAAAAGGAAATTATTATGTCCAGTGAAAGTTGTGAAATCAGGGAAATTGAAACCTGCCTCATGGATCTGCTCCATTCCATTCAAAAGGCTGATATCGAGGCATATCTATGCCGGGTCAGTGATCAGGTTTCCTGTTTTGAACCGGAAACCCGGGGGCATTTGTTACAGGGAATCGGACTCCATCGATACCTGGTGGAACAGGCCGTGCCCGTGGAAAATTACCACATTGAATTGATTGATCCCATGATCAAAGTTGCAGGAGATATGGCCTTTGCCGCCTATACCCTCCATTTGACAGAAATCATTGGCAGAGAAGAGCGTATTTCGTCCGAGAATGTTACCCGGATTTTTCAAAGGGAAAACCTTGCCTGGAAAATGGTTCATTTCCACAGATCGCCTATCGCATAATATTTTTGCGTTTTTCCTATCAATTCGTTTAGAGGTCCCCTTCGCATTTTTGGAAGGGGATTGTTGCCGGATCCTGGATTTTAAATGGACATACTCTGAAAAGCATGTCGGCCTCCTCGTATGATGAATCCGGACTTTTTTTGTGCAAGAAAGGGTGGATATCTATTTTGTTCCGATTCTATATCGCATTTTTTTAAAAAAAATAAAAAAACAAGGGTGGACTCTATAAAAATGATGTGATATTTTTCCACCCCGCGTGTCCCAGGCAGCGGGGATTCATAGAACTCCTGTTATTGGACTGAAACACAACTGACAGCAAGGCGTTTTGTTTGTTTGTAAGGATGCGCCAATGATTTTTAATATGGAGTGTGAAGTGGAAAATCTTCAGAAAAAATATGGTTTTTGGACTGCAACCGCCATGGTTGTCGGCATTGTCATTGGATCTGGCGTGTTTTTTAAGGCAGATGATGTTCTGGTTGCATCCGGGGGAAGTCTGCCCACTGCTCTTTTCGCATGGCTCATCGGTGGCAGTATTATGGTGGTCACCGCCTATGTCTTTTCCAAGATCGCAACGCGTATCGAAAAAGTCAATGGACTTGTTGATTATTTTGAAGCTGCCTATGGGCAGAGGGCAGGCTATCTGGTTGCCTGGTTTATGACCTTTGTATATTACCCCACTCTGGTCGCTGTATTGGCCTGGGTATCTGCCAGTTATACCGCAGGACTCCTGGGGGCGGAACAGTCGGTATGGCCGGTTGCCGCCATTTACCTGGTCGTTTTTTTCTGCCTGAACTGCTATTCTCCGGTACTGGCAGGCCGTTGGCAGGTGTCCTCCACTATCATCAAGATGGTTCCCCTGGCGGTTGTGGCCGTTGTGGGGAGTGTCTGCGGGCTGATGAACGGACAGACCATCCAGAGCTTTACCCATGTTGCCCAAACAGTTTCCAGTGGCGGCGGCCTGGCCGTGGCCACCCTATCGACAGCCTTTGCCTACGAAGGGTGGATCATCGCCACCTCTATCAATGCCGAGTTGAAAGACGCCAAAAAGACATTGCCCAAAGCGCTGATTGTGGGTGCCGTTGCCGTTGTTATTATTTATATGCTTTACTATCTGGGCATTTCAGGAATCTTGTCCAATGACCAGGTCATTGCAGCCGGTAACGATGCACCGGTAAAAGTCCTTGCAATTATTTTCGGTAATCTTGGGGGGACTTTTTTGACGGTTTTTGTTGTCATCTCCTGCCTGGGAACACTTAACGGCCTTGTCATGGGGTCTGCCCGGGGCATGTATTCCATCGCTTCCCGGGGCCTTGGGCCTAAGGTTGACTTTTTTAACCAGGTCAATAAAAAAACAAATTCTACCATCAATTCGGCGTTTCTGGGGTTTGTCCTATCCGTTTTCTGGCTCGGGGTCTGGTATGGGAATTTTGCCGGGTGGTGGAACGGGTTCATGGATATTTCCGAATTGCCCATCGCTTTTTTATATGTCATTTATATTTCTATCTATGTCTGGGTCATGAAGAACTTTGACGATTTAGGCTTCATGGGGAGAGTGATCGCCCCTTTTCTTGCCGGAGCAGGCTCCTTGTTTATTATCTGGGGTGCCATACAAAAGGATATGTTTCTGCATTTTGTCATGGTGACACTGGTCATCATGTGTTTCGGGTTTGTGTTTATGAATGGCAAGTCGTTATCGGCAAAAAGCGGGGAATAAAACAGGTTCCATCCCCCTGAGGAATGTCCCCTGGGATCCCTGTCTTAAACAACAAACAAATCGTTAGTACAGAATATAATCATGGGAAATTTATATGTTCCCATCTCACACTATATTGTTTGTGTATAAACTATAACAGTTGTAATAAGGAAAAAAATATGAAGGAACTGAATCAGATTTTAACGGATATGAATTTTGAATTTTTTAGCACAGGTGAGCATGGCATGAGCATCGAAGGCATGTGCAAGGTGCTGGGAAATGACCACTTTATTTTTCTGGACGTTCGCTCGGACAAGGAGGTGGCATTCTCGTCTTTCCCCTTTGCCGTCCATATTCCCTTAAATGAGCTGCCCGAACGGTTGGGAGAGCTGTCAAAGGACAAATTTATCATCACCTTTTGTTCGTCTGTGTTCCGGGGCGCTCTTGCGTATCTTTTTCTTCGGGCCAATGGGTTTAAAGAGGTCAAAGGACTCACCGCATCCTCAGAAGAGATGGTCAAGGTATTCAAACCAGGCCCCCTGGGCAAACTTTAAACCCCATGCTGGGTCCTGACGGAAGAGACCGGCATATTCTTTTTGTACTATTGGACAGATAACATGGACTCTCTTACGCTTCTCATTGTGTTTTTTTCCTTTGGCTTGAGTTTTATCTTTGCCCTTGGTGGTGTGGGGTCGGCCGTGGTGCTTATTCCGACCCTGTCCTGGCTGGGGGTTCCCTTTAATATTGCCCGGCCGACAGGGCTGTTTGTCAATTGTCTGAGCATGCTTGGCGCCACCTATTCCAACTTCAAGGAAAAGCGCCTGGATATCCGGCTGGGAATTCCCATCATTCTCTCTTCCATAATCCTGGCACCTGTGGGGGCCTGGGTGGGACACCAGGTGCCCACTCGCTTTTTGTTTTTGGCCTTCATTGGTTTCCTTTTTTTTTCAGGATCAATGATGCTTTTTTTCAAGGGCTCTAAATATGCGGACCAATACCGGGAAGACCGACCCGTTGCGGGTCCTTTGCTGGTAGGGATTCTGGCGGGGTTTATTTCCGGCCTTTTGGGGGTGGGCGGAGGCGGTGTTATTTCTCCTCTCATGATTCTCCAGGGCTTTAATCCCAAGAAGGTGGCCACTGTCACGGCCTTTTCCGTCCCCTTTTCCTCTTTTTCGGCCTTTGTGGCATATGCTGCAATGGGATCTATTTCATTGAAAATTTTGGTCTTTGCCGGGCTGGCGGCCTGGGCAGGGGGATACCTCGGGACAAAATTAATGCAGAAAAAAATGCATCCCCAAACCGTGAAAAGATTATTGGGAGGCGTATTGCTTCTCCTTGGGGTCAGACTTTTTTGGTCAATAATTTAATAATCTGTCAACCAAAAGTCAATTTGTAAGTTGACAACGGCCTCTTAAGAGGTCATGTTTAATCGCTAAATTGTGTTTGCTGGGGGAGCTTGAAAAGGCTGAGAAGGATTTTATCCTGACCCTTGGAACCTGATACGGATAATACCGATGTAGGGAAGCTGGCGTTTCATTGTTTAAATCATATCTTCCCCTGTGTGTTTTTTTCTGCATCAAAATTGTGCTGTAATTTTTATGCCTGTCGTTTTTGGACAGGATATGGATTCATTGTGTTACCAGGAGTTTATATGATTGAAATAGAAGGACTATCCCATAGGATCTATGAGTTGTATTCCAGAATACGTGAGCGGCGGCCTTTGGTTCATGTTGTCACAAATTTTGTAATTATGAATGAGACTGCAAATGCCCTGCTGGCAATTGGCGCATCACCCACCATGTCCTGGGCCCAGGAAGATGCCGCATATCTGTCAAAAATTTCCGATAGCCTCTGCATTAATATCGGAACACCTGTCAAAGATCGTATTGATGTCATGGAATCTCTTATGCTGTTTGCACAAGAGAGCGGGAAACCGGTTGTTTTAGACCCGGTAGGCGCTGGTGCGGGTGCCTATCGAACTGGAATTGCAAAAAAATTATTCTCCATTGCCCCGGATAAAATAATAAGGGGCAATGCATCTGAGGTATGCTCACTTGTGGACAAAAACCATACCACAAGGGGCATAGAAAATAATGTGGCCCGAAAAGAAGCCAAAAAAATACTCATGGGCCATGGCCGTGCCAACGGGGAAACAGAGGTCATTGTGGACGCCCAATCCGGGTTGGACAGCATTTTGGAATTTGCTTCTTGTTTAATTGTCAGTGGAGCTAAGGATATGATCTTTGACAAAGATGGGAGTATCACCCTTGAGAACGGCTCAAGCCTTATGAATACCGTCACTGGCACAGGATGCATTCTTTCGGCCATAACAGCCGCCTTTTATGCCGTCAGTGCCAATGGGGGTGAAGCCGCCATTGCCGCTTGTTCAATCGCCGGTATCGCAGGAGAGCTTGCTGCACAAAAAGCTGCAGGCCCTGGAACTTTTATGGCGCATTTCCTGGATTTTTTATATGGCATAGATGAAAAAACCCTGGAGACCCGGCTGAAAGTGGTATCCAAGAGTCCTAAAATTATAATTTAAACCAAATTTTATTGTGGAGAATTGAAAGAATCTGTCATGGAATATGTTGAAAAAAGAAAAAAATCTCGTCTTAAAACAGCGATCTCAGCATTTGGGCCTGCATGGGTAATCAGTGCGGTGGCCGCAGGTCCCGGAACAACCTTAAGCGTTGCAAAAGCAGGGGGTGTTTATGGATACAGCTTTTTGTGGGTAATTGTTTTAAGTGTTGTGCTGGCCTTTGTCTGCCAGTATATGGCTGCTAAAACAGCCCTTATCGGGGGCAAGGGGATTGTCGGAATTGTTGAAGAAAAGTGGGGGAAGAAATTTGCCTGGCTGGTTACCATTGATGCCCTTCTGGTTATCTGGCTGTGTAATGTGGTTTTATTGAAAATTCTTGTTTCAGTAACCGGGTTTGTAACCGGCATGACCACGCCCTTCTGGGGGGTGTTTTTTGTGGCTGTTTTTTATGGCCTTGTTGGCTGGGGCGGTTATAAAATTATCGAAACCATTTGTAAACTGGTTGTCTCCCTTTTGGTCATCTGTTTTATTGCCACTCTTTTTATCGCCAGGCCGGACCTGGGGCTGGTCCTGGGCGGCCTGGTTCCGAATTTTACAACCTTTGGTAAACCTGAAATTTTGATGATGACCGCCATAATGGGCGGTTCCATCCATGTCACCATCCTGTCCATGCAGACCTATACTGTCCATGAACGAGGATGGGGAAAAACGGATTTAAAATTGGCCTTGACCGATACCGCCGTATCGCTTCTCGGGGCGTTTGGATTATATTGCACGGCCATTTATCTTACCGGCGCAAGTGTGCTCCATCCCGAAGGCATTCAAGTTACCAGCTTGTTTGAAATGGCCGATGCCATTCGACCGCTTCTGGGCGAATATGCCCATGGGTTTTTCTGTTTGGGCATCTGGTGTGCTGTTTTTTCAACTATAATGCCCACCTTTATCGCAGCATCCTATGTCCTGGGGGATAAGATGAAATGGGATCTAAAAGTGAGGGATAAAAAATATAAGAGGATTATTCTTGCAGGGTGCCTCATTGCGCTGCCAGGGTCGTTTCTTCCCGGGAAACCCGTGAACCTTTTAATGTTGATGCTTGCCTTGGCGTTTATAGGCACCCCTCTCTTTGTGGGGATCTTCCTGAAATTACTCAATGATCGAGACTTTGCAAAGGAGAATAAGAATACATTTTTGCTCAATATGGGAGGCGGTCTGGCTTTTTTTGTGACGGTTTTTTTGGGTGTAAAATGGCTGTGGCAGATGTTAGGATGACAAAAATATCCTTCCTGAAATCAAAGGCCCGGCACAAACCGGTGTGACCTTATGGGGATCATTAATTCAGAACGGCAAAATAAAGGAATTAAAATTGAAGTTAGATAAAAAATCTTTGTGCTTATATCTTGTAACAGACAGGGCATGGTTGAAAGAAAATTCCCTTGTTGAGGAAATTGAAAAGGCGGTTAAATTTGGCGTTACATTTCTCCAGTTAAGAGAAAAAAAAATGCCTTTGACTGAATTTATAACAGAGGCAAAAAAAATTAAAATCCTTACCGATAAATACCATATTCCCTTTGTCATTAATGACAATATTGATGTTGCCATGGCAATTGATGCAGATGGTGTTCATGTCGGGCAAACGGATATGAATGCCCGAGATGTGAGAAAAAGAATCGGTAACGATAAAATTTTGGGTGTGTCCGTTCGTACGGTGGAACAAGCCCTAACCGCACAAAATTGCGGGGCGGATTATCTAGGCGTAGGGGCGGTATTTCCCACCCAAACCAAGCTTGACGCGGATAAAGTCTCGTTTGACACCTTAAAAGCGATCACAAAAATGGTAACGATTCCTGTTGTGGCAATCGGTGGTATTAATGAAAATAATATCTTAAAATTAAAGGGAAGTCACATTGATGGTGTCGCCGTGGTATCAGCGATTCTTGCCAGACCCGATATTTGTCTTGCCACCCAAAATTTAAAAAAAATAGCCGAAGAAATGACAGGCGTCGCCTGAGCATGGATGAGAACCCACCAGCCCTGGATTTCAGGGGTGGTGGGTTTTATCTTTACCATGCTCCGGCCTCGGTTATTCAAAAATTTTTTCGTCAATCGCCTCAGATTCGGCAGCATCTGCTTCCATATCCCGGATATTACCCTGACCTTTATCCTGCCAATATTGCTTGTACCATTCATTGGCAATGATCACGGACATGACCTCGTTGGTTCCGGTCCAGATGGAAGCAAGTCTTAAGTCTCTTACGATTCGCTCCACCGGATAGATATTGGTGTATCCAATGCCGCCCATGACCTGCATGGCATTGTTTGCCGCTTTCTGGCAGGATTCCGTTACAAATTTTTTGGATTGGGAGACCAGGCGCCGGATTTGTTTGTCATTGATTCGTTCATCCACGGCTCTTGCCGTCGTATAGATCATGGCCCGGGAAGCATCCAGAAGGGTGACAGCTTCTGCCACCTGGAAGGAGACGCCCTGGAAATTTGCCACGGGCTGGCCGAATGCTTTTCTTTTTGAGGTGTACCCTGTGGCCACATCAATTGCCGGTGCGGCGGCCCCAATGGTCATGGCCGCTGTCCCCAGACGTTCTGGAATCATCATGGTCTTAAAGATTTTCACCCCCTGGTTCAGTTTTCCCAGCAGGTTCTCCTTGGGGACGCGTACATCCGCAAACACCATCCGGGCAGCCCCGCCGCCCCGGCAGCCCATAAGGCCGTACAGGTATTCGCTTTTAACGCCCTGGGTTTTGTCCACAATAAAGCAGGAGATGCCCTCATGGGGCTTGGCATCGGGATCGGTCCTGGCATAGACCAGAAAATAATCAGCCCCTTCTCCGCCTACGATGAATCGTTTCTGGCCGTTTAACACAAAGTGATCCCCCCGGTCCGTGGCCGTGGTGGTGGTGCCAAAAAAATCAGACCCTCCCCTGGGCTCGGTCAGGCATTCGGCGGCAAAAATATCGCCTGCCAGAAGGGGTTTGACATATTTTTCCTTCTGGGCATCATTGCCGTGGAGAATAATGGCATCGCAGACAAGTTCCGCCCCCACGCCAAAGGTGCAGGCAAAAATATACCCCAGCATTCCCACCTCTTCCATTACCATGCAGGTTGCAACCCAGTCCATTCCCCTGCCGCCCCATTTTTTGGGATAGCGGCATCCCATGAGGTTTCGTCTTCCTGCTTCCTGGAGAAATTCTTTTGGGAACTGGATAATCTCTGCATCCATGTCCAGTATCATTTTCCGTGGGATTGATTTTACAAAATCCCGGGCTTCGTCCCGGAGTTTTTTTTGGTCTTCATTTAAAAGATAATCAAACATATGGGGGGTCCTTATTGGTTTTTAAATTGTTGTCGAAGTTTGTATTTCATGACTTTTCCACTGGGGGTATGGGGCAGTTCCGAAATAAAATGAAATGCTTTGGGGATTTTAAACTTTGCCAACCGGTGAGCCAAAAATGCGGATAATTCTTCGGCGGTCACCTGGGTCTCCTTGTCCAGAACAATCACGGCATGGACGGTTTCCCCCCAGTCGGCATGGGCGGCTCCGATGACAGCGACCTGGCTGATACCGGGGTGTTCCATGATCCTGTCTTCCACCTCCTTGGAATACACATTTTCTCCGCCTGTGACAATCATATCCTTGATGCGATCCACGATAAAAAGGTAGCCGGTCTCATCGATTCTGACCATGTCACCGGTTTTGTACCAGCCGTCCATAAATGCCGCCCGGGTGGCGTCCGGGTTGTTCAGGTAGGCCTTCATCATGGAGTCTGCCTTGAGCCATATTTCGCCGGTTTCACCGGGAGCGGCCTGTGTCGTTTCATCTTTCATCACCTTCATCTTCGCACCGGGAAGGGGTTTATTACCGATGGAACCTGCGTGTTTTTCATGGTCCTCCGGGGTGAGTATCGTTCCTGTAGGACCGGATTCCGTCATGCCGTATACCTGGAAAAACCGGTCCGAGCGATAGCTTTTGACCAGTTTTTTTACCGTTTCCGGGGCAATGGGGCCGCCGCCGTATATCCATGCCTTCATGGACGACAGGTCGAAATTTGCAAAATGGGGGATCACCTTAAGGGGCATGAGATAGGAAATGGGCGCTCCAAAATAGGCTGTGCACTGCCGTTTCTCAATGGCTTCAAGGAAAAGCAGGGGATGGTATTCCCGGATGAGGACAGCGGTGCCGCCCACGGTGGTGATACCCATGAACCAGTTGTTTAAGGGAGAGGAATGCCAGATGGGCATGGCAATGAGCATCCGATCATTTACATCGAGGTTTATGGCCATGGCACCGGTGATTCCGGCTGCGACAACACTTTTATGGGTGTGAAGGCATCCCTTGGGGTTGCCGGTGGTGCCGCTGGTATACAGTATTTGGGCCATATCTTCTGCCCCAATATAGATCGGGGTAAATAGCGGTGTCCCAGCCACGGCATCCCCTATAAAATCAATCCCCTCCGTCCGGGTGTCCATGCTTAATTTTTGTATCTTTTGTCCCAGGCCTCGGGCAACACCATTGAGGCTGCCGTCAAACAAAAAAAGTCGGGCCTGGCTGTCTTCAAGGATATAATCCACCTCAGGGGCCGTGAGTTTGTGATTGACCGGGACCACAATCCCACCGGCCTTAAGGACACCGAAAAAGGAGAAGACAAAGTCAAAGCTGTTCTGGCCCATAATCGCCACTGGATCTCCTTTTTTTATCCCCAGGGCCTGGAAGCAGGCGGCGGCCTGTTCGCTTTTCTTTTTGACATCCTGAAAGGTAAATTCTGTTTCCATGTCACACAGGGCAAGTTTGTCGGGGTGATTTTGAGCATTGGTATCAACAAGTTTTACAATGGTCACTTTTTTCCCTCCTGGTCTTGGTCGTCTGTTTGCTGTTTCAATTGAGTGATGCGATGGACAAGTTTTTGCCGGGTCGCCAGAATATCTTGTTCCAGAAGTTCCAACTCCTTTTTTCTGTCCTGGAGTTGTTTTAATTTGGTGTCCCCGTACGCGAGGCTTTTTTCAATCTGTTGGAGTTCATCCGGGTCGGCATTGGCCATGCCGATCATCTCAGAAATTTCCTCCAGGCTGAATCCAAACCGTTTTCCCCGAAGGATCAGCTTGAGTCTCGCCTTGTTTCTGGGGGTATAAACCCGCTGGTTGCCGGTGGTCCGACTGGGCTGGATCAGTCCTTTTTCTTCGTAAAAACGGATGGTCCGGGTGCTGATATCCAGCTGGTCCGCGATTTGGGAGATGGTCCACCTCTTCTTGTTCTCCTTTTCCCGGCTGATTTGTTTTTCTTTTCTGTTCATTGGCTCTCCTGAAACATTGACTACAGTTAACGTTTACGTAAACTGTAATTAATGCCTTGTCAACAAAAAAAAGGAGTGTTCTCTTTGACGAAAATGAGGAAATCAAGTTAAGTGCCTAGCTCAAATGCATTGAAAATAATGTTCAAGAATTGGAATAGAGGTGGGATGATCTGTTTGAAGCCTGCTCGGGCTTGGTGAATTTAGTGGGCGGGTACCGGCAGTTTCCGCTGGGTATAATACCCAATGATGATCTTTTTGATTTCTCCCTCTTCAATCATTTGACGGATCACAGATTCGATGGCTTGGATGTCATCCATCATATGAGATTTTCTTGAAATACCGATATAGACCTGTTTTTTTTTGCTGAAGCGGTAATGGGCAATGTCAATCTTATCTGCAATTTTCATCTTGTGAATTTGATCAATGCCAGGGCCTTCTGGAAAAATTACCGTGTCCAGGCGTCCAAGCAAAAGTTTTTTGAAATTGATCATTCCTCCGGGGACCGGTTCCTTGTTTAATCGTTTATCTTCGTCAAATTGATGAAAGTATTTTGATCCCAGGATGGTTCCGATTTTTAAAGGATAGAGATTCTTATAGGTCTGAATGAGGGAAGATTTACCTTTGGGAACAAAAAAAACAGTGTCTGACCGTTCTATATAAGGGGGCTGAACAAAGTGAATATATTCCTCCCGTTCCGGCCTTTTCAGCAGGCCTGCCATAAGATCAATGGTGCCGTCTTTCATCATATAAAGACGCCTTTTAAAGGGGTCTTCCTGGAGGATAAGCGTGACCTTTAATTTTTTGGCAATGGCATTTAAAAGCTCTTCATCTATGCCATTTCTGCTTTCTTTTGCCACTGAAGTGACCAGGGTCTTGGCAATTAAAGGAGAAAGGAACCCAATAAGGGAGGTGAGCAGCAGCGATAAACAGATTAGAATTTTCATTGCACTATTATTCATAGTTTAAGCTTGCAGTATGGGCGAACCCGTCTCTCCTAAAAAATCCATGTAAAAAAAATCATATCAGAAATCAAAAAACCTGTAAAGACTAAGCCCTAACAACTCTTTGATCTTTTAGCGTTTGGATGGGGTTTGATGATTGTTTCAGATTTTGTTTCAGCCCGGCATGAAATCCAAAAAAAAACTTTGATTTTATTGATTTTAAGGATTTTTTCCATATGGAGGGAATGGGCTGTTTTTAAATAATTTTTTTTTAGGGGGTGTATGAAATTCGTATTGATGCTTCGCTTCTTAATTTAAGATGTCATGAAAACAATGATGCGCTGCCGGAATATCAGGATATGGTCGTGAATGAGTTCTTTGAGCCTTGGCCCATCTTTTTCCAAAACGGCGCTGATTATTTTTTCATGCTCCTGAAAGACCACCTCATGGTGGGCTTCAATGGGTTTTTTGGGGCCAATTATATTATCATAGGATAAATAGGAGAGTCGTTTTGCCTCGGTTCTAACATCCCCCACCGCCCGGACGAGAAATTCATTTTGGGAGCACCTTGCAAAATTCATGTGAAATTTATGGTTTGCCTCCACCAGGCCAAAAACATCATTCTCCTGGATGGCCTTTTGGACATTCTGATTGGTGGCTTTCATTCGTTTGATGAACGTGGAACAATCCTTTTTAATGGCAATATCCACCAGGCCCATCTCGATGAGGTTCATGCTTTCAAACATGGCCTTGGTGTTTTGCAGGGTAATCGGTCGGACAATCACCCCCCTTTTCGGGTGGGATTCCACCATTTTTTCGCCATGGGGCCTGACAAGAGCTTCTCGTATGGGGGTCCTGCCGATGCCCAGATCCTCCACCAGTTGACTTTCTTCAAGGCGCTGGCTGTGTTGATAATCAAATTACCTTTATTAAATTTTCTCTGCTAAATCTAATGTATTAGGTCTGGTAATTCCATAAGGGTTTTAAGTTCAAAATTCGGTTTGCCCGGGAGTCGTTCTTTACTCTGACCAAATCGATTAATCCAGGCCACATTAAATCCAAAAGCGGAAGCCCCGGAAGCATCCCAGGCATTGGAGGACTGAAATATGATCTCATGGGAATGAAGATTTAACTGATCCACAGCAAGTTGATATACACTGGGATCAGGCTTGAACGTTCCGATTTGCTCAACAGAAAGAGTGATATCTATTAAATCCGAAATTCCTGATTTTTTTACAGCCGAGTCAAGCATTTCATGGGTACCATTGGATAAAATGGCCAGTTTAAAACCACGGGTTTTCAAAAGGAATAATACGTCTGGTACTTCTGGATAACACTCCAGGCTCAGATAAGCGTTCATTAGATCGTTCTTCAGATCCAGGTTGGTTATCTGGTGCATGTCAAAAGCGAAGTCAAGTGCATCCTGGGTTACCTGCCAAAAATCGGCATGATGCTTCATCAGGCTGCGCAACCAGGTATATTCCAACTGTTTGGTTCGCCAGAGCAAAGAGATCTGGTCTGCTGCATCCCCCAATTGTTTTCGATGTTTTCCAATCGCCGAATGATGGTCAAAAAGGGTCCCATACGCATCGAATACACAGGCTTTTATGCCGTCAATTTTATTGTTTTGTGACATGAGTCCTCCCTTAATTTAAGGTTTGCCTTTTTCTATAATGCAGGGCGGATGTGGCCCCTTCCTCCTGTTGTTTAAAAAATGTTTATGGGCAATCATCAGCTTGATGTCCCCATAGGCGTATCCTTGTCCCAACTCTTTTTTTATCTGGCCCAAGGAGTTCTGGGCGGTTATGGGCAGTTTCTCTCCAATGGCCTGCTGTTTTTCCGAAGAAAGCAATTTGTTAATATCCAATTGACCGGTTTTAATAAAAAAACACAGGTGGCCTTGGATGGTAGATTCCACCAATCCTCTTTCTTGTACAATCTTCGGAATAGTCATCCCTTTATTGAAAAGATCAAAACTGGTCTGCTGGGTCTCCCCGGGGTCGGTTTTTCCTTTGGTTTTTTTTGGGGTTGGTCTTTCCTTGGCAAGGGGCAGTATAACGGTTTTGATCCCGTGTTTTTTTCGATGGGTTGCAATTATTTTTAAAAGTTCCCCACTGTATTTTTCCAGGGTTTTTTTTCCAACTCCTTGGATTTTTGCAAGATCTGTTCGATTGTCAGGCAGGCAGACCACGATCTGGATCAATACCCGTTGATGCATTACCTGGAAATGGGCAATGCCTTCTTCCTCGGCTTTGCGAGCCCGCCAGTCTTTTAATTGACCCAACAGCTCCGGATGTTCAATATCTGATTCAGTATAGGCCGGGGCCAGCGATTTCTGTAATCGTTCAGGGATAAATTTAATTTCAGCCTGGGACAGGGCCCGGAGGTAATTGCCAGGTGAAAATTTAGTTTCACAGCATTTTATACCGGCCAGTTTAATGGCAATCTCTCGTTTAATATTTTCCAGGGCCGTGCCCATTTTTTTACCCAGTTCCCTGTTGTCGGTTTCCAGGTGTAAGTTTTGTACAATATCATCAAAGATTTGGGCAAATTGATCCTGAAACCACGCCGACGCTTTGCCAATCCGTTCCAAAACATGGGGATCTGATCCAGGCAGGCAATCTTCCTTAAAAATAGTCTTCAGTTGATGTATGAAACGTTCACCAACCCTGAAAATATTTTTTTCAGCTGTTTTTTTTACCCGGTTGATATCAGCCCCGGATATTTGAACCAATTTGGCATTCCCCAGCATAAGGCGGATAAGATAGTTCAGCCGGTTGTGAAGGGCGTTAAAATCAAAACATTCCAGCAGCAGATGCTGCTGGTAAGCTGTTTGGGCTGTCTTAAGAAGGGTTTTTGACGGCTGGTTTTGACGGGTCTTTTCGTCAAAACCCAGGACCGCTTCATCGGTTTCAATTCCCTGGGGCGGGATGGGGGCGCTGAGCACCATTCCTTCCAGGGTTTTGCAGCGGCTCAGGGCGACATAAACCTGGCCGTGGGCAAAGGCGGATTGCGCATCGATGACGGCTTTTTCAAAGGTCAGTCCCTGGCTTTTGTGGATGGTGATGGCCCAGGCCAGTTTCAGGGGATATTGTTTGAATTTGCCGATGACCTCCTGCTCAACTTCCTGATTTGCAGGGTTCAGGGTATACCGTATGTTTTCCCATTCCACAGGTTCCACGGGAATTTCGTTTGAATCGCCTGGGCAGAGGATGCGGATGCCCTGGTTGGAAATACTTTTTATCCGACCGATTTTGCCGTTGTAATATTGTTTTTGGGCCGCATCATTGCGAAGGAACATGACCTGGGCACCTTTCTTGAGCAGGAGGGTGCCCGGGGTCGGATAGAGCTGTTCTGAAAATTCTCCTGAAATTTTTGCCGTAAACGCATGCTGTTTTTCGGCCAAAGCCCGAAGCCGGGTCAGATTCATGGCGTCGGCATTTTTGTTGTGGGTGGTCAGGGTAATATACCCCTGGTCCTCTTCCGGTGTGAAATCTTTATACCGCTTATTGAGTTCTTGGGCGGAAGGTCCGTCCAGCCGGTTGTCCCGCACCTGGTTCAGCAGTTTGATGAAATTGACATCTGACTGGCGGTAGATATGGGAGAGTTCAATGGTATGAAATTGGGTAAGTTCCAGGGCATGACTGGAAAAAAAATAGACCGATGCATAATGTTGCTGCAGCAATTGCCATTCGTCTGGTTTGGCCACAGGAGACAGCTGGTGCAGGTCACCGATCATCAGCAGCTGCACCCCGCCAAAGGGCTGATTATTGCGTCGATGGCGGCGCAGCACCGCATCAACAGCATCCAGCAGATCCGCCCGGACCATACTGATCTCGTCAATTATCAGCAGATCAAGGCTTTTGATGATCCGTATTTTTTCTTTGCTGAACCGGAACAACCGCTTCCGGTTGCCTTGGGTTGTTTCGCTGCCGGGAATGAAGGGGCCAAAGGGCAATTGAAAAAAGGAATGGAGGGTGACCCCTCCGGCATTGATGGCAGCCACTCCGGTGGGGGCGGTGACGATTGCCCGTTTTGCCGTGTTTTTTTTCAGGTTGTGTAAAAACGTGGTTTTACCGGTGCCGGCTTTTCCTGTTAGAAAAATATTGCAGCCGGTGTTTTGAACAAAGTTTTCGGCCAATTGCAGTTCATGGTTTTGGGGTGTTTGGGACGGCATATTTTTCTTTTTTCCGTTCTTGGGAAATGTTAGTTCTAAAAACTCTTCATAAAAATGGCAAAAAACAGGGGAAAAAGCAATGGCCTAAAGCGGTATCTGTCATTGTAACGCGAAGGATTACTTTGTGCCATGGCAGTGCAGTACTGCTACCGTTTCCGATTATGCATGCCGCAAAAACCAATACTTGTTTTGAATAAATGTTTGGAATTATTCACATTTAGCTTTTACTATTACTCTTGGTATAAACCTTGCATTTTCCTTGAGAGGAAGGTGTCTCCTTAAGGATAATCGACACCTGTTTTTTACATAACCCGTTACCCAAAGGATCAGTATAATGGCCGTATTACCTGAAGAAGTCAGCAACGCATGGGAAAACCGAAAAGGCCCCATCATCTTGTCAACGGTGAATAAAGAGGGCGCCCCTAATTCCATATATGCCACCTGTGTTTCCAAATACAGCGAAGATACCCTGGTGGTTGCCAATAATTATTTTTCAAAAACACTGGAAAACATAGAGGCCGGTAGCAGCGGTTCAATCTTGTTTATTACACAAGAAAACAAATCCTATCAGGTGAAAGGAAGTATTGAATACCACACGAACGGTCCTGTTTTCGAGGATATGGAAAAATGGAACCCAGAAAAGCATCCGGGCCATGCCGCGACCGCATTAAAGATTGAAGCGGTCTACAAAGGAGCTGAGCAGCTTATCTAAGCTGTCCTTTCCACATGGTTTTTTCAAGGGAGCACACAGGGGGCTAAAAGATGTTTTGGGTCCTGTGATCCTCCCTTTTCGTCAATAAGTTCCACCAGGACATTGTTCATTTTTTGGGGGTGAACAAAGGCAAATTTACCGTCCCGGAAGGAGCGGGCACCCCCGATAAAGGGATACGCTTTTTGCTGCAGCTCTTCCATGGCCTTGCGTGTGTTGTCAACGTTAAAGCTGATGAGCATGATGCCTTCGCCTTTTTTTTCGATAAACCTGGCAACATCCCCGTCGGGTGTTGTTGATTCCATCAGCTCGAAACCAACTTCCCCCACAAGGTACCTGGCAACCTTGATTTTTTCAGATTCATCAATGTATTGTTCATCCGGCCCGGACTTGCCCAGTACCGGTTCCCAGATTGTTCGCGCTTTATCCAGGTTGTTGACCGCAATGCAGATATGATCGACCTTGTTAATTTTCATTTAATCCTCTTAACTTGCTGGTATGATAATCTTTTCATGCCTGTCAAGGCAACACCCGGTCCATAAAAAGAACCGGGCGTTGCCTTATAACCGGCATGGCCGGAGCACGGGTATTTGCTTTCGCCACAACGAAACATGAAACTTTTATAACTGCAATGTCTTGGCCGGAGTTTCATATAGATTCAATAAAAATTTAAGCTGGCAGTGCTGCCTTTTGATCTTCCAACTTTTTTAATTCAAACCGTTTGACTTTCCCTGTTGCCGTCTTGGGCAGGTCCTCCACAAAGTAAATCCACCGAGGAAATTTATAGTGAGCCAGTTCCTTTTTGACATAGGTTTTTATCTCTTTTTCAAGTGCCTCCGATGCCGAATAACTCTTGTTCAGAACAATATAGGCACAGGGTTTTACAAGGTTTTCTTCGTCCCGTCCGGGGACAACCGCACACTCAAGCACGGATGGATGACCGATCAGGCAGGCCTCGACTTCAATGGGAGAAACCCAGATCCCCCCCACTTTGAGCATGTCATTGGACCGGCCCACATAAAAATAATAGCCCTGTTCATCCACAAAGAACTTATCATCGGTGTTAAACCAGTCCCCGAGCATGGCTTCTTTGGTTTTTTCATGCTTGTTCCAATAAAAGGCAGCCGTGCTGTCTCCTTTGATGAGAACGGTTCCGATCTCTCCTCGGGGCAATTCATTAAAATCATTGTCCACAATTTTTCCTTCATACCCCGGCACAAGCTTGCCTGTACTTCCCGGCCGGATATCATCCACCCGGTTGGAAATATAGATATGAACGATTTCCGTTGATCCGATACCATCTAAAATATCCACATTAAACCGTTTTTTCCATCGATGAAAAATATCCGCTGGCAGGGCTTCACCTGCCGAGATACAAAGTTTTACGCCGTTCATTTTGCCCTCTTCTTCGGCCAGCATGGCGCCGTATAGGGTGGGCACCCCAAAAAACAAGGTGGGTTTATGCAGGGCAATGGTTTTATATACGGATGCCGGTGTAGGGCGGTCCGGCATCAATACGGCGGTGGCGCCGACACTGAAGGGAAAATAGGTCCCATTGCCCAGTCCATAGGCAAAAAATAATTTTGCGGCTGAAAAACAGACGTCTTCTTCTTCAATCTTTAAAACCTGTTTTCCGTAAGTTTGTGCACTGAACAACATATCATGCTGTAAATGGACGGTGCCTTTGGGCTTTCCCGTTGACCCGGAGCTGTACAGCCAGAAACACGAATCATCAGGACAGGTTGGGGCAGGGTCAAGGGAATCTGATTTGCCGTCGATAAAATCATTAAGCGCAATGGTGTCAGTCACTTGCTTATCCCCATTTACAAGGATGATTTGCTCAAGAAATTTTAACTGGTCTTTACTCTCTTGAACATTAAAATAAAGTGATTCATCCACCAGAAGAACCCTTGCCCTGCTGTCATTTAAAAAATAAAGATAATCCTTTGGCCGCATCAGGGTATTTAGACAGATGGGAACGGCACCTGATTTGATGGACCCGAAAAAAACCACGGGATAAAATTCCGTATCCAGCATGAGCATGGCAACCCTGTCTCCCATCCTGACCCCCGAGGACAAAAGAGCATTTCCAAACCGGTTGACCTCTCGTGCAAGTGTTCCATAGGTCATTTGCCGGTCTTCACAGAGAACGGCAACCTTATCTTTTCTCCCTTCACGGATATTTTTATCCACAAAATAATCCGTTGCATTAAAATACTCAGATTCCAAAATATCAAATTTCATTATTGATTTTCTCCTGTGGGATTATTGGGTCAAAACGGGATGAAAAAATAATTCAAGGCTTTTTTGTTCGGTTTTACCGGGGGTTGTCAGGTATGAGCCGGCAAAAAAAACAAAGCCTGAAATTATAAACGAAGCCAGAAATCCATTTAACTGGAAAAGCGATTGCTGGGGGAAAAGCACCATGGCTTTGCCACCGACAAAAAAGAAACCCGCATTTAATGTCACCCCCACAAGTATGGAAAGAATGGCACCCGTGGCCGTGGCCCGTTTCCAATAGTAGGCACCCCAAAGGGCAAAAAAGGTCACTGCCACCGTACCGAAGGCGATGACGGAAAGCTCTGCCACAGGGGTTTTGGGGTTCCAGGCGATGAAAACGCAGATCGTCATGATAATCGCCACAAACACCCGGGCAATATTGATCAGTTCCGATGATTTGGTCTGGGGCCTCATTATCTTGATAATATCCACTGAAAGATTTGCCGCATTTCCGAAAACAAGGCCGTTCACCGTTGACATGGCAGCCGTAAACCCGCCTGCAACTGCAAAAGCCGCCAGCCAGTCCGGCATGGTGGCCGAGGCCACAAGGCCGTAAATTTTATCTGCCGCAACCCCTTTAAGCCCCGGAACGATGATATTTCCGGCAACACCGATCAGGGTGGGCATGGTAATGACGACAAGGCAGATACCGCCAAAGGAAAGGAACATGGCTTTAAGCCCCTTTACGGACCGGCTTGAATAGGCGTGCATAAAGGGTTGTGGAAAGCAGACACATCCCAGGCACATGGCCGCTGCCATCCCAAAAATCATGGGATAGCTCCAGACCTTGCCCCCGGCCCAGCCAATTTGAAACAGATTTGGGTGTTTTGCCATGACCATCTCCATGGTCGGAACAAACCCGCCATTTTTCATCATGACAAAAAAGAAAAGAACAAACACCATGATGGAAAAAAAGACCCCCTGGATGGCGTTGACCCATGCCGCCCCTTTCATCCCGCCCATCATCAGGTATAATGCAATAAAAAAAGGAACAAAAAACAGCCCCACATGAAAAGAGATAATGCCTTCACTCATGGCTTCGAGCATGACGCCAATTCCCTGGATCTGGGCAACAATGTAAGGAACAGAGGCCACGAGCACCACAAGCACCAGGATGATCCTCGTGGGGGTGCCGTATCTTTCACCAAAAGGGGCTCCCATGGTCATCCATTTTCTGGCCCTTCCCAAAAGAAATGTTTTTTTATGGATGAAATACCATAAAAATCCCAGAGGAACCAGGTTGGCTGTCAGGACATAAAGGCTGCCATATCCCAGGCGGTATCCAAAGCTGGCCATTCCGAACATGGAAAAGGCACTCAGAAAGGATGCCAGAAGACTGAAAATAAGCACAAAATATCCCAGGCTGGACCCTGCCACAAAATAATCGTCTGCACTTTTTGTAAACCCTTTTCGAAAGGCCATATAGCTGATAAAGACCGATACCAGACAAATACTTGTAATAATCGTGACGGCGACCATATTAATTTTCCTCCATGATGCTTTCTTCGGTGGCGATTGCTTTAAGTGCATCCAGAATTTCGTCAAGATCATCGTCATACAAGGCCAAGTCCGTCCAAAACAGATAAACCCATTCAATGACAAACAAGACAGCCCCCATCATAAGCATGATAAACGCCCAGGAGGGCATTCCCATTATTAAACCGACTTCGCCATAACTTCCATATCCGATGGGACACCAGCAAAACACGGTGAGGACAAGAAATACGATCAAAAAAAGGGTGTTTTTCTTTTTGTTTACGATGGACGCCATTTACTTTCTCCTTTTGGGTTAAAAATGTAAAAATGCGTGACAGGTTTACCAATGAAGCTTGCTCCCATAAAGAGCAAGTCCTGTGCCATGGTTCTAAAGGGGGGGAGTTTTGTGTTAAATCACTGGAGAAAGGCGGGTTTTTGAATATAGGCGAAATTTAAAATTAAAGGACTTACCGGAAAGATTCTTTCCGGTAAAGAAAGATTCTTTCACTCGTGGGAGGGGGTAAGATGATATGTTTGAATTTTTTTTCGTAATGTCGGCAAGGAAATCTTAAGAATTTTCGCAGCATGGGTTTTATTCCATTTAACCGACTCAAGGATGGCAAAGACATGGGTTTTTTCAACCTGGGACAGGGAACGTGGGGCATTGGTTCCTTCAATGGAAACTGCGTGATGGGACAAAAGATCTTCAAGGGCATCCAGGAGAATCACATTCCCCCTGGACCTTATGGATGCCGCTACAATAATATTTTCAAGTTCACGTACATTGCCGGTCCAGGGATGGTGTTTGAGCCTTTCAATGCAGCCATCTTGAAGGGTCATTTGTTTAATGCCAAGTTCCCGGGCACTCTTTTCGATAAAATGGGCCACAAGGTTATTGATATCAGACAGCCTTTGGCGCAGGGGAGGAAGGGTTATACTCACCACCTTGAGCCTGTAATAGAGGTCACCCCTGAATGTTTTCGCCCCGACCATTTTTGCAAGATCCCTGTTGGTGGCTGCAATGATTCTGCACCTGGATTTTAGAATACTTTTTCCCCCAACCCGCATATATTCTTTTCTCTCAAGGAACCCCAAAAGTTTTCCCTGGAGGTTCAAGGGCAATTCCCCGACTTCATCAATGAAAAGCGTTCCATCTCCTGCCAGTTCAATCCTACCCGGCCTTGAATTAACAGCTCCCGTAAAAGCGCCTTTCTTGTGGCCGAACAACTCACTTTCCAGGAGGGTGTCCACCACGGCTGAACAATCAAAGGTAACAAAGGGTCGTTTACAATCCGGGCTGCTCAAGTGTATCCGTCTTGCCACAAGCTCTTTTCCGGTCCCTGTTTCACCTGTAATCAATGCCGTAACCCGGTTCTGACACAGCATGCCGATCATTTTGTAAATTTCTTTCATGACACGGCTTTTACCCACAATCTCGCTTTCATTGTAAGCGATCCTGGTCATATTTTTTGGGGTGATTTTGGTATCTTCATAAAAACTTATAATGGCATCATTCACGGTTTTTTCAAGCTCATCCGCATCCAAAGGCTTATGAATATAATCGTATGCCCCTCTTTTCATGGCCTCAATCGTGGTTTCCATATCCTGGAATGCCGTAATCATGATAATCTTGGAGAAGGAATAAAGGGCGTGCATCCGGGTCAGGGCATCAAGGCCGCTGCCGTCGGGAAGCCTGATATCAAGGATGACGACTTCCGGGGTCAAGTTTTTAAACCTGGCGATTGACTCTTCAATGGTTGATGCCGTGTAAACTGTGTACCCTTTTTCGGACATAAACATTTGGATTGACTCCCGGATGGGATGTTCATCATCCACAACCAAAAGTTTAATCATTTGTTTTTCCCATGGGCAGGAGAATCTCAAATGCGACCCCTTTGGTTTTTAAATCAATCACCCTTATCTCTCCTTGATGAGCTGTCACGATCTGCTTTACATTGGCAAGGCCAAAACCAGTCCCGGTTGTCTTAGTCGTATAAAAAGGATCGAAAATATGGGTTAATAATTTTTTTGAAATTCCCTTGCCGTCATCTTCAATCCGTATCATGGCAAAGGGTTTACCCTTTTGATCTTTTGGGCCGGTTGAAATCCGAATATTTCCGAAATCACCAACAGAGTCCAAGGCATTTAAAAGCAAATTGATCATCATTTGTTCAATTTTTCCTTTATCCGCAATAAAATTTTTTAAAGAATTGTCAACATTGATCTTGCAATCAATACTTTTTCTATAAAATTTTATTTGTAAAAGTTCAACACAAGAATGAATAATATGGTTTATATCTATCAGGGCAAGGGTTACTGAAACGGGTTTGGCAAAATTAAGAAGTCCCTGTAAAATCCCCTCGAGCCGGTTAATCTCCCTTTCTGATATTTGAATTCGTTTTCTATCGTTCCCTTTTAAAAGAATGTTTTTACTCAAAATCTGAAGGTTCATTTTTATGGATGACAGCGGATTTCTGATTTCGTGGGATAAAGAAGTGGTTAGTTTGCCGATATAGGTCATCTTTTCTATTTCCCGGCTTTTTTTTTCCATCTCGACCCGTTTGGTAATATCCCTGACAATACAAAGGGCATATTCCTGTCCGCCAAACCGTGAAGACCTGAAATTAATTTCCGTTGGCAGGCTGTTCCCATCCTTTGTTAACCTTAAATACTCAAAGGCTTCCGATTCGGCTTCCGCCCTTGCCTCCCTTTCAATAATTGCTTTTGTTTTTTCATGGCTTTCCCCGGCGACAAAAGATAAAAACGATTTTTGCATTATATCATCGGCCTGATATCCGTGCATCCTGCAGAAGGCCGGGTTTACAAAAGCGATTTTTCCTTTATACAAGGCCAGGTATCCGTCGGAGATATCTTCAACCAGGGTTTTGTATTTATGTTCCGACTCCCTTAATTCCGCAGTTCTTGCTGCCACATCTTTTTCAAGTTGTTTTGCATACTCTTTTAAATATCGTTCATGTTTTTTCTGGAAATGGTGGCTGAACCGGTGAATGGTATAGGCAAGACCGGCATTGACGGCTTCAATATTTTTACACAGCAGGTGTGCCGGTGATTCTTTCACAAGGATGGGAAGAATAATCTGGCGATAAAGTTCAAAGGCTTTTTGGACATCATCCAAGGGGAAGCCCTCTTCCAGACGAATCATGGTAATTTCATTTATAAATGCATTAATCGGGGTATACTCATTGTACGCAATTATACACCCGAAGGAATCACACGCCTTGCCTGTGGTAAGGTTCAGCTCTTCCAGGGATCTTTTCGCATAATTTTGGGACACATCCTGATGAAGCCTTTTCTTCCACTCAAGAACAATTTCGTTTCGATGCCGCTTCAGAAAATCTTCCCAGTTAAAAATTATCTCAATCATTGCAAAACACCATTAATGGTTATTGCTGACATTTCCTCCATGCCCGGGCCATGGGAGCAAGGACTTTTTACACAGAGGGTACACTATTTTAACAAATAAGCGAATTTTCTTTTATGGTAATTTTTAACTGCGGATCGCAGATGAAATAAGATGAGAAACCCATTGTGACCGTCAGCCCTTTATAGGCTGACGGTCAATGGGCTGATTTCTCAGGGGGTTGATTTTTCAGGCATGCTTTGAAATGGACATTTGCTGGGATCGTACCCAGGTGTTTTGCAGTACTTTGAAAATATCTTTTGGCATATCCGATGGCAGGTCCACAAAGGAAAATTCCTGGTTGATATCAACACTTTTGATGTATTTGCTGTCAAGGCCAGCTTCATTTGAAATGGCCCCCACAATATCCCCTGCACGGACGCCATGGGTCCGGCCCACCTCAATGCGATACCGATCCATTCCCTTTTTCAGGGGCATGACAGCGACTTCCGGGGATATGACTGTTTTCGGGGTTGATGCTTTTCTTTTAGGCCTGGCATCATCCATTGGTCGGCTTTTTTTTGCCGCCAGGGGTTTTCTGTCAGCCCGGGGCTTTTTGTCAGCCAGAGTTTTTTTGTCGGCCAGGGGTCTTCTATCAGTCAGGGGTTTTTTATCGAGCCTATGGGTTTTTTTAGAAAAATCTTCCCGATCGCGGCGGGCTGTTTGTTCCGGTCGGGCTGTTCTTGTTTTAAATGCTGGTTTTTCTTTCTGGGCTGCCAGCAAAAAAGGCGTGTCCCCATGGGCCAGTTTTGCAAGGGCGGCAGCCACCTTTGTAACCGGGATATCCTGCTCAAGGGCATAGGATTCTATCATTTCCTGGAAAAAGTTTAAGTCCTGTGATTCAAGGGTCTTGGTAATGGCCTGTTTAAAGTCTGCAACCCGTTTGTCATTAATGGCCTTGTTGGAGGGCAGAAAAATTTCCTTGATGTTTCGCTGGGTGGTTCTTTCCAAAACCTTGAGCATCCAGCGTTCATTCCGGTTTACAAACAGGATGGCTTCCCCTGTTCTGCCGGCTCTGCCGGTCCTGCCGATTCTGTGGACATAGGGCTCTGCCTTGGAGGGCATGTCATAATTGATGACGTGGGAGATTCGATCCACATCCAGGCCCCGGGCTGCCACATCTGTGGCCACAAGAATATCGATGTGCCCGCTTTTCAGCCGGTTAACCGTGCGTTCCCTGGCATTCTGGGCAATATCCCCGTTCAATGCCTCTACCTTAAATCCTCTGTCCTCAAGGCTTTTTGCCACATCAAGGGTGGCGCTTTTGGTTTTGACAAACACGATGACCCCGTCAAAGGTAGCAGCTTCCAGGATACGGATCAGGGCCTGGGCTTTTTTAGCCCCGGCAACCATCCAGTATTGCTGGTTGATGGTGTCCACCCCTTTTGAGTCCGGTTTGATCATGATCTCTTTGGGGTCTTTTAAGTATTTTTGGGCAATCTTCCGGATGGGGTTTGGCATGGTGGCTGAAAAAAGTGCGGTTTGTGAATCCTTGGGGGTTTGCTCCAGGATCCATTCCACATCATCAATAAACCCCATGTGAAGCATTTCGTCGGCTTCATCCAGTACCATGCAGGCGAGATCGGCAAAGGAGACGGTTTTTCTTCGCATATGATCCATGAGCCGGCCGGGTGTTCCCACGACTACGTGGACGCCCCGCTTGAGTTGTTTCAGCTGGATTTCATAACTCTGGCCGCCGTATACGGACAATACGTTCAGCCCTTTCATTTTAGCCCCATAGGTTTTGAAGGATTGGGCCACCTGGATGGCCAACTCCCGGGTGGGGGTCAGTACCAGTACCTGGGGCCGTCTGTTATCAAGGTCAATCCGGGACAATAGTGGCAATGCAAAGGCTGCAGTCTTGCCGGTACCGGTTCTGGCCTGTCCGATCATATCTTTTCCCTGGATGAGATGGGGAATAGTCAAGGCCTGGATGGGTGTGGGTGTGGTATAGCCCACATCCTGTACTGCTGCGAATACAGAGGGGATCAGGTTCATTTCGTCAAACCCGATCAAGGGTAAATTATCTTGGGACATAGGATTCCTTAAAAAAAAGCCGGCTACCGGCTAAGCACATCGAAAATTTAGAATAATACATGAGTTTTTGCCATTATGCAAGCACTTTTTTTATTTTGGTATTATTATCCGTTTCCTGGACCAAAGCCCGAGAATATTGTACTCTGGCATAATATCTGGCATATTAATTCAGATAGGGGAATGGGTATCCCCTTTTTCCAAGATAGTTCACTGTGGCTGAATCCAGCGGTTAAGATTTTATCCTAAGAAAAGGAGAATGAAATGAAAATTTTAGGCATCTCGGGAAGTTCTCGTAAGGAAGGCACATCCGGGGGAATGAAACTGATCCAGACGGTTTTGGAAAACACCGGCCTTGAGTATGAATTGGTATCCTTGAGAAATAAATCCATTGGGGGGTGTATTGCCTGCCTTGGATGCGTTGAGGACAATATCTGCAAGGTAAATGATGATTTAAAGCCCCTGAGGGATAAAATCGTCGCGGCCGATGCCTATGTGATTGGGGCACCCAATTATTATTCCACCTTAAATGCCTTGACCCATGCCTTTCTTGAACGCTGGTTTCAGTTTCGGCACCAGACAGGCCGTACCTTGTGGGGAAAACTTGCTGTTGCTGTGGGGGTTGGCGGGACCACAGGAGCTGCTCCGGTAGATGAACTGGAAAAATTTTTCATGTATAATTTTATCGAAACCGTGGCCAAGGTAACGGGGCAGGGGGCAGCTTCGTGTTATACCTGTGGCCATGGCGAAACCTGCCAGGTGGGAATTCCTACAATGATCCACGGTCCCGGGGTCAAGATAACCGATAATATCATTCCCAATGTGGAAAAACAGAAAGATGTAATGGCCGCTGCTGTCCAGGCCGGCAGATTGCTGGGAGAGCGCCTGACCAAAGGCCATGACAGAGCAGCGGTTACCCAGCGTGTGCGGGACAAAATGATGTCCCGGTTTGGAGAAACAGCTTAAAACAAAGGAGTTTTTGATTTACCTTGTATCGATAAGGATAAGTCATCATGCTAGGAACGCATTATAAATACACGTGTTTTGTTATCCTTGGTCTATTGCTGGGTCTTTGTGCCATGGTTCCAAAAGCAGCGTCCCAGGTATTTGATTCAAATAGTCGCCTGAAGGTAGTATTTCAGTTTAGAGGTCGCCCATTTTTAATTGTCGGTGAAGAAACAGCACCGCATACCTATGTGTTCAACCGAGGCGCATCTCAAAAAATAAGCATTGCAACCCTCAATTGGGGGCCTTATGTTGGAGAAACTATCTGTAAGCAGGGATGGGTTCAGCAACTGACGATTGCGCTTCTGGCCAGCCGGGGGTACGAAATCATTGTTAGGTTCTTGCCCTGGGCCAGGGCGATTAGTATGGCTGAATCAGGAGTGGTTGATATGTTGTATCCGGTATATTTTATTGAACCCACAGCACCTTCGGATGTGTATAAAGGCACCAACCGGGTGGAGCATCTGGCCTTGTCCCGGAAATTACCCGGCGGGTCCATTGTATTTATGAAACGAAAAGGAGAATCGGATCAGTATAGGGGAAACCTTTTGAACCTGAGAAACGAAAAAATAGGGGTTGTCCGCGGATATCAGAACACCCCTGAATTTGATGCGTTGATGGACAGGGGTTTTTTTGATATCAGCCAGGCGGTTGATGACTTGATGAACATCCGAAAACTGATAAACAATCGAAACAATCTGATTATAGGGGATCCAGCTGTCATACGTTTCAGTATTGTCAATGCCATGCTGTCCCAACGTGAGCGAACCAGAATGCTTCAGGATATTGAAGTGGTTGCGCCTGTGATCCAGTATAATCACTTGTATTATGCCATTTCAAAGAAAAAAACCTCCTGGAAGGCTACACTGAAATTGGTAAATGCTGCCATTGAAGAATTTGAAACATCAGGTCTCATGTCTGATATCATCAAAAGAGTGAATGCGACCTGTGGATATGATATTAAACCTAGAATCTTCGGATCAAAATAACCCCTGCTGATATCAGGGCAATTCCCGCAAGACGTTGCCAGCTAAGGGGTTGAACCGACACACCCAGAAGACCGAAATGATCCAGGAACACTGCCATCACCAGCTGTCCTGTCACCACAAGGCTAAAGGTCAGGGCCGCTCCCAGCCGGGGCGTTAAAATGATAGCCGCGGTGACATAAAATGCGCCTAGAAAGCCTGCCGACCAGACAGACCAGTGGGTGTCTGCGGCATGGCGGATACTTGTAAAATCGATCCGGGTGGCCAGGGCATAGCC
Organism: Desulfobacteraceae bacterium; assembly: GCA_016743945.1. Classification (GTDB taxonomy): domain Bacteria; phylum Desulfobacterota; class Desulfobacteria; order Desulfobacterales; family Desulfobacteraceae; genus NBML01. The sequence continues at coordinate 54,712 of JADGFI010000028.1, forward strand.
AAAAAGGACCAGGGTTCCCACGGCAAAGGATATCAAGGCGGCGTAGACAGGGCTTTCAATTGCCCGTCCCATTTTTCCATTCAATCCTGCCTGGAGCGGTGCCAGCATTCCGGCAACCAGGGCAATCAGCAAAAGGACCAGTTTCATTATCAGTGTGTCTCCATTTTACTGTTAGGGTTGGCCTGATATCGTGTCTTTCTAATAATCGAGGAACGGTCGCTATGTCAAGCTTTTTGGCAAAACCTAGGCCAGTTTTCGTCAAAGGTGGATTGATATTTAAAAGGATTGGAAATTCATAAAAATAGGCGTATTATAAGCCAGTCAAACGGGTGGGGCGTTTCCCATGGAAAAATGTGGACGCCAGGATTCGTCCTGGTAAATTCGTGGCTATAAACAAAGATATCATTGTCAAATATTATTGTTAAATATCTAAGGAGCGTGAATGTCAGATCTTAATCTGTCAAACTGGGAAGAGCATCTGGTATCCCCTGAAACCGTTTTGAATCATATTAAGCCGGGAATGACCGTTTTTATCGGGACGGGTCCGGCTGCTCCCAGAACCTTGATAACTACTTTGCTGGATGTGGATACCCACAATATCCGTGACCTTGAATTGATCCAACTGGCGGTCCAGGGGGACACCATCCTTTCCGTTGAAAAACTCAATGCCCCCAACTATCGATTGAAAACTTTTTTTTCCGGGTTTGTCTCCTGGGACACCATTTCCACGGGTCAGGTGGATCTGATTCCTGCCTACGCGTCTGAAATACCGCAAATTATTAAATCCCGCAGAATAGAGGTGGACGTGGCTTTTATCCAGATTACGCCTCCAGATGAATCCGGTTATTGCAGCCTGGGGGTGGCCGTGGATGTGGCCCGAGAAGTCATGGAACATGCGTCCCTGGTCGTGGGGGAGATCAATGCAAAAATGCCCTTTACTTACGGGGATACCTTTGTTTCCATTGAGGATTTTGATCTGCTGGTCCGGTCTGACCGGGAGCCTGTCACCTATGAAATTTCTATTGTAACAGATACCATGAAGAAGGTGGCGTCGAATGTGGCATCGGTGATCAAGGACGGGGATTGTCTCAGTTATTCCCTGGGCTCTTTGTTTGAGGCCCTGGTGCCCTATTTATCCGATAAAAAGGATTTGGGGTTTCATTCCCTTTATTTTACCGATGCCATGGCGGAACTGGTCAATTCCGGCGCGGTCAATAACCGCCGAAAATCTCCTTTCCGGGGTAAATCCCTGGCGTCCTATGCCCTGGGTACCAAGGAGCTGATGAGATGGCTTGACAGGAATCCCCTGGTCGAGTTCCAGGGGATAGACTGGGTATGTAATCCTCGATTTATTTCAAAAAATCCCCAATTCGTGTCCATTTATGAGGCCCGGAAAGTGGATATAATGGGCAGTGTTGTCTTTCCCCTCAAAGGAGCGGTCATAACGGGTCCGGGGGAGGGCATTGATTTTTTTAAGGGGGCTGAAGCGTCAAAGGATGGCCGAACTATTATCGGGCTTCCCAGCCGGAATGCCGATGGTAAATCCAATATTTTGGTGAGTGTTCAAAATTATGCAAACCAGTTGCGCTTGAAGGAATCGGTCCATATGCTTGCCACGGAATACGGGGTGGCCGTTCTCAAGTGGCGTTCCCTGAGGGAAAGGGCCCAGGCCATCATCGACATTGCCCATCCCGATGATAGAGAAAACCTGATCAAACAGGCCCGAGAGCGTAAAATCATCTATCCCAACCAGATTTATGTGACCCGTTCCGCCCATCTTTATCCGGTTCATATTTTTTATACAAAAAGTTTTAAAGGCGGAAATGAGATACGGTTTCGGTCCATGAAGCCCTCTGATGAAGAGGCCATGAGGCGATTCTTTTATCGGTGCACCCGGGAAATGATTTTTTACCGTTTCTTTTATTCCATCAAGACCATGAGCCACGATAAAATGCAGGAATATGTGAATGTGGATTATGAACGAGAGGTTTCCATCGTTGGTTTTGGCGGGAAAAAAGGGGACGGGAAAATTATTGCTGAAGCGCGGTTGATCCAGGAAGAAGAGTCGAATTTCGGTGAAGTGGCCTTTCTTATTGATGCGGCTTACCAGGGCATGGGGGTGGGCTTTTATCTCTTGGAATTGCTCATTGTCGAGGCCAGGAAAAGGGGGCTTGCAGGACTGACCGCCCAGGTGCTCGCCGAGAACCGACCCATGATCAAGGTGTTTGAAAAAACCAAACTGCCCCTGAAAACCAATTTGAGCAGCGGGGTCTTTCAGGTGAAAATTAGTTTTTAGAACCAGAGGAAAGCACGATTTGGAAAAGAATCACCGCCGCGGCATTGGCCACGTTTAAAGAATTTTTTTTCCCGAACATGGGAATGTGGACGGTATCGTCCACCGCCGGCATCACATGGGAGGAAATTCCGTATTCCTCATTGCCAAATACGACCACCCCTTTTGACGGCCAGGCAAATTCATGGCAGGCAACAGATCTTGCAGTTGTTTCCACGGCAATGATTCGAAACCCTTGGCTCTTTTTTCCCACCAGGGTCTGGGCAAGGTCTGATGTCTTTTCCTGGGATATCCATTCCTGGGCTCCCATGGCGGTCTTTTGAACCTGGGGATGCTCTTTGCCCAGGGTATTTCCGAGGATGACAGACCGGATACCGGCCGCATCACAGGTCCGAAAAATGGATCCCACATTAAACAGACTCCGAAGTCCGTCCAGAGCCACCTGGTATTGGATTGGTGATTTCACATCAGGCATCGTCCTGTCCTGGAAGGTGATGGGGTCAAGAAGTGTGTCATCCCTTAAAGGGGTACCCGCTGCCAGACGATGGCGGTGGACGGCATTGGAAATATATTCAATCCGGGGTCTTGTGCCCTGACCGGGGCGGGGTACCAAGGGGAGATGTATCCATCCTATAATGGTTTCGTATCGGGCGCAAAAATCCTCAAAGGAAGCTGCGGTCACTCGGTTTGTGGCAAGTTTCTGGTAAAAAGATGACAGCCAGCCAATGATATGCCGGTGCTGGTTTTTTTCAGCGAGGCATAAAAATTTTTTTTGGGTAAATCCAAAGGTGTCCATGGCATCTCTTATACCAGTCTTTGAATCTTGAGGGAAATCAAAATTTAGGGTCGACACGGACAACCCAGAGGATCAAATGGGAAAAGTAGGTGCATCTACCTACATGAAATTTAGGGTTTTCACCGATTGTTATGGAAATTATCTTTCTATAATTTAAGAATATACTAAAATACGGAGGCGCTTATGCAAAGACCTGAATTTCAAGTCGGCCAAACCACCATTGGGCAGCTGGTGGATCTTGTGGCAGATCAATTTAACGAAAACAAAGCCGTTGAATATTACGAATACGCCATCGAGCACACCTGGGGCCAGTTCAAAGGGGTATGCAATGATGTGGCCAAAGCGTTCATGGCCCTGGGAATTGAACGAGGGGACAAGGTGGCCATGTGGGCAAACAATATTCCCCAATGGCTGTATTCACAATACGGCACCGGTAAAATGGGGGCGGTATTGGTCACGGTCAACACCAGCTACAAAAGTTTTGAACTCGAATACCTGATGGCCCAGTCCGATGCCTCCACCCTGGTGCTTATCGGCGGTGTCCGGGACCATGACGAATATCTTGCGGTGCTCCGGGATGTCTGTCCGGAGCTGGATCATTGTGAACCCGGGCAACTCAATTGTGCCCGCCTTCCCCTGCTCAAAAATGTGGTTTATATCGGTATGGAAGAAGACAGGCTCAAGGGCATGTATGGATGGGAAGAGATCCTTGAAATGGGAAAATTTGTTTCAAATGATCAATTGCAGCTTCGCCAGGACTCCCTGTCTCCCGATGATGTCATCAACATGCAGTACACGTCAGGCACCACCGGCTTTCCCAAGGGGGTTATGCTGACCCATACCAATATCATCGGCAATGCCAGGAGCCTTGCCGAGTGCATGAACCTGACACCCAAAGACAACCTGTGCATCCCTGTTCCCTTTTTTCATTGTTTCGGCTGTGTCCTGGGGACACTGACCTGTGTGGTGTCAGGTGCCACCATGTCTCCTGTGACCCAGTTCAGGCCCGATATGGTGCTCAAAACCGTTGCGGCAAACCATTGTACTGCACTTCATGGTGTTCCCACCATGTTTATTGCCGAGCTTGAAGAAATGGATAAAAACGCCTACGACACAAGAAGCCTTCGCACCGGCATCATGGCAGGATCTCCCTGTCCCATTGAGGTGATGAAAAAAGTAGTCGGCCGGATGGGCGCCAGGGAAATGACCATCGTATACGGCCAGACAGAGGCGTCCCCGGGAATCACACAGACAAGACCGGATGATTCCCTTGACCTGCGGGTCAGTACGGTGGGCCGCGCCCTGTCCAATGTTGAGCTTAAAATAGTCGACCCTGTATCAGAGAAACAAGTTGGCCCCGGTGTTCAAGGTGAACTGTGTACCCGTGGTTACCACGTCATGAAAGGGTATTACAAAATGCCTGAAGAAACAGCCCGGGCAATTGATGATGAGAACTGGCTGCACACAGGAGATCTGGCGCAAATGGATGAAAACGGCTATTGCAAGATCACAGGCCGCATCAAAGATATGATCATCCGGGGTGGGGAAAATATTTACCCACGAGAGATAGAAGAATTCATCTACACCCATCCCAAGGTTCTTGATGTCCAGGTCGTGGGGATCCCCAGCATTAAATACGGGGAGGAAGCTGCCGCCTACATCCAGCTGAGAATCGGGGAGACGGCTGAACCCGAGGAGTTTAGCGCTTTTTGCAGGGATAAAATCGCCTTTCACAAGATCCCGGCATTTTTCTTTTTTATTGATGACTATCCCAGCACAGCATCAGGGAAAATCCAGAAATATAAACTGCGGGATATGGCGACAGCTCTTTTGAATCGTCAGGATGCGGCAAAGGTGAGCACAGCATAGCAGGATCAAAGACCCTGGCCTTTATCCCAGATCAGCGTGTGTTATAATTCATTATATTTATCGGTAATGTTTTGATGAGAATCAAATTTTGAACTTTGGCTCATCCCTTTCATTGTTATTTTCCAAACCATCTATTTTTAATTTTTGTGAATTTCCCCTTTTCAATAAGGCGCCTTTTGCCGATATCAAAAGCTTTTAATAAAGCTTGTCCATTTGGATTGTTTTTGAGGGTCACCAGGTATTCAGCGGTGCTGCCAACTGAGGCGAGTTTTTTATACAAATCATTCATTTTTTTTTGTTTCAGATAATAATCCCAATTATATTCATAGCCCAAGAAACCGTCAATTCGGTTCGCATTCAGCATTGCAAATCCTTGCGAAATTTCTGTCACATTGTATTTTTTTATGTTAATGGCTTCGTCCCATCTATCCCCGTAGTTAAAGTTTCTTTTAACACCAATAGATAAGCCTTTTAATCCATCTAAGCCTTTCCACTCAATATTGCGATCTGCTTTTATATAAATAATAAAATTTGCTTCGTTGGTCGGTTCTTCGGAATAATTAAAAATTTTTAAGCGCTCTGAATTTTTGCCGGTCGGGAAAAGGATGTCAGCCCTTCCAGATTTCAAATTTACCATTGCCCTTGCCCACGGTGTGACCGTCAACTGAATGGTATATCCCATTTCATGGTAACTTTCCCGCAGCACATCCCAACAATACCCTTTGAATCCAGTGATATCATGGCCGGGTGATATGATATGATTTGAAATATTTTCTTTAGTAGTCTTTATACAGAATGGGGCATAATCTCCCAGCGTGGCTATCCTGACAACTTTTTTTTTAGCATAAACTGCCGAATTGATGAGCAATGCGATTAAAGCGATAATAAAAATTTTGAAAGACAACTTAAACTCCTCGATAGAATGTGTGAGTAATTCGACTTGTCGATTATTAAAGATATACCAGTTTTATCTTTGAAGCTACAATAAATTGATTATAGCCAGATCCGTTAATAATAAACGCATAATAAAATATTGAAATCACAAGCTTTTGAGCTTTTGCGTCCCGTTTTTATCGGGTGTCTGTTCATGTTTGGTAGAGTGGATCATTTGACGAGTCTCAGCAAGCTTGATAATTTTCCTGACTCGGATTCCATTCGTTCACGCTTTCTGGCGACTTCTGTTTTTGCATATTTCCAAACGGTATTTGACGATTCCTTTGTATAACGCCGCTCCTCTTTTCTTGACAACAATAATCACCATCGGCACAGCAGGATAAAATTTGTTACCCCAAATGATAGACATACTGGAGCCGACAAAATGATTTTAGACAACAGGAAAAAATATACCTGGAAGCCCGAGAAAGAACCCCAGAGCGTTGGTCTGGAAACATCAGGAATTGGGATTTCATAAAAGAGGTGACCCTTAATTCTGAGAATTCAAAAGATAAAGTTATTGAGAAAACAGCCTCGTAATCAAATAAGGCCGGGAACGCCATTGTACAAAGGACGACAATCATTATGAATGCAATCAAGGGTCCAGGGTTTGCACCTATCTCCATGGCAGCCGTTATTAAAACAATGGCCAAAAAAATGATGCCGATACTGTTTGAAATAATTGAGATGGTAGCAGCATTTTTTATTATTTTTGCCAGCAGAGTCTTTAAACTTTTAACCGCCCATTTTGTAAAAAAAAAGTCCGACAACAAGGACAATCAGTGCGATAATCAATTCAAGCCCGTGATTTTTTATCACACTTAAATCAAGGATAGATAACCTTCCATTCTTTTTTCATATCCACCACAGTCCAGCCACTTGAATCAGCTTCACTCAGTGCTTTATCCAAACGGCCGATGTGAGAGTCTCTATCATAGGAAAATTCCCTTATTTCATCTGTATGATGGACAATCCCTGCAAAGCGTTTTGCGGTGGCACCGAGAGTCGTATATTGCAACATTTGTAAATCACCGTCTGAATTGCCAAAAGCAAAAATCGGGCGTCGACCAATATGCTGGTTGATGCCAACCGGCTTTCCCGCTTTATCGTCGATAAAATTGACTTTCGGTTCTCGCACCAACACAGGTTTTCCATCATGTAGTTCGAATATAGTGACGATTGAACTGCCCACGACCTGTTCCGGTGGAATGCCATATATTTCTTCACTCCAGGGCCTCATAAACTCAATACCGCCACCGGATACAATATAGTTTTTAAAATCGTTTTTCCGCAGGTAGTCTAATAGTTCAAGCATGGGCTTGAAAACAAGTTCTGTGTATGGTTTTTTCAAGGTGGGATGTTTGGCAGTTTGCAACCATTTTTTGACAATATCGGTAAAGCCATCGCTTGTCATTCCTGCATGGGTTCCCATTATTAATTGAATCAATCCCTCTTTTCCTGAGGCCGCAAGCGTTTCCATGTCTCCTTCAAGCACAGCTTGAAAAGGCTGCTGATGCTTCCATTCAGGATGATCCGCTGCCAGCTCTTTGACCCGATCCATGGCAAAATAGAGTTGAAAGTAAACCGGTTGTTCGGACCAGAGAGTACCGTCATTGTCAAAAACAGCAATACGCTCACCGGGCCGTACATAGTCAGGAGTGGATTTATCGGTTACAGCCTGGACAAATGCAATAATAGCACTTTTGCTTGACCCTTCATTCCAGGATAGCAATGGATCGTTTTTGGCCCAGGCACAATTAATACATGAGTAAAACAGGAACAATAAGGCAAGGAACAATTTATTTAATTTATACATGTTTTTCCTTAATACTGAAAAGTGGAAAGGAAACCAGCCGCCACACCCGGTGTGAGTAACAACCGGGTGTGGTGGAAAATACGAATTAATGTGAAGCTGGATCCGTCAGTGTCTTTATTACCTTGTCCAAATTAAAGCTTGCCGCCTCCTGGCGGGGTGGAAATTCTTTAAAGCTCTTGAGAAACTCTCCTACATAGGTCTGGGCTGGAAGTAACAGGTAGACACGATCTATCAGCCAGTCATAGTATGTATTTGAGGTCAACTGAGCCCGTTCGTAAGGATCACGGCGCAGGTTGAAAATAAGCGGCACTCGCAGTGGGGTGAAGGGGTTGGCCCATAATTCCAGAGTACCGGTCGCCTGTTGTTCCATGAAAACAAGTTTCCAATCGTCATAGCGCAGGGCGGTAAGATCACCATCGTCGGAAAAATAAAATATTTCATGACGGGGCCCTTTTTCTTCCTTGCCTGTCAGATATGGCAGGAAATTATATCCGTCAAGATGTACTTTATAAGTTCTATCAATTGCGGAAACGCCACCCTTTTTAAGCTTTCCTTTAATATCCGGATCGCCTGCTGCGGCCAGGAAAGTCGGCAGCCAGTCCATGTGGTGCATGATTTCAGTAGACCATACTCCGGCCTTGATTTTTCCTGGCCAGCGAACCATGGCAGGTACACGCCAGCCACCTTCCCAGTTGGTGTTCTTTTCACCTCGGAAAGGTGTCATGGCGGCATCGGGCCAGGTATTCATATGAGGCCCGTTATCCGTGGAGTAGAAAACAATGGTTTTATCGGCAATACCAAGCTCATCCAGTACATTGAGAAACTTGCCAATGTGCATGTCATGTTCAACCATACCATCGGAATATTCATCCTGACCAGAAATGCCGCGCAATTCTTCTTTTACATGGGTGCGAAAATGCATTCGGGTACCGCTCCACCAGCAGAAAAAGGTTTTGCCCGCTTTCACCTGGCGTTCGATAAAATCAATGGCCGCATCTGAGGTCTCATCATCCACTGTTTCCATACGTTTTTTGGTTAGCGGGCCAGTATCTTCTATCTTACCATCGGCAAAGGATTTAATAACGCCCCGGGGACCAAATTTTTTATGAAATTCAGGATTTTTCGGGTAATCTTCATTTTCCGGTTCTTCTTCAGCATTGAGGTGATAAAGGTTTCCAAAAAATTCATCAAAGCCGTGATTACTGGGTAGCATTTCATCCTGATCCCCCAGGTGATTTTTACCAAACTGCCCAGTGGTATAGCCCTGCTCTTTGAGAAGGCCTGCAATGGTGGGATCTTCCACCTGCATACCCTCATTTGCACCGGGAAACCCAACCTTGGAAAGCCCGGTGCGAATGACAGACTGTCCCATAATAAAAGAGGAGCGACCTGCGGTACAACTCTGCTCACCATAATAGTCTGTGAAAGTGAGACCCTCTTTGGAAATACGATCGATATTCGGGGTTTGATACCCCATTACCCCATGGGTATAGGCACTGATATTTGATTGACCTATATCATCCCCCCAGATAACAAGAATATTGGGTTTATCCGTTTGGCCGGCAGCGGAGCCGGCTAGAATCATAAGAATAAAGTGTACGGCAATGGCTCCTATCATAAATTTTTTTTTTCATATTTTTCTCCTTTTCATTGTTAGTACCCTACTGCAGTTATCCTATAACTCTGCACGATACCTGTTTGCCGGGGTTAAACGATTAACCCCTTAGGAAAGATACAATTCACTTCGATGACACCATATTACTAATTGTTCAGAATCTATGTTAATAGCTTTTAAATGAGTGGAGAAATCGCAGAAACAATTTTGAGGCACCCGAGAATAAGAATTATCAATAGACTACTAAAATAATAGATGCAATGCAAATTGATTCCAAATATGGATTTTACATTATTCTGCTAAATGTTAAAAAATGAGTGAGAACATTTAAAATGTGCAGTCTTCAGATTTTCAGCACGACCCATATAATGCTGTATAAAACTTGCATTAAATCATTCAGTGATGTATATATACGACATGAGTAAAAAAACAAAAATCACAAATGCTATACCAGAAACGGTTTTGAATCATCTCAAAAAACTGGGCGACAACATCATGTTGGCCCGAAAGCGCAGAGGATTAACCCAGGAGCATCTGGCAGCTCAGGTACTGGTTGACAGAAATACCATAAGACGGCTTGAGAAAGGAGATCCGGGCGTTTCTCTCGGGATTATGGCCACCACATTATGGATTCTGCAACTTGAAAGCGATCTCAATGCTATTGCCCGTCCAGAAAAGGATCAATTAGGGCAGTCTCTTTCAGAAGCAGCCACAAAAAAAAGGGTCCGGATAAAAAAACAAGACAAGGATGAATATGACTTCTGAACAAAAAACAACCGTTTATATAATTATTCCAGGAGAAGGGTATGTTCCCGCAGGTATTCTTAAACACTTCCCAATGCGAGAACACAGCACTTTCCGGTACGGGAAAAAATATTTGCAGCGACCCAACGCCCTGCCAATAGATCCGGTCAAACTTCCCTTAATAGATACAGCCTTTGGAACGCCTAAGGGCCAAAAAATCTTTAACGTTTTTCGGGATGCAGCACCGGATAGATGGGGACGGTTAGTATTATCAATAGTAACTGGTATCGATCTTGATGATATGACAGAGCTTGATATCTTAACAGCATTGAGCCCGAAACACAGGATAGGTGCTTTAGCATTTGGCCCTGACCCTTTTTCAGGCCCCCAATCAACATTTTCAAGATACGAAGAAAATCATTTGGAAAAAGAAAATGATTTAAAAACGATCGCCAGGTATGTGCGCCTGGTTGATCAGATCGATGATGATGAAATTGACAATTTTCGAAAAACATTGTCTCAGGAGGATCTATTTAATATCTTTGTGCCAAGTTTAAGCCCTGCCGGTGGCGCACGGCCCAAAGCACTTGTGACTTATGATGGCACTGACTGGATCGCTAAATTTCGCAAAAGAAGGGATCGCTGGGATGAGCCCGTAATTGAACACGCCTGCATGACCCTTGCCCGGGAATGTGGAATAACTGTTCCTGAGACACGAATAGTCCAAGAGGAAAACTCAAATATTCTTTTGGTTAAACGGTTTGACAAAGATGATGCTGGAAATCTTCTCCATTTTGCTTCTGGATTTACAATTGCTGATTTTATAGAAGATGAGTCTTGGGGTGGGTATCAGGATCTGGCAGAAGCTGCCAGGCGTTATGGAGCAGTAAATACTGGGGAACAGATTTTCCGGAGAATGTTATTTAATATTTGCTGCGCCAATACGGATGATCATCCCAGAAATCATGCTTTTTTTATTCATCGTGAAAAAATCGAGTTAACACCTGCTTATGACATTGTGCCTTGCCGTTTTCTCTTTGATTCCTACGACCTGGCCTTAAAGGTCGGTAAACAAGGTCGTTTGGCAACTTTTGAAAATGCAATGAGCGATATTGGTCCTTTTGGTTTAAACGAAGAAGAGGCCCTTTCGATATTAACGGAAATCAAAACAATATTTTCCGGTTGGCAGGAACATTTTAAAAAGGTCGGCGTTAATTCAAAAGACATAGAGAACCTGTCTCTCAGGTTTTCACACTCCAACCTCGGATAGGGTAAGTTCTATACCAATCTTCCCAATTAATTATCAATCCAATCAAGCTTTTGACTGTAAGAGTTTCCGATGGAAACTTTGTTTGGAAATTTTATATTCCCCTGTCTTTTAACGATTTTGCAAAGATCATGGAGGTTGCTATATATCATTCTCAGTAATCGCATTAGGCATCCTTAACAATATCCCATGTTGTTGATTGAAAAGGATGTTATCGATGAAATTATCTTCAGAACTCAAAATCAAAGAGACAGAATCATGCTTGAACCCATGGCCCGTGGTTGTATGCGGATTGGTGAGGTCCTGAATCTGACACCTATGGATTTTGAAAATCGTAAGGTTATTATTCAATCCTCGAAAAGTGGCAGTGCCTCCGAAGCAATCAGGTGGATTGATCATTTATATGGATAACTCATAAATGACCGGGTTGAGTCACACTGGATTCAACCTGGTTTATATCAGTTAACAATTCTTTTGATATCTTTGAGAATATTTTCCCCTGAATACTCCACCTTCGGATAATTATCCTTGAGTGCAATCAGGTATGATTTTATATATAAAGTATAAAAGACAATAGAGGCTCTTGCAGAACCATTCTTTCTGCAAGGAGCTATACAACAAATTGTATGAACATAATTTTTAATCCACAATATACAGACTAAAACTTAAAAATACGTTTTATCTGCAAGAGGCTCAATAAAGAGTACTTTTTTAATTGTCAGATTGAATAGTTCGGATTTTTTAAGTTTTATCGTTTTGTTCAATGATTCTCATTGTTTTCCACTTGCCCTGATAAAATCGTGTAAAAATTATTAAACAAAGTGAAAACAGATAAATAGTGATGCAGGTCCATGAAAAATAAAGTCCCATTCCAAAGAAAGTGATGCCTGTCCAAACCGGTATAAATAGAAAACAAACCGCAGCAAGCCCCATACTCCACATGATAAACCGGGAATCACCAGCACCTTTTAAAACACCCATATAAATAATATTAATGGAATCAAAGAACAGGTATGCCGCAACAAATCTTAACAGAATGATTCCCATGTAGATGATGCTGTTTAGATCAGCCGGTGCAAGATCTGCTGGTAAAAAAAGTTTTATCAACGGAATGGGAAAGAATACAAAAAGCAAAATCAGTGCAGATACATAGGACAATGCAATATGGGCGGTAGCGTTGGCAGCCGTAACAGCAGTGCTCGGTTTGCCAGCACCCATTGCCTGACCGACCAGGGTGGAAACCCCCATGGAAAAACCAAACATCGGCATATAGGAAAGAGAATTGATGGACATGACCATGTTGGTGACAACCAGTTCCTGTTTTCCAAGTCGTCCCACAATGAGTATAAAAAAACTGAATGCAAGGATATCAAGGAAAAATTGAACGCCGCCGGGCAATCCAAATTTCATCAATCGCATGAATAGTTTTGGATTGAATCGCCTGATGGACCAGACACCGTATTGATCATTGTATTTTTTTTTAAAAACCAAAACTATAAAAATAGATGCAATAAGAATCCATGACATCACGGTCGCAAGGGCTGCACCCTTGATCCCCAGCTCAGGCAAACCCCAGACCCCGTTTATGACAGCATAATCCAATGGGATGTTAAAAACCGTCCCAACCATATGGACCAGCATAACATTTTTAGTCAATCCTCTCCCCGAATAAAAGCAGGACAGTGTGGCTCCCAGTATACTGGCACCGGTACCAAAGCACAGTATACGAAAATAAATGACTTCAAGCTTTTGGATTTCAGGGTCATGTCCAATAAAGGCAAATAATTTAACTGCCGTAAGACCAATAAGTGCCATAAGAAGAGCACCGATAACAGAAAAATATATTCCCTGCCATAGAGAGGCCCCAACACCCTTATTGTCTTTGGCACCAATATGCTGGGCAATAAAAACATTCACATATCCCGCTGTTCCCAGGAAAAAAGCGGTGAACAAAAAAGAGGTGATCCCCGCTGGCATGGAAGCAGCCAATGCATCCATAGAGTACCGGCCTAAAAAAATCCGGTCGGTAAATTCCATCACGGTAGTTGCACCCATACTCATTACAAGGGGTAAGCTTATTCGGAGGATTTCTTTGTATTTATCTATAGGAAAAAAAGTCATCTTAATCTTATGTTTTCAGCCTTGTATTCTGTCGTATGGATTTATTTAGTCTTTAAAACGAATGTCCTTCATAACATTCAATCCACAAATTGCGCAAACACTATAGTCGTCCGTTTTCCATTGAGTCTAAAAGTTGCCAATACTTGCATTATGATTCTTCCAAAAATCAACAATTCAAATGGTATCTTTAACTTTATGAGTGAATCAAAACACCTTAATTAAATGGGGAATTGAAATGAGTGACCTTTGAACTGTAAACTCGGGAAATTGTGCGCCGTTATGCACCAAATGCCTTGCCAATGAAACTAAGGCGATGTGGTAAAATGAGCCGAATGCGCAAAATGAGCCATGAAGATAGATATGACGCACAGACTCCACTAAACAGCAAACAGAAAAAAGTTGTAGATTAGATGCACTCTGAATTTTCCTGGCTACGTTCTGGCCATGTTTTTTAATCGAAGAAATTTTATAAATATTTGATTTTATTAAATGGCGGAAGTGCATGGGAATCGAAACCGAACCCACGCACTGTAACCTATTGATATTAAAGTTTTTTTCTATTGAACGGAATGATGTTGTCAATGTTTTGTAAATGTTGCTCTTTTTCTCGTGCCACAAATTCCATACAGGCAGTGTGTTTTAAGCCTCTATATGGCCAGATTCGTCTAATGTTTCCATCGTCACATGCTTTGTACCAAATATTTCTCACTGATTCTAAAGAATCTCTTCCACCTTCGTTTCTTGCATTTGGATTAACAAATAAAAAGGGACTGTCCAAATTTTCCATGATAAGCCTATTGGCAATTGGAACAAAGTCAGGGTCACAAAATATGCGATGAATCTTTGGGTTTTTCCAATTAGTCTTGACGGAATCAACGAGTTGACGAGCAGAAATTGAACGTCGGACTTTGAAATATGAATTAATTGGATCATAATCAATTTTATGTAATGCACATGCTTCGCCAGGTCTTCTAAGTTTATGTGGTCAAATTTGAAAAAGTTGAAAATGGATACACTGCTATTCAGGCACTCATAAATGAAGAATCTGAACAATATAGAGCAGAAAACGATAATCATGAAAGGGCTATGATCTTTTACCTCATTGATTTTTTACTTTTAAATATAAATGCAGAGTTTCCAAGTGACAATATGGATTCCAGTGTCCAGCCTTGAATTGCATGATTTGATTGAAGAAGTAGCTGGTGATATGTTTGATCAGTTTGGATAAAAGAAAATTGGTGCTGTGTGTGAAATCATTAGGGGATTGAATCTTTATTTAATATTCTGGCAATGTGAACGAATCTTGACCTCTTGCACAAAGTTATGATTTTTATGCCTTGTTTTTGGAGCAAAGGGAAAATCAATATATCGTGGCTGAAAAATTCTAATCCTATAGTCTCTCATTCAGCTAAATTGGAGAATAAAATCATTTTGAGGTGGTGAGGATTTTAGTCAGAAGTCAACGCCAAAGCCCTCTCTTTGTGATCATATCAATTCAAAACTTTATCAAGATTTGAATTGATATCATTGATAATCTTGATGCCCTATGTAAGATCTCCATAGGATAATTATACTTGAATTCTGGTTGGTTCCTCGTTTTAAAAATTTGGAATAGGAGAGAATCATGAGTACAAGTTCATACTTTTATCAACATAATAAAAAGTTCACGTCAAATCTATACAAATAATCTTAACTTTGCCCCTGAAGATACTTGGGATATTATTATCTATTTTTTCCAATAATAGGCCTTTGTTTTTTTTATAACCAAAATAAAAAATAAGATAAATACCGTATTCAACACCAGAAGAAAAATATTTACCTATAAGCTGTTCAGATATCCCTGTATTTATATTTGAATTATCATCTCTTTTACATTCAACGTGGACTTCAAAATGGTTATCGGCCTTGTATTTTATATTAATATCGGCTCTATTATTCCCTTCATACTTTTCTTTAGTTAATTCAATATCAAATCCATATTTATCTTTTAACCTATGAAGAATGACATCACGACAATTTTCTTCGTTTTTTGAAGAACCATCCTGATTATAAAAAGGTTCTCTATCATTATCACGATTATCTTCAATTGTAGTTTTTATTTTTTCTAATTTTAAGCAGATATCAACAAAGAAATCTGCTTTAGAAATAACAGCATTTGAAACAATGAAATTTTGAATTTTTCCAACAGAAAATGATACATATGATTGATCAGCATTTTTCTGTTCAAGTTCATTTATTTTACTGGCGATTCTATTGCTCCAGATATCATCTTCATCCTTATGACGTTCTTTCAATTTTTGCAAACTTTCTATATCCAATGAATGGAGTGCTGTTTGTGTTAGAAATGAGGTGCACATGGCTTTATGAGTTTGAAATCCACTAATAAATTTAATTGATTCTTCAGTGTCAAAAGCACACATCATATAATCAATTATTTGTACTTTTTTGTCATTAGCAAGTTTATTGAAACGTTCAGATTGATGTTCAAATAAAGAATATAAATGGATAGCTATATTTATAGAAAAATTATCTTTGTTATCTTCTGAAATAGTTTTCAGGGCGAGAATAGTCGTCTTATTTTCCTCATTGGTTGGAATAGAAACCAGTGTATTCAAATCATCAAAGCAAATATTAAAATTATATACATCCAAAAAGTTTTTCAAGAATCTGTCTCGAAAATTGTCCTGTTTTACAGCAAACAATTGTAAAAGGGACTTTAATTTCTCAAGATCATCTTCTTTACTTACATAGGGCGTTATAAGGGGAATATGATTTTCCAAATAATTTTCTAAAAGGAGTCCTATATATTCTTTTATTGTTGCTACAGCAAAAGCTGGGCGATCATCCTCAATTTGTTTAATAAAAATACTTTTCCGAACATTTGAACTTTCATCAAAATGTAAGCAAATGATGTAAAGATATTTTTTAAAATTATCATTTGTGAGTTTTAGATCTATGCCTTCATTAAATGTGCAAGAGACATAATACATAATGTCAATTTTTCGACTGGCATCAGGAGAATTTTCAGCAAGAGAATTAAGTGTCAACAACTCTGGATCAATTAGATCTTCGGCAAAAATAGCTTTTTTAAGTATGTTTTCTAATCTTTTTAAGGTTTTTTCTTTTAAAGGTTTATCTTCTTCAGGTTCATCATCAAAAAAAAATAAATGGGCAATAAAATACAAATCACGAAAATTATTTTGAATCTGCAGATCTGATTTTTCAGAAAAATTTTTCTCTTCTTCCTCTTTCCTTTCCTTTTTCCATTTTTTATCTTCTAATTCCCATTCTTGTTGAGGGGGGTTTTGCCAGGCGTACAGTACTTCTTCAAGCTCAAATTTTTTTGCTATTGATTTAGCAAGTTTAAAATCAATATCTTTGCTTAAAGCCGATCGAAATAGGATTTTATTGATTTCAAATCTGTTATTGTGGGACACTTTTCCCAATAAGATATTACTGCGATTATCTGGAGCAATATAATCAAAAATTCTGAAAAAGGAAAAAATATTGATATCTTTCTCTTTTTTCGTCAACTCATCATCAACATAAAGAGCAAACAGTTCATTTGCTAATCTTTTTAATTTTGCATCGCTATTTTTCAGGTCATTAGTAATCTTATATCTATGTGAGTTAAATTTAAGACCTTCATATTCTTTATAATATTTTTTAAAATGTCTGATAACTTCATAAATTTCTTTTGCTAACAAACCATTTTCAAATTTTAATAATGTTTCTAAAAAATAATCTTCAATAAAATTTTTAATATTCTTAGGTATTGAAAGCGTGAGGGACTTCGTTTCATCATAACTTCGCCTACAAAGCTCATCTACTAATGCAAATTTGTCTTTGTACTCAGTATTAAACAGATAGTGGCAATGTCCACCAACATAATCTTTATAAAGTAATAAATATTTGACGACTTCTATACTACCAATGTGTTCAGGATATAGAATCCTTAACACAGCCTCTTTCAGGCTGTCACCCTCATCAATAAGTTGTCCTTTTTCTATGTAACTCAAAACATCTTGCAAGAAACAGATATCCGACCTGAAGGCATCAATAATGTAGTTTTTATAAAGGTGTTTTTTCTCCTTTAATATTATCTCTTTTAAAAAACCTTTTATTTTATGGCTGAGTTTATCCGTTGAAATAATCACATGAATAATAAAAAACAGGTAATGATTTTTCAGTTTTAATGCTTCCTTAAACTCAGAGATAAAAAAATCATCTAAATTATCACTATAGAATCCTTCCAGGCTCATAGTTTGCTTATACTCGAAAAAATATGGATTTTTCTGGGCATATTCTTTAATTTCCAATACGGTTCTTTTTTTCAAGTCATTATTAAATAATGAATTATCACCATGTATAATTTGATAATATGGATCAATTTTTATAAACTCCGCTCTGCCAGTTAACGAACAGAGCCATGCAAAAACACCCCTTAATTCGGTGGGTACTTTATCTTTTTTCACAAAAAGGTTTTTAATTCGTTCAACTGCTATTAATTGATTATTTTCAAGTTTGTATCTTGTAATAAAAGTTGCAAGACAAAATTCCGCTATGGTTCTATGAATAAACTCCCCATTAGTGAACATGGCAGTTTTTAGAACAATTTCGATTTTTTCTTTTTTGTATCCGTGTTCCGCATCACTGATGCTATCCACAAAGGCATCATTAAATGTGTCAATATTGGAGAACATATAAAAAAAAGCTATATACCCTGCATATTTTAAAAACTCATTGGCATCAATTTCATTTACTTTGTTGATAGTGTAGCTGATATTTTTTTCCCGACTGCTTTTTATAAATGTTTCATACAATTCCTTTTTAGATTTAATAATTTTGACGGAATCATCATTGTAGATCTCGGCAAGCATCTTAAACATTTGCGGATTATTTAAAAAACCATGATCAGCAAATTTTTCAATAAAAACATCAGGGTTTTCAATTTTATGTAAATCAGCGAACTCAACCTTTTGAATTTCATTTAATGGAAGGATATTATAGATATTGGCAGGTCTATTAATTTCCCCCTGTAAAGCTGTTACATCCGTTTCACCATACCAATCCATTTCTCGACAACTTATAACGACTTGAATATCCTTCGGCAATTCATTTACCTTGTTGCCTAATTCTGTCATTACAAATGCCTTATCGCCAGCAACACTTCTATATTCATCAAGCCCATCGAGAAGTAAGACTTTTGTGTCTTTGCCAATTTGAGTAGTGAGTTTTAGAAACCTGTTAACCTTAAATCGCTGAGAAAAATTACCATGGTCCTTTTCAAATTTTTCAAGAATAGACGACTTGCCACTTCCGGGAGGTCCAAGTAAAATAACAATTTCATTTTTTTTAATCACATCATCAAGTAAATAGTTGTTGGCATCTTTTCCATCGTGTTTTTTAAGGTTCAGGTTGATGTATTTCATATGACCATCCCCATCAATGATTCATCAAGATTATCTGCATTATATTTATGATGATAGTAGCGCAACAACCAAATATATTTATTCAGAAAAGCTGGTTTACTTTTGTTTTTTTTGATGTTGTCATTTAAAATTAAATAATATTTTTCATCGTCATCTATAAAATCAAGAAAATAGATTACTTCACCTTTTGCATTCAATCCTTGAGTCAAACCAAAAGTTTCTTTTTCATTGTTTGCAGCAAAAAAAGTTCTAATCTCTTGTAAGTTTTTTTCATTCGTCCCTATGATTGGCCAGCAAACATGTTTTTCTTCAATCTTAACGGCCCGAGCCAACCCATTGCTAATAAACAGATTATTCTTGTTTTCATTTTTCTTATGATTAAATTTAGTTCCTATAGCAATGCCACCTCTGATAAAATACTTGTTATCACAGATGAATTTGAATTGCTTTTTTCCTATATCTTTTAAAAATTTAATAAAACTTTGATATTTTGGATTTAGGATCTGCAAAATAATACCATCAGAAATAATCGTTGAATTGTAGCCATCCCCTTCATTAAAAAGTGATTGAAATTTTGCCAATAGCTCAGACAATTCTTCATATCGTTTTTCATCATCAACTGCATCAGCAAAGCCAACTATATCAAGCCAGACAAAAATAGATTTTTCTGTTTCTAATTTATCTGATGGATTAACCCCAACAAAGTCTCTCACTGATGTCATGATCTATATTCCATCCTTTTTATATTCAATCTGGTTTGCTCTATTTTGAAATAATTCACCTTACCATCTTAGCAAACAATGTCAAACTACATAGCAAGCATTCCACCCCAGGGGTTGTAAAATCTCTCATAGTGCCATTCCTGCCTGATAATATACCCAGGGTAAACATTTATCTTAGTTATAGCGAAACGTAAGTGCGTATGCTCGAATAATATTCTTGAGCGCTCAATCATCTCAAGGCACAAATAAGCTTAAAAACGTAGGGCAAAAATGATTTAGTATATTGGTCCGTTGAATTTAAAAATATGATTCCCGATATGGACTCAATTTTTTCTTTACACATCAAATATTTACTGTTAGTGAAGTATTTACTATATTTTTCAGTAGTTTTGGGAAGGACAGCACGATTATATTGGTTCAAATATCTATGTTTGTAGTTTTTTATTTGTAAAAAAAACGATATTTTTTTCAAAGAGGACTCGGGTGGAAAATGATTGAAGAAAAAGAAACACATTGGCAAATCAAAACGGTTCCAATCGCCAAAGTTCAGGAAGATAAACTGTCACATGATTCCATTGCCGATTTGTTAGAAGAGAAAATTCATTATCTTTTTACAGAAGATAATATTCCTAGTTGCATTTGTTTGAATGGTGAATATGGTAGCGGAAAAACTACAATAGTAAACTTATTGTTTGAAAAGTGGAAGTCTGTGACCACTAAAAAAGTGGTTCATTTAAATATATGGAGGCATAAAGAGGAAAATACTTATTATGCATTATTTAGAAATATTTTTTATGCCTTAAAGAATAAAAACCAAAATGATTTTCGGGATAGACATTTTTTAGAATCTATTATGAAAAACGATGAAATTATGGAGTTAGACAGCAAATTTTCGGAACTAGTATATGCCAGTTTTTCTAAAAATGAAGTCGATCAAAATGTTTTAAAAAGGGGAGTGAAGGATTTCATTAGTGAATTACCCTTCTATGTGAGAAGTTTAGTATGGGGTGTCTTCAAAATTATTTTATCAGCAAGCGTTATTATTGCATTGATTTATGGAAGTATTGAATTTGTATTAGATCGGAATTTTATACATGCTTTAGTTTCAGCCGCTAAAGCATTCCTTTTAACACTAACTTCAGTTAGCTTACTTTCTTTTTTATTCAAGAACCTTTTTAAGAATTTACCAGCTATCTTTAAATTTCATATACAGCCAGCGATGAAAACTATATCTCTTCCTAAAATTTCAAATACCGAACAGTTGCAATGTATATTCAGAAACATGCTCCATAAATATTGTAATGATGTGAAAGAGACTAAACTCGTTATAGTTATTGAAGATATAGACCGAAAACATAATGATGAAATAATAAAAACGTTGAACGATTTAAGAACATTTATTGATCTTGGGAAAGCTATTTTTATTATTCCATGCGATTTAAACAATATAGAACGTGCCTTTTTTGAATCAGCAATAGATAAATCAAAAGGTATGGATGATAGCTATATCAAGTGGAAATCGAAAGATTTTTGTTCAAAAATATTTTCACACACAATCACGATACCTCCCCAATGTCAACAGGATTTAAGGGGATTTTTAATAAATAAAATAAATACAGAAAGTCCAAATCATCCTATAAAAAAATACTTAGGCGAGGAGGAGAAATTAGAATCACTAATTGATGTTTTATTAGTTTATTCAATAAAAACGCCAAGAGAAGCAATCAATATTTTTAATAGATTTACACTACAATTTGAACACGCTTTGAAACTTGAAAACAAAGGGGAAAGGTTAAAAAAAGGTACAATTTCAACTAATATATTGGAATATGCTCGAATTTATATCCTTTCAGTGTATTACGGTTTAGAAAATCATTTATTAGACTATCCTGAATTGCCTGATTGGATTTTAAGTATTTTTAGATGCAAAGAAGATACATATGATGTTGAAATTAATGAAAAAAGTTTGTTTTTAGAAGAAATACCTCAATATGCTAGGAATTATATTTCCAATTTATATAAATGTCGGACAATAACCACGGAGCTTGAAGAGTTTATTAGCAGAACAGAAATTTATGGATCATCATTAGTCAAACCTTTTATATATCTTGATGAAATTTCTTATAGCGGGCATATCGGAAATAGAATATATAATGACGTTTTTAATTCTCTTAAATCAAGGAATATTAATCGGCTGAAGAAACTTATAACCGATGATAAACCAGAAATATCATCCGTTATAGATAAAGTCATCAAAAATTTGAGGTATAGTTCAGATTTCTATACCATTCTTCCGAGTTTAATAGATATTTTTGAATTTTTAACAGCAACAAATAAAAAGCAAGTTGCCAATTTTATTTTAGAACATTTCAATAGAATACCAAATAAAATTCTTTATTCCTATCCGCCCCTAAGTATTCATGTACTCTTTGTAACGGGTAATGAGAAATTATTTAAAAAAGCTAAAAATAGATATTTTGGCGTTTTGAGTAACGAAAAAGAAAATGTTACAGAATATTGTTCGGCCAGTATGATTTTTGATATTGTATTGTTTTTAATTGAACAGATAAGTAAAGATAAAAATTATGTGGGATCAATGATTCATTCATTCATAAAGCAATTTGTAAATGTTCCTGTAGAAAAAGACAATGAATACGAGCAAAGAGAGAAATATCTTGAATTGATTGATAACCTTGAAGATTCAAGCATCGAGAATTTATTTAGCCCAGATATTTTAGAAAGGTTTACAACGGATATTGCTGAATTTTACAATCAAGGCCAAAATAAAATCTTAATTATGGACTCGATTAATAAATTATTTTCTATTTTTATAAAAATCGATAAAGTGAAAACTATAAATAATATTAGCAAGTTATCTGGCTATGTTGTAGAGGAAATGGATAGGTGGTATATTGATT
>JADGFI010000290.1 GCA_016743945.1 Desulfobacteraceae bacterium
ATCTATCTCTCTCTCTCTCTTTTTTTTAAGTAAAATATAGCAATATTTTTTTTAATTATTATAATGAAACTATAAAATATTTACATAAACATGAATATATTCATTTAACAAAAAAACATATATATTACTCTATACAAAATACAGAATAATTATTATAAATGAATTATCAATTGAATAGTAGTTAAAAAAATAATTAAATTGGTAAAAAAAACTCATTAATTCTATTCATAATATTAAACATAGAATTGACATAGGATTGTCTCATTGCATAGTTACGTAACAATGAGTTACATAACAATACGTTGCATAACACCACCACGCTGTTTGTACAGGAACATGCACTACCCTCCCGAGACTTCGAGTATCATGATGGTGGCAAGGGCCATGGCCACTGTTGTCCAGGTTAGCCGCGGTTCACCTTTGACCTGCGTATGCGACCTTTAACCCTTGCATACGAACGCTAGCCCTTAATCACAACATATTATCTGATTGTATGACCTGTGGCCTAAAGATTGTACCACCTC
>JADGFI010000291.1 GCA_016743945.1 Desulfobacteraceae bacterium
ATATTAGGCAGCACATAGTAATGGGTACATAGGTAGAAAAGTCTAAATCAATACTACAACTACTACCATATCAGTCGTATATCTCGCCCTGCTAGTAGTAGTAGTAGTAGTAGTAGTAGTAGTAGTAGTATATTACTATCTTGATTGTGAATGGGAATTAGTGTTACCCGATGACGTCATTGAGTGACTTCGTTGCGTGACGTCATTCAATATTCCTATTAGTCACCCGCCCAAAACCATTTCCATACTGCACTTGCGTAATACCGAATAGCGCCTACTACCCAACTACTGCCTACTGTGCCAATACTCTCGCATACTAGTTGAAGTAGGGTGGTACTATATGTAGAAAAAAAGCCCGCAGGCATAGCGCACTGACTACTTCTTAACCTACTAACGAATTCCTTCCCACCACAACCACCACCACCACCACCGTAGGCGCCCCATTATTTTCGTTACGCAATACATGGTTCTCACTCTCCTGTATAGTGGGCAATACGATATCACTATGCATTGCATTGTTA
>JADGFI010000292.1 GCA_016743945.1 Desulfobacteraceae bacterium
CGATTTATTATATGATAATACCAACATAATCTTAATCAATTTAGGTGGTGTATTTCACAGCCATTTTTCCTTTCGTGGTGTTAATAATTTTATTTTTCCGCGGCATTACTCTTCCTAATGCCTGGGAAGGCATCTCTTTCTACATAATTCCCAGTTTCTCCCGTCTAGGAGATGCAAAGGTTATTTTATTAAGAACAATTTTGCTTATATTTAATCTAATTTTTTTATTTAAATTTAATTCTGAAATATTTGTGATAATCTAACTCACATAAATATGAATAAATTTATTCACATCTCCAAAATATTATCTATCGGAAACTATTATATTATTATTCTATTATATAATACAAAATAAGATATTATAATTGCGTGATAAATGAATTATCAAATGGTAAAAAATATTCAAATCTGATTAAAAAATATCCAAATCTGATTAAAGAAATTCGAATGAATATAGCAGGAAATAGGTTATGTAAGTCGACTAAGAGATCGGTGACAGATGATATTTGATCAATTCTAATAC
>JADGFI010000293.1 GCA_016743945.1 Desulfobacteraceae bacterium
TATATATATACATTGAGAGGTATATATTTAATATAAAGCCCATGCCACACAGGAATACGCAATGCGTAAACGGTACCGTTTACGCATTGCGTTCCGTCTTTTGGTGTGGCACCCATAAAAAGACGCATTTCATTTTTTAAAAAAAGACGCATCTGAATGCGTTTTTATATGCGTTTTTCATTTAGAGATGTTTCTAAATTTCGACGCAACGCAATGCGTTTTTGTAAAATAGTGGGCGTGTTTATCGTTCACACATGCGCATAATTCGTTGTTTGTAAAAAAAATTAAATTTAAATCATTTAAGATTTTCCACTTCATCTAAATATAATTCATAGAGTATTCTGCTAGTATTGATTATAAATAAAATTGAAAATATTTTTAATAATATTCAAAATAAATTTTTTTTATCCCATTTCTAATTTATGTATTTCGGTGTGGCATATGCCAATAAATGCATTGCGTCTTTTCTATTTTTAAATATTAAAAATAGGAACGCATACGCATAAATGGTACCGTTTACAC
>JADGFI010000294.1 GCA_016743945.1 Desulfobacteraceae bacterium
TATTTATAGTGTGTTATTAATTAATTGATTTTATGGTCATTTTAAATTTCGCCACATTGGGTAAAAAAACTTAAATTGGCAAATTTATCAAATTTTAAATGTCAATAACTTTTTTAATATTTAAGATATATTCATGATTCTTTTTGCTATTTATTGATTTTAAAATTTTCATATTTTTGTAAATTTAAAATCGATCTAACTTTTTGTTACGCAGTATATTTATAAAATTTCTTAAAAATATTGTTAAGATACATTATATCATCCATATAGCATTTAATAATATTAAATATTGATAATATTTATCCACCTATAATTTAAAATTTAATAAAAGTGACATTTTACAATAAATGCCAGTTTTTTTAACGGGTATACTGAATTAGTCAATATATATTTCGAAATTTTTTATAAAAAAAAATATTTTTTTATAATCAATGAATCATGATAAAACAAACTGTAATATGGTATTTCATGTAGACTAGGAAGTAATGAACTTGAAGAAACTGTTTTCAATATGGAATAGAC
>JADGFI010000295.1 GCA_016743945.1 Desulfobacteraceae bacterium
TTTTCAACAAGCAGACGACAGCCTACAAGTTGTAAAGTCTCCTGGGCTCGTAGGAGATGTGTATAGGCGACCGTCCTACTACTACTACTACTACTACTACTACTACTACTGCATGATTACCACCTCCAACCCTGCATACTAACTGGGTATTACGCAATACCGACTAATAGGCACTGGGCGTTATCGTTACGTCATAATATTCGTGCGACGGTCTATGGTCGCCGGGGCGGGAGAGGGAGTCGGAGCGAGCGGCCATATCCACCAGGTATTCGGTGCGATACGAGGAGATCATCCAGGGGTCACCTTTCCCTTTCGCCGAGGCCTGCTCCCCACACACAGGGCGAAACGGTGTTTGCTGGGCTTGAGTTTCTCTTTCCCTATTCGACCATGTTTAGAGTTGGATACGCGGGTGATACAGAGGTCACACAGAGGTTACACAGAGGTCATATTTCCCTTTTCAATTGCCCTATTATACCATGGTTGGCTTTCAAATGCGCGGGTCATAAAGAGGTCATCTTTCCC
>JADGFI010000296.1 GCA_016743945.1 Desulfobacteraceae bacterium
TTGTGATGGTGGTGTGATGGTGGTGATGGTGATAGATAGAATATCGAGTGTAAAAAAGTCACTGTAGACATGGTATTGAAGTGAAATGGAGGTGATGAGGTGTAATTGTGGTGATGGTGGTGGTGATGGTGGTGGTGATGGTGGTGGTGATGGTGGTGTAATGGTGGTGGTGATGGTGATGATGGTGGTGTAATGGTGGTGGTGATGGTGGTGTGATGGTGGTGGTGATGGTGGTGTAATGGTGATGGTGATGGTGGTGTAATGGTGGTGTAATGGTGGTGTAATGGTGGTGGTGATGGTGATAGTGGTGTGATGGTGGTGGTGATGGTGGTGTAATGGTGATGGTGATGGTGGTGTAATGGTGGTGGTGATGGTGGTGGTGATGGTGGTGTGATGGTGGTGTAATGGTGGTGGTGATGGTGGTGGTGATGGTGGTGTAATGGTGATGGTGGTGGTGAAGGTGGTGGTGTGGTGATGGTGGTGTAATGGTGATGGTGATGGTGATGGGGATGGTGATGG
>JADGFI010000297.1 GCA_016743945.1 Desulfobacteraceae bacterium
ATCTACGCAGTGCTAGAATATGTGTTGTGGTGGATCTTCCAGGTCGGAAACCATTCTGGTTTGGTCAGAGTTGACAATCTATTTTCGGTAAAATTTTATTTAGTATCATTTTGTTAACTAATTTAGCAACTTGCAATGATAAACTAATGCCTCTGTAATTTCCAGTTTGACTAAGGTCACCAGATCATCTGATATTTCTACTTGTTTAATCATTTCTTCTAAGTGTTCAGCTTGGAGATTTTCAAACTTGTTCTTAATTTCTTTCTTTTCATCATGAAGATTTTTATGATTGATGTCATTTGGGTTATTGCTGTATACTGAGAATACTTTGTGCATACTTATACGAGTCTCTGTAAGTTCAGGGTCATCTTATATCTTCAATATTTTTCTCTTTTTAATTGGTATGATTTTCTCAGTAGCTTCTTTGTTTGCATCTACAAAGTGGGAATATATTTCTGTGACGTTTTCATTTTCTCTACATAGTTCATTAAATCTATTTCGAACTATTACTGTGTAATCT
>JADGFI010000298.1 GCA_016743945.1 Desulfobacteraceae bacterium
ATCTCACACATCACCAACTGGCACGTGAGAGAGATAATAAAATAGGGGTAAATAATGAACATATGGACTCCTCGTGGACTACCGACGCTCTCTCTCTCTCTCTCTCTCTCTCTCTTTGCCTATCGACCAGGGGCCAGCGCTGATTTCCGCCATATTTGCAGTGCTTGGATGCGCAGCTTTGCGGTGCCTGGATGTGCGGGGGAGTGACTGGATTTACCTGGAAGGCGATGATGAATTAATAATCATAGTGCCTCCTCGCGGTGCATTGTCGTGCAAGGACACCGATCGTAAGCTAAGACTGTGCAGTACTAGTAGTAGTAGTTGTAGTAGTAGTAGTAGTAGTAGTAGTAGTAGTAGTAGTAGTAGTAGTAGTAGTACGGAGCTGGTGCGAGCGTAGGACGTACGTATACAGTGTTCGGCGATATACGACGTACACTGTACGGCGTAAGCTGTACAGTGTATGTGTATACGCCTGCACATACCCTGGGAATGCATGACTACAATCCTACGTTGTACGGG
>JADGFI010000299.1 GCA_016743945.1 Desulfobacteraceae bacterium
ATACAAATAGAGGTACAAACATGGGATAAAATACAAATACAAGGTACAAACATGGGATACAAAATAAATACAAGGTACAAACATGGGATACAATACAAATACAAGGTACAATCATGGGATACAATACAAATCAAGGTACAATCATGGGATACAATACAAATCAAGGTACAATCATGGGATACAAAATAAATACAAGGTACAAACATGGGATACAATACAAATTAAGGTACAAACGTGGGATAAAATACAAATACAAGGTACAAATATGGGATACAATACAAATATAAGGTACAATCATGGGATACAATACAAATACAAGGTACAATCATGGAATACAATACAAATACAAGGTACAATCATGCGATAAAATACAAATACAAGGTACAAACATGGGATACGATACAAATACAAGGTACAAACATGGGAGGTTTCTGCAGAATTGTCCCTTTGAAGCGAGAGAGTTTTTCATGAATCAACGAAGGGTTAACATGATCTTAGAAGATGATTTTGTTTTGATT
>JADGFI010000029.1:0-6709 GCA_016743945.1 Desulfobacteraceae bacterium
TTTGCAGCTCGTTCCGTCAAGCGTTTTCTGGATTGATTTTCTCCAGTGAGTTTTGCTCTCATTTTGGCATATGACAAAATACTAACTGGAGTGTCTTTGCGGCCACCAAATACACTAAATACGAAATTGGACTCCCCGGAAAAAATATCCAACTCTGTAATTCCGACCACCATTGTGTTTGGATCTTTTGAGTAATAAGGATTAATTGCTCGGGAGAGCCAATTCATTATTGGGCCTGGCATCACGATATTTTAATGTGAGTTCATGTTTGGATGGGTTTTCCCATTGAAGTAGAAAAAAATTCTTTCCCTCAATATTTTTATGTAATTTCCACTCGCTCATTCCATCAGGGGAAAATAGTTCCTGTTCAATAGATTCAAAAAACTTAGGAAGATCTTTGGCAATAGAAATAGAAGGGAAAAATAGAAAAAATAATGTTTGAATTAGTTTTGGCATTTTTGATTCCCTTTTAGGATTCGAAGCAGTTAAAGCTCACGGTCCGGCGCATCGCCTGGTTATAATTCATTTTTTGCAAAGCTTTCGATAAACTCAATTAAAGAGTGGTGATGCCCATATACAACCATAAAGCTCCGAGACCAAAGACTCCAACTGCCCCCCAAGAGAACCCTGTTCTTAGTACAGATAGTTTTTTAAACAAAGGAAAATAATGAACTGATACAGTATGACCTTTTTTATAACAGGTTACTATTTCTTGAGCCTTTTCTTTATTATGGGTGTTATTCCACTTGGTCCCATATTTTCCAAAGGCAACTCTATTACCAGTGAATTTTTGATTTTTAATAGAATATTGATATTTGATTACTGGCCAATAGGTTTTTGTACCTAAGCCAGTGGTTCCTTTTTTTAGAGTAGACTCTGTAACAAAAGCATTGGCTGTTGGCCATTTAGGACTTATTATTCCGCAAAGTATGAATATTAACCCTGTCGAAAAAAAACATGTGCCTAATATAAAAAAGAATATGGAAATGATATTTATAAAAATGTTATCCATTTTTAATTATAAACCAAAAGCGTTTTATCAATAGTCTCGCCTATGACGAGCCCAAGATGTTTAAAGTGCCGTCTTTCTGCAAAACAGAACCGATCCTTCCTAGTGATAAAGCGTTGTTGAACAGCGCCGCGGATATGGGCCGGATGCGATTATTTTGACTATGGGGTTTATATCGCCTGTCTTCTGGCGGCGCAAGGAAAATATGAAGTTGTTTTTAAGGACATTCATTAATTTGTTACTTATTGTTTGTCGCATATTGTTTAGCTTTGATATAAAGGTCAGATCGGGAGCAATGCTGCCTGTTTCTAAACGCACCTCACCGGTATGGCATGCTGCCATTTTATTTGCCGTAAATTGTTTCAGATCAAATATCGTTTTAAAGAAGTATTCCAGGCAGTCTCCTTTTGAGATGGCAAAATATAGTCAACATACTCCGGCAACAAGCTATAAAGCCTTGCCAGGCGACCTTTACCACATTTTGGACACGCCCTGATATTGATACCGGTAAGCCTTTGCATCATGATTTCCAGGAATTCATCAGCAGGATGGGAATCCGCTTTGTTTTTGTTACCATTTTGGGTCAACTGCCTGATCAGTTGTATGTTCTGTGTTTTATACCAGGGGGACAGAAATCCGAAGTGTCGGATTTTCTTGAGCCCCTTGGGCAGAACATGGAGCAGGAACCTTCGGGTGAATTCTACTGCATCAAGGGTCATTTCTTTGGTGGTATTCTCCTGTGCCCGGTCTTTCCAGGTAAAGACCACTTTACCATTTTCAAAGGATTTGATTCGATGATTTGAGATGGCCACCCGGTGCGTGTATCTGCCCAGGTATTCAAGAACTTTCTTGGGGCCTGGGCAGGGGGAGTTGGCATACCCGGACCATTTCTTTTTCCTGATGATTTTGATCAAACGATTGAATCCGGCGGTTCCATATTTGCCTTTATTGCCAGGGAACTTGAGATCGCCGGCTTTGTATAATTCTTTGAGGCCCTTGATATAGAGACCCTTGAACGCATTGACCAGGGACCTCGTTTTAAAAAGATAGTTATTTTTGGAAGGAGTCCAGGTTGTTTGGTCTTCTGATAGTACGCCTCCGGGTACAAGGCAGTGAAGATGAACATGATCCAGGATGGTCTGGCTCCATGTATGAAGCACGCCAATAAATCCTGGTTTGCCCTGAAACCGCCATTGGGGATCAGCTAAAAACTGTTTGATGGTTTGATTGACCGAGGAGAACAGCAGGTTCAGCAATAATCTCATATTGCACAGGATGACCGGGTTCAGATCGTGGGGCAGCGTGAATACAAGACGGTAATAGTTCCACCGGTCGATCAACCACTTTTCTTTGGTTATGGTCTTGCATTTGGGGCAATGCCTGTTTCTACAGGAATTATAGGCATTTTGCTGGTGATCGCAGTTGGTGCAAAAATCAATATGGCCTCCCAAGGCTGCTGTCCGGCAGACTATAATCTTGTTCAAGACTTTCATTTGTTCGTATGAGGCATTGAATTTTTCCAGAAAGCGATGCCCTGCCTGTCTAAAAATATTTGCTATTTCATGTTTTGGTCTGCTGCTTTGGTTGCAGCAGTCAACGATCATTGGAGCACCGCATCAGCAGGGCTTATAACTTTGGATATGGCATCATTACTGATGTGAAAATACTTGGCGATTGTTCTGATGGATTTATGGCCGAGCATCTGCTGAAGGATGTAATGCTTGAGATTTTGGCATGCGTTTAAAATCAAGCCTACTTCCTCCCGGCTTAGGGCATGTCGTGGCTTCCTTCCGCAAAGCGGTTTTGTTCAACAACATCTGCGGCTTGACCATCAGCATGTTTGAGTTAAAATAGGTATTACCCCCCTGGAATCCATTGAGACTGAAATAATTATGGTTGGGCTCATTCTTGGATACCCGATGATGTGTTCTCTTTAACGGTAGATATCCAGATTGGATAATTTACCGCCACTTTTTTTTCAGGTCAGGGTAACAGTAATTGTATTATTGATAATATCATCCATTGGAAAAAATTGATCACTGGATCCAAAGCACCGGTAAAAAGCAGCCCGATAACAATTAAAAACCCAAACCGTTCAAGCCGTAACAGGTATGCCTGAATATTCGGAGGCGCAAAGCCCAACAGGATTTTCGACCCATCAAGAGGAGGAATCGGTATCAGGTTAAAAGCTGCCAGGATAATATTAATTTTGGCAAAAATATGCAGAACCACTGCAGGCATACTTGATTCAGGTACAGACAGCAGCCTACTTAGAAAAAGGGCTGAAAATGCCAATATCATATTCATAACGATTCCGGCCGAAGCGACCAGTATCATACCCTTGCGACGGTCCCGAAGATTTGCAAAATTAACCGGAACCGGCTTTGCCCAGCCAAACCCCACAAGAAAAAGCATAATCGTACCCATTGGATCAAGATGTCGGATCGGGTTAAGACTCAGACGGCCAAGGTTTTTGGCTGTTGGGTCGCCCATACGATAGGCCACCCATCCATGCGCCAGCTCATGAAAAATAATGGCATACAACAAAGGTATGGCAATGAGGATGAAGGATAGCGGATCTTTCATTAATAAACTGAGCAGGCCCATAAAATGTCTCCCATTATTGTTTTAATACTAAGTGAATAACTATAAGCGGTTAACGCCTTCTGGCAAGGCAGTATGTTTGAATTTTATAAACCACGGTGGTCACGCAAACGGCGAATCCGGTATTGGGGTTAACCCAAAGCCTGGCCCTCTGGGCCAGGATATTTACTTTTCCCGGTCTATTTTAACAATAATTATTCTTCACGGCTAATGCCTATTTTTCTTTCCGAACAGCTCTTTACCCCGTCCCAGGAAGGACACAGCATGTTGTGTCCTTCCTGGGACGGGGGCATATTTTCCAGAGTTATAAAAAAATTTTAGCTGTTTCTTGACAAAAGGCAAGAAAGCATTTATTTAGCCTTTGCCCTCTCATTTTTCCTGGTTGCCGTTGCGTCCTTTGTAAAACAACACCCCATAAAGACAGGCATCATTGCATTTATTCTTGGGAAAGAAACAGCAATGTTGCAAAAAAAATAAAATTTTCCGGGAACCCGGGAAACCCTCTTTTTACAATTTTCCGACTCCAAGTCAAGTCCTGGGAGATATTTTTGCTTTTATGCAACATCCCTTCTCATTGGTCTCCATGTAGAATCCATTTCAGATTTCATCGCAGCCTGTCCATCTAAATATGATGCCCTGGCAGATCGTTTTGTCCCCGCCTCCCACCAAAGTTAAAGCCGGGCTGAAAATATTTTTTTGGGTATAGGGGGGTTCGAGGTTCTGGATAATCTTGTCGTCCCTGCAATTTCCCAGTTGTGACAAGCTGATAACTTTATTAAATCAAAACAATAAAAAAAAATGTGCGAAGAACTTTTTAGTTGACATCGCAACCATATCAAAATAGAATAGTTGCGATGTCAACTATTAAAAGGAAATAAACCGCTGTGGAATATAAGGGAAGAAAAACAATCGGCCGCTTCATTGCCACTCTCTACAGAATGGCCACTGTATATTTAGGCAAAGAGCTGCCGGCCCTTAAGATCGGCCCAGGACAATATATCATCCTGGCCGAACTTTTTGATGAAGAGGGGCAAAGCCAGGATGAATTAACACGAAGAATTTATGTTAACAAGGCCAACACGGCAAGGGCTCTGAACAAACTTGAACAACTAGGATATGTTCAACGAATTCCCGATGAAAAGGATCAAAGGATCAAACGTTCTTTTCTGCAGCCCCCAGCACGGGAAATCGAAGAAGAATTCTGGCAGATCATCACGCAATGGAGCCAAATTCTGACCCAAGACCTATCACAGGAAAGACAAGACCAACTGTTAGAGGACCTTAAAAAGATGGCAGATAATGCTGCCGCCTATCTGGAGAGATACTAAATCAATTAACAGGAAAAATAAATATCATGAAAAAAGCGTATAAAATTTTGGCAATGAACGGAAGTCACAGATCTGAAAAAGGATTCACCGAAATAGTACTCCAAAAATTTATAACCGGGGCAAAATCAGCCGGTGCCCAATGCGAAGTGCTGCATGTTTCCAAGAAAAAAATAATTGCTTGTGAAAGCTGTGGAAAGTGCCTGTTTGAAACACCAGGTGTGTGTAAATATAAGGATGATATGGAATCTATTATCTTAAAAATGGAAGAGGCAGACCTGCTTATATTTGCCAGCCCTGTTTATTTTGATTCCATGTCAAGTAATTTAAAAAAAATGATTGAACGCCTAAGATCAACCTTGGATGCCTTTTTTGAATTTAGAGACAAAAGGACATATCATCTCAAAACAAATAAAACAAAGCAAAAAGCCGTAACCATATTTACAGCCGGCAACCCGGAAAAAGAGTCTTTTGTTTCAATCAGCAGAATTTTTAACCGAATTATTGACAACATGGGCGTCCAATTTGCAGGAGAATTTCATTTTCCGGCATCCCATCTTCTTATAAGTGATCCAAAACTTTTGGCAAGTCAACTTGAGGCGGTAACCATGTCCGGGAAAGAAATTGTTTCAAAAGGCAACATCAGAAAAGAATTATTGGAAAAAGCCAATAGGGAATACATTGATGACCCTAGGATTACGCTCCAGCAGATGACCCAGATGATTCTGAAAAGGAGAAACACCATGGGGGAAATGAAATGCAAATAAGCAATGGGCTTGGAAAAAAATATCGCAATTGGCGTGATGTTTTTAAAGTGTCAAGACAAATGGAGTTCAGAGCCTTTAACACAGGAAGTATTGCCTCATCATTAAAGCCCTACACCCAACAAGAAAGTATTCCAAATAACTTTGATTCATCACAGATATTAAGCTCTCCTGTGATGATGTTTTATTTTAAGCATCCGAAAAAAGGAGATATTTTGATAGACAGCGGATTTGACAAATCCTTTCACGATAATCCTCCCTTTGGCAATCTATCCTCATTTGTAATAGACTTTTTAAATTCCAATAACGCCCGTTACACTCAAAAAAAGGATGAGGATTTATTGTTTCACCTCAAAAAACACAAGATTCATCCCTCCCATACTTTTCTCACCCACATGCATCCAGACCATACCGCGGGGATACCAGCCCTGCCTTCCCTTTGTAGGATATGTTATGGAAAGGGAGAAAATTCATCCCACTACAAGCGGATGACAGGTGATCACCTGAAAGGCAAAAAAGACATTTGCCTTATTGATATTGATTCAGGAGACGCAATACCTCCATTTAATAAGGCATTGGATATTTTCGGCGATGGTACGTTCTGGGCATTATCCACTCCAGGTCATACAAAGGATCATCTTGCATATCTCATTAATACGGTTCCAACACCAATACTCATTGCAGGTGATGCAGAACTCAATAAATGGGGAATGGAAAATTGTGTATTCATGAATACCGATTATGGATATAAAGGCAAATTAGAGGTTCAGGCTTCGGCAAAAATAATTCGAAAATTTCACTCAATGTATCCTCAAGTGCAAATATGGTTTTCCCATGATGAAGCGTCTTTCTGATATAGTATATAGGTGATGCAATTCGATAAAAAAGCATCTTCCTTTCCCAAATACATTTTACAATCTGTAAAAAATATTGACACGATGGCCTGTTTTTCAGCAGATCCATTTCTAAAAAAAATAAATAAAATTTTATATTTTAGATAGTTAACT
>JADGFI010000029.1:6719-74945 GCA_016743945.1 Desulfobacteraceae bacterium
ATTGCTATTTTCTATCAAAGATAATTGGCCGAACCAGAATTTTCCAATTACACGAAAGGAAAATAGTAAATGCCAAAAATAAACATAATGCTGGTGGATGATGAAAAACGATTTCTTTCTACGACTAAAAAACTTCTGGAAAGAAAAGGTTATACGGTCGAAACCGCCTCAAGCGGGGTGGAAGCCCTTGAAAAACTAAAAAGCCATCATATCCAGGTGGTTCTTTTAGATGTCAAAATGCCGGGCATGGACGGGATTACAACCCTAAAAAAAATCAAGCGTAATTTTCCTTTGATTGAAGTCATTATGCTTACCGGCCACGGCACTGTGGAATCAGCTGTTGAAGGCGTAAAATTAGGTGCAGCAAATTACCTGATCAAGCCGGCTGATATTGATGATATTTCAGAAAAAATTTGCGAAGCCTTTGAAAAAAGGCAAACAATCACTACACAAACCGATAAAAGAAAGCACTATTTTAAAAAACTTAAAATTCGCCTTGGAATGGGACTCATGGCGGCTTTCATGCTGCCCTATGCAGTGTTTTTTGCTTATTTTCAATTCGAGTTTAACCTTACTTTAAAAAATACCGGACGGCTTAATCTGGAAGCCCTTTCAAACTCTCAGAAAAACACCATAGATCTTTTCCTCCAGGAACGGGTTGTTAATATTTTCAGCCTTTTCCACAGCCTTGATTTTAATCTAAATCCTTCCCAGAATAAAATGCAAAATTATCTCGGGGATTTAAGGCAGGTCAATGATGCATTTATCGATGTCGGGTTTCTTAATACCAAAGGTATTCAGACAGGATATGCAGGGGCCTTTCCCGGCCTTAAAGACAAAGATTACAGCAATGAAAACTGGTTTAAAACCCTGGTTAACCAGGAGAGGCATTATTATATTAGTAATATTTATCTAGGATTTAGGAAAAAGCCCCATTTTACCATTGCCGTCAGGCAGATAATTGACGGAAAACCATATATTATGCGATCCACCCTGGACCCTGACAAATTCCATAGTTTTTTACAATCCATCAGTAACGAAAGGCAGGTTGAATCTGCCTTGATTAATAGAGAAGGACTATATCAAATTGTCGATCCTGCCCGGGGGCAATTGCTTGGCAAGAGCGAGTATATTCCGCCGATAACAATTCAGTCAGGGGTAATGGAAATCAACGATAAGGGGGGTCCCATCCTCATTGGTTTTGCATGGCTCAAAGAAACACCCTGGGCGCTTATTGTCAGGCAGCCTTTGAATATTGCCCATGCAAGGTTGTATGAAAGCCGACGTATCATGACCATTATCCTTGCCATTGTTTTCTTTGGCATTGCCGCAGGGATATGGTTTGCAAACAGCCGGCTGATAAACGGGGCCCTGGTCATGGTCGAATCAAAAGACGAATTAAGGCATCAACTTTTTCATGCATCAAAGCTTGCTTCGGTCGGTCAACTGGCCACCGGGGTGGCCCATGAAATTAACAACCCCCTGGCCATAATCGTTTCAACCAGTGGGGTTATTCGGGATATGCTCAATCCTGAATTCAAACTGAATCCAAGTCCCGAAGAAATTATCAAAGAAATTGATACCATTGATTCGGCAGCCTTCAGGGCAAGAACCATCACAAGACAACTTCTATCTTTTGGGCGCAAACATGAACCAAGGTATGTCCCCTGTAATATAAATCAGGTCTTGGATGAAGTAATGGCCGGGCTCAAGGAACGCGAATTTAAGGTGGCAGATATAAAAATCAACCGCAATTATGATCCTGGCCTGCCGGAAATCATGCTGGATCACGACCAGATCCGCCAGGTTTTTTTAAATCTTGTGAACAACGCAGGCGATTCCATTTCAGGGCCTGGGAAAATCACCCTTACCACAACAAGAAATGCCCAGGACATACAAATTACGATTCAAGATACCGGGAAAGGAATGTCTGCGGTGCAGCTTGATAAAATATTCAATCCTTTTTTTACGACAAAGGAAGTGGGAAAAGGAACCGGCCTTGGCCTCAGTGTTTCGCTAAATATTATAGAATCACTTGGCGGAATGATTGATGTTCAATCCCTGGAAGGAACTGGCAGTGCATTTACCATATCCCTGCCGATTCACAGGTCATGATGAAACCATAATTTTTTTTATAATTTAACCAAAAGGAACGCCCATGGGAGAGCAAAAAACAGGAAACAAAAAGAATGAAAACCTAAAGGTGTTGTTGATTGATGACGAAGATAGGTTCCGGGAAAATCTGGCAAAACAGCTGTCAAATAGGGGTTTTCATGTTCTTGACGCCAGCAACGGCGAAGATGCCATTAAAATAATACGTCACGAAAATCCGCAAGTGGTCGTCCTTGACCAGAAAATGCCCGGTATGGACGGGATTCAGACCTTAAAAGAAATAAAAACACTGAGACCCGAAGTTCAGGTCATCATGCATACAGGCCATGGAAGTATTGAATCGGCCCGGGTTACCGGAAAATTTGATGTGTTCTCCTACGTGGAAAAACCCTGCGCCATTGATGATTTAATTGCCCAGATCAATGCGGCCGGTGAAGAACGGGTCTATGCGATGGCCAGAAATGAAATCCCGGACGTTCAGAGAACCGGCCTTAAAAGCTGGCTTGTCGGTGTACAAAATGCCCGTCCGGGTATCATCTTCCTTGGGGCCATCCTTTTTCTGGCCATGGTACTGATGCCCACCCCCCAAAACCTGACAGGCTTTTTGTCTGCGAAAAAGACCGGAAATATCAGTGAAGACATTGCCGGATATGCAGAATATCAAAAAATGGAAAAAGGCCAGACAATTACAGAATATTATGGGAAAAAAGCAAAATTATACACCCAAACAAAAAAAGCAGATGGGACAGTCATTAAAACAGCTCCGGATGTGCAAAAAATTGCCTTTAGGGCAAAGGTAATGCTTGGAACCCTTCTGGTTGCCGCACTTTTTTGGGCAACAGGCGCTATCCCCATCGGCATTACCGCCCTTCTTGTGGGGGTGTTCATGTATTTTTTCGGAATTTTTCCCCCCAGCATGGTTGCAAAGGCCTATGCAAAGGATTCGGTTATTTTTATCTTTGGTGTCCTTGCCTTTGCCGCAGCCATCAGCAAAACCGGACTGGACCGGCGGATCGGAATTCTTCTGCTGGGAACCAGCACCTCCCTTCGCAAGTTTGCCCTTATCTTTGCACCCCTTCTGGCAGTGACCGCCTCGTTTCTTTCCGAACACGCCCTGGTGGCCTTTATTGCACCGATTCTAATGCTGGTGTACATGGGGACCATCAAAGCCGCCGGATTAAAAAAAGACAAAAGTCTGATCATCATGCTCATGTTAATGCTGACCTTCACAGCAAATATTGGCGGACCCGGATCACCTGCCGCCGGCGGCCGAAACGCCGTCATGCTGGGAATTTTTTCAGATTACGGGGTCGACATCTCCTTTGGCCAATGGGTAAAAATGGGACTTCCCTTTGTGCCGGTGATGGCATTGGTCATTGCAGGATATTTCCTTTTTGTTTTTAGAAACAGCATCAAGGTTAAAAATGTCAATATTGCTGCTGCAGTAAAAAGAGAAGGGGAAAAAATTGGCAAAATGACAATGGATGAGTATAAGTCTGCAGGCGTGCTGATACTGGTTATCTTTTTATGGATTTTCTTTTCAGGCAAGGTGGGGATGGGGGGACCCATTATCTTATGTCTGGTTCTTCTAAATATTCTGGGCATCCTTCGCTGGCGAGATATCAACGGTATTCACTGGGATGTGGTGGCGCTATATGCCTCTGCAAGTGCCATGGGGGTGGGGCTTGCCTCCACAGGTGCCGCTCTTTGGCTTGCAAACAGCCTTATCTCCATACTCCCTGACTTTCTGAGAAGCGGAACCGGGCTTTGCATGTCCACAAGCTTTATCACCGGTATTTTAACCAATTTCATGAGCGACGGTGCCACTGTGGCTGCCGTAGGCCCCATCACCGTGCCAATGGCTACCCTTTCCGGGACATCGCCCATCATGGTGGGACTTGCAACGGCATTTTCTTCTTCCTTTGCCCACATGCTGATCATCGGCACACCGAATAATGCAATTGTTTACAGTATGGCAAGAGATCCTGAAACCGGAGAACAGCTGGTTACCATGAAGGATTTTTTCATTCATGGATTTGCTGTTTTTGTGCTGAGCATGATCGTATTGTGGGCATGGGTATTTTTGGGTTATTGGAAATGGATGGGAGTTGGCACCCTATAATATAGGAAGGAATGAGATCATGGAAAAAGAAAAAATAAATCTTTTGATAGTGGACGATGAAGAACAATTTTTAAACTCAATCAGCCGAAGCCTTGAATTAAGGGATTTTAAGGTAATTGCGGTTAACAGAGGCGAAAAGGCCATTGAGGCTGCAAAAAACAACCCAATAGATATTGCCCTTGTGGATTTAAAAATGCCGGGAATTTCAGGGGAAGAAACCTTAAAGCTGCTCAAGCAGGAACATAAATGGATGGAGGTCGTAATTCTCACTGGCCATGGTGCAATTGATTCTGCTGTTGAATGCACAAAAAACGGCGCTTATTCGTATCTTCAAAAACCCTGCGAGCTCGATATTCTCCTTAAAGCTCTGCAGGATGCCTATAAAAAAAAAGTGATGAACAAAAAGCAGATTGAAGAAAAAAAGATGAATGAATTGTTAAGTATTTCCATTTCAAACAGCCCCAGACAAATTCTTCGCAAATTAAGAGAAATGGACAAAGGAGACTGATATCCGTTCATATTGTCCACTGTTCCTTTGGTCAGGTGTGAATTTTTTGCCCCTGGCCAAAGGGACACCATTTTTTTTAAAAAAAAACCATAGGGAAGATGCAGTGGCAGATCTTTTTATCCCCGTTTTCCACCGAGTTTAAAGCCGGGCTGAACCTGGATGAGTTTTTTAGTATAGGGGTGTTCGGGGTGCTGGATAATCTTGTCAGCCCTATTGACCTCAACAATATGTCCTTCGTGGATCACGGCAATCCTGTCACACAAATAATTGGCCGCTGCCAGATTATGGGTGATAAACAAAAAGGTCATATCAAATCTTTCCCGGATCTCGGTGAGCAGTTTGAACAATTGGATGGCAATGGTGGCATCCAGCATGGAGGTGGGCTCATCTGCCACGATAAAGTCCGGATCCAGCACAATGGCCCTTGCAACGGCGACCCGCTGACGCTGACCACCGGAAAGCTGATGGGGATACCGGTCATAGAAATCATTGCCCGGCGATAACCCTACAATTTCCAGGGTATGCAGCACCTTCTCCCTTTGGCTAGTGGTATTGCCGAGCCCATGGACCACCAGGGGTTCTGATATCGTCTGGGCAATTGATAAATGGGGGTTCAATGATTGATAGGGATCCTGAAAAATCATCTGTACCTTTGACCGGTACGCTTTCAGGGATGCGCCCTTTAAGCGGTTGATAGGACTGCCGTTCAAATAGATACTTCCCGAAGTGGGCGCTTCCAGTCGGACCAGAAGACGGCCGGTGGTGGTCTTACCACTGCCGCTCTGGCCGACCAATCCGAATATTTCCCCCTTTTCAATGGAAAGATCAATGCTGTTTAAGGCCAAAACCTTGTTCTGGGATTTTGAAAAAAACTGTTTCCGGGGCGTGTACTCTTTGGTTACCCCCTTCATTTCGATCAAGCTCGATTTTTTCGGATGGTTTTTACTCATTTGCTTTCCTGGTAATGGTTTCTTCGCAACAAAGGGCCCGATGGGTTTTCGAAAGACTCACCCAATGGGGAATCCCCGCCTTGCAGTCACTGGAGCAGCTTTTACAATTAACCGCAAACCTGCACCCCCCGCTTTTAAGGGTTAAATCAGGAGCTTCGCGCATATCTGGAATAATGACAGACGCTTGATTGTCAAGACTCAGATAAGATCCCAGCAGGGTTTTTGTATAAGGGTGGCGGGGAGAGGAAAACACCTCTTCACAGGTTCCCATCTCCACAATCTGTCCCCCATACATCACACAGATGTCCTCACAAACCGATGCCACCACGGCAATATCATGGGAAATAAAAATCAACCCGGTATTCATGGCCTGTTGAATGATCTTTATCTCTTTAAGTATCTGATCCTGGACAATGACATCAAGGGCAGTGGTGGGTTCATCGGCAATGATGAGCTGTGGGTTGCAGGCCAGGGCCATGGCAATGATCACCCGCTGTTTCATACCCCCGCTGTATTCGTGGGGGAAATCCTTCATCCGGGCCCGGGGAATTTCCACAAGGTCGAACAATTCCCTTACCCGTTTATCCAAATCATTGGGCGAGATATCAGACTGATGGGTCACAATGGCTTCAATCACCTGTTCATCCACCCGCATAACCGGATTAAGCGCGTTCATGGCGGCCTGGAAAATCATGGCAATTTCCTTTCCCCGAACCTTTCGCCATTGATCTTCAGTCAATTGGGTCAAATCCTTGTTCAAAAACCCGATACTGCCGCCCAAAATTTGAGCATTGTCCGGCAAAAGCCCCATAAGGGTCATGCCGATGGTGGTTTTCCCGCAACCGGATTCGCCTACAAAGCCCAGGGGCCTGCCCTTTTCAAGCTCAAAGGAGATATCATCAACCGCCTTGAGTATCCCCTCCTTTGTCTGGTAACCGATGCTCAAATTTTTTATGGATAGCAATGCCATTGTTCTAGGACTGCCCCTCCTTTCTTAACCGTGGGTCCAAAACTTCGTCCATGGCACGGCCCATCAAATAAAAAGCCAGGGTCAGCAGAGAAATACTTAAGCCCGGCGGAATCAGCCAATAGGGTGCCTGGAACATATGGCCCGATTTCCAGACCCATTGGAGCATCATCCCCCAACTGACCTGGGAAGGATCCCCAAACCCTAGAAAAGAAAGGGCGGCTTCCACAAGAATGGCCGAGGTGACCCGAAAGGTCATGTATAAAAATGCCAGGGGAAGCACATTGGGCATAATATGACGGAAAATAATGCGCAGATGGGAGGCCCCGGCTACCTGGGATGCTTCAATAAAGGGTCGCTGTTTCAATGAAAGGGTCTGGGATCTGATAACCCTGGAAACCGCAGGCCAGCGCATGATGGCAATGATAAACACAATAATCCATATGTTAAATTGACCGAATAAAGAGGCCAGGATCAGCAGAATAACCAGGGAAGGCATGACCATGATAATATCGGCGGTTCGCATGAGAAAAGCATCCAGCATTCCGCCGGCATATCCCGAAACCATACCGACCACCGTCCCAATGACTATACTGAAAAAGGCACTGGATAACCCCACGATAAAGGCCACTTTTGCCCCTTCCAACAGCTGGGCAAACAGATCCCGGCCCACATTGTCCGTTCCCAGCAGATGGGTCAGGCTGGGGCCGGTGGAAACCCTGATATTAGGGTCAATCCCCGTCATGGGATCATACATGGGATTTATATGGGGAACAAAGAAACTGGCAAGGGCCATGAGCATGAACACCAATAAAATGATCACCCCTGTCTTGCCCAGGGGATTTTGAATAAAAATTTTCCAGCTTTTCAAAAAGCGTCGAATATAATGGTTTTTCAGCATAATTACACCTTTTCTTCTATTCCTTTTGCACGGGTTTTGCCCGGGGGGTTCAATAGGTAATCCTCGGATCCAGATAGGCATAGAGAATATCCACAATCAAATTGGCCACCAGCACCACAAGGGCGATCAGAAGAAAGCAGGCCTGGGCCAGGGGATAATCATTGTTACTCACCGCAAAAATCAGCTCCCTCCCTATGCCGGGCCAGGTAAATATCTGTTCGGTCAGGGCGCCCCCGTTAATGGAAAAAGCAAGACTTAAGCCCACACTGGTCACCACGGGAAGGGCTGCATTTTTTGCGGCATGCTTGTTGCGGATCATCTTCTCACTCAAGCCCTTGGCCCTTGCGGTAATGATATAATCTTCTCTGAGCACACTGAGCATGGACGATCGCATGAGCAGAAGATAAGCGCCAAGGTTGATGATAAAAAGAGTCAAAAGCGGCAGTATCATATGGTGAATAATGTCCAAAACTTTTTCAAACCAGGAGGCGTTTCCCACCCACAGTTCAGGGGACAAAATACCGCCAAGGGGGAAAAGCCCCAGCTTGAAGCCCAGAACCCAGAGCAGCAATAGGGCAAACCAGGGTATAAACAGGGTATAGCAGACAAGGGCAGATATGGACATGACACTGTCCAGTCGGCTTCCTTTATTCCAGGCCGCTATCTTCCCCAAAAATACCCCGGCAAAGGCTGCCAGGATGGTGGAAGAGGTAAACAATAAGATGGTCCACCCCAGCCGT
The DNA here is from genome assembly GCA_016743945.1 of Desulfobacteraceae bacterium. Taxonomy (GTDB): domain Bacteria; phylum Desulfobacterota; class Desulfobacteria; order Desulfobacterales; family Desulfobacteraceae; genus NBML01. The sequence goes on from JADGFI010000029.1 coordinate 15,020, forward strand.
TCCCTGATAATTTTAAAAACAGGCTCTCCATAGTGAAAGGAAACCCCAAAATTGCCGATAAAAAAATTTTTCAGATAAATCACATATTGTTCCCACATGGGCTTGTCCAGCCCCATCTGTTCGATGAGATACCGCATATCTTCAGGCGTCAGCATGGGGTCCACCACCTTTGAGATGGGATCCCCTGGAGAAAGCCTGAACAAAAAAAATAATGCCGTCATAATCACAAAAAAAATAATTGCAATTTCAACTAATTTACCCAAAATATAGGTCTGGTTTCTCATATCATTTCCAATATTTTAGAAAAACATCACTGGACGGGTTTGACCACGCACATGGACCAAACATTGCCGATGCCGTCCACCTTGGCCACCCACCCCGTAAAACGTTCGTTAAAGGTGGCTTCAATGATATGGGGATTGTACAGAGGCAGGTAGGGAATATCTTCCAGAACCATCTCCTGCATTTTCCAGATAAGATCTTTCCGTTTTTGTGTATCAACGAGGGCCATCTGATCTTCGGCAATCTTATCGAACGCAAGATTGTGGTATCCGCTCATATTCCAGCCCCGGGGTTTGTCATTTTTAGAATAAAAAAAGGATCGCAAATAATCCGGATCCAAATCCAGCTGGCCATAGCCCAGAATAAAGGCATCAAATTCGTGTTTCCCCTTGACCGTATCCAGCAGGGAACTAAAGGCCATGGGGCGGGCTGAGGCCGGCAGTCCCAATTCCCTGACCCATTCTTGCACCATGGTACCGGCAAATGCCCGCTTGGGGTCATAGTCGGCAGGGGGTGTCAGGATAACAAATTTCTCCATTTTTTCTCCGGACGGCAACAGGATATCCGATGGGGTAACAATCTTTCCCTCTTCGGTCACAGGTGGCCTGTCCCAGGAATATCCGGCTCCCTTAAGCATTTTGTGGGCCAATTTGATCCGCTGATCATGGTCTTGTCCCTGGCCGTATTTTCGTACCTTGGGGTTGTACCAAAAATGATTTCCCGAAGGGACAACCGAATGCATGGGGGTACCAAAATTTTGTAAAATCCGTGTCAGGATAAACTCCTTATTGATCACCGTGGCAACGGCCTGGCGAAGCACCTTGTCGTTAAAAGGCGCTTTTCTTAAGTTAAAACCCAAATAATACAAGGCACTTTTTTTATTAAAATACAGGTCAATATTGGTCTGCTCCTTGAGATCCTTGATATAGCCCGGCTGAATATCCCCCCAATAATAATCGATATCCCCTTTTTTAAGGGCAAGGATGGCCACGTCAGAGGTGCCGTATACTCTGAACAAAAGGCTGTCCACATAGGGACCCAGCAAATGATTGCCGATTTTGAGACCTTTACCGAAAAAATACCGGTTTCTCTGCATATGGATATAGGCCCCTTTTTTATGTTCAACCAAGGTAAAAGGACCCGTGCCAATGGGCTTTTCAATGGCATGATCCTGGAGGGAGCGAAGGGGCTTTTCCTTGGCCAGGGCCTCCCTGGCAACGGCTTCCCACTCTCGTTTGGAAACCATGGGCGCTGTCATGACCCGGGACATGAAAATGGCAGAAGGTTTTCTCAGATAAAAAACAACCGTATGGGCATCAAGGGCTTCAATTTTTTTAATGATATTCCATTTGCTGTAATATCTGGGAATTTTAAAATCAAAAAACAATTGCTTGGTGAACAACACATCTTCACTTGTAAAATCTGACCCGTCGGACCATTTGGCATCCCGAAGATTCACCGTATAGGTCAGGGCTTCGGGATCAAAAATCGGCTTTCCCTTGGCCAGCCAGGGAATGATTTCAAGAGTTTCAGGATGACGATGGTAAAGGGGCTGATAAATCTGGGACAAAATTCTGCGAGAGTTGGCATCGGTTCCAAGCCACAGGTTTAAAGACCTGGGTTCTTCAGGAAGCCCTATTTTTAAAAACGCTTGTTCACTGGTTTTTTGGCAGGAAGAAAAAAGCCCTGCCATTGCAACCAGCAGTATGGCCAGCAGCAACAGGTTAAAGCAGAATTCAGCCCGCCACGTTAACCGATAGGTTCCCTTGTTTTGATGCAATAATTTTCTCCTCGATAAAATCCACCAGGGTTGACTCAAGCTTATCATTATTAAACAAGTTGATCCGGGGAATCCCCCCGGGGCTGACACAATTGACCTCAACCAGTTTATCTCCGATCACATCAATGCCCACAAAATACAGGCCGTCTTGAATTAATTTGGGTTTTATTATTTCACAGATATTCATTTGTGCAGGTGTTATCACATGTTTAAAGGCCCGGGCACCTGCGTGAACATTGGTTCTAAAATCACCGGGAACCGATTGCCTTCCCATGGCACCCAAAACGTCCCCGTTGAGCAGTAAAATTCTGACATCCCCATCATCCTTCACTGATTTTATATACTCCTGGACCATAATCGGCGTTCGTTCCGGATAGGGTTTCCCAGCGTGTACATAATAATTGATTAAAGAATTGAGATTCTCCGGCTCCCGGTTACTGACCTTGATAACCCCGTGTCCGCCATGTCCGTGTAGGGGTTTTATCACCATGTCACCGCCAAAATCATCAATGATTTTCCTCAACCTTCTGGGGTCCCGTGACACATGGGTTTCGGGAATAATATCCGGAAAATTTAAGATATAGGCCTTGGAGTTACCATTCACCTGTCCAATGGTATTGTTAATCATGAAGACCTTGTCGCTGACAGGTCCTAAAAACTCCATGGTTTCATAGAGAAGGGGGGGGTCTTTGCGCAAAAAAAGGACATCCAGGTCTGTTACGGTTTCAAAAATCAACTCTTCCTTGTCCAGGCACTGGATCAATTTATTCCAGTATTCGGTAATGGAAAGATTTTGCTCAACCGTGATTTGACGCATCCTGGCAACCACTTTATTCTTACGGATATAAATATCATGGGGCTCTAAAAAATAGACTGAATATCCCCGTTGGTTACATTCATACATAATATAGGCAGTTGTTTCCCAAACCGGATCAATCTGCCGCAAATCATCCATCAAAAAACCGATTTCCATCATTTGTCTGCCGCAACCTCCATCTAAAAATTATTGGCCCAAAAATATAGGAACCATCCGAAAACCACTGACAAATTGCACCCATGAAGATTTGTTCTTTTTATGATAACCCAATGGGATTGTCAAATGCTAATCACTATCTTAACAAACCCAGAGACAAAAGGAATCAATTGATGTATCTTGAGTAATTTAGTAAAAACGATAGGAATCATCAAAATATACGGATACGAAATATGAGCGACACCTTATTCATACAATTTTACGGCAAGACCAAAAGCGGCTGGTTTGATCTTTGCAACGGATTTTCAGATACCTTTGACCTGTGTAAAAGCAAGGGTGACTTTCTCTGGATGGAACACGAACAAGACTATGACAAATGGTATGATAAAGATACCTATGGGGATCTCCCGTTGCCCATACAAAGGGGAACCGTCTATGTCTCTGCCAGTTATGTAAACCATCTCTACCAGGCCTATATCTGGGCGACCCAGTATCCGGAAATCTCCTTTATTGTGGGGGGACCTGTGGCTTCGGAAAGAGGTGTCGACAAAAAAAGCTGGCAATCTGTCCATTTCAAGGTGGAGGGTCAATTGCCCCCCAATCTCACCCTCACCGGCCAGTCCGTTGAATCGTTGTTTGGTGTGCCGGAATTTTCAGGCACCTGGAAGCTTGAGATCCCGGAGGTCATCCCCCAAGACAGCCGGATTTATTTTTCCTATACCCTGGAAAATTTATGCTATTGGAGAAAATGTCCCTTTTGCTCCATTGCCCAGCACAGTATGGAGCACTTCAGGAAAAGAGAGCACATAACCCTTGAATTCAAGGACATGGATTTTGCCGGTCATAAAATAGTCCGGCTCAATACCGGCTCCATCACCCCGGAACATATCAAACAAATCCTTCCTAATCTCCCCAAGGGCGACAAGATTGAATACCGGTATTTCATGCGAGCGGCAAAGGCGGAAACCAATGCCTTAAAACAGGTGGTAGCACAGCTTGACGGAAACATCCCCGCCTCCACCCTGGGGTTCGGCATTGAGTTCCCCTCGGACCGCATGTGGAAATATTTAAACAAGGGAACCCATATGGATGAGGTGCTCGAAACCCTTGAGTTCTGCATGCAAAGCGGTTTCAAGGTCAACGCCAATTTAATTTTGGGCTGGAACAACCTGATTGAACAGGACCTTAAAGACCTGGAAGGTTTCATGGACAACCTGTCGGAACAGGCCGTCACCACCCTCCAGCTTCGGTGGCTGTTTGCCCATCCCTACACAAAAATTTACGATACCTATGACGGGGTTCAAAACACCATCCGGCTTGGGCCTTTCAATTGCGGGTTCAATGTAATGGTGGATGACAGACAAAAAGAGTTGAACATGGCCGCCGCCACTATCATCAAGGCCAAATGTGATGCAAAAAAAATTAAGCTGGAAGGCTATAGAAACCTGAAAAAAGGACAATTGTAGCAAGTGCAATGGGGAAGAAGGGTCAGTGGTTCGAAAATCACCGGCCAGGGCGGGATGCAGTTCACTGATTGAACAATTTTGACAGGTTCTAAATTCCGCTGCGCTGAAGGTGAAAAACTCGCTGTCGCTCAAACAGTTTCACCTTTTAACCGCTTCACTGCATTAAGAACCTGTAAAAAATTGCAATCAACGATTCACCCGCATCCCACCCCGTCCTCTGCTGAAGATCCCGATCAGCCTTACCATTGAGTTCAAGGAATAACGGGCTTCATCCACCCGCCCTTTGCAACAATAGTTATCAATCTTGAATTTCTCCTTGGATAGTATTTGCACCGTATCCCAAATGGCGGATCAGGGAATTGGCTATTCTCATCTCAGATGCATCTTTTTGATAATCGTGACTCTGGGTTAATCCATTTGCAATATGGCGGATCAAATCTGCCAATAACTCTCCCCAGGCATCTCTTTCATCCATTTCAAAATTTGATGCCTCTTCCCACATTCCTAATAACATAGACACTTGAATATCTTTGTTTCCGATCCAAACTCGAATCATTTCCATGGCATTTGGATCATCTTGTATGCCTTCGGGTATTTGTAATTCATTCATTTGTTTTGTCCTTTTTATAGCTATTCTGTTGTTAAAAGATAAATCATGCCAAAGCACAGAAAAAAAAGATTTGCCAGCCAGGCCGCAAGGATTGGCGGCAGGGAGTTTCCATATCCAAGGGACATGAAAAATCCATGGACAAACCAATACATAAAGGAAATGATAATGCCGATGGTGATGGCCCGGGGAAGACTCTGCCTTGAAAAAGGTCTCATGCCCGTGGCAGCCCCGGTCAGAGCCATGATAAAACAGATAAAGGGAAATGCCATTTTTCCATAGAGATCCACCACATAGGTGGTGGCGTCGTATCCTTCGTTTTCCACTTTTTCCACGTATTTTTTTAGCTCGAAAAACCCCATTGCTTCAGATTTTTTGACCAGTTGCCCTATATCTTCGGGTTTGATATTTACGGGAACTTTTTTCGTGTCAAACTGTCGGATATCATATTCTTTAGTTTCATGGTTATAGATTTGCTGGATACTCTTTTCAAAAATCCAGTTGCCGTCCTTGTAATAGCCTGTTTGTGCATCAAGCCTGTATTCCGGCTGGAACCCTTCGCCCATGGAGATGATGGTGATGCCTGAAACAGAACGCTTAATCCGGTCATAAAAATTAAAATGGATCAGCTTTTTATCGGACTTGATCCATATGTTTTTTCTGGTCTGGGCAATATTATTATTTTTGTGTATGACGGTGTTTTTGATATGGTGTACTTTTATCATGGATATGGGTACAAGAATTTCTCCCAGGAAAAACATGGTAATAGCCAATACCAGACCGGAAAAAAGGGCCGGTCTTATGAGAAGATAGGTTGAAATCCCCGAGGATTGCAATGCCAGAAGTTCGTTATTCCGGTTCATCAGCCCGAAAACAAAGATATTGGCCAAAAGAACACTGGCAGGCGCTACCTGCACAAACATGAAGGGGATTTCCAGTATCACATACCACAGGGCACCCACCAGGGTAATATCAGAATTTAAAAATCGATCCATCTTGGACAGGTATTCAATAAACACAAACAAGACCAAAATAATGGACTGGATAATAAAAAATAGTTTAAACAATTCTTTTAACAGGTATTTATGCAGACAGGGCATGGTGTTAACTTTTCTTTAAGAACAAGCGTTTAAGGGCATGGGCATTATTCACGATGAATTTGGGCAGCCTGACAGGCCTGTCCTTAGCATTTCGCATCAAAAGATAGAGTCCGGCGCAGCCCAGCACCACATTGGGCATCCACATCCCTATAAATGGCGGGTAGGCACCGCTTTCTCCCAGGGACCATCCGGCTGCCAGCAGAAAATAATATAATAAAAAGAAAAAGAGCCCCAGGCTGAATCCGGACGATTTGCGCGTGGAATTAGACTGGACCCCCAGGGGAAAGGAAAGAAGCCCTAGGGCAATACAGGCAAAGGGAACTGAAAATTTTTCATGAAGTTCCATCAGAGCTTCACTTAACTGAGTTTTGTCCGATATTCCCGAACGGATAAACTGGATCAGATCCCCAAGGCTTCTTTCATCAATCTGCTTGCTGGTATTACCGATATTTTTGTTCAGGGCAGCCAGGTCAATGATGATGTCATAATTTCCAAATTTTATATTATTCACAGACCCCTTGTCGAGTTCCACCTGATTGATGGCACCATCATAGAGGCGAATGGTATAGACCCTTTTGTTTTCCGAGGAAATAATTTTTCCCGACGGAGCGGTTGAAATACTGACCATTCCTTTGGTTCTTCGGTCTTCGATGACAACATCTTCCAACCCATGGGTTTTGATGTCCACATGGGCAACATAGATCATCAAATCATCCACCTGGGCATTAAACTGCCGCTCTTGTAATGCCATATCAATACTGGATTGAGCAAATTCAATACTTTTTAGTTTAAAAGATGCGTTTGCCCAGGGCAATGCAAAGATGGTAACATACAAGGTTAAAATGGTTCCCAAAACACAAAAAACCAAAACCGGGGGGAACAATTTATACAAAGAAGTGCCGGCAGCCTTTAAGGCAAGAATTTCATTTTCCCCTGACATCCGCATAAAGGTGAGAAGAATGGAAATGGTGACGGACATGGGAATGGTGAATTCCAAAAACCTTGGCAGTTTGAAGCCAAGCAGCACCAGAACAGAGGATACCGGAACATTATAGTTCATCACCATATTCGTGATTTCAGGAATTCTGGACATTAAAAACACAAATGTCAGAAAAAAAAGACTGCTTAAAAAAGGAAAAAAGAGTTCCTTGAAAATATATTTATTGATGGTATTAATAGAGGTCACCCCGATAAATAGGTTCTGGCATGGCAGCCGGGTCCCTCAAAAAATGTTTTGATATGATCATTTCTCCTATCCTGTTCGTGTGATAAGATAGACGCCAAAGCAAATAATAATCACCCCCAGCCATCTGACAACGCCCATGTTTTCACCAAAAAGTAAAAAACCTGCAAAGGCCGTCACCACATATCCGATGCTTAACAAGGGATAGGCAAAGCTGACCTCCACCCGGGAAAGCACCATCATCCACACCAGCACACTGATGACATAACAGGTCAATCCGGCAAGAACAAAGGGATTCAGGCTGGCCCGTATCAAAATAGGGAAAAAATTCTCAAGGGAAAAACTAAAGGATCCAATGACCCGCATCCCCTGTTTTATTGAAATTTGGGCAAAGGCGTTGAGCAACACGCCGACAATAATCAACGGAATATATTTATTCATTCTGGATCTCCACTCGTTTAAAATAGGACAAAGGCAAATCCGTTGCTGCCTGTGGAATCTAAAAAAACAGGCTCGGGCAAATTTGTTTTAATCCGATCATAATTTCTCTGGTTGATAACAAGGGCAACTTTTTGTGTCCCCCTATTCTCCCGGACCAGTTGGTAAAAATCTTCATAGGTTACCAGTCGGGTTTTGGCCCCTTTTTGCCCAAGCCCATAGGTTAATTCACCGGGATCCAGCATGAACACATCATCTCTTTTGAGAAACCAGCAAACAGCCCGCACCGGTGTTGAGGGTGAGAAAACAAGGGTCTCTTTATTGATCCGGGTCTGATTCCTTTGGATAAGGGCACCGGGATTTTTTCTCAAGGCAGTTTTATCGGGAACAAGAAATGGGGCAAAAAGATATAACAACAAAGGGGCCGCTGCAACCAGGAGTATTTTTTGGGTATGCTCTCGGGCGTTTAAACTTGTTTTCAGCAAAAGGAAAAAAGCAATCAAGGCCGCAAAAAACAGGCCTCCCTTCCACTGATTTACATAGGCAAAGGGAGCAAGGGGCTCTATCATACCGGTTTGTAAAATGACCAGGGCGATTATAAGAAGCCCCACAAGCCCCATTAACCCCATCACCCCCTTGTCAAACCAGGCGCTCTTTTGGGTTTCCAAATAGCGATCAAGGCCCGTTGCCAAAAGAATTCCCAGGGCAGGAAAAATGGGCAAAAGATAGGTGACAAGTTTTCCCGAAGAGATGGAAAACAAAAGAAAGGGAAAAACAAACCAGCAAAGCGCATACCGCAAGAAGGGTGTTTTCATCCCTTTTTGTCCAAGACCCGCAATCGCTGCAGGCGTAAAAAATGTCCAGGGGAACAGGATGCCCGGAAGCACCAGGAAAAAGTAAAAAAAGGATTCTTCATGCTGGGCCCCCCCCTGGGAAAGGAACCGTTTGACATGCTCGTTCCAAAAAAAGAAATTCCAAAAATCCTGTGCCTTCAAATGGACAAGCAAAGCCCAGGGCAATATGACGACCAGGGCTACCAGAATGGGTATCCATGACATGGTGAAGATTCTTTTATAGTCTCGTTCCCATAAAAAAAAGGGGACGATGACACTAACGGGGACTGCAAAGGCAAGAAACCCCTTGGTCAAAAACGCAAACCCGCAAAAAATTCCGGCAATGACCATATACCCTCGATGGGAACCAGGGTGATCCCGGCAGGACCAGGCCAGAAAAAAGAAGCCGATGCAGGCCGTCAGAAAAAAAGAAAACATCCCGTCAAGGAGGCTGAACACCCCAAGCCCATACACCATAAAAAAGGTCAGAAAAACACTGGTTGCCAAGATGCCCTTTCGCCTGCTGTTTAAAAACCGCTGGGTTAAAAAAAAGACCATCAGGGCAGAGAACCCGGCACTTAAGGCCGAGGTGATCCGGACAGAAAAGGCGGTTTCCCCAAAAAATTTAATGGCAAGCCCGTTGAGCCAATACCCCATGACCGGTTTTTCAAAATAGAGCAACCCGTTGAGGCGGGGAACAATCCAGTCTCCGGAAGCCACCATTTCCCTGGGAATTTCGGCATAGCGGACTTCATCGGGAATCACCAGGGGCCTGATCCCCAGGGGAAAAATATAAAGGCCTAAAAAAATGAACAAAATGAGATAAATGACGCTTTTCATGGAGCCTCTATCCTTGTTCCTTTTGATTGAACGGCAACCTTTCCTTGGCGACCCGCTATTTCTTTTTGAATGACAGGACACTTTTCCTGGGGCACAAATTTAGCGAGCAGATTTCCCAGGGGGAGGATGCAAATATTTCGGGCGACGGCCTGTTTGATAAAGTTCTCAAAAAGGTCCCGGCAATAAATCCCTTCCGCTTCGGCATGTATGGTCAAAACATTGAGCTGACCCGGTTTTATCAATGAAAGTAAAAATTGATTATAGGTTGCATGGGTTAAGCCCTTGCGGCCGATGATTTCATCATAGGTGGGCAAGGTAACCGGAATCTGGGGCAGGCCGATTTTATTTTTTTCCAGGATCGGCAAAAAAATATGGGATCCCCGGGTGTCGCTGTTATAGGAGAACAAAAGATTTTCTTTAATTTCAAGCACCGTATCATTGCAGATCCAACCAGGAGATGCCGAACAGGTAGGGCGTTTCCCGGTGATGGCTTCCAGGCTTTCACACCCCTTGGAAAGGTCCGCGAGAATTTGTTCCCGGCTCATGTTAAGGATGTGGGCCTGCCACTTATAATGATCCCAGGCATGGAGACCTATTTCATGGCCGGCCAGAGAAGCTGAGCGAATGATATCGGCACATTTTTTCCCGATAACCGGCCCGGGTAAAATAGTTCCCTTTAAAAGGATATCCCACCCATAAAGATTCGGGGCGGAGGAACGCAGCATCTTTTTTAAAAAATCGGGCTTCAGCAGCCTGAAGATGTGCCGCCCCATGTTATCGGGCCCCACACAGAAAAAAAAAGATGCCGCAATTTTGTGCAACTCAAGAATTTTCAGTAGATGGGGCACCCCTTTTTGGGTGCCTCGATGGGTGTCCACATCAATTCTCAGGCCAAGAACAGTTTCAGGCAATATCCTTGTCTCCTACTTCTTTACGAAGGAAAAAATCCAGGGTTTCCTCTATGGACTGTTCCATTTGAACAAAGGGGACCCAGTCCAGATATTTCTTGGCATTTGCAATACTGGGTTTTCTGTGCTGAACATCCTCATATCCTTTGCCGTAAAAAGATTTGCTTTCAATTTCACGGATCCCGGCAAAGGGAGGGAAATGGTGGCGGAGGGGATGCTTTTCAAATTTTTCCACCAGGGTATGGGCAAGCTCTTTGATGGATGCCTCATTATCCGGATTACCGATATTGATAATTTTATGGTTGCACCGATTGTCTCGATCTTCAATCATTCTAAACAGGCATTCAACCCCGTCCTTAACATCGGTGAAACATCTTTTTTGTTCCCCGCCATCCACCAGCTGGATGGGGGTTCCTTCCACAAGGTTCAAGATCAATTGGGTGATGGCCCGGGAGCTTCCGATGCGGGCAGAAGACAGGCTGTCCAATCTGGGCCCGATCCAGTTAAAGGGTCTGAAAATGGTAAATTCGAGCCCTTCGGTCTGACCATAGGCATAGATCACCCTGTCCAGAAGCTGTTTGCTGCATGAATAAATCCAGCGCTGTTTTCGGATGGGTCCCAGCACCAGTTTTGAATTGTCCTCGTCAAAATTCTCATCATCGGACATGCCGTAGACCTCGGAGGTGGAGGGAAATAAAATCCGTTTCTTGTATTTGGCGCAATAGCGCACGATGCGAAGATTTTCTTCAAAATCAAGTTCAAACACCTTGAGGGGATTTCGGGTGTATTCAGCAGGTGTGGCAATGGCCACCAGGGGAAGGATGATATCACATTTTTTCACATGGTATTCGATCCATTCCCGATGAATGGAGATATCCCCTTCATGGAAATTAAACCCGGGTCGACCCATGAGTCTTTCAAGGCTGTTGGAATGCATGTCCAATCCGTGAACTTCATACTCACCGCTCTCAAGAAGGCGTTCACTTAAGGCATTTCCGATAAACCCGTTTACCCCGAGGATAAGAACCTGTTTTTTCCGGGAGGCTTCAATTGCAACACTTATATTGGCACCAAACTTCATACCGCAGGTCAGTCGCAATTCCTTGGCAAGCTGCTCTCCGTTTAAGGTAATTCCAAACTCTAACTGGCCTGCATTTACCCGAATGGCACCCGTCTTGCCGGCGATTTCAAAGGGGGCCAGAGACAGAATGGTTCCGGGAGCGACATCATGGTCTACTGGGGACACAGCAACATCCCAGAAAATAATTTTCCGGTTGCCGACAAAGGAAAAAGCGCCCGGGTAAGGTTTGGTAACACCCCTGACAAGGTTTCTGATGGTATCAGAAGCGTCATCCCAGTTAATCTGGCCGTCCCTGGGCGTTCTTTTGCCAAAATAAGAGGCTAGGGCGGAATCCTGAGCTTTCCTTTCCTGCCTGTTTTCTTTGATCAAAGGCAACACCTCATCCAGAAGCGCCGGCAGAGCCTGGGCCGCTTTACGGTGAAGACTGTGTGCCGTGTCTGAGGCTAAAATATCAATGTCTTTTTGGGCAACGATGTCGCCGGCATCGGGCTTTTTGGTCATATAATGCAGGGTAATGCCGGTCCTAGTTTCTCCGTTGACAATTGCCCAGTTAATGGGGACCCGCCCGCGGTAGGCCGGCAGTTTGGACCCATGCAGATTCAAGCACCCCTTTGCAGGAATGCCCAATATATTTTCTCCCAAAAGATTGCGATAGTAAAATGAGAAAATAATGTCCGGTGCAAGGGCTTTGATTTTTTCTTCCCAAATGGGATGGTTTGCATCTTCCGGGGCATATACGGGGATGTTGTTTTGGGCACAAAGATCTGCCACAGATTCAAACCATATGTTTTCATCCGGGTTATCCACATGGGTAAAAACAGCGGCAATATCAAAATTATTTTTTAAAAGGGATTTAATCCCGGTACAGCCGATGTCATGATAGGCAAAAACAATGGTTTTCATATTTAAAGGTCTCTTCTTTAAGATTTAAAATGTTTATTTTAATAGTGTCAATACTATATTTAATTTTTATTGAATACGTCACTATACTCTAATCTGTAATTAATGTGAATCAAGGTTCGATGATAATTTAAAGTTTTTTCCTACCGGAAAGTACAGGTTTATTGTCCCCTTTTTGTTGCTGCTGGATTCCGGCTGTCCTTATCCACAACATTACAGACGCTGTAGCGCGGCCTGGCCCTTACATCATTATAAACACGGCCCAGGTATTCGCCCAAAAGTCCCAACGCAAGAAACTGAGCACCAATGAGAACAAAAAGAACGGCAAACAGGGTAAACACGCCGTCGGCAGCCCAGACCGCCCCGAACATTAACCGCATCACCATCAAAAAAAAACCAAAGCCAATCCCCAAAAGAGAAATCACACCGCCGATAATACTTAACAACCGCAGGGGGAAAGTTGTCATACAGGTCAGCAGATCAAATTGAAGGGAGATAAGCTTTAAAACACTGTATTTTGAATCACCACCGGACCGTTCTGCATGGGTCACCATGATCTCGGTTGTTGATCTGGCAAAGCTGTTTGCCAAAACAGGAATAAAGGTGCTTCTCTCCGGACAGCTGAGAACGGCATCGATGATATGTTTTTTATAGGCCCTTAGCATGCACCCGTAATCATTCATCATGACCCCGGTCACTTTCTGAACTGTTTTATTGATGATAAAAGAGAATAATTTTCTAAAACTGCTGTCCTGCCTGTTTTTCCTGACACTGCCCACAACATCATAGCCCTTTTGTATCTGATCCACCAGATTGGGAATCTCTTCGGGCGGATTTTGCAAATCCGCATCAAGGGTAACAACAATATCCCCCTTTGCCTGTTCAAACCCCGCCATTATAGCCGAATGCTGCCCATAATTTCTATTGAGAAGCACCCCTTTTATAATGCTATGGTCCTGATTTGCAGCAGCAGATATAATATCGGCGGAACCATCATGGCTGCCGTCATCAATCAGGATGATTTCGCAGGGCGCATCCATTTTTCCACACGCCCCAATACATCTTTCAATGAGCTCCGCCAAGTTTTGGGCCTCATTAAATACCGGGATTACAATTGAGATGAACGAATTTTCCTTCATTTTTTCAAGACCTTTTTGATTGTATTCACCACCCGATGGACATCCTTTTCTGTCATGTCCGGAAAAAGTGGCAAAGAAAGAATTCTTTTTGAGTTCCATTCGGTATTCACCAAGGCACCAGGGGGTATATCCAGGGTGTCCCGGTAATACTTTTGAAGATGAACTGCTCTAAAATGAAGTCCTGTCCCAATATTATTTTTCTTGAGCTCCTCCATGAACTGGCCCCTTGTCATTGCGGCCTTTTCAATATCAAGCCTTACAATAAAAAGATGCCATGAATGCCCTGCCTCTTCCGGAGGGGGGGCAAGGGGAATAATTTGATCAACATCCTTTAAAAGTTCAAGGTATAAGCGCGCAAGGGCTTCACGCTTTTTGTTGAATACTGCGATCCTTTTTAACTGGGAGATGCCCAGGGCTGCCAGCATATCCGGCAGATTGTATTTAAATCCCGGTTCAATCACCTGGGCCTGGGGCAGCCTTCCCTGGGTGTTTCTGTCAAAGGAATCAACCCCCAGACCATGGAACTTAAGCCGTTGTATCCTTTGAATCAATTCACTGTCATCTGAACAAATCATCCCGCCCTCACCGGTTGTGATGTTTTTTATGGGATGAAATGAAAATACACTGGTGCCAAAGGCCCCTGTTGGAACCCCTTTATAGGAAGACCCCAATGCATGGGCAGCATCTTCAATAATCTTTATTTTATGGTCACGGGCAAGTTGTTTCAAAGGATCCATGTCAACACTGGCCCCGGCAAAATGAACCGGGATAATCAGTTTTACTCGTTTTGACAGGCAGTTTTCCACGCTGTCTTTGGTTATCATGAGCGTATCTTTGTCAACATCCGCAAAAACAGGGGTTGCCCCTGCCAGGGTAATAAGGTTCACCGTTGATACCCAGGTCATGGAAGGGGTAATCACCTCATCCCCTTTTCCGATGCCAAGTGCCTTTAACAGAAGATGCATGCCCGCTGTTGCCGAAGTAAGCCCGACAGCATAGGGGCTGCCTGTATACTCACACATATTTTTTTCAAATTCAGCATTTTTAGATCCAGTGGTAATCCAGCCGGATGTTAACACTTCATTAACGGCCAAAATATCCTGGGCATTAATGGAGGGTCTTGAAAATGGTAAAAAATCGTCCGATAATGGAGAATTTGTTTTTTTAAGCGTCATATTTTTTTAATCATCCTAATCTTTTATACCCAAACAAAAATACAATTTTAATTGCGTTTCAAATAGTTTGCCGGGTATAGTATGATATATTTTCATATTTTTCTATATAATTTGTAATTTTCCAAAGGAAAAACACACAGGCTGTCATTTCCTGAGGACCATCATTTTTTTTAAAACATTTAATGTGACCCCAGTTGATCCGGCAAGCGGATCAGGCTGTGTTGACATTATTTTTGAAATGATTATTCTGTCTGGGTATATTTAAGGAGGACATCATGGAAAAAACCACCCCGGCCCAACAGCTCAGAGCATTTGTCAGCCTTGATCCGCTACTTGATTTTTGGAAAAAAACACTGGTGCCAGACTGCACCCATATGCGGTCCATGTTTAGGGACTTAACGGAGAGAATAGACCAACGCCCTGAACTCCAGGGCTCCATTGAGGATATTGATATCATAGATAAATACCAGGATATCATCAGGCCATTGATGAGTCCCGTATTTCCGGCTGCTTCCTTTAACCGAGATATTATGGGGGCGCTCACACCCTGTACCTTTGAACCATTTTTCGTGACCCCTGAATTCCAGCGACTGTTCCTTGACAATGACAATTTTAAAAAATCCACCCTCAAGGAAAACTGTCAAACCCAAACCTCAAAAAAACAATTGAAAATCTATTTTCTTATTTTGGAACGAATATACGGATTCGACTGCCAGCGGCTTGAAAGCATAGACATTAAAATTGTACCCGATAAAAAAGATGGGCTGTCCCGTTATTTCGGGGTGACGGCAGATTTCCAGTTTGTCAGGATAACGCCCCTGAACAGCCCGAAAAAATTGTCCGAAAAAGACCGGGATGACATCACAAACAATCTTACGAATATGGATATCCTGGCCAAACACATTGATCTTGCCCAATTCGAATTTACAGGTTTTACCATTGTGCGGGCCCTGGATGTAACTCAATCCGAGGTGATTTCTGCCCTTGAAAGGGATTTGATTGACCACCACGCCATTTTTTCAGCCGACGGAATCAAGCACATGGAAGCAAGGCTCCAGGTATTATTCCAGCGGCCGGAACTGGCGGTTGGAATCGGTGCCCTCCAGGGGGACCAGGTGATGATCATCAAAAATGACTGCAACTCTAATATCAACTGCCTCTTTTCCAACTCCCACCATATAAACCTGGAAGCGGTAAAAGGATCCGTCTGGATGCAGGCGGTTGAAAACAATGCTGTCCTTCGGGTGCCGGATCTGTCCCAAAAACCGGATCTGGTTCCCGCCGAACAACAGGCGGTTACCGCCGGCATCCGCTCCATGCTGATTTCTCCTTTATCCTACCAGGGAAAAACCATTGGGATTATAGAAGTATTTACCACCACGCCCAATGAGCTAGGCCCCATCGATGCCATGCTCTTGCAACAGGTCATCCCCATTTTTTGTGTGGCCCTGAAAAGGGGAATGGATGAACTGGACAAGCACGTTCAATCCATTATCAAGGAAAAATGCACAGCGGTTCACCCTTCAGTGGAATGGCGGTTTGAACAAGCGGCCATAAGCCATATGGAACGTCTCCGCCAGGGCAATACCACCTCTCAAATGGAACCCATTATTTTCAAGGAGGTGGTGCCCTTTTTCGGGCAATCCGATATAAGGGGTTCTTCCCTGGCCCGAAACAAGGGAATCCAACAGGACCTTACCGATCAGCTATCCCTTGCCCTTGGTATCATGGAAGCAGGTTCCAACCTTCGCCCCTGGCCAATTTTACAGGAATATAAATACCGAATCCAAACCAAAATAGAACAGATTGCAGGCGGGGTTACCGCCAGCGATGAACAGTCTGTTTTTTCACTCTTGAACAAAGAAATAGCGCCCACCTTTGAAGATCTTGCGGGACTGGGATCTGATATTGCCCGGCAAATTGACCATTACACCCATTCCCTTGATCCTGTTACCGGCATGATCTACAACAAAAGAAAAGATTATGAAGAAAGCGTATCAAAACTCAACCAGGCGCTTTCAAGATTTTTAGAACAAGAAGACAGCCTCATTCAGACGGATTTTCCCCATTATTTTGAGAAACGCCAGACCGACGGCGTGGATTATATGATGTATATCGGTGCCGCCATGACCCAAAGCCAGCAACTTGCCAATTTCCATGTCCAGGACATGACCCTGTGGCAGTTGATGCTGTCCTGGGGGCTTGCCTGGCATACAAAAAAGATACAACCCGATTTAAAGGTGCCCCTGGATACCTGCCACCTGATTCTGGTCAACCATACGCCGCTGTCCATTCGATTCCGATTTGATGAAAAACGCTTTGATGTAGATGGTGCCTATGATGTCCGCCAGGAAATCATAAAATCCCGCCTGGACAAAGCCCTGATAAAAGGATCAGGGGAACGACTCACCCAGCCCGGAAGGATTGCAGTGGTGTATTCCACTCCCGTCGAAGGCAGAGAAATCAGACAGCATATTAATTTTCTTACGAGCATTGGTAAGCTTGACAATGATCTTGAAATGCTGGACCTGGACGACCTGCCGGATATTCGGGGGTTAAAAGCCCTCAGGGTGGGGGTAAATCTGAAATCCATGGCCGGCAATAATATCGTTGAGATGAAAACAGGATAAAGACTGCCACAGTTCCCCTGCATCTGCAGTTACCTTTAAACTTGGCGCTGTGTTAAATTGTGAGGAAAAATTTTTTACCGATGATCGGAAAAAATAAAAAAAATGGGGTCCGAGAAATCCTTTTAATGGGGGTATTCTGGCGAATCCTCTTCATTGAAGCGGTTTTGCTTGTCTATTCTCTTTTTTACAGATGGTTCACAGACAATGCCGGACCCTCTGATCTGTTCTGGTATGCCATCCGAATTATCCTGCTTGTGGGAATTATCATTATTTTTATGATGGTCACCTTGAAAAAATTTCTCACTGACAAAATCATTACCCCCCTGGAATCCCTTGCAGCTGCCAACAAGGAGATCCAAAAAGATTATACCAGGGCCGACAAAATAGATCTGGCAGATGATTCCCCGGATGAAATCAGAACCATTGTCACCTCAAGGGCTGCCATGCTCAAACAAATCCTGGCGGTTTCCGAAGAACGATTGCATCTGGTCAACTTTATCAAAGAAACATTTGGGCGGTATCTTTCCCAAACAGTTGTGGATGAAATCCTGGCCTCCCCGGAAGGGCACAAAATCGGCGGCACCAGAAAAGAGGTGACGGTATTGATGTCGGATCTAAGGGGATTTACCAGCCTGTCCGAGGACAGGGACCCCGAAGAAATGGTTCAATTGCTCAACCGCTACCTTGAAAAAATGTCCAAAATAATTTTAAAATACGACGGGATAATTGATGAAATCATCGGGGATGCCATCCTTGCAGTATTTGGCGCCCCGAAAAGCCATGGCAATGACCCGGAAAGGGCAATTGCCTGTGCCATTGAGATGCAAAACTGCCTGGCAATATTAAACCAGGAGGTTCTTGAATCGGGATATCCCTGTCTTGAAATGGGTATTGGTATTAATACCGGCACTGTCATTGTAGGGAATATCGGTTCCGAGGTCAGGATGAAATACGGAATCGTCGGCGATGCGGTAAATCGGGCATCCAGGATCGAATCCAACAGCGTCGGCGGACAAGTGCTCATTGGTGAATCCACCTACAGCCGGGTAAAACCCACAACAAAGGTGATGCCGGCCCAGCATATTATGATGAAGGGCATGAAAAAACCCTTGGTTTTTTACTCCGTTTTTGCCATTGAAACCCAAAATTACAACGTCGCGCTCGAGGCATCTATACCTTCGGATGCCCGACTTGCCATAAAGCTCCCTTTTCAGTACTGGACCATCCAGGATAAGAAAATAAGCGCCCTGCCCCTCCTCGGAGAGACAATCGCAATGGATGAAAACAATATTTATGCGACGACCACCCACCCCATTGACCTGTACACAGACATTAAACTGAACTTTGATTTCTGTGTTGAGGCCCATTGTTTTGATGATATCTATGCCAAAAGCACGTCAACCCAAATGGGACAGAACCTCCGCCGCACAAAGTTCAGCATTACGGCCATGGATGAAAATGACAAAACGATCATTAGAAAATGGATGAAAGAAGCAGCCGTTTGATAGGAATCAAACGCCATCCCGCCTTTTTCTCCTTGACAAGCAAGCCAAATTGTAATTGGATGCCTAGCATATTTTTTCTTCGACAACTTTTTAAACCCATCACATTTAAGGATTTTAGAATCACCATGACTCTTTCATCTTTTTTTAATTCAGGCCTTAAAAAATATCAGAACAAAATTGCAGGGGCATTTTTCCTGTTTTTCTGCCTGCTGGTATTCTGGCCCCAGCCCGGCACGGCACAGGAAAAAAAAATCACGACCCCCCTGGGGATGTCCTTTGTCCTTGTTGAGCCGGGAACTTTTATGATGGGCAGTCCTAAAACAGAACGATTTCGAGATGCCGATGAAATCCGTCGGTCCGTAAAAATTGAGACTGCCTATTATCTGCAAACAACCGAAGTAACCCTGGGGCAATGGCGGGCCGTCATGGGAAAAAAATGGCTTAAAAAACGAAAAGGAACCGATGATATGCCGGTCACCCAGATCTCATATTATGATTGCCTTAAATATATCGACATGCTCAATAAGAAGGGAATGGGGGTTTACCGACTCCCCACGGACAAGGAATGGGAGTATGCCTGCAGGGCCGGCACAACAACCGCCTACAGCTGGGGAGACGCCATAGACTGTTCCAAGGCCATGTATGGCAATAACCCCAAAAAAAATGAAGAATGTACCCTTTATTTACGCTCCATAAAAATTGACACCTATGGCCCGGCACCAGTCAAAACCTATGCCCCCAATCCCTGGGGATTTTATGATATGCACGGCAATGTATGGGAATGGTGTTCAGACACATATTCCGCCTACCTGTCTGGCCCTACACCTAAAGCATACAATCCTATGGATTCGGATTCCCATATCAGAAGAGGGGGCAGCTGGTATAAATACGGACGATATCTTCGAAGTGCCAATCGCACCTATGCCCACCCAGGCGCAAAACTTCTCACAACCGGTTTCAGACTCGTCCGAGAGGCAAATTAATGCGCGTAAAGATCCTAGGTCTCTTAAAAATATATGAAGAAGAAATCAACCTCCTGCTGTGGACAATGGCCCTTTTGTTTATTATCCGCAGTTCCGGTGTTATCTTGAACAACTATGCAGAAACCGCTTTTTTAAAACGATACGGGGTTGAATACCTGCCCATTGTCAACATGATCAATGCTGTGGCCACCTTTTTTATCACAGGCGTTATGTCGATGTTCCTCGGAAAAATGGCCGGTGCCAGGCTGCTCTACTATGTCTTTATCATATCCGGCGTCCTTGTAACAATTATCCGGTTGCTGATTCCCTTTGGGTTTGATCTGTTGTATCCACTTCTTTTCATGCTTAAAAGCCAATTTGAACTGCTCCAGGCCTTGTTATTCTGGAATTTATGCAATGATCTTTTCAATATGCGCCAGTCCAAAAGGCTGTTTCCTATTCTGACGGCAGGAGGCGTGATCGGTCTGATTCTGGGCAGCGTGGGAACCCCCTATTTTGCCAAAACCTTTAACCTGGACAACCTGCTCTACATGTATCTTTGCACCACCCTCATGGGTGCTTTCATTGTCCAGGCAATGGGCCGGAGTTATTCCACCCTTATTTTCCCGGAAAAAATCCAAAAAGAAGGGGCTGTCACCAAGAAGAAACCCTCCATGATCCAGGAGATGAAGGATGTATACCCCCTGCTCAAAGACTCGATACTGGTCAAAATCGTGTTGGTGCTGACCTTTATGCCCAATGTGGTCATCCCCATCATGAATTATCAGTTTAACTATGCCATCAATGACCAGTTTGCCTCGGAAGCGGCCATGATCCAGTTTTTCGGGTTTTTTCGGGGGGGCTTGTATACCATCAGTCTGATCATCCTGCTCTTTGTGGGCAGGATATACGGACGATGGGGCCTACCCGTAGCCCTGATGTTCCACCCCTTTAATTACATGATTGCATTTTTTGCATTTCTCTTCCGGTTTGATATCTTCGCCGCCATGTATGCCAGGATGTCCACCAATATCCTGAGAACCACCATCAATATGCCGGCAAACTCCATTTTAATCGGACTTTTCCCGGAATCCTACCGGAACATGATCCGCCCCTTTTTAAGGGGAACCGTGGTGAGGATGGCGCTGTTTACAGGTTCCACATTAATTTTGATCTCAAGTTCCTATTTCCACCCCAGGTATTTGACCCTTGTGGCCCTGCCCTTTGTACTGGCCTGGATGGCAGCACCCTTTGTATTGAAATCTAAATATGCCATGATCCTCAAGGATTTGATTTCAAAAAACCTGTTGGATATAAAGAGCCTTGACCAGGAAGAGCTGGGAAGTATTTTCAACCAGGACAAGGTATTGTCCGACCTGGAAACCTCTTTTTTAGCTGCCCGGGGAAAAGATGCCATCTGGTATGGCCAATTACTGAAAAATTTTTCACCCATAAAATTGGATCAGCAAATTCTCAACAATCTTGAAAAGCAGGACCCAATAACCCAACGGACCCTTATTAAAATGATCTCCCCACCATCCCGGGCAAATTCAGCCAAACGATTGATCCGGTTCCTAGACCCGAAAAAACAAGAGGTCACCATTGCCATATTAAAACTTGTTTGCCAGAACAATATCAGGGCAATAAATAAGGTGGATTTAACCCCCTATATTAAAAATGAACATCCGGTTGTCAGAGGATTTGCTGCTGCCTGCCTCTACTCAAGGGATCCTGCGCAGCACCGCCCCATGATTACAACCTGGCTTGGGTCCAAGGACAACAATCTGCGGCAATCGGGTATTGTCAGTGCAGGCCTGAGCAATGACAGGGAATATATTGACAAGTTGCTTTCCATATTATCGGAAGAAAATATTGACCCCATCATTCCGGACATTATCAGAGCCCTGTCCCGGTTAAGGGCCAAAGAATTGAATGCCGTTATTTTCTCCTACCTCGCCTATGACCGACCCGATGTCAGAACAGCGGCCCTGGATGCCCTGGAAATCAATGATGATGTTTCCCTGAAAAAATCCATCCTTCTCCTGGGAGACAACATTGATTCCATCCATGAATTTGCCAAGGAAAAGATACGGACAGCAGAATTTCAAAACAACAAACTGTTGGTTGAATCCTTAGGAATGCCCAGCACCCGAATTCGAAGGGGCTTGTTTGAACTTTTAGAAACCCTTGACATAAAAGAGTTTGAAATTTTGATGTTTGCCAAGGAGAATCTGAATAAAAGCTATACCTACCTTGCCATGGAAGAAAACCTGGCCCATCTTCCCCAGGGGAAAATGCGGGATCTTGCCGGTGAGCACCTGCTGCAAAAAAAAGATGTGGTGCTTGAAAATATTATTCGAGTCCTTGCCATCCATGATCAGACAGGGAGGATGAAAACCGCCTGGCGGGGAATTTTTTCACCAGATACCCGACAAAGGGCCAATGCCATTGAATTACTCTCTGATATTCTGGACCGCAAAACCTTTAATTCCATGCTTCCCCTGCTGGAAAGCCCCACCCCGGAAATGACCCTGACCGAAGGAAGAAAAATAATAAAAATTGCCAAACTGGACCCCCAGGGAAAAGAGGCTCTTTCAAACCTGCTGACCTCTGAAGACTGGGTGGATGTTCTCATGGGATTAAATCTGATCAATGAAAATCCCACCCATTACGATGCAAGGAAAATGTTGAATGAGTTGGAAAATTCAATCAATAAACATATTTTAAAGGAAGTTCAAATGATTTTAAACAACCCTAGGGAAACTTCAGATCCCAATAAAATTAAATCCACGGAAATATCCCTGGGAGAAAAAATACTTCTATTAAAGGAAATTGAAATTTTTTCCGGATTGAGTGCTGCCGAGCTTGCCGCCATCGCAGCGGTAACAAAGGAACTGGATTATCCCAAAGACAAAACCATCATCAAACAAAACGATGTGGGGGAAACTGTGTTTCTCATCATAAAAGGCCGTGTGGAAGTGATCATGGAACAGGCAGACGGCAAAGAGGTGATGCTGGACCACATTGGATCCGGCGGGGCTTTTGGGGAGATGGCATTGATGGACGACGCCCCCAGATCCGCCACTATAAGGACCATTGAGCCGTCCAAATTTCTCATACTTCATAAACAGGAATTCAAGGAAACCGCCATGGAATTCCCCCGGATAGCGCTGCAGATATGCTCGGTGTTAAGCCGGATTATCCGGGATCTCCATGGTAAATTCAAATAGGGAGTTTTTTATTCCTCTTTTAGCAGACGTTCAATGGTATCGGCCAGGTCATCCCTGCCCTGCTGCCTGAGCAAGGGAATCATGGGCCTGTAAAAGGGCGGCCTTACCCGGATGGTAATATCATATTGTTCAATATCCTTTGGAGTCACCTCATCCTCAACAAAGGCCCGGGTCTTGTGCAGCACCCCCAGGGCGGTGAGTTCTGTCATGGTCCGGACACATTTTTCACATTTTCCACAGTTCAAACGGTCCGGGACATTGGCAAGGCAGACCCGAAAATTCTGGAATGCCACATCCCAGTCAGAGACAATTCTTATTTTTGCAAGCCGGGACATTTCATAATCCCGGTGGCGAAGTCTCACCCCAAAACTTGAATATTCCGGATCCAGGAGGGGATGGGAGCCGCAGGGATGCAAGTTGGGAATATCATAGGAGGATCCGATGAACATCAGGTTTATTCTATTGCTGAAGGTATGGGCCATGGCTGCCAGAACAGCCCCAAAAAAACTGTCCAGCCACAGTTCCCGCTCATCACACAAATGACGAATATTGGTATAGACCGGAATCAATTGTGTGTCTGCATCCCGGGTAATCTTTGAAATTGCATCCATGGCCCGGTCAAACACATGGTATTTGCTCCCCCGCTCAACCACACCGCCGATATCAAAGCCGTGGAGGAAAAAACTGTCCCGCACATACCCGGGGTGGGTCTTGGGGTAGTGCAGGCGGTTTAACCGTAGGGCGGCAAGGGAATCCATGCCGCCGGATATAACCATACCGGTCCTGGAAGGGCTCAAAATTGACATATTTTCCCGGGGTTTTGCCTCGATCTTTATGGGAGAATACCGACGGTTGCTTGAACCTTTTGTCCAGTGGGACAAAATATTCATGGCAACCCCTATCCCTTCTTTGAGAAAGGGACAGATATCTTGATCCAAAAATATTCTTTTCTCGCCCAGATGAAGGGCCGGCAAAAGGCACCCCACTAAAAATGCATCTGGATTGGCCCCAAATCCTGCGGCAAAGGGAATAGGGGTTTTTATATATACGGTTTGTTCGGGCCGGTTGCAGTCTTCAAAGATCACCCGGGCTGCGGCCGTAACAAATTCAGAATCCTGGGTCAGATTAAAATCAAGAATTTTCATTATTTTTTTATTTCCATTGGGTTAAAATTTCATCTCTCAACTTTTTTATTCAAGGTGACAAAAGTGACATACTCAATAATCTGTCGGGAAATATCTCGCCCGGTTGCTTCTTCCAACCCCCTGAACCCTGGAGAATAATTCACCTCAACCACAAGGGGGCGCCCCCCTTTTTCAACGATCATATCCACACCGGCGATTTCAAGACGACAGGCCCTGGCAGCTTCAAGGGCCAGACCTACCCATTCCTCTGGCGGATCAATGGCAGTTGCCAGGCCATGTTGATGGATATTGGCCCGAAAATCCCCGGGGGGAGGTTCAAGGACCATTGCCCCGGCCACACGGCCTCCTATCACCAACAATCGAACATCCTGTCGGCCTTTGGGTGTGATAAATTTTTGAACCAACATCCCCTTCAAAGGATTGAGATGGGTATCCAGGAATATTGCTGCCTGGGCCCGGGTCTCAATCTTGACCACCCCGTCTCCCCCCATGCCATCCACCTGTTTGGCAATAACGGGAAACCCGCCCAGATGGTCGGCTGCTTTAAAAAAGCAAGCGGCCTTGGTAACAAAACAGGAATTGGGAACTTCTATCCCGGCAGCGACCAGGGTTTGGAGGGTTATATACTGATTTTTTGCAATGGTTACCCCCTCAATGCCGTTGACCAGGGGAATTTTCATCGTTGCAAAATGGCGGAGCAAAACAAAACCATATTCCCCCATGGGTGATCCCTGACGAGGCAAAATCACATGGGGAAGAGGACCGGCAAGATCCATAAAAAAACCATCGGACCCGGCAAAACCAGAAGACTGAGCAAAACCGGTTTTCCCCATGTCCATGGCACAGGTTATTTCATAGGGATTAATGAGCAAAATCTTATGACCCAAATGGGCTGCAACTTCTATAAACCGTTTGTTGGGATGAAAATCAACGCCGTTGACGGTCATTATTCCGATGATCAATTTCCTTGTCCCCTGCCCTTGTCCCCTGGCCTTGTCAATTGGAGGGTATCAATCATCTTTTCAGGCATCCACACCCCCATTTCCTTGTTTAGTTTTTCACTAAAATAGGTCAAAATTTTTTTTGTATTGTTCCGACGCGCAATTTTCTGGGTGGCCAGATTATCTTCGCTTATAATGGAAAACACCTTGTAATCTTTTACCCTTCGGGTAAGCCCTTCCAATAACTTTGCCCCCACCCCCATGGCACGATACTCCGGCCTTACCGAGGTATATCCCCTTTCAACAAAGTTAGAAAAGTCAACCCCGGTCATCTGTTTAAGCCGGTGTATAAAAACGGCTCTGGGGTGTTTTAAACTTGAGTTTCCAATGATCACCCCATTTTCCATGGCATACCCGATCTTGTAGGCCCGTTCAAGGTTGGATCTGACATGGGTTGTATCCACGGATCCTCCGGCTTCCACCATTTTGCAGATTTCATCCAAAACCCCCGGGGGAAGGTCTGCCGGTGATTGATAGAAAAACTGCATTTGGGTTCCAAGGGAAATAACCCCATGATTTGTCATGTCGGCCCGGATACACCCCAATGACTTCCGGGTAAACTGGCTCAGATAAACCAGCAGATTGCTGGTATCCCCGAGAACTTTCCAAAAGGGGATCCCCGGCAAAGGCTTAACCCTGGCATATTCCATGAGCCCATGGGGCATTGCCGGACTGAACGAGTTTCCTTGATTCAAATTTGAATCTGAATCTTGGGTTCCGGCTTGATTTGTATTTTGGAAGGAATGGACAATATTGGGGTTATTTACAATAAATTTTGCCTGAAGGCTGTTTTCCCTGAACAGATTCGGCCATGACACATGATTCCAAATGCCAAGCTTGGATGCCTTCCACAATGTCTTTTCATATATGTTGGTGCTGTTTGTCTCTTTTTCCCATAGGATCAGTCTAAGCCCGGCTGAAAAAAGATCAGACAATTTATGATCCTCTTCGAGAAAGGGTTCCCCCATTCGGACCTGCATACTGAAAAACACCGAGGATTGTTTTATTGAAAACCAGTGGGCCAGATGCCGGTACATCCTGGCCCAGGAAACCGCATTTCCTTTCTCCTGGGTTTTTGGATTCACTTTTCCCCAGTCCCCGGCAAGGGGTTCTGAAAAAAAAGATGCCTGGCCAAACACAAAGCCCTGGACCCCCAGAGACCGAACCTGGTCTTCCAAAAAAACTGCGAGTAAAACAGGATCTTTAAAAAAAAACGGATTCACCAAGATCACTCGCTCCGGGGTTAAATATGGATCCAGGGGCAGGGCGTCAAAATCCGGCAAAATAGTGTGGGGATCAAGTTTTATGCCATGGGTCTGGTTGAAATAATCGACCAACGGGCCAAGGCACCTGGAATCCTGATTCCAAATGAGATGGTCAAAGTAGTGGGAATCTAAAAAATCCAATCTGATGTTTGCCATTGCCAGGACCCCAACCCCGGGATATCGGGATTTAATGTAAGCGGCCATTGTCTGTGCGGCAACCACCTGATCCTGGGAAGAAACAAAAAAAATTACACTGCCGGGATCATGCTTGAAAAATTGTCTCTCAAGACCTTGTTCACACAACAGCGCAAAGGGGCTGCGGTCACCAGCCCCGTCCCTTGGGGTACCAGCCCAAGGAGGAACATGGAGAATCGAGGACAGGCAGGTGTTAATTTTATGTTTACACGATAGAAAACTATGGGGGTCATAAAATTCTTTTCCCGTAAGTTTTTTTATCACCCCACGGGTTTCACAAACCGAAAAAAGATGGCTCCGATAAAAATCAAGATTTGCATCATAGAAACAGGGATTAAGCCCGGAACCTGCCAGACTCCCTGTCACCACGGCCGCACCCCAACAGGGGTATACAGGGCTGACAGTCGGTGGATGAATCAATAAAATAGTCGGTGATATCATAGGAACCAATATTTGTTAAAAAAGACCTTGCCGAAAAGGGCAACGATGACAGACAAAACCATGACAAACAACACCACGCCCCCCCCCAAAAAAAACACCTTATTTACGGAAGTGATAATTCCATCCCTTATCACGCATACATCGACGGGAATGGTCTATTTCCTCGCCTTCTCTGTACTCTTGCAATCTTTCTATTGAATAGGCCCTGGCTTTTTTTTCACATTCACTCTGGTCTTCATAAAATTGAGCCTTTGATTTTTCCGGGTGCTCGGCAACATATTGATAGCAGCCGCTTATGCACAAAGACAAGACACCCATCAATCCTGAGAACACTATTTTTTTCATCTTTTTTAAACTCCTGTTCAACCTTTTATTTAACAAGGCCCCTTTATTTACCAGTACCATTGCATACGCCTTAAAGAATCATAATCTATCAACCCCGCTTCATAAAATCAACGGCAAACAGATCTTGATCTATAATGCTGCTCATAAATTCCCAACAGATTATTTTACGTGTTCCGTGATCACAACCGATATTTTTTTTCGGATCAATTGCCCCTGGCTCTGGATGGATAGAAGAATGCTGTTTTCCCCAGGGGAAAGTTTACCGCCATAAAGCCCTGGTTTGTCCTTGCCTGCAGAATAGTCTTTCCTTTCGGCCATGGCAATTTTTGCAAGTGGAAACAGCCGCCTGGAAAACCGGGTTCGTGGCGGGATAACCTCATTGGGAATACGCTTTTCCCGTACCTGGGTTGGTTCAATCCCCTTAAACACAAACCCGCCCCGATTTTTTTCATCATAGATATACAGGGTCTTATTCCAGTCAATTTCGATGCTCTCATCTGATTTGTTTTCAATTTCCAGCATAAAGGATGAAAAATAACGGGCATCTTCCCTGGCAGGCGCAAAACTTGCGGTAAAGGCTTGGGTCTCAATCGTCTTTGATACCGGACTGCTGGCATATTCATAGACAGCAGCCGAACATCCTAAACCGCCCAGCATCATGGTGACAATAATCCCTATGGCAAACCTGACAACTCCATATTTCATGGCATCCCTCTTTATTTAAATCTTCAGTTGGATTGATAACGCACGATACCACTATTTGTATTCAAAGTTTAAAATGAAGTCAAGACCAAGAGAGTAATTTGCAGGGTGATCCCATGTTAATCTTTATTGACTTTGGTATTTAAAAATGTTTTTTTTCATGAAAAATAATTGAGCCATGAATGTGTGTGAGATAATCTGACAACTTCAATGGCTAAAAGTTAAGCGTGCAGCGCCTAATTTTTTAACATAAAAAGGACCACTATGGCTGATCTATATCTTTATGAGGCGATTCTCGACAGCATCCACCATCGCATTGTGTTTGTGGACAACGATCATATCATCCGATATTTAAACCGGAAAGCTAAAGACTGGTTTTATAAAAAACGTGGATATGCCGACCTTGTTGGGAAATGCCTGTTTGACTGTCATCAGTCGACTTCGCAAAAAGAACTCCTCGGGCTTTACCATCGTTTGCAGCAGGGTGAAAATGAGGTATTTGTAAAGATTACCCCGGAGAATGAGAAGGCCTCCATGGTGGCAGTTCGTGGTCCGGCCGGCCAGTTGCTCGGGTATTTTGAACGGTTCGAATCACTCGCGCCAAAGATTCCCTCCGGCCAGAATGTATAAATTTTGTGAAATCACTTCTGCTGAAGAATCATTCAGAAGATTTTTAATGATAAAATAAATCCGAGCCGATGGGGATTATGGTTTGATTTTGAGGTTCTATCGAGGTAATATGTATTTTGACTAGATCCCTGTCTTTTATTGTTTATTTTTAGGGATAAAAAATACATATTTTAGGCAGAGAACTTTGTCAATATTTTTTAGTTATTTCATATAGTTATATTTTAAACGTTTAGAAAAACTTAACTCAAAAAGTTGAGTCAAAGAGAGAAAAGATGACAAAAATTGCTATAATTCGTTGTGAAAAAAATGAAACAAGATGCCCTTTAACAAATTGTTTAAAATGTGTTGCTGAAAGAAAGGAAGGTTTTGCCGGATATGATGACTGCATGCTCACTGGTGTTTTTACGTGTCAGTGTCCGGGTGACAATATAGCAGACTTGGCGAAAATACTTAAATCAAAAGGAGCAGAGGTTATTCATTTTTGTACCTGTACGTTTGCAAAAAAAACAAATGACGGCTGGGATGCGACTCATAATGGTTTTTGTGAAAATATAGATGTTTTGATTGGACAAGTGAATGCGGCTTCCGGTCTTCCATGTGTCAAGGGGACTGCACATTTGCCCAATGGCTATGAACCAAAGATTTGGAAATAATCATCGATGAAAGCCAGCAACAGCTGGCTTAATCAAAGATCTCGTCGTCCAGTAGATCACAATTTTGTAAAAAATTCCAAAAAGTTGCTGGAATTTTGATGTTCAAATCAAAATGATGCTTTCCTGGGGGAGCTGAATTTTTATGGTTTGCCCTGGCCTGTAATTGTTTTCGTTTCTACCATAAAGAACAATCGGTAACTGAGCGTTTAAAACAATTTCAGTATAGTAGGGTTTTAGCCGGACCGTTTCTATAGTTGCCGACAAAATATTTTCTTTATTGTCCAATTCTTTATTATTTGGTTCTTTATTATTTGGGGCGTCACTGATGACCAAAATATTTTCCGGTCGTATGGCTGCAATCACATCTCCTTTTAGCTGATTTTTCTTAACAAGCGTTGTTTTGCCTATGTTGAGAGTGTTGCCGTCACTAACCGCTTTAAAAATATTTTGTGTTTTTAGAAAATCCGCAGTGAATTTCGTTTCAGGTTTTTTCATAAGCGCCTGGAGAGTTCCGGTCTGAACGATCCTGCCCTCATTCATGATCGTGATCTTGTCAGCAACGTCGGACGCCTCTTCAAAATTATGACTGATATGAATAAAGGTACTATGGGTCTCTCTTTGCAGCCTGCGAAGTTCTCTGGCCATGGTGCTTCTCAGGTTTTCATCAAGGGCAGACAGTGGCTCGTCCATCAAAACAATACTTGGTTTTGTTGCCAGGGCACGGCCCAAGGCTACCCGCTGTTTTTCACCCCCGCTCAGGTGAAGGGGCATCCTGTGCCGGATAGATTCAATTTTAAGACTTGCAATTATTTCATCAACAATCTTATGAATATTTGATTTGGGCATATTTCTGGCTTCAAGACCATAGGCCAGGTTTTTTTCCACAGACAGGTTCGGAAATAATGCGTAATCTTGAGGAACATAGGCAATATTACGTTCCTCAATGGGGAGGGATAAAATATCCTCACCATTTACAAAAATTTTTCCACTGACAGGACTGTATATGCCCACGATATATTCTATCAATACGCTTTTACCAGCTCCTGTGGGACCCAGTATGACATGATATTCACCCGTCTCAACGGTCAGATTAATCCCACGTAATTTAAAATCACCCAGATTACCATTCAAATTTTTTATTTCTATCATAACCCTTTCCTTACCAGATATACCCTTTGGCACCAATCCGGTGCATTAAATAAACAGAAAAAAATCCAATTATGACAAGCACATATGCAAGGGCAAAGCCATATTCCACATTCCCGTATTCGATTTGGGACCAGACTGCTACGGAAAGCCAGTCTGCCTGGTCTATCTTTAAAAATTTAACCAAATCGGAAAACCTTGAGGCAGGCAGTTCACTAAATGTTCCGCAAAAAAACAGAACAGCACCGAATTCTGCCATCGTACGGGTCCAGGCAAGTATGATGCCAGCTGCTATCCCGCCCTTTGACAGGGGAAGCGTTATTGTTTTGAAGGCTCTCCAGCGGCTGCTTCCCAAAGAGCGCGCAACAATCTCAAAACGTGGGTTTATACTGTCAAACGTCGCTTTCCAGGCACTGACCCCAAAGGCAAAGGACAACACCATGGAGGCGATTATCATGCCCGGGAATATACTGTGGGCAAACCTGAAACCCATCCATTTTTGCAGTTGAAAAAGCGGTCCGTGATTGAGCAACACAATCAGGCAAAGACCCACCGAGGAGGCTGGCAGCACAATAACCGATGAAAAAAGAATTTCTATGGCTGTTTTTCCCGGTATTTTAAATGTTGAAAGTGCATAGGCAGTTGGGATACCGGCCAAAGACACCAGGATGGTTGTTATAACCGTTATTATCAGGGTTAGATTGAGTGATTTCCAGAAATAGGCATCTTTCCAGAATCCGCCTGCAAACTCGTTCCTCCCGGTTTGCGGGTCTCCCCAGACATTTGTCAGCTCCCGGGTTTCAACGGCCGCCTGATTAACGCTCAGCTGGTCGATATTGCTCACGAACAGGTAGGCGGAATAAGAAAACATCAGGATGGCAAACCCATAGAAAAAAGATTTGAAAAGCATTCTTTCACCAAACATGACTTTTTCCTCCTATAATTCTCATGGCACTCATTGCAGTGACGGCCATGAGGATACAGACAATGGTCATTGAAGTAACCCAGCCCATCATGCCGCCATTCCAATCCAGATAAATGGCAAAAGGCATGATATCTGTTTTCCCTTCGGTGGCGCCCACAAAAAGCATCAAGCCTTCCCATTCTGCGGCGGCCCTGGCCCAGACAACAATCATGCTGGTGATGATACCGTTTTTTGCCATGGGAAGAACAACCTTAAAAAATGTTCTGAAATTAGACGCTCCCAGACTCCGGGAGACAGATTCAAACCGGGGCGGGATCATGTCAAAACTGGCCTTCATCAACCGTGCGCAAAAAGCCGCTGTCACCGTAAATTGAACCAGCAGCACCCCATATACATTTCTGCCGATATAAATACCATAATAATCACTTATCCAGTCAAAGGGAAACCGTGTGGTAATGCCGAACAAAAAGGCGCCTATGATTGCAGGAGAAACAACGATTGGCAGGTCAATAATACTGGAAAAAAAATAGTGGCAGGGAAACTTGAAGCGGGACAATGCATATCCTGTGGGGATTCCCACCAGCATTGCAAAAAAGGACGAGACCGCAGATGTCCATACCGTAAGCCAGAAACGCTGCCACATTCTCGAATTTGTAAAAAAATACAGGGTGTCGCTCCACCCAAGATATAGCCAATTGCCCAGAATCATCAGGACATATAATGATACAGCAGTAATGGCCAGGAAGATACATAGCGCCGGCCACCATTTATCCCGAAACCGCATGGAAAAACTCATTGTAAATCACCTTGAAAAAAGGGGTTGCATATCAAATTGATAGGTGTCTTGCTTGCATATGCCTGCCTGTATTTAGTTGCCCGCCCTGTTTGTTTTCCGCTGCCTTTCTACCTCATTTGCCAGGCTGCCCACAAATTCCTGGGTAAGGGGAAGGCTCAGGTCTTTAACCGCCTTTGCGGCATTTACCAGATATGCCATGTCTCGGTCTGTTTTATTATCCAGGCAAAACCCATCTTTGTCGGTAAGAATATCAGGATCAATTGTATAGGCATGTTTGTGAAAAATTTGGCGGCCTTTATCGGATAGAATAAAATCTTTTAATTGTTGGGCTTCTTTTTCATACCGGGCAAATTTGAGTACCCCCACGGGCAACCTTATAATTCCACGATATTCAGGCTCAATGGGTATTATTTCAACATCTTTGAGATAAAGGACTGCGGTGGTTGACCATACGATGGTTGCATCAATGGCATTGTGCTGGGCAGCATTGCCCAGTTCCGGAATACACTTGGCACTTAAAACGGCATTTTCTTTTACCTTGTCCCATATACCGGCCTTTTCAAATGTTTTCTTATGCCAGATACCAATGGCACATGAACGCGGATTGCCTAACCCTACTCTTACTCCGGGTCTTGCCAAATCTTTGATTGTCTTGATATTGGCCGGGTTTCCCTTGGGGGTTATCAGAACCGTAACAAAATAGGCGGGGATGTCTGTTTTAGGATTATAGTTGTTTACAAACCCTCTTTGCACTGCCTGGAGCAGATAAAATTCTTCTCCGGGCATAAACAAATCACCTTGCCGGGATCGGGTTATGTCAGCGATAAAATAGCCCGAACCCTTATATGAAAAATTGACCTTAACCTCTGGGTTCTGTTCTTCAAAGACTTCTTTGATCTCGTTTAAGGAAGATCGTTGTCCTACGCCTGCATGAAAGAGCATTTCCTTGTCATCACAATAGGCCTGGCTGGTTAATAAAAAAAAGGAAATTATCAAGCACACCCCAAAATTTTTAATCATTTATATACTCCTAATATTACTATGTTTAGATCCTGTCGTTCCCCTTGTCCTGACAAACACGCCCTTGGAAAAAGGTGTCAAAAAAAATTATAGATCTCCTGTGGCAAAGAGTGAATTAATCATTTTCTGGTTAGTATTCGTTCTTTTCAAACAATTTTATATCAAAAAAATAGTAAAACTTACCAAAAACGACTACAACTTACCAAAAACGGAATAGTTGTCAAGCAGTTTCTTTTGTCGTAACATAAGAGAGCTTCCCAGGCGACTTTATGGACTATCCTTAAAAAAATTTTCCCGGGGCTTGGTGCTAAGGACAAACCACAAAAAAAAAGACAGGAGACTTTGGATGAATAGTTTGCGGATGATACTCAACCAGATCAAAAAAATCCGTGGTATTGCCAACGATGCCCAATTGGCGGATCAAATTGGAGTGCCCGTGCATACCCTTCGCAGCTGGGTACAAAATAACAGTATTCGCAGACAGCTTATTATCTATTGTACACAGCATGATATCAGCCTGGATGAAGTGATGTTCAATAAAAAAAAATTTCACCGTGATCACTGCGAAAATTGCAAACAAAAGGAGTCGTGTGATGAATACCGCAATGTGGTTGACAGCCCGTTGACCATTGGCGAAGGACAATTGGAGCCACGCACGATTATCTTTAATACAAATTCTTCCCATAGTGTTCAGGTGGAATTGTATTGTGATGACCAGATCAAGTCCAATTGCCTTTTGGATTTAAACAAGATAGATAAACTTGTGGTTAAACTGCAATCCTCTGGATGATTTTGACTGGACCGCTGGTTCAAAAAAAGGTATAGTTATAGGCTAATTTGCAAATTATATAAAAAAACAAATAGATATTGACAAAATAAAGAAATAATTATAAAATTAAGAGTTTTTTGAAATTGCAAAAAGTATTGAAATAATAAGGAGAGTTTAACATGTACGCAGTTATCAGAACCGGAGGAAAGCAGTACAAGGTTCATGAAGAACAGATTCTGAAAGTTGAAAAACTTGAAGGTTCTGAAGGTTCTCAAATTGAATTCGATGATGTCCTCATGTATTCAGACGGTGAAGTGGTTACCCTTGGGACCCCTAAACTTGAAAATGCCACCGTAAAGGCACACATACTTGAGCAGGGTCGGGGCAAGAAACAACTGGTTTTTAAGTATAAACGCCGAAAAGGCTATCGGAAGATGCAGGGCCATAAACAGCATTATACAGAAATTAAAATCGAATCTATTTCAGCCTAGGAAGAGAGGACAAGATGTCACATAAAAAAGCAGCAGGCAGTACCAGGAACGGACGCGACTCAGCTGGTCAGCGTCGCGGCGTTAAGAAATTCGGCGGAGAAATGATTTCAGCCGGGACGATTATTGTAAGACAGGTTGGCACCAAGATCCATCCGGGCAACAATGTGGGTATGGGAAAAGACTACACCCTATTTGCTAAAATGGACGGTGTGGTGACCTTTGAACGAAAGGGTCGCGACAAGAAAAAAGTCAGCGTTTATGTAGCGTGAAATTTGTAGATGAAGCAATCATTACCGTCACTTCTGGTAAAGGTGGACCCGGATGCATGAGTTTCCGAAGGGAACGCTACATTGAGTTTGGCGGTCCTGACGGTGGTGATGGCGGTAATGGCGGCAGTGTAATTCTTAGAGTGGACCCGGGACAACGGACACTCTACGAGTATCGCCGCCAAAAATTGTTCAATGCCAAGAATGGGGCTTCCGGACTTGGCAAACAAAAGCATGGCCGAAACGGAAGTCACACATATTTAGATCTCCCTCCTGGCACCCTGGTTTCCGATGCAGAAACCCTTGAACCCATTATTGATCTGACCCTTGAGCATGCGGAACACATTATCGCAGAAGGTGGCCGGGGAGGACAGGGAAACAAGCGGTTTGCTTCCGCCACTAACCGGGCACCCAGATTTTCCCAACCGGGAATTCCCGGAATCGAAAGAAAACTGAAGCTGGAATTAAAGCTTCTGGCAGATGTGGGTATTGTGGGACTTCCCAATGCAGGGAAATCCACTCTGATCTCCGTCATGTCCTCTGCCCGTCCCAAGATTGCAGATTACCCGTTTACCACCCTTACCCCGACCCTTGGCATGGTAGAACCCACTTTTGGGGAACCCTTTGCCGTGGCAGACATCCCCGGCCTCATTGAAGGAGCCCATGAAGGCATCGGTCTTGGCATCAAATTCTTAAAGCATATTGAACGGACCGGAATTTTAATTCATCTCATTGATGTGGGAGGAATTGACCCGGAAAATCCCCTTGAAGCCTTTAACATGATCAACAAAGAGCTGACCATGTACAGCAAACGCCTGGCCCAGAAAACCCAGATTGTGGTACTCAACAAAATGGATCTTGCCGGCGTGGAAAATCGGGTGGACAGTTTTAAAGCAGCCCTGCCAAATCTTCAGGTTCTTACCATTTCAGCAGTTACCGGCAAGGGCGTAAAACCGTTGGTCAAACTGCTCGCTTCCAAACTTCAAAAAGAGTAAGTCATGGAAGCAGGACTTTTTGGAGGGACGTTCAATCCACTTCATAATGGTCATATTGGTATTATTAAATATGTGAAGCAAGCCTTTCACCTTCAAAAAATTTTTTTATTCCCCTCTGCCACCCCCCCACACAAATCAATAATCGATCTGGTCCCAGCCCGGGACCGGCTGGAAATGGTAAAGGGGTGGGCCGAAAACCGGGAAGGGTTTTATGCCTCGGATATTGAATTGAAAAGAAAAGGCCCTTCATTTACCATTGATACCATTAATGAGTTAAAGAATGGCGCCTTTAAAAAACCCCATGGTTCCCGGCTTCATTTTTCCCTTTTAATGGGGTCAGATGCATTTTTTGATATCATTACCTGGAAAAAACAAAGCCTGATTTTTCAAACGATTCCTATTATTGTCATGCTCAGGGGAGACCGAACCGGGATTGACCCCATTGCATCCTTTATTGACGAATACATCTCAAAAGGATACAAATTGGATAAAGGCCTGACTCAGTTTACCCATGAACACCTGCAGCCGGTCCGTATTTGCAATGTCCCTAAAATCGACATTTCTTCAACCATGATACGGGCACGGGTAAAAAAGAACCAGTCCATCAACGGACTTGTCCCGGCAAATGTCGAGAACATTATCAAGAAAAAGGATTTATATAAATGACACCCCCCATGGACCCGACAGAAGAATACACCCCCTATTTTACCCCTATTTTTGAACGTAAGGCCAAATCCATCACCGCAATTGATGTCCGTAAGATGACCTCCTATACCGATATGATCGTTATTGTTGAAGGAGACTCAGGGCGCCAGGTGACCTCACTTGCCGAACATATCATCAAGGCCTTGAAAAAAGAGAAAATCAAGGTGTTTGGTATGGAAGGGATCAAGGAAGGAGAATGGGCACTATTGGATTATGGCCATATCATCATCCATGTATTTGAGTCCAAAGCAAAAGATTTTTACGATTTGGAAGGGCTGTGGAGTGATGCCCCGAGGATTGATCTCTCCCGGTTCGGCTCCATCCTTGACCCGAATGATGACGGAGACAACGAAGATGACGACGACTAAAAAAAAACCGGTCAATATTCTGATGATCCTGGATGGGTGGGGGATCAGCGCTGCAAGGGAGGGGAATGCGGTTGCCCAGGCACCCACGCCCTTCCTGGACACCCTTCTTAAAACCTTTCCCAACAGCCAGCTTGCCTGCTTTGGCAATGCAGTGGGCCTTCCTCCGGGCACCATGGGCAATTCAGAAGTCGGGCACATGAACATGGGTGCCGGGCGTAAGGTATTCCAGGATTTTGTCCGGATCAATACCGCCATAGAAGACAAAAGTTTTTTTGAGAACCCGCAACTTAAAACCGCCATGGGAACCGCCAGGAAAAAAGATAAGGGGGTGCATCTTCTGGGCCTTTTGTCCGACGGCGGGGTTCACAGCCATCTTTCCCATCTGTTTGCCCTCATTGACATGGCGAAGCTAAACGGGATTAAAAACCTTTATGTCCATCCCATTCTTGATGGCAGGGACACCTCTCCCAAAAGCGGCATCACCTATATCAAAAAGCTCCAGGCCCACCTTGACGCTGTGGGAATCGGAAAGATCTCAAGTATTTGCGGCCGTTATTGGGCCATGGATCGTGATACCCGATGGGACCGGGTGGAAAAAGCCTATTGTCTCTATACCGCAGGGGAAGGCAGACAAGCAAAGGACCCCATCCAAGCGGTCCAGGATGCCTATGATGCCAAAGAGACCGATGAATTTATAAGGCCTGTTTTTTTTGAAAGCGTTGCCGACGACAGCAAAGGCCAGACTGACAATGGTCAAGAGAATAAAGGTGTCATCCAGGATGGAGACGCTCTGATTTTTTTCAATTTCAGGGCGGATCGGGCCAAGGAAATCACCCGGGCCTTTATTGAAAAAAAATTTGGCGGATTTAAACGGCAGCAACACCCGACCCTGTCCTCTTTTGTTACCATGACCCGGTATGACCAGACCTTTCATCTTCCCACCGCCTTTGGCCCTGAGCATTTGGCTAATGTTTTTGGAGAAGTGTTAAGCCGTCAGGGGCAAAACCAACTCAGAATTGCCGAAACAGAAAAATATGCCCATGTCACCTATTTTTTCAATGGGGGAAATGAGGCTGTTTTTGAAGGTGAGCAGCGGATAATGATCCCTTCCCCCAGGGAGGTTGCCACCTATGACCAAAAACCTGCCATGTCTGCCAATGAAGTGGCCGAAACGGTTTGTGAACAAATCCGTTCCCATAAATTTGAATTCATTGTGTTAAATTTTGCCAACATGGACATGGTGGGTCATACCGGCATTTTAGATGCGGCCATACAGGCCTGCGTGACCGTGGACAGATGTGTACAAACAGTAGTAAAAGCCATATGGGAAACCAATGGCACAGCCTTTATCACAGCGGACCACGGAAATTGTGAACAGATGATCGCCGAGAATGGATCCCCCCATACCGCCCATACCTTGAACCCGGTCCCTTTTATTCTGGCAGGAGAACGGTTCAAAGATACACCGGTTACAAACGGAATTTTGGGGGATATTTCGCCCACGATCCTCAAAGCCCTTGGCATCCCCCAACCCGCGCAAATGACAGGAACCTCTTTAATATAAGCGAAAATTTTTATGTTTGAACCTATCAGAGACTTTATTACCGGACGAGAAATTGACAATGTGGGATCTGAAGCCAGCCGTCAGATCTTTGAAAAATTTTTAGTGGAAATAAAAGGATTCAGGAAACAAGAAATTCGAGTGGATGAAGCGCTTGTTGTCCAATTCAAGGGACAAGACTATGTCTCTGCCATTGACCTGATTGTCTTCTGCAAGACCAGGCCTTTTATGGCAATCACCTGTGTGGCAGGTTCCATTGGGTCTTATGAACGGGAAATCTTGTCAGGTGCCCGGCTGGTGTATGAATTCCAGGTTCCCTTTGCCGTTTCCACCGATGGCAGAAATGCCGTTATCATGGATACGGTTTCCGGAAAAACCATTGGCAAGGGACTTGATGCTATTCCCTCCAGGGAAGCGGCCGAAAAACACATGGCATCCATTCAAGATACCCTTTATTCCCCGGAAAAAAGAAAGCTGGAAATGATCATCTACCGCTCCTTTAATATGGAGAAAATCAATCGATAGTATTAGAATCCGATAGTGTAATCCTTGGTATAAAAAAGCGAGGTCAAAAGAAAGAAACGCTTCCTTCTTCCATTGCCCTCGCTTTTTACTTTTATAGACTTTAATTTTCCTAGGTTTATATTTTTTTTGGGGATTTGCAGCCCTAAGCCCTTGAAACTTCTTTGTTACAATGCTTACAAAGGGTGGCCCTTTTTTTAATAATTTCCGCGCAATAGGGGCACTCCCTTGTATAATGACGTTCATGGAGCTGTTCAATGGCCTTTTTCACCCCTGCCACGAGAACCGGCGTGGGAAATTTATGGTTCATCAAATGCTCTGCTGCCTCTGAATCCCCCAGTTCCCCGACCATCTCAGCAGCCTTAAGTCTCGCCTTGGGTGGAATTTTTGGATCCAGCACAACCTTTAAAATCTCATCCCAGTCCTTTGACATATAATAATCGGTCAATAGGGAAAAAGTCTGTTTGGCCAATTCTCTCTGGGCCTCCTGCTGAATCAAGACGGCATCATCCAGTATTTGGCCCTTTGCACCCATGGGACTGAATACGGGCATATATTCAAAATTTTTCTGACCCGGTTCATTGATACACCGATAGGATGCCGTCTGTTCCATAGCCTCCTGGAGGTGATCCCAGCCTTTTTTGTACGAAGGGCAGTCATCATTAAAACAGATGAACAGGTAGGGGGTTCCCCAACCCAGCCCATCGGAAACTGCGACCTGGGGAACTTCCCACAGGGTCATTCCCTGGTCACAATGGGGACAATGGGGTTTATCCATCTTCATATATAATTCAAGCAGTTCTTCTTTGGTTTCAAATGCCATTATTTATTCTCCTATTGGTGGTCTGAATATGGTTTCTGCATATTTTTAAGACTACCAAAATAAGCATAAGCCTTGGCTTGTCAAACTGCTCATTCAATAACGGCCAGCACGTCACCCTTGGCAACGGAATCGCCACTTTTATAATTGACGGCAACGACCACACCGCTGGCAGTGGCTGGCAGGGCATTTTCCATTTTCATGGCTTCAATCACCACAACGGTTTCCCCTTCACTGACTGCATCACCGACATTTTTTTCATACTTGATGATCATACCGGGCATGGGAGCATTCACCGATGTTCCCGACGTAGCAGCCGGTGCCGGAGCAACTGCCATGGGTGCCGGTTTAGGAGCTACCGGGGCCGTCGCCTTTGCGCTAGGGGCGGGTGCCGCAGGGACCGGGACGGCAGCGACTGGAGCAACTGGGGCTGGAGCGGCGTAGGTGATCACGGGAGATCCGCCGACCTCATCAACCCCCACCTCAAAGTATTCTCCTTCAACAAAAACATTAAACGTCCTTGAATATTCACTTTTTTCCGGAATATTGGCGGCAGTTGTTCGCTCTATCAGCTCCCCTGCTTTTGCCTTTTTAATCATGGCTGTCTGTTTTTCCACATCCTCCAGGGTGATGGGCTTGAGGCTGTCAGGCACCTCTTCCTTGCCGTATTTTTGCAGCAAATATTTTTTACCGGTCACAGGGAACAGGGCGTAGAGGATGAGGTCCTCATCATCCATGGCTAAACTGCCAATCTGTTCTCTTGCCTTTTCAAGCTCCGGCTCCAATACCTCCGCCGGACGACAGGTAATGGGTTTTTCTCCCCTGTCATATCCTTTCAGGGCTTTTTTCTGAACTACCGGGTCAATGGGAACAGAAGTTTTACCATAGAGGCCATAACACAGATCCTTTACCTGGGCCGTCACCATTTTGTACCGTTCTTCCTTGGTATCAAAAAGAACATTATTAACCGTCTGGATCCCTACAATCTGGCTGGTGGGGGTGACCAGGGGAACCTGGCCCAGTTCTTTTCTCACCCGGGGCAGTTCTTTATAGACCTCATCAATTTTATCCAGGGCATCCATTTCCCGCAGCTGGTTCACCAAGTTTGACAGCATACCGCCCGGGGTCTGGTGGAGCAATACATTGATATCGATCATGGAGACCTTGGTATCATCCAGCAAATGTTTGTATTTGGGAAGCACCTCTCGTTCAAGGATATTGTTGATCTCTGCCAGGCGCCGTATATCAAAGCCGGTATCCCGATTTGTGCCGAGAAGAGACATGACAAGGGGTTCAATGGCAGCATGGGAGGTTCTGTAGGCATAGGGGGTCATACAGGTATCTATGATATCAACTCCTGCCTCAATGGCCTTAAGATGGGCCATGGGGGACATGCCCGAGGTAAAATGGCTGTGAAGGTGGATCAGAGGTTTGACATTGGCCTTTAATGCCTTGACCAGTTCATATGCATCATAGGGTGACATCAACCCTGCCATATCCTTAATGCAGATACTGTCAGCCCCCATGTCTTCCAGATCTTTGGCCTTCTGAATATAATAGTCCAGATTGTAAACCTCTCCGCCCAGCCGGGCTTCGGTAAGGGTATAGCAGATACACCCTTGAAAATGGGCGCCGCATTCTTTGATCACCGGAACCACGGTTTCAAAATTTCGATAATCATTTAGGGCATCAAAGGTTCTGAAAACCTCCAGCCCGTTATCAACGGTCTTTTTCACAAACAGCCTGGCCACATCATCGGCATAATTTCGATATCCCACCAAATTCTGACCCCGAAGCAGCATGGAAAAAGGGGTTTTCTTGAAATACCGTTTCAAAGTCCGAAGCCGTTCCCAGGGATCTTCACCCAAAAACCGATGCATGGTATCAAAGGTGGCCCCGCCCCATACTTCAACGGCCCAGAATCCGATCTCATCCATTCGTTCAGCAACGGGAATCATGTCTTCTGTTCTGCCCCGGGTGGCAAACAGCGACTGATGACCATCCCGAAGGGACAGGTCCTGGACTTTTACCGGATTTGCGGCGGCAGGTCTGTCTTTGTCATAGTTCATTTGGGCCATTTCGACTTGATTATGATCACTCATTATAGTTTTCTCCTGAAAAATATCACTCGTATTAAATAATTATGTTTCTTCTGGTAACAGCTTTCGTTAAAGCGGCCCTATTTAAACATTCGCAGTTGCATCATGGTACTGCCCTGCATCAATGCCTGGCGGCCGGTTATTCCCCATAAATTCATCCGGGGAGCGGGTCCTGCCTGGGCGGCCCTCCCCTGGGGAACTATTTGAGCAGATGCAAAATTCTCGCCCCCGGCAACCACTTCACCGGTTTTGATAAAAGCGGTTACAGCTGCCATGGCAGCGGCTAATTTTTTTTTCTCCATTCTTTATTCCCCTTTCTTTATACCGGAATATTTCCGTGTTTTTTGGCCGGCCGCAGTTCCCTTTTTGTGGCCATGGCCTCCAGGGCATCAATGAGCCGGGGCCTTGTTTCCGACGGCACAATCACGGCGTCCACATAGCCTCTTGCCGCTGCACAATAGGGATTTGAAAATTGCTCATTATATTCGTCAATCTTTTCCGTCCGTTTGGCAACAGGATCTTGTGCTCCTTTGATTTCTCTGGCATGAATGATATTGGCCGCGCCTTC
This sequence comes from Desulfobacteraceae bacterium, assembly GCA_016743945.1. Lineage (GTDB taxonomy): Bacteria > Desulfobacterota > Desulfobacteria > Desulfobacterales > Desulfobacteraceae > NBML01. The sequence continues at coordinate 57,480 of JADGFI010000029.1, forward strand.
AGCTCCCATGACGGCAATCTGAGCCGTGGGCCATGCAAAGGCCATGTCAGCCCCCAGGTGCCGTGAACACATGGCAATATAGGACCCGCCGTAATCTTTGCGTGTGATCAGCAATAACTTAGGGACCGTGGCCTCGGAATAGCACCAGAGCAGTTTGGCACCATGGCGGATAATCCCCCCCCATTCCTGGTCACTTCCGGGCAAATAGCCGGGCACATCGGCAATGGTGAGCATGGGAATATTAAAGGAATCACAAAATCGAATAAACCGTGTGGCCTTATCCGATGCATCAATATCCAGGCAACCGGCCATGTTATTGGGCTGATTGGCAATGATACCGATACTGCGGCCATTGAGTCGGGCAAAGCAGATCACGATATTTTTGGCAAAATATTGGTGGGGCTCAAAATACTGCCCGTCATCCACAATGGAGGTGATGACATCCTTTATATTATAGGACCGATTGGGATTATCCGGTATGATGGTATCCAGGGACGCGTCCATACGATTGGGGTCATCGGTTGGGACCGTCATGGGTGGATCTTCCATATTATTGGCGGGCAGATAGGACAGCAGTTTTCGAATATTTAGAATGCAGTCTTCATCGGACTCGCATGCAAATTGGGCCACACCGGATTTTTCATTGTGGGTCATGGCCCCTCCCAACGCTTCAAAGGAGATCTCTTCTCCTGTCACCGCCTTTATCACACTGGGACCTGTGATAAACATATAGCTGGATTCTTTTACCATAAAAATAAAATCGGTCATGGCAGGTGAATAGACAGCCCCACCAGCTGTGGGCCCCATGATGGCAGAAATTTGGGGGATCACGCCGGAAGCGGCTGAGTTGCGGAAAAAAATTTCCCCATACCCGGACAGGGCATCAATCCCTTCTTGAATTCTGGCCCCTCCCGAATCATTCATACCGATAATAGGGGACCCTGTTTTCAGGGCCATATCCATGACCTTGCAGATTTTTTTGGCTTGCATTTCCCCCAGAGATCCGGCCCTTGCCGTAAAATCCTGGGCATAGGCAAAAACAATACGGCCATCCACCTTTCCGTGGCCTGTGATCACCCCATCGGCAGGAATCTCTTTCTCTTCCATCCCAAAATTGGTGCACCGGTGGGTGACAAACATATCCACCTCCCTAAAACTTCCCTTGTCAAACAGAAGGTCAAGCCGTTCCCTGGCATTGAGTTTTCCATTTTCCCGGCGCTTTGCCAGGGCCTTTTCGCCTCCCATTTCGAGGATAATTTTTTCTTTTAACTTCAGTTCCTGGATCTTATCTGCTGTAGCTCCCATGGGTCAATCCCTTCCTTTATATTTAAGCGCTTCTTTTATTTCCTGTAAACTTATGTTTCCGACACACTAAACCGCCACGCACAAAACCAGTCATCCGGATGGTCATCGGGCGGACAACCGATGCACTGGGTTTTAATCCGTGAATCCATGGCCCTTGCGAAATAGGCATACTCCACCAGGCCTGCAGATTTACACGGATAGTCATCCAATTTTTTCTTTGCTCTTGCCGTCTGGACCCGGCATTTATTCATCTGAAATACAAAACTTTGAGGTCCCTCGTCAACAATTGATTGTGTATTTATGAGCGAATACATCCTGAAATTCAAGGCCTTTTTCAATCCAGCAAGCCCCGGGGCATGGCCCAGGTTTAAAAATTTCTTAATGGCATGGGCTTCATAGGGAGAAAACTTTGCCCAGCAGGAATCATTACACCGTTTGGCATCATTCATCCCATGTTCAAACTCCACTGCCTGGAACCAGACCCCGTCATTGACAAGCCAATTTTTTGCCACAGCCGCCATCAAGCCGTCCATGGCATCCACATCAAGGTCCAATAATGCCTTGGGCAACCCTTTTTCCATTTCAAACCCCAATTCCCCTGACAGACGTTTCATACCGATTCCCACACTGTTCTTGGTTGCCTTGTCCAAAACACACAGGGCTTTTTCCATGCCCATTTGGTGCCGGACCTCTGAAAACCAAAGACCATAATGAACGACTATTCGGGTAAACATGTCCACCACAAAACTTGCCTTTTCTTCTTTACTGAGAGATAGATGATCATCACTGGTATCTGTCATGGGAAAAACTCCTTTATATAATGGTGGGCCATGCCCTTGTTGATGGTTGGCTCATATCTAATAAATCAGCACATATCTTGTCAAGTAACTTAGTAAAATCCATGGAAATTCTTATTTTATTTTCTCTGAAAGCGGACCTAGGCATACAACAACATTCTTTATCATTGCTTTTAAAAACAATAGACGTTAAAATGAAATTATCGTGATTTTCTTACATTTTTACCACCAATGCAAGGTTAATCGGGAATGTTAACAAAAAGATATTTTACAGACCAGATAAGGCCAGCGACTTGTTCTGTAATTTGTGTATTCCTCACTCCCCCATATCAAAACTTTATTTTAAGGAATAATAAATGACATCGGGGTATCAACACAGGGTACTGGTTGTTGATGATGACGACCTGATCGGCAAATCCATTTGCCGGCTGCTTAAAATAGAAAACCTTGAATCCGTATATTCCAACAGTGGTGAATCGGCCCTGGAGAGTCTTAAAACAGCGGGGCAACCCTTTTCCCTGATTATCTCCGATCAACAAATGTCCGGTATGCAGGGCACCCAATTCCTTGAACATGCCAAACGACTAAATCCAGAAACCATTCGTTTTTTAATAACCGGGCATTCAGAAATACAGACCATCATCAATGCCGTGAATAAAGGCGCTGTCCAACGGTATATCGCAAAGCCCTGGGACAACAAAGAAATGGTCCAGGCCATTTGGTATGGCATTGGACAATATGAACGGTTTCTGGAAGATAAAGCACTTATCACCCTTGCAAAAAAACAAAATGCCAAGTTATATGAATTAAATTGTGAACTCATGGAAACGACAAAAGCCCATACCAAAGAACTGCTGGTCATTGATGCTGAAATTGAAGCGATTGAAACACAACTCAAAGAATTGAACCTCCATACAACCGTAAGCTCCCCTGGGACCATGGAAGAATTGCAAAAAATTGTCGCCCCCTTCTGTGAAAAAGGTCAGGAAATGCTCAACGAGCTGTTCGTACAAGCCATAACCGGATTGTTCAACGACTTTAATGACCTGTCTCTGGGAAACGGATTTGAGATGCCTTCCCTTGACAAAAGGAAGGCGCCATGACAGCGCCGGTAAAACCCAAAATTCTCATTCTTGAAAACAATGGGACAAGAAGCGACCATGCCAGGGCAATCCTTACCAGGGAAGGCTGGGATGTCCATTGCGAAAACGTCTCAAAAACTGCCCTTCAGCGGTTGGAGGAATCTAAAGTCACCCCCTTCAACCTGTTTATCTCCAACTTCAAATTACCCAAGATGGAAGGAGATGACATACACAAAAATGCAAAATCGATTTCCCCCCTGACCCAACGGATGCTTATGGTACCGGCAGACGAACCGGACATGGTTATCCGAGCCATTAACAAGGGAGGCATTAATTCGTGCATTGTTTATCCCTTCCAGGATGAAGACCTCATCAACCAGGCAAAACACTGCCTGGTCCAATTTCAACGGTCCATGAAACGTCAGCAATTAAAACGAATCACCCGCCATCAGAACAAGCAGCTGTTTCAAATTGCCCAGAAAATGAAAAAAAAAAGCGCGGCATGCCTGAAACTCATTGGCGAAAAAAAAGCAAAAACCCTCATGCACCGCTCTAATCTGAGAAAAGCCCTCAAACAAAAAAAAGGAAATCAAAGCATCGCCCTTGGGGAACTACTGGATCAAAACAATATCCCGGTGACCCCCGAATCCCTTGAAAATGAATTTTTTATACTTTGCGACCATATAAAAGCCTTATTTGACAGCATCACTTCAAAAACCGACCTTAATCCGGTTGTCCTTGATTTACAATCCCTTGTTTTAAGGGAAGGCCAGACAATAGTGTCGGTAGATGACGCTGCCATTGCTGCTGCCGAGGCGGTCCCATCGGATCTCATCCATAAAATCTTAAAATTAGCCCTTACCTCGAAACCAGGCCCTGTCACTTGTGCCCCTCTTGAAAAAACCAGTACAAAAAATGATGATAAAGGGGCCTTCTTAAGCGCATATTTTAAAATTTCAATCTCAAAGGATAAAACAGCGGCATCCATTCAAAGGATTAAAGGGATGGAACTTCCCGAGATACCCCTCTCAAGCCTTCTAAATTTTCTGCGCGACCAGGAGATCACCTTTGGCATCATTGAAGATGAGGCCATTGAAGCCTGGATTTCAAGTCTGGAAACAGGAGAGCAAGAACTTATAGTGGCAAAGGGAGAAGCGTCTGTATCCGGCAAGGATGGTCACATAAAGTTTCACTTTGAAAACGAGTTTACAAACCCCGGTAAAATAAAGGAAGACGGTGCCATCGATTTCAGAGATCGAGGCGCAATTCCCTATGTTCATAAAGGCGACCTCCTGGCAGAAAAGACACCGGCAAAGAAAGGGAAACAAGGAATGGACGTCTTTGGCAACCCCATCCTTATTGAAGAGCCCCTGGACCCGATTTTTATTTTTGGCAGCGGTACTCAGATCAAGGAAGAACAAGAGCTTACCTTATATGCAGCTCTGGACGGTCAGCCCCATGTGGATGCCATGGGCAATATCACGGTCAATCCGGAATTGATGATTAAAGGCGATGTTGACTTTGAAACCGGCAACATTGATTTCAATGGAAATATCATTGTCAACGGAATAGTTAAAGAAGGATTCACGGTCAAAGGCATCAGTCTTACTGCCCAGGAAATAGAAGGTGCGACAATTGAATTGTCCGGTGATCTGTATATCTCTGCGGGTATCACAGAAACAACCATTACCTCGGTGGGAAATGTCCATGCAAAATTTATTAACCATTCAAGTGTCTCAGGATTTGGCGACCTTATCATCCAACGAGAAATTATTGATTCAGACATTACCATCTCCGGTGCCTGCCAAAATCCTGCTGGACATATCATTTCTTCAAAAATCATTGCAAAACAAGGGGTTGACGCCGGCAAGATAGGAACAAGTTCATCCAAACCAGCCCTCTTAAAGATTGGGGTGGATGAACACATACAAAAGCAAATCCAAAAAATTGATAACCATCTGGAAAAATCCCTAGGTCTTTTGCAGGAACTAAAGGGGAAAATTAAATTAATCGAAATCCAGGACCAGGGACTGTATGAGCAGATCACACAACGAGCCCAGATCCAGGAAAAAGCCCAAAACGAAACCAAAGAAATCACACAAGCCATTCCATTTTTAAAAAAGGACAATGATGTGGCAGGCTTACAGAAAGCCACCATTCAGATAAAAAAATTATCTGAAACAGCAGAAACGGCAGAACAGGAACTCAACAAAATATTTGGAACCCAGGACCTCTACGCCAGACAAATAGATCAATTAAAAGAACAGATAAATCATATTGAAAAACAAAACAAAAAATATGTTCTTGAAAAAAAAGGACTCCAAGAATTTGCCACTAAAACGCCCCCCCTTCCCCGGCTTCTCATCAATGGAAAAATCATCCAGGACACCACCGTCCAAGGGCCCAATTCCAGCATTACCATAAGAGAGGATCTGTCCAGATCACAAATCCAGGAAAAGTCCATGATGGAAGACGGACAATATTTTTACGAAATGAGTGTCTCGGATTTATAAATCAGTCCCAAGGATCGAATCATACAACCCCAGATAATGCTGCCCCTCCTCGGTCCTCCCCCTTTTCAGACAGCCATTGCCGTAAATCTGGCATTTTTTTTCTAAAACACTTGCCGCCATTCGTTCTTGTTCCATGGAAAGGCATCCAGATTGAATCAGACCCACAATGGAAGCGATTCTATATTTATCCTGGGAATGATGGGACGACAATTGATCCTCGTGACCGCCGTGCTTTATGGTGCAAGGTTTATCAATTAAAAAAATGGGAGTGTCTATTGCGATGCGAAGCCAGAGATCATAATCTTCACAAACCGGGAAATCTTCATTAAACCCCCCCTTTAATTCAAAAAATTTTTTGCGGATCATCACGGCAGATGGGCTCACCAAACACAGATGAAGAGAAGGCTCAAAAATCATACCCGATGGTTTTTGATGTTTGATCTTGGGATTGACCCTTCTGCCCTTGCGTATCCAGATCTCCTCTGTTTGACAGACGAGGGCGTCTGGACGCTGGGCAAAAAAATCGATTTGACAAGAAATTTTATCGGTTGCCCAGGCATCATCGGAATCCAGAAACGCAATAAACTCACCATGACTTCGTTTAATCCCTAAATTTCGCGCAGCACTCACCCCACGATTTTTCTGGGTGAACACCTGGATTTGATTCCCATACCCTGCCAAAAGATCCGGGGTATTATCTGTGGATCCGTCATCAATAACAATAATCTCGATTTGGTCATGGGTCTGGTCCAGTACCGAATCAATTGCAGTTTTCAAGGTCCAGGCCCGATTAAAGGTGGGGATGATAACACTGACCAGGTTTTTGTAAATTGGCTTCATACAACAACTTATACCATGGGATTTTTATATGGTAAATCCCCATTAATAACCCCATGTTGTTTTTGTCTTTCCAAACCGATTTGGCAGGAGTATAAGAAGGAGGTCCTCGCCGTTGATCATCGAGGAAAGGACAATAATCAATAAGTTGAGAGGGCAGGATGCAACCCGAAAATCATAAATTTGATCAGCCTTTCAAGGCCTGTTTTTTCATTTTGGGATATGCTCTCTTAATGTCAGGCTTAGGCTGTTGTATTAAAACGATTTCCAAGGGACTTCCCTTTGAAATGATCGTGTTCTTTAGAAATTTGTTTGCGCTGATACTGCTTTTGGGCATGGGCTTTGGCCGGGGTCGGCCCCTTACAGTGTCCACCCAGGTATTTGGGTTCCATTTCATGCGGTCTGTTTTCGGTCTTGGCGCCATGTACTGCTATTTTTACACCCTGGGAAAAATGCCCCTGGCCGAAGCCACCCTGCTGTCCTATACATCCCCTCTTTTCATGCCTTTTTTTGCATTGGTCTGGCTGCATGAAAAAGTTTCTTTGAAAAATTGGATGGCAATTCTTATCGGGTTTTTGGGAATTTTTCTGATTCTCAAACCCGACAGCAATATTATCAACATGACCTCTTTTGTGGGTATTGGTGCCGGGATATGCGTGGCCCTTGCGGCGGTGACGATTCGCAGGATGTCTGATACAGAGTCCCCCGGGACCATGGTTTTTTATTTCACCCTGATTTCTACTTTTGTATCAGCCCTGCCCCTTTTCTGGGCCTGGCAATGCCCCACCCTCTCCCAGTTTCAATTATTAATGGGCATGGGTGCAGTGGCGGTTGCTGGTCAATTTTTCATGGCCAAGGGATACTCCATTGCACCAGCGGCCCAGGTAGGACCCTTTACCTACGCCACTGTTGTTTTTTCTTCTATTTGGGGGTGGGTATTCTGGAAAGAAGGATTGGATATCTACTTTTTTTCCGGGGCGGTTCTGATCTGTTTTTCAGGAATTTTTGCCAGCCGAAGCCACCGGGCAAGGGCTATAACACCCTCACCCGATGGCCCGGCGCATCACGCGTGAACAGTTTGCAAAGCCTGATAAAGGATCTCACCTATATCCCAGACCTTGACCCCCATTTCACTTTCATATTGTCTCAAATTGATCAGGCAGATGGGACAGGCAACGATAATATCCTTTCCCATTTGAGCCAGTTCCTCCATGCGAATACGTGAAATTTTATGGCAAAGGTCGCCAAATGCATATTCCACCGGCCCCCCACAGCATCCCGTATTTTTGCCGCTGTTTTCCGGTTCAGCGATATTTAATTCTAGTCGGTGGGCCAGGGTACGAATAGGCGTTATGATTTCAAGATCACGTGACATGACACATGAGTCATGGATCACAAATTCTGACGGAAGATTATTGGAAGAAAAGGGTAAATTCGCCATATTTTTTTCGACCAAAATTTCAGTATAATGGCGGATATTCAGATCAAATTCAGGCAAAAGTTCGGGGAATACCCGCTTAAGCATAAAGGTGGTATGAGGATCCAGTGTGATGATGTTTTTTACGCCGTTACGAACAAATATCTGGTACACGTTTTGAACATGCTCAAGAACCTGGGCATCAAGCCCCAAGTCGTGAAGGAGCACGCCGCTGTATGGCTCTTCCCCATAAAGATATCCAGGAAATACGCCAGATGAGGTCAGGGCCAGGACCACTCCGTTTAGAACCTGTTCTCCTCTTTTTCGGATATCACTCTCACCCCTTGCCTTCATGCGGATGATGGGTTCGCCAACCATATTGTTGCCGGCCCGGATCAAGGAAGGCACGCCTGGTAATTCCAGAAAAGGCTTCACCATGGGGACCATGCTGGTGGTTTGAATGACATAGGGCAGCATCTGATACATGCGTCCGGTGTAAATAATGGTGTCACCCCCCTTGGGAAGTCCAAGATCAGCTGCCCAACCGGACCAATAATCTCGGGTAAAGCCCAGGGGATCACCGGTACGCCGAATATTTTCTTTCAATGTTGCCAGGGCCTGGGAAACCAGAGCTTTAGACTTTTTCATTTGATTTTCCCTCCACAAGAGTCTGAGAAACAAGTGTGCGGCCCGTCTGGATGAGTTCACCAATTTCAAGGCTCTGCCCCTTACTCTTGCAGACCACCTCACACCGCCCGCACTGAAGACAGCTGTAAAGACAATACGCCATGGCGTCATCCAGTTCCAGATTCCCTTTCAAAAGATATTTGATTATCTGTAGCCTGCCAAAAGAAGACAAAGATTCCACTCCATGGGATGCCTGGTAGGTGGGGCAGACATCCACGCAGAACCGACAGGATCTGCATTTTCCAATTTCCTTGATCAAATTTGCTTTAATACGTTCTCGCTCACTCACATCCACCCCTCCAAATTCCCTCGGTTGAGGATATTGTTCGGATCAAATGTTTTCTTAAGATTCACCAGAAAATCGTAATAGGTTTGACCGTATTTTTCCTTAAGAAAACCGACACGCTGTGATGTGAGACCCCATTCTCCACCGCATCCGCCATAGCGGGCATTGAGGGACTCGGTTTTATTTCTCACCTCCATGGTCACATCCTTTTTCACCTGGTCAGGAATGTCCTTGGTGGGAATAAATGCATAGGCATGGATGGTTGGCGCACCGATGTGGCCAAAGGAATAGAATTCATTTCCTTTGTAGGAATCCAGGTTAAGAATAGTCTCTTTGGCTTCGAGAAATGCCTCTTTGAGTTTATCAACAGGAACAGTGATTTCACTTCCAAAGGTTGCACCCAGGCGATACACATAGTTGCCGGCCTCGGCCCGGCTGCTCCAGATTTTACCCCACTCGTCAGCATCTTCCACGATTCGTGCTTCTTTTGGAGATGTTTGCTTTAAAAAATCAAGAAATACCTTGGCCTTTGCCCGACAGCCTTCTGGAGTGGCGGAATGAATGGTCATCATGGCCACGGCCCCTTCGGGGGGTTCGAGCCCCACGGCATTGAATCCCACAACAGTCGATTTTTCATCCAGGTATTCAAAGAAAAGAGGTGTTGGAATTCCTTTGGCATACATAGCCATAACCGTATCAAGAATATCCTCGGTGCTGTTATAATAGGCCACGATGTTTTCCAGACAGGGTGCTGGAATCAATCGCATTCGAATCCGGGTGATGACACACAAAAGGCCTTCGGACCCCACCAGAAATTTGGTGATTTCGATTCCTGCCGGTTTCCGGGTGGACTCGGTTCCGGTTTTGAGGATATCGCCGTTGGCCAGCACGACTTCCATTCCCAGAACATAGTCTCCGGGTTTTCCAAGACTTGCATCAACCGCATGGGCACTGGTGTTAACTGAAATGGAACCCCCAATGGTTGCAATGGGTTCACTTCCCGGGAACACCGGCAAAAGTGCATTATATTCGGCCAGGGCCTTGCGCAGTTTGCCAATGTGCATCCCGGGCTCGACTTCAAAATACCCCCTCTCTGGATAGGCCTTGAACTCCTGCATTCGTCCCATGTCCAGAACAATGCAGTTGGTTTTGGGCCGCCCCAATCCGACAAGGGAAGTTCCAGAACCATGGGTATGGACGGGTATGTCATTATCGTTGGCATATTTCAATACGTGGGAAACATCCAGGCTGCTTCCCGGCCGAACTACTGCCAGGGGAATATTCTGGGATTCAACATCCCAGGGCATGGTGTCTTTTGCATAAGCCATGAGCGTGGGACCATCGGCAAAGGTATTGTCTTCACCAATGAGTGCTGCAAGTGCTTTTTGTAATTGTTTCTGATCTATGGTCATGATTTTTCCTTTATTATAAACATCAGAATATCTGATTTTTTCAAACCTGTTTAACGCCGGTGTAAACGGCAAAATTATCGTATTCAAAAAAAGAGTTCACTTCATGGAACCCGGCAGCCGTCATCCACGCCAGCTGGTCCTTTAGTTTGGAAGGCTGATCCTGGGCCATTCTTTCTAAAATTTGTTCTAGGGTATCTCCTTTTATGCCGGTGCCTTGAATATGTTTCAACCATTTATCCTGAAAAATAGCATCCATTTTAGGGGTGTCTCCCAAGATAAGATCGGCATGGATAAATGACCCACCCGGCAGCAAATGGGTATGGATCAATTGAAATAGCTGCTTTTTTTCCCCATGGGTCAGGTGGTGAACAGACATGGCCGAAACAACCAATCCATATTTCCCCTCGGGCAATTGCAAAGCGTAATCCATGGCGTAGTAGCCCTTGACCCTGTCATCGTTCTGGAACCGTTTTTCAGCCTTTTGAAGCATTTGTTCGGAAAGGTCCACCAAATGAGCCTGGGCGTTTGGAAAAAATTCCAGGATAAAAGCTGTGACAAGGCCGGTTCCAGCTCCTAGGTCAAGAAAGGTGAAGGGTTCAGTTTTCTCAAACGGAATCAATTCCACAAGCGTATTATAAAAATCGTCAAAACAGGGGATCACCTTTTGCCGATGGAGATCGTAAGTAGCAGCTCCCCTGTCAAAGAGTTCTTGGATTTTCATAGCGTCATAAGTTCCAGTATTTCCTGGACATTGTCCATATTTTCAAGGTTTTCTACCCGTTTTAAAAGGGTTTCCTGCCGGTCCTGGTCAAATTTGAGCCCTGAAAAATCAATGCAGCGTTTAAATTTTTCCCGGCACATTTCCATGCCCATGGGTCTGGCCGGATTCCCCAGGGGAATCTTAATCTTTGCCTCCCTAGTTTCACCACCCTTGAGTGTTATTTTCATCCGGGCATTAAAAATATCATTGGCCGCTAAATCCTGGGAGGCAATCACATGGATTTTATCCGCAAGCGCTTTCACATCTGGATCTGAAATTGCCTCGGCCTCAAAATGATCCAAAAAGACCTCTCCTTTCACAAGGGCGGTGGCCACGGTGTAGGGGATACTGAATTGGGCATCCACCTGGGGAGTCCTTCCCGGATTAAAGGGTTTGCCCACCATCTGCTTTACCATGGGGGAGGCAATCACCTGAATTTGCGTGATATCATCCAGCCGGTCCAGAAGACCGGATCTCAGTTCCAGGGCGGCATCAATTGAAGAATGGGTCATCCGGCATGCCGGATAGGGTTTTATGCTTAAATCCAGAATGGTATAATGATCTCCCAGAGCACGGGTGACCGGTTCAGGATCATATTCACCCCGTTCATACAGAGGATAAAATCCATATTCACCCGTTAGAAATGCCTGGCTTCCGGTGATACCCTTCTGGGCCAGAAAAGCCGAAGTAACACCGGCCTGGGCTGCGAATCCAGGTTGCAGCCTTTTTACCAGCCGGCCTTCGACCAGGCCCTGGGCATTTCCTGCAGTCTGGCTGTATACAATCCCCAGGGCATTGGCCATTTGCTCCGCATCCAGCTTGAGAAGCTTTCCAACGGCGGCTGCCGCACCGAAACCGCCACAGGTAGCGGTCCGAATCCAGGAAAGGGGCCGTGAAACTGCAAGGCTCAAACGGCAGATAATATCCACGCCCAGGACGATGGATGTAATCAATTCAGGCCCGGTCACTTTATCTTGTGTTTCCGCAGCAGCAAGGGCCGCAGGAAGAATATTCACAAAGGTGTGCAGGGCTGAAGCATCCAGGGTATCATCAAAATCCAGGGCATGCATCATGGTGCTGTTGGCAAGAGCTGCCAGGGGGGGAGTTGTTTTATGGCCGGATACCATTATGGTGGCTCCTTGCCCCCCCCCCCATTGACCTGCCAGGTCAGCAACTGCATTGCAGCCCGGCGCAAGGCTCCCGGGGATACTAACGCCCAGAGAATCAATTATCATTTGTTTGCAGTACTGGACAACCTCATGGGGCAGATCCTCAAATCGTGTATCGGCCAGATATCTGCTGAGCTGATATTCAATAGGTGGTGTTTCCATCGTCATTAATCTTTTCCGTAAAATTTTATTATATTTTTTCGTACTTGCCAAGGTCATTTACCTGCTGAAAAATGGGTCTCTCTATGGGTAAATAATCCCAGGGTATATCGATAAAGGGTATCCGGAATTCTACACCATGAGATAAACAAAACAATGATGAACCCAGCGACGTCCGTAGGCCATCCCGGATAGATCAGACATCCCCCTCCGATAAAGAGCAGGATTTGAACAATCAGGGTCAGTTTGCCTCCCAGATAATTTTGGGCTGCACTGGCCAGGGCCATTACCCCGAAAAATGCGGTAATACTGACCAGAAAAATCTGACCCGGCGTACCGATCAAAAGAAGGGCATTATTGTAAACAAACATATAAGGGATAATAAAGATAACCAGGGCCAGGCGGCAGGCCGTAAACGCCGTTTTCATCATGGGCGCATCTGCAATGCCCGCGGCCACAAATGCATCCGGTGCCATTGGCGGCGTGATACCGGCGATACAGGCAAAATAAAACACATACATGTGAGCCGCCAGGGGGTAAACCCCAAGCTTTGTCAATGCCGGCACAACAAGAATTGCCAGGACGATGTAGGCTGCCACCGGGGGAACCCCCATGCCCAGGATAATGGAGGCTATCATGGTCAAGAAAAGAAGTATGAAAAGGTTACCGCCGGACATTTTGATGAGAAGTCCAGACATCATCAATCCAAGCCCTGTCAGGGTTATCATTCCAAGAACCACACCTCCCAGGGTCAATATTGCAATAACAGGAAGGGCGGTAAGCGCACCGCTGATCAGGCCGTCTATGATTTGTTTGGGATTCATCACCCCTTTTTTCCCCCCAAAAATGGTACACAAGGGGATGGCCACGGTTGCCCAGAAAGCCGCCCGTGTCACAGACACCTTGGAATAGGTGAGAAGGAAAAGCAGAACCACCATGGGAATGAAAAAATACCAGCCCTCTTTCAGGGTCTTGCCAAGCTTGGGCAGACTCTCTTTGGGCAGCCCCTTCATTCCTGTTTTCTGGGCTTCGATATCGATCATCATAAAAAGCCCCACATAATAAAGGATGGCGATGAGACCGGCAGCTTTCATGATCACCGGATAATTGACTCCCAGAACCTCCATCATGATAAATACAGCACTGCCCATGATGGGGGGCATAAGAAGACCGCCGGCACTGGAAACCGTCTCAACGGCCGCTGCAAAATAGGGTTCATATCCGCTGCGTTTCATCAAAGGAATGGTAATCTGCCCGGTTCCTGCTACATTGGCCGTCCCGCTTCCCGACAGCATGCCGAAAAGGGAACTTGCCACAACAGCAATCTTTGCCGGGCCGCCCCTGACATGACCGAAGATACTAAAGGACAAATTTATAAAAAAATTGCCGCCGCCTGCTTCCCGGAGAAGCGATCCGAAAAGAATAAACAGGAAAATATAGGTGGCTGAAATACCGCAGAGCATGCCGAACAGACCGTCGGTGGTGATAAACATGCTGCTGATAATCCGTTCAAAAGAATAATTTTTATGGGCCAAAAGTCCCGGAAGCCACTCGCCATAGCGTGCATAGACCAAGGCAAAGAGGGAAATGAGGGGAAAAACGCGTCCCAGGGTTCTCCTGGCAGCTTCCATGCACAACAAAATAAAAACACCGCCGAACACCAGTTCATGGATCGGGGTTGCCATTCCGATGGCCCCTATTTTCTTGAACCAGGTTGAAAAGACATAAATACCGAAAAAAAGACTTATCCCTGCCAGTACAGTGCCGTCCCAGGTAATTTTTTTATTCTTTTTCTGACGGAAATCGTAAAGAAGAAATATAAGCACCAAACCAAAGGTGACATGTATGACCCGCTGGTTCATTGCCGTGAGCTGGAAGATCCCGGTAAAAAGCTGAAAAAGACTCATTGAAAGGGCAATGCCTTTTATGAGCATGGGTATTTTGGGCTTGGGGGCTTCCTGGATTAAAATGCAATTCTCTGTCATTATCTGTCCTCAAAGTAAAAATACAAAATATTGTCAGGGCTGCCGGGGACCTATTTGCAAAGGATTCCCCGGCAGCCCTGATGGCCTGGTTAGGATTTATTCGTACATTTGTTCGCGTTTATCCCAGACGCCTTTTTCCTTGTAATATTTGACGGCGCCGGGATGAAAGCCGACGGGAACTGTGTTGGCTCCCTTGAAGGCATTTTCAACGGTGTACATCTTGGCCATGGGATGAATGGCATTCCTGTCTTCATCGTTTTCATAAACGGTTTTGATCATCTCATAGACAACATCTTCGGAAAGGTCTTTACGGCAAAACCATACCTGGGGCAGGCAATAGGTGTGAACGTCATGGTCAATGCCGTGGTAAGTTCCGGCAGGAATAACCAAAGGAATCACATTGCTATATTTGGCCCTAACTTTTGCCAGACACTCAGGTTCCATGTCCAGAAGTTCAATGGGGATATCCCGGGCAATTTCCATGACCGAGGCCAAAGGCGCGCCCGCAGCAATGATACCGGCATCAATGGTTTTATCCCTCAGGCCCCTTGTTACTTCGGAAAAGGAGATATATTTGGGTTTAAATTTTGAAAAAGGCATGTCCCACCCTGCTTCAGGATGATTTTTGGCCCAGATATTTAAGGTAGCGCTACCGGCAGGACCTACGCCGATTGTCTTGCCCTCAAAATCATAGATGGATTTAATTCCCGAATCTTTACGGACAATCCAGTGAGTGTCACTTGAGTGTCCCACTGCAATGATACGTATTTTATCCACATCCAAACCCTGCTTTTTCAAATCGCCGAGGGTTCCCATACAGGCAAGACCCATGTCCATTTCCCCACGGATCATCAGTCTTGCATTTTCAGTGGATGCCGCTGTGGATTCAGCTGTCACCCGGACACCGCTAACATTGTTATTAATCATGGAAGAGAACCCGGCTCCGATAAAATAATAGGTTCCTGCCGGACTTCCGGTTCCAAAGGAAAGAAATTCAAGGGCAACTGCTTTTTGGGGTGAGGTAACGGCAAAAACGAGGGTAATTAATGCAATAAAACAAAGATGCGCAAATCTAAATCTTTTTACAACCATGGTATCCTCCTGGGTTTGAGTTCAAAAGTTTAAGTTCAAATTATGGGGTGAGCATTTTTCTCCAATTACAATTCTTTTACGACCAGGGTAAATCCCGTGGGCATGAAATTTGACGGCAATTTTTTCGAATCAATATAAACCGGAAATTTACGGGTAAGCGTTTCTCCTGGTTCAATTGCTTTTTTCTTTCTAGGGTACATCCCGCCCACGGCAGGTCCCTGGGGAAGAAGTATATTCAGGCGATATCGATGAGCCACCTGTGTTATATTTTTGATATCCACTTCAAAATGAAGGGTTGGGTTTCCTTTGTAGTCCTCATAGAAATAAGACACCTTGGAAACAGATGCGCTCTCCGGTAAATCGTAAACAATATTATCTTTCATTTGGTCCATGTCTTTTTGGGGGTGGGAAGATGTGGACACACAAGAGTAAAACAAAGACCCAATCGTTACTGCAAATGCAATCATCATAAAGGTTTTAAATTTAATTTTTATCATCTTTTCTCCTTCAACTATCCTTAGGTTTGGGGTAAAAAAATATGAATATCCTTGGCAGGGGGAGGTATGGGCAGCCGATTGTCCCGGGAATCAATATCGCTGTAATCCATAACCATGGCGCTGCCTATCAGGAATTCCACAAAAAATTTATGGGATTGCCTTCCTAGGGGAAAGCCTAATCGTCGGTGGTCCGGACAAGCAGTTTGTACATGGCCCTTGCATTCTCCAGGTGAAGCCGGGTCAATTCATAGGCCATATCAGGATCTCTTTGACGGAGGGCATCGACGATTCCTCTGTGTTGGTCAATGAGAATTTGGACACCTTTATGGTCCAATTCTTTTTTGGTTTTTTCAATCAAAAATTCGGAGTAGGCATGGGTAACCGACTCTGTAATGAAATGAACGATGGGGTTGGAAGCCATTTTCGCAACTTCGCAATGAAAGCTGACATTGAGAAGCCGGGCTTTTCTGCACGAAGTAAGGAGTATCTTCTCGGCCTGATCAAGAAGGCGATCAAGGCTGCCGATGGTATTTTCCGTTGCATGGATGGCCACACTTCTTGCCGTGGCAGGTTCCAGATACAATCGGACTTCAATGAGATGATCATAATCAACTTTGCCCATCTGGATGAGATTATGAAAGCTTTCCGTGATGGCATCAGCATTGAGTTCACACACATAAGCCCCTGCATTCATACCCCTTTTTGTCAAAATCAATCCTGTTTTTTTCAGACTTTTCAATGCTTCACGAATGGTAACCCTGCTCACTTGGAATTGCTCACAGAGTTCAAGTTCTGTGGGAAGTTTTTCACCGGGCTTAAAAGTACGGTCGGTGATGGATTTTTTGAGCTGGTTTTCGACCTCCTGTGACAAAAGAGGTTTTTTCAAGGATTTAAAATTGACCACTCTAATCTCCTTTTTTTAAAAAATGAAGTCCGATGTCTGTAGTCATACCACCGAGAAAAATATTGTCAACATCTTTTTTTTTATTTCCAATCAAACAAGTTGGGAAAACACCCATTGAACAGATTTACTATATTAATAAGGGGGGTTAGAAAAATCATGTTGGTCCCTTTTAAAAAAAAATGAATTCCATTCATTTTAATTTCGGTAATCCTTGACATATGAATTTAAATCACATAATGAATGCCTTGAATTTGGATAGGTTTATCTATTATGAGGATATTATGACAAAAGGCAAATCAGTCACACATGTAATTGACAAAGAATGGTGTAAAGGGTGTGGTATATGCGTTCATTTCTGTCCCAAACAAGTACTTGAGCTTGACTCAAACGGGAAGGTGGAAGCGGTACGACCGGAAGACTGCATAGCGTGTATGCTCTGCGAACTCCGATGCCCTGATTTAGCAATTCAAATCCTAAAGCAGCAGGAAGGGGAAAATGACTCACAAAAATAACATCAGGTTTGTCCAGGGAAATGAAGCCTGTGTTGAGGGGGCGCTTTATGCC
>JADGFI010000002.1:0-18912 GCA_016743945.1 Desulfobacteraceae bacterium
AAATAGACATTTTACATGGCGAAACATTGACAACTTTGAACGATTTATAATCGTTGAATTAACAGGACGTGAAAAAGTATCAACAGTAAAAGAAATATCTATACAAATAATCCGTAAATTTTACCAAAAGACTGGCCCCGCAACTCATAAAGTTATTAAATCAGGGGCACCATATGTTTATTTCAGAAATATTGGTGATACAACTTTATTGCAATTAAAAACTGAG
The DNA here is from genome assembly GCA_016743945.1 of Desulfobacteraceae bacterium. Lineage (GTDB taxonomy): Bacteria > Desulfobacterota > Desulfobacteria > Desulfobacterales > Desulfobacteraceae > NBML01. Next base: position 227 of record JADGFI010000002.1, read on the forward strand.
TTACAAACTGAAGGGATCATGCTTAAAGATGGGCACGATTTTTATAATGCTCACTTTTCTTTGGCATCATTAAAAACACCTTCTACAGTCAATAATAATATCTGTTTAAAATTTATACATTCAAACAAAACCTTAACAGATTTGATACAGTCAGATTTTAATAAAACTAAAGAAATATTTCAGTTTTTTATTAATAAACCATTGCGTATAGATGAAGATATACGGAATACAGATATACATATAACAAGCATATTTGATATTAAATTCATCCTTTAACAAAATGGAAACACCATGGACACCATAAACCCCAAAAAACTTGCTCATGTAACTTCGGTTTTCCCAAACAAAGTAAAGATTGAAGTGGCTGACTTGACAGCATTTAAGGAAAATATAGATGATGCGCTTGGCGATTTAAAAATCGGTTCGTATCTTGAAATATCTGATGATGAAGGGTGTAAATTAATTGCAATTATTGAGAGTTACCAGATTGAATTAAAAGAAAGAATAATTACAAATGAAGATGGAAATAAAGAAAAAGAAATTTACAATGCTTACATATTAGAAGCAAGCCCCCTTGGAACAATTCTTAATAATGAATTCACAAGAGGAGGAGATGCTTTAACTATTCCGCCAACAGAAGTAAAACCCGCAAGCCATAGTGATATTAAAATAATATACGAGAACGGATTTAAACCAGACGAAAAATTTTTATTTTCTACACTCTCTCAGGATGAGAATATTGAAGTTCCAGTAAACGGCAATAAATTTTTCAACAAGCATTTTGCCATAGTTGGCTCAAGTGGTTCTGGAAAATCACACGCAATAGCAAAAATATTACAAAATGCTGTCAATGAAAAAAAACACAATTATGAGGGACTAAATAATTCCCATATCATTATATTTGATATTCACAATGAATATCAAACCGCTTTTCAAAATGCTAATATTTTAAATATAAAAAACATAATATTACCTTATTGGATGCTTAACAGTGAAGAATTAGAAGAACTATTTTTAGATACAGAAGCAAATGATCATAACCAAAGAAATGTTTTCAAAGAGGCTATTACAAATAATAAAAAATATTGTTTCAAAGGTGATTTGTCATTCAAAGAGAAAATCAATTATGATACCCCTACACAATTCAATTTCCATGAAGTACTAAATTATGCAAAGAACAGGAATAACGAAAAAAAAGATAGTAAGACAAATACTATTCAATGGAAAAAGCATGATGGCAATATTATAAGTTTTGAAGAACAAAATTACCCGGTACTTTTTTCTGAGACATTAGAAGGGCAAGGAACTGCCACAGGAACATTAAATGGAAAACTAATCAATTTCATTAATAGGCTTGAAAGTAAAATAAATGATAAAAGGCTCGATTTCTTACTTGGAGAGAAATCCCAAAATATATCCTTTGAGGATGCTATTAAACAGTTTATTGGATACAAGACACGACTATCAAATGTAACAATTATTGACTTAAGTGGTGTGCCTTTTGAAGTTCTAAGTATTACAGTGTCTCTTATTTCCAAGTTATTATTTGATTATGGATATTTTTATAAAAAATATTTAGATGATGGTGCTGATTTAGAAACACCTTTATTACTTGTTTATGAAGAAGCTCATAAATACGTACCAAAAGATAATTCAGCAAAGTTTAGATCATCAAGAAAGGCTATTGAGAGAATTGCAAAAGAAGGCCGAAAATATGGTGTAACTTTAGGTATTGTAAGCCAAAGACCATCTGAAATATCTGAAACTATTTTTTCCCAATGTAATAATTTCATTGCGATGAGATTAACAAATCCTAATGATCAAAATTATGTAAAAAAACTACTCCCTGATACTCTTGGGAATTTAATTGAGAATTTACCATCCTTGCAATCCGGTGAAGCTCTACTGCTTGGTGAATCCATAATTATGCCTTCATTGGTAAAAATAGATAAATGTGATCCAGATAAACAACCATCCTCTAATGATGTAAATTATTTAGAAATATGGAAAGATGAGTGGAAGAATGTTGAATTTGACAAGATTATCCAAGAGTGGGAAAAATAAATCGTAACTTTTATAATCAAATAAACACAGTGCTAGTACAAACCCAACGAAAAGGAATGTGATCTCAACAACGAAAATGCTGACGGACAAGCCACAGATTTTCAAGGTTAATAAAAGAGGTACAAATGACAGAATTGTTTGTTTGCGATGAACATCATCATGTTCTGGAAGCATGGGAAAAATATCCAGGAAATAATGTAATAACTTTAGATTATCACACAGATACACATCCTGCTTTTCAACATTACTCATATGGGAAACATAAAGATATTCAAAATCGTGAAAATTTAGTCCAAAATATGCTGTCCGAACAGAGTCTACTTGTAAATAATTATAGATCGGGGAAGAAATCTCTCAATGAATGTATAAATTTATTGAGGAATGATGAGCATATAGATTTTGCGGTACAAGCAGGGATTGTCAATTCTGTTTTCGTAATCCCCTCTGGAGGAGATGGAAATAATGGTTTTGTTAACAAACGAATTTTTGACGCAAGACACCAGCACACATATAATGCCCATCCAATTATTGAGTATAACTATATTTGTTTACCCAACTGCAAACGAGGCCCTCACAATGATGATTGTTTAATTGATTTGGCTGCAAACCTTATTGATGATATTTTTTTAAACGATGCGGTCTCATATGTTGAAACTCTTCTCCCTTCATTTTTTCATAATTATATTTTAGATATTGATCTTGATTACTTTCGTTCTATTACGGCTTTTCAATCAACCCAATTATTTGTTTTTAAGTCGATAGCTCAACATGCCAACCTTCTCACAATTGCAAAAGAGGAAGCTTGTTTAGAAATGCATAAATTAGAAGGTGACCTAATAACAGCTGATGTCGCATTGGGTAATATTAAAAGAATATTAAATCTATAACAATGCCCTTGCACAACCGACCGGGTTTAAGGTGTGGTATGTTAAAAGAGTTTCATAATTACAAATGTTGTTGTTTTTCAAACTGCTTAAGGAAGTTTGCCCAACGGGTGAAGGCGGCGTTCTCAAAAAAAATATGAAATTTCTAAAAAACATAATAATACGAGATAGAGCAACGGTTTTATATCTACTATAACCTGGAAAAATCAGGAGAGAAATTTGCCAAAAATGAATACAGGTGTTGATTTTGAAAAAATTGTTGCAGATATTCAAAATCAAGTAGACCCAAGTGCCGAAGTCTCCCACAATGAGCAAATAAAAGACAGGCATGGGCATAGCAGACAGTTTGATGTAGTTATTCGAGGTCAATTCGCGGGGCAAAGTCTATTAGGAGTTATTGAGTGTAAGGATTTAAGCAAAAAGGTAGGGACGCCTGAGATAGACGCTTTTGTCACAAAAGCTTCAGATATTAATGCAAATTTTAAAATAATTGTTTCAAAGAGAGGTTTCTCAAAGCCCGCAATCCAAAAAGCAAGGCACTATGGCATTCAAACTTTATCTTTAATTCCACAGGATGAAGTCAATGTTGGGTTTAAAGTAGGGAATTATTGGTTTGCAGATATTTATAACTGGGATCAGATAACTCTAACACTGTTATTCGTCACGGAACCTGACAAGCCAGTAACTTTCAATGCACAGAATGTCATAATTAATGGTAAAAGAGTCATTGATTGGTTTACAAACTACCTAATTGATAACCATAACTGTGAAGAAAATATAGGTTGGGTAGTTGGTCTAAGATTAGAATTTGAGAAGAACCAATCTGTATTTGTAACTGAGAGTGAATCTTACGTTTGTAGTGGCTTACAATTACATGCAAAAAGGACACTCGTAAAAAAACAAAAATTTGTTGGTATTAATGGAACAGGCTTTTTTGATTGGCAACAAAGTAAAGCTACAATGCCTCCTCAAACACAGATTAAAACAGATGCAGTTCAAACGAATCTTATGGAATGGGACGACAGGAATACAGATGAGTTAGGTAATTCAGATTTTTTAAACATTCAAATTATTGGACACAGTAATCAGTTTGAATACAAAGAAGACACTATAGAGTTGGATCAGTTATAATTAAGTATACTAAAAAAAATATGTATTCCAATAATCCAAATGAAGCGGATAAACCGCTTATTTGGGGTGTTGGGCTCCAATAAGATAAACGAGGAGAGGTAAGATGAAGATAAAAAAATATATTACTGATTCTTTCCTTGAGAAAAGGATTGTCAATTATGATAAATGGCTAAGCAAAGGGAAAATTTCAGCATCTTCAAAAATCATCCCGGTTTCAGAGTCACTTAGCGCAAAACAATGGGTATTGCCGACAGAGCAGGTAATGGAGATACTTACAAATGCAAATTCAGTGGCGGTGCAGAATTGTGAATGCAGAACCCATTATAAAAGATGTGACAAGCCCTTGGAAGTTTGTTTCCTTCTAAATAAAGTCGGAGACAATTTCGTTTCAATGGGGAAAGCCCGTCATGTCTTTTTAACTGAAGCTGCTGATATTTTAAAGAAAGCTAACGAAAGCGGTCTTATCCATCTTGCTTTATACATGCCTGACCACGAAATTTTTGCATTGTGTAGCTGCTGTTCTTGTTGTTGTCATGAATTGCAAATAATAAAGCTTACCGAACGAAAAGAGCTAATGGTCCGCTCTGAATATATAGCGGTTACAAATGCTGAGATTTGTATCCATTGTGGTGAATGTGTTGATAGATGCTTTTTTAATGCACGAATTTTCAATGACAATCAGATGGAATACAATCCTGAAGCATGTCTTGGATGTGGACTTTGCGTTACGGTTTGCCCTGTTGATGCAACAACAATGATATTAAGAGAAACAAAAACCGACTAAGAAAATGGTGATAGCCCAAAAAATCACTGCACTGGATTTTTACTCCGCTGCGCTTCGTAAAAACCAGTGAGTTTAACGTTCACAACGGCTGCACCGTGCTCTTCTAAAAAAAAGCTCTCCGCAGTTGACAAAATGTCAATTTAATATTATTTTGTCAACTATAGGAGAGGTAAATAAAATGAATAAAAGAATAGGTCAGCGAATAAAATCAGCCCGGAAAATGGCTGGAATGAGCATGCAAGCACTGTCAGATGCCGCTGACAACATAGTCAGCAAACAGGCCATTAATAAGTATGAGAAAGGTCAGATAGAAAATATCAACAGCACTGTCCTACTTTCCCTTGCGAAGGCTATGAATATCAAAATGGATTATTTTTTTAAAGAATCAACTGTAGAGTTGCAATCTTTAGAATTCAGGAAAAATGCTTCGTTAAGCAAAAAAAATAAAAATTCAATTGAGCAAAGAACCATAGATTTTATTGAAAAGTATCTTGAAATTGAAGACATTCTTGATGCTTCAAAACTGTTGCCGCTTAATCAGTCTGCTATAAACCGAACTATAAGTAACCGTGATGATGCGGTGAATGAAGCCAAACGACTGAGACTAGATTGGAAACTTGGGAATGCTCCTATTTCGAATTTACTGGAATTAGTTGAAGAAAATGGCATTAAACTTTTTGAAATAAGCTTAGAAGAAGGTGTGAAATTTGATGGACTCTCTGCCATGATTGCCCCCTCGAGTGTTCCTGTTATTGCATTGAAAAAAGAGACCGATATTGTAAGGAAAAGATTTACCGTCGCTCATGAACTTTGTCACATACTTTTTCACGTTGAAGGTGATTCACCAAAAGATGTAGAAAAATACTGTAATGCATTTGCAAATGAGTTACTTCTTCCAGAAGAGCAATTAATAGAGGCAATCGGTAAAAAGAGAAAGAATATTTCCATGTTTGAACTAAAAAAACTAAAAGGAATTTATGGGATATCCATTCAAGCTATCCTATATAAAGCCTGGGAATTAAATATTATTTCTGATCGTAAATATAGATCTATAAATATTGTATTCGCGAAAAATAATTGGAAAAAAAATGAGCCTGGAAGCTACCTAAAAAAGGAAAAAGCCAATCGATTCAAACAATTAGTGCTTCATGCAGTTTCAGAATCCTATATCAGTCTTGGGAAAGCAGCATCTTTATTAAACACCTCGTTATACGATTTTAGAAAACAAGTGGATCTGCTTTAAACTATGCAAATTATTGTCAACGATGCTAACATTCTTATAGACCTTCTAAAAATTGATCTGGTCGATAGTTTTTTTCAATTACCTTATCAGATGCATACAACAGAAGAAGTTTTTGCAGAAGTTGAAGATCTGAATAAAAAAGTACTCGAGACATATATCAATGCAAATCAGTTTCAAGTTAAGGTTTTTGAATATCCAGAAATTATAAATATCACTCAACTGTTCGAAAAACACTCAAGTCTTAGTTTCCAAGATTGCGGCTGTTTTTTCTATTCTGAGCTTTTATCGAGCCCTTTGTTAACTGGCGATAAAAATTTACGAAAAACGGCGGAGAGCTATAAGATTAAAGTATATGGAATCTTATGGGTTTTTGACCAACTTTTATCTAATGATATCATTTCAAGCGACTTGGCACATAAAAAACTCGTTCAATTAATGGACATCAATCCGCGGTTACCACTTGTTGAATGCAAAAAACGGTTAAATATTTGGAAAGATTAAAGAAATCCAGAGACATCCAAATTTTATTACATAGTTTAATTAATGATTAATTTAAGCAATAAAGCTGCAACACGTTTTAAGGTTAAATGGAAGGAGCTTGAGGAACGCTCGGGAGATTTCTGGAAAGTTGATATCATGATGATTGGGCGCGTTCCGATGTTGCTAATTATTCATGAATATACTCTGTTTACCTTAATTCGCCGAAAATCAGCGTTTAAAAATCCGCATGGTATTGCAATTGACATCCTAAAATCATGTCCTTGGTATAGCGGTTCTAAATCTCTTTCTCTTGGTAAAAATGGAAATCGGCAACTAAACGGCAGCATTAATGAGATAAAACGGATAACCATAGGATTATACTCCCCAGAACAGATAAACGCTATGGAAATGGCTATAAATCAATGCATCTTTTCTTATCTATCATCTGAAAAAAGCAACTATTCGAATCCGTTTGAAGCTGTTGAACGTTATGTTAAAGGAAAAACTGATCCTGCCCTAAAAAGCTGGCAGAAGGGTTAAACTACTTTTTAAACGTTGAAAACAAAAAAAATGCTACGGACTACGCCGCAGATTTTCATGTTAAAGCCATGGCCGTTTTGATAGATACATTTGAAAAAGATGCATTGAAATTGAAGAAAAGGTAAGACCGATATGGCAAAGAGTAAAACGAAAAAAGATACTGCACTTGCCGAACTGATTGCAGCTGCACCTTCCACGGCCCTTTCAGAGCTGATACTTAATCTGGCTGAAAACTTTCCTGAGATACGTCGAGAGTGCTTTGATTATTTAAAGGAAAATACAGCTGTTTCCAAAATGCTTAAACGCCAGTCGGAAGGGGAAGCCATCATGTCCATATGGGCAGAACTGCTACCGGATCTTGAGGATCTGGATGCCTATGGTGGCGGACCTTATGGGGTGGAAGACCAGGTATGGGAGTTGCTGTATGAAATTACAAAACGTTTGACTTCAAAAAAGGTCGATGAAACGTATCGACGTGAAATACTCGACTTTGTTCTACACTTTATTAAAAGTGGAAATTCAGGAGCAGGTGATGCGCTGGATGAGCTTGCTTATGCTGCCTGTTATTCCGCTACTGAATTACGGTACCTTGCTGAAAGCCTGGAAGCTATGCATGATGACTGGCAAACCCGATCTGCCCGCAATATTTATAGGCAGATCGGGGACCATAATAAATATCTTGAGCTTCGGTTGAAGTATATGGAAGTTGGCGCTGATTACCATGATCTGGCTGAGTTTTACTGGGAAACAGGAGAAAAGGAAAAATCGATTCAGATCGCCCGAAAAGGACTTAAGAAGGCAACAGGGCGGATGGATGAATTGCGAGCGTTTGTGGCCGGGGCCCAGGAGTCGGGAGACCGGACTACCTGGATCGAACTTCAGTTTGATCAGACGACAGGCTGTTTAACCCTTGATAAATACAAAAAATTTAAAAAAACGTGTAAGACAGAAGAATGGAAAGAGTATGAACCCAGACTCCTAAAAAAAATGAAAGATACAGGAAAAATCGAGCAGATGAAAATTCACATGGATCGAAAGGAATACGATAGTGTTGTGAGTCTTTTGTCAAAGTGCCGCTATCCACAATTCAATTGGGACAGCAATACGGATATACGAATCGCAGAAAAACTTGAGAAACGATACCCTGAAAAAGTTCTTAAATGGTATCTTTCCGGCCTGGGTAATCTTTCTTCCAACCAAAAACGAGAAGAATATGCGAGAAAGGCTGAGGTAATGGCCAAAGTTCGCCATATGCTGGTTGACGTGATGAATGATGAAACTAGATGGAAAAAGCTGGCAGCCAAAGTCAAAAATGATAATCTCAGACGTCCGGCTTTTCAGCAGGAATTTGCCGGTACTGTTCCGGGTTGGAAGGTGATATACTAATGAATGAACGAATATGTCTCGGGACAGATATCAAAACGGGGGAGGAGTTGAATGAAAAAGGATAAAAACAGACAACTCCAGCAGACCGGAAAAAAAGAGAGTTCCATTGTCCGGTCGTCGGCTGCTGAGTACCTGACATTTGTAGCGGCCAGTGGCAAAGGGGGCGTTGAGGCGGTTTATGCGGATGAAAACATCTGGCTGACCCAAAAAATGATGGGAGTTCTCTATGATGTTGAGACGCATACTATTAATTATCACCTGAAGAAGGTATTTTTCGATAGTGAATTGCAAGAAGATTCAGTTATTCGAAATTTTCGAATAACTGCCGCAGATGGTAAAAATTACAATACCAAACACTACAATCTATCGGCCATCATCGCCATAGGCTACAAGGTTAACTCAGAACGCGCTGTGCAGTTCCGGAAATGGGCCACAGCGATTATTCAGGAGTTCACCATCAAAGGCTTTACAATGGATGATGAACGACTGAAAAATGACGGTTCTGTCCTTGGTAAACAATATTTTGAAGAGCAACTGCAGCGTATCCGGGAAATCCGTCTGAGTGAGCGTAAGTTCTACCAGAAAATTACCGACATCTATGCGACATCCATTGATTATGATCTAACTGCCCAAGCCACAAAGCGTTTTTTTGCGGCAGTACAAAACAAGCTGCATTGGGCAATCCACGGTCAGACGGCCGCGGAAGTGATTGTGGACCGTGCGGATCACAAGAAAGACAATATGGGACTGACCACCTGGAAAGATGTTCCAAAAGGTAAAATTCAAAAATTCGATGTCAGCGTGGCCAAAAACTATCTGACTGAAAATGAAATGGCGCAATTGCAACGCTTGGTTTCTGCCTATCTGGACGTTGCAGAAGATATGGCATTGCGGCAAATCCCAATGACGATGCAAGACTGGGAAAAACGCCTCAACAGGTTCATCGAAGTGACAGACCGGGAAATCCTGCAGGATGCAGGCAAAGTCACAGCAGAAATTGCCAAGGCCCATGCTGAAAGTGAATTTGAAAAATACCGTATCATTCAAGATCGTCTTTTTGAAAGCGATTTCGACCGGATGATCAAGCAGTTGGAACAAAAAAATGAGGATACCGAATAGCCATTTTCAGGTATCGGGGGATTCCAACAAGCCAAATGAAGACGGATAAACCGCTTATTTGGGGTTATCACTGGATACACGTGGGCGGGCTGGGAAATTATCAGATTATATTTTACTGTTGAAGTTTTTATTGGAATGGAATCTGTGTAGACAATGGGTACGCTTTTAAGCAGAACACATATTACAATTGTCAATCAGGGGGTTGATTTTATAATTGGCCATCTTTTTGAAAGAATTACTGTTGAAATGATTGCTGATCACTGTTGTTTTTCCCGATATTATTTTAACCGGCTTTTTAAATCGGTTATCGGAGAAAGCCTGTACAGTTTTATAAAGCGGTTGCGCATTGAGACGGCTGCCTTTAAACTTATAAAATTCCCAAATCTGAGCATCACAAGTGTTGCTGCTGAACTGGGGTACAGTTCTTCAAATTTTACAGTTTTGTTCAAAAAATATTATGGGACTTCTCCTTCTCAATTTCGTTTAAATCCCCAATTGCCCCTTGAACCTGCAAGTAGTTCTGTTCTTAAACGAATCCAGAATCTGCAAAAAAGCAAGCCATTGAAGCTTCTTAAGCAGATGAAGCAGCATATCTCATTTGAAACCGTACCTGATATCAAAATCATGTATCAACGATTTAAAGGAAACTACAAAGACCTTCCTGAGGTCTGGCAATCCTTTTGTGAAAAAGTTGAGATTTACTTTCCGGATTCCCCCCTGGAATTCTATGGGATCTCCTATGATGACCCGCTCATTGCCGGAGAAAACAAATGTTTGTATGATCTTTGTGTGAAGGTGACCAGACCATCAAAATTAACTGAAACAAATTACAAAACAATACCTGGGGGGGTATTCCTTTTTTACAGATTTGATGACCATGTCCGAAATTTAAACCAGATCTACAATGACCTTTTTGCAATATGGATGCCCCATAAGGGATACGTTATGGACAATAGACTCTGCTTCGAACGTTACCATGAAGGTACAGAATCAGGTGGGCATCTGGTCATGGATTTATGCATCCCGATTGTATCAAAAACAGGGCTCAAATTCAGAAGTAAATTGTAAGCGCATCAGATAGGATAGTCTCATTTTTAACAAAAGGAGGTACTTATGATGCAAGACAATTTTAATACTCTGGAAACAAAGCCGGCTGGACATTTTTTTTCATTTTCCATCCCTGCCATACTGGGAATGCTGCTGACCTCAGGTATTGTGATAATAGACGGCCTGTTCATCGGCAACATCGTTGGAGAAGCCGGATTGGCCAGTGTAAACCTGACATTGCCGGTCCTTTATTTTTTTCTGGGAACAGCCATTATGATCGGCGTGGGAGGCTCGGTCATGGCTGGTCATTCGCTGGGCTCTGGAAGACAGGATCAGGCCAGCAGGCATTTTTCATTAACCATTGTGCTGTCAATAATAACTATCGTAGCCCTAACCCTGTTGTGTTTTTTCTTTATTGAGCCGCTACTGGAAACCATTAACACAAAACAGGCGTTACGTCCGTATGTTCAAACATATCTGAGAACAGTCCTCTGGTTTTATCCGGCCATGATGATTAATATTGTCTTCTCAATATTCATGAGGGCCCAGGGAAACCCTGGATTATCCCTTTTTTTTGGAATAGCTGGAAATGCACTTAATGTTGTTTTGGATTATTTTATGATTGCCCGCTGGGGAATGGGCCTTCAAGGCGCTGCACTGGCCACGGGTATTTCAGTCATGATCCCTATGGGTTGCGGAATCCTCTATTTTTTGTCAAAATATTCGGTTCTAAATTTTGTAAAATTCTCCTGGAAAATGCCGGATATCGGTCAGATCTTTTTTAATGGATCATCTGAAATGGTAGGGCAACTCTCTGTCGGTTTTACGACCTGGATGTTTAACAGGGTCATTTTATACCGCATGGGCGTTGACGGCCTCGCTGCCTACGCAATAGTCGGCTATGTCGCATTTGTGCAGATCATGATCATTACCGGTTTTGCAATTGGTCTGGGGCCTATTGTAGGCTACAGTTTCGGAGCAGGTAAAGCAGATCATATCAATCGTATTATGAAAATTGCCATGATGTCTTCTTTTATCACCGGCCTGATTTGCTGGACGGTTGTTTTGTTTTCATCTACTGCCATTGCAGGCTCTTTTTCTTCGGGGAATGGAAATATCATTACCATTGCCAGATCAGGATTTACTCTGTTTACTGCCGCGTTTTTACTGAATGGTTTCAATATGATGATAACGGCTTTTTTCACTTCAATTGGAGACGCTAAAACTTCTGTGATTATTGCATCTCTAAGAGGGTTCCTGCTGATTAACCTGTTTGTTTTAATCCTTCCAAATTTCATGGGGGATACAGGTATCTGGATCAGTTATCCTTTATCTGAGCTGGTGACCCTTTTTTTTAGCATTGTATTTTTAAAACAGAGTAGCATTTATAATCGTCATTGCGCCGTATTGTCTTCTCAACGAATAAGGATAGATCGTGTGAGCAAAGCGAACCACGATCTCATCCGGTGTTGAACAAGCCCGAAGTCACTATATATAAGAAAATATCTTTTTGGTGTAATGGAGAGGAATAAGGACCTCAAAAACGTGTTCGATTTTTAAGGCGTACGGGTGCTGTAACCATAGAAATGGCCGCAGAAAATTATTTTATCTCATATAAAACTTTTACCTCCTGTTTTTATATGAACGCCTGGTGATTGCCATAGGTTCCAATCATCCTGATTCCCAAGCGAACTGCCGGAAGCCTAAAATAATCATTGCTGTTTTGCAGCAGAGACATTTAAAAACCGGTCTCGGTCTTTGTTGTGTTCCTGTGATAATCACATGCAAAATCAGTTGTACCAAGGACAGCAACTTTTTGGCATTGCCATGAAGGAACCCGTAATCCCTGACTCTTCTGAAACCTTTGGGCAGGACGTGCTGGATGATCAGAAATAAAAAATCTTCCCCTTTGAGAGTTCGATACCGTGTTTCACCGGTGCCGCTTTCAATATACCGGAAAGTGACCCGGCCATGGTGGTTGGAAATAATGTTCTTTTCACTGATGACTCCTCGGCATAAGTACCTGGACAGATATTTAAGCGTTGGTAATCCTTTTCCAACCCGAGTGCAGTCAACAATCCATTCTACAGGAACTTTTCTGGGAATGGGCAGTTTGTTTTTATTAAGTGCTTCAAGAAAACGGGCACGAAAGACCTTGGCCAGGTTCTTTTCATTAAAGAGGTACTTGCCCTTATTCTTTTTCCATTGGCGTCTGGATTTATTAACACCGCCGCCGGGAATCATAACATGGATATGAGGATGATAATCCAATCTTCTGGTATGGGTGTGCAACACCATTGTCATTCCGATTTGGGCTCCCAGGTTTTTTGAATTTAATCCAAAATCATTCAAGGCGCTTGCAACGCAAATAAAAAAAATGGAATACACTTTTTTTTGATGATACCAGGCCAGGGAACGCAATTGGTAAGGTAATGTAAAGGTTGCCATGTAATAGAGAACCGGTAGTAATTTGCCCTGCTGCCGGTCAATCCACTGACTTGCTTCATGGTTCTGGCATTTGGGGCAACTTCGGTGACCGCAGGACAAAGGTTTCCATTCCCCGTGAGTACAATCCGGACATTGAACAAAAAGTTCTCCGGCGTCAGGTGTACGGCATCGGCGAATGGCATTCAGTGCGTTGTGATGACCGGGCAGTAACCTTTGAGCATACTTGATTTTAAGAGCAGGATAATATTGATTAATAATTGCAGCCATATCCATGATTACACCTTCCACAAATCGACATGAAGTGTGTTGACCAGATCATTAATGGTGGCACTGCTGTTTTTTTCACAGATACCGGTCAGGTGGGTATAACGTGCAGTTGTTTCAGGTTTGGCGTGCCCCAGCAGAGATTGTATATGACGAAGACTTAAGCCGCGTTCAAGCAGATGTGTGGCAAAACTGTGGCGCTTATGGGGAGCTCCCCATAAGCGCCATTATGTAGAGTCAGGGATTATGTTGAGTGTGGCTCGAAAGGCCTACTGTTCTGGTTGATTCATATCAAAACACTCCCCATTATAATTCCGGCTAATTACATAATGAGTTCAGCTATTTCACCAAGTTACACTATTTCCCCACTTCAGAACCATTTCTGGCACATGATTAATCTGTCATAATTCTTAATACGGCATTTATTTCGCATCAAGCGTCAAATAATTGATTTTTCAGGGTCACCCTTTTTTGTTTTATTATGGAGAGTGTTTCAAGGATTTATACCCAATAAATCGTATTTTGACGCCCTTACTCCCCATTATATTTGACTCTACATAATGGCGCAAAGAGTGGATGCTGACTTTTTTTTAATGCCGCATTCGCCAAGGGCAGCTTTCATTGCTTGCTGTGTACCACCTTTATTCATATGGGTTTTAGCCTTTTTGATTGTTTTTAAGGACCCGTTAGCATTCGGGAAGAGGAGCTTTGGGTGGCGATGTTTACTCCACAAGACCCTCAATGCCTGTAATGTTAAATCCGGCAAAGGAACGAACCGGTCTTTTTTGCCTTTTCCATACCGGATATGAATCCGTTTAAGATCGGCATCGATATCCCTGACCTGAAGAGCTAGCGCTTCTGACAAACGCAGCCCCATGGAATAGGTGGCCAAAAAGAAAACTCGATAGCGTAATTTTCTGGTAGAGCCAATGAATTGTTCGATTTCTGTCGGTGAGAGGATATCGGGTATGGTTTTGAATTGTGGCGGCTTGACCATATTTATCCACTTCCAATCAATTTTGAGGGTATGCCGCCAGAAAAATTGCAGGCCGTTCCGTTCCACTTTGACTGTGCTCCAGGAATGGGTATCAAGGAATTGACTAAAATAGTCTTCCAGTTGATCTGGAGTCAATTTGTCAGGACAGCAATCAAAATACTGACTGATCCTTCGGACGGCCCTGGCATAATTATCAATGGTACCCTTGCTTTTGCCTTGCAGTTTGAGTAGTTTTAAATGGTGTTTGTAGAGTGCATCAAATCGTTTCGTTTCTGTTTTGTTCACGGTAAACTCCTTTGTTTGTAAATGCCCGGAATTGAGCAATTACAGGAGTATACACGATTTTGAATTCTTTTTCGGCCGCGATAGCGGCTTCGTTCAACAATCCAAATGAAGCGGATAAACCGCTTATTTGGGGGTTATAGCATGAAGAAAAACACCGCGCGCGTTGCGCGAGGTCTGTCGATATTGGGTCAAACTCCGGAAAAATTCCCTTTGCTGTATTGTTGAAATTGGTTGTTCGTTGAATCGCAATCTCTTCTGATCACTTCCGGTTGAACTGTGAAGGTTCATAAATGTTTAAAAGAAATGTATGTTTTGCCGAAGTCCTGGGCTGCGTTTGCACGATCGGCACAACGATTATATAGGTACTAAAAAATGATTTCATATCAAACTAAAACAACATCTGAAATTAGAAGGGTTTCTTTTGACCAAAGAAACCCTTCTAATTGAGTTAATTCGATTGGTAAAGACAGAAGTTCATGCTGAGCGATTGATAATAAATCAGTATGGTGTTTTGAAAGTTTTGCTGAAAAGGGAAAAAGATTTTTCAAATAAAGTAGGAGTAAAAAAGAATGCAACGCCTACCGAAGAGCAAATACTATTTCCAGCGGTATATAGTAAATAAACTTTACCAAATTTTAAAAGGGTATATCTCTTGCATTTACATTCAGAGGGGGGATTAATCTTTAACTGCAAAAGGTGGTAAAATCTCATGAATATTAATGCGTTAAGATCAATGCAGTCTGTTTATTCCACACCGGTGGCCCAGGTGAAACGGGCAAAATCTTCCACTGTCCAGGCAAGAAGTGACACGGTAACTATTTCCGCTGAGGCACAAAAGATGAGCCAGTCCTCTGGAAAACTCAATCTGAACGAAATAATGAATAATTTCATGGATGGTGCAGGAAAAGACGGAGGCATCTCACTAGAGGAAATGCTGGAATATGGGAAAAAATATCAGAAAAAAGCTGAACAGGTCTTGGATGAAACACTTAAAGAACTGGGTATCCCATCTAATCAAAAAATAACCATCAGCACGGACCATGAAGGACATATCAAGGTCAGTGCCGACCTGCCGGAGGGTAAGGTTAAAAAGTTGGAACAGGCATTGAACGATCATCCAGATTTTCAGCAGCACTATGCCAAGGCCGCCATGGGCTATGAAGGCTATACTGCGGGTATGAGGCATGTCGAATTTGCAAGGCTTTATGACAAGGATCCCAAGGCTGCAGTGGCCCGATTTGACCTGAGTAACAAATCAATTAACTTTGTACTTGAGTATCTAAGTGGGGAAAGCAAGATGGTTGAAACATAAGGTTTGTCTCTTTGATTCTCCTGTGGTTAGCCAAAAAAAAATCAAGGGAAAATGCACGATAATTTAATCTTGAAATACTGTTCAATTCAGCTATATTTTTTTGAATTTGATCAAATTTTCAATTGCCATTTCATCTATAAACTGTTTTTTTTTGCAAAATAATTAATGGCTTGTCAAGCTTTTTGCGTTTAGCAGACTTTTTAGCCCAATTTTTTTTGATAAAATCCTGTGATTTGATCTTATGGATCATTCTTCTTGGAATATAATCCAAAAGGTGGTTTGAGAATTTTCTATGAACCACAATATCTCAACAAAAAAATGAACCGGATGTGACCGGTTATTTTTGAGTTCTTTTGGGTGTGGGGTAAGGTTGTTTTAGTGTTAATTTTAAATCCTGGAAAGTTTGAATTGCCTTGATATTGTGGCATGATGCCATTTTGGCAAGCCACAGGTCAGCATTGCATTAGCTTTTTGCTCATATTTTTATATATGGAGAAAATTATCTTTGCATTATGTCTATTTTGAAAAATGGTTTAATTCACCTGAAAGTGGTTTGTTAATGATTTGGCTATTAATCCTTATTCTTCTGGTTTCAAAGATTTACCTGCATTATAGAAACAATAGAAATATTCATCGTAATCGCATTCTTAAAGAAAAAATCTGCCCGTTTTGTGGTACATTGAATGATATTAATTCGGTTCAATGCAAAAAATGTGATAAGGCGGTTCATAAAAATCAAAAAGATGTTGTTTGTCACCATTGTGGTAGTATTGGAGACATGCAATATTATAGAAAGAACACAGAGTTTGTGGTCACAATACTTTTATGGGCGGTATTAACCTTTCCGGCAATAATTTATTACTTTCTCTTTTATAATAGGCGGATCTGCAATAATTGTGGAAGAATGACACATGGAAGAGATTACAGATTTTAATCATTATTGTTACATGCAAATAGAAAAAGTGATCCTCTCCCAAAAAACTGGAGGAGGTTAGGCCGTTTTTAAATATTCCCCAATCGGGTAGCCGGGGGTTTTTCTCCCCCAGCCCCCACACCACCCCACAAGCGGGTCCGCATAGGGCGGCTCATCAAGTTTACCGGGCCGTGGCCGGGTAATGAATTTTCACCCACTGTTCTTTGACAGAGATTAACCCTTGTTCAGATAGCCATTGATTGGTCATGCCGGTCTGTGTTGCCATGGTTCTTGAAAGATGCCATGGCCCTCTGCGACTGAGTGCTGTATAAATGGCCTGTCTTTTGAAAGTACCTAATTTGAGAACAGGACTTTGGTACGGGTATAGCGCCACTGTTTCCAGTAGCACATCCGCATCCGGCACTGAGATTTTTCACCATGATGATGAAATCATCGGCATACCGGACAAAATGGTGGTTGCGTTTTTCCAGTTCCTTATCAAGGTCATCAAGAAGGATATTAGCGAGCAAAGGTGAAAGTGGGCCACTCTGGGGAACGCCCGTAGGCGTCGCCTGAAGACAACCTTCGACCATAACACCGGCCCTGAGATATTTACCGATAAGTTTAAGCACTCGCTTATCCTGTATCTGGCGGGATACTCTAACCATCAAAACATCGTGATTAACTTTGTCGAAAATTTTCGATAAGTCGGTATCTCAACCCTTAGAACAGGAGAAGGAACATAAGTCCCTTCAAAAAGGGTTGAACGTATTTTAGGCCATAACTCACGGAAGGCGTCTGGAAATTGTTCAACGGTTACACCGTCTATTCCAGGAGCACCCTTGTTAGCCCGCACCTGTTTCCAGGTACGACGTACGTTCTCTGCTGAAAGAATACGTTCCAGTAGATGAGTCTTTGAAAATGGTACTTCCACAGCGCGCTTGTAAATTACTCCTCCATTCGGATTCACGGTATATACAAAGCTCATGGACACCTCCTTTTCGTTTGATGTTCTGTCCTTCACCCTGTCCGGGGCACATTACCCCCGGCATTTGGCTACTATGACGTCTGCTGACTTCTGCTCCATCACCCGTCAGGTTACCCTGAAAGGCGCAATGACACTTCTTTTGCAGGTGCTGCCCGCCACTTATTATCACCTGGTGTTTACGCTTCCCCACGCCCTGAACCCGATCATCCTTTGCAATATGAGGCTTTTGTTGAACCTGCTGTTCTCTTCGGTTAGCCAGATGGTCAAAATATTTACCAGTGATCCCCAGTGGCGGCTCCAAGGTCATGCCGGATTCATCGGTGTGCTTCATCCCTGGTCCCAAACGATACTGGACCATTTCCATCTGCATTGCCTGGTTCCCGGCGGCGTGCTGTCAGACGACCGGGAGACCTGGACCCCGTCCAAAAAAACTATCTTTTCAGGACACAGTCCATGGTCAAGGCATTCAAAACCATTTATATCAAAGGCCTGAGACAATTATATGAGGCAGGCGAGCTCAAGTTGCCCGGTAAAACGGCAAAATATGGAACTGCCATTGGGTTTAACCGGCTGATAAAAACCATCAGAAAAAAGAAATGGTCCGGTCATGCCAAAACACCCTGCTCCTAGCCTGAAAAAGTTTTTGAATACCTCGGAAGGTACACGCAAAAAAAAAGAGGTTGAACCATTTTTGAAAAATTCAAGGCAAAAGGATGAATTGAATCTTTGGTCTGATGCATTTTTTAACGATTATTTGATTCAGGAAATTGGTGTCCAGACAAGTCATTAATTAAAAGTCGA
>JADGFI010000002.1:18922-336900 GCA_016743945.1 Desulfobacteraceae bacterium
TGAACCGCATATTTTCAGATTTCCAAAATTTTTTTATTTCTTGACAAAAAAATAAAAAAATATTTACTTATACGATATTGGTGAAACGGTTCTTGCATTCAGGGGATCGCTATTATTATAGGTATTATGCGGGAAAAGGAGAGTACTAATGAAACGGATTCTTGTAATTCTGGTTACAATATTGTTAACTGCCTTTCTTGTTTCTGGCTGTAGTGCAGATGGTAGCAGTGAGGCCAAATCAATTATAAAGAATCAGGCCAATGTCACCGAAGACTATGTAAATGGGCTTGCAAATGCTAAAAGTGCTGATGATGTTGTTAACACCATTGAACATTACACGGCAGGCATGAAAAAGCTGATTCCTGAACTACAAAAATTTCAAAAAAAATACCCGGAATATCAACAGGGTAAAATGCCTGAGGGAATGGACGCGGATGCCAAGCGGTTAGAAGCAGCCGCTGCAAAAATCCCAGGCGCCATGATGAAGGTGACCACTTATATGATGGATGAAAAGGTACAAAGGGCGATAACTCAGATGGGGCAAGAAATGGGCAAACTTCAATAGTAATATTTTCATATGCCGGATAAGTCCAAACTTGCCCAGCGGATATTCAAACCAGACGTCATGCTTTTTTGCCTATGAAATAAGTTAACTAAAAAACTGTTTCGAACCATTTACTTGCCTGGTATAAAATGCATCTGATCCTATCCCAAAAACATGGAGAGCAAGTTAAGCTATTTTAGGGCCGTTGAACAAGCCGTTGCACTCAGACGAGCTTGTGAACTTAACATTATACATTCAAAATAGGTTTCAATATGAAAGTAAAAACTCAAATCCCTTTGCTTGAAGAAATATTTTCAGAGTGGGAGAGTATTATAGGAGCTGAATGCGAAGGTTATAGAAATCATGTTTATAGAATGGTCAATTTTTGTTTTATGTTGAGACCATGTTCAGATGAAGATAAAAAGAAAATTATTATTGCTGGGGCATTTCATGACATCGGCATATGGATTGAAGATACTCTTGATTATATTTCGCCTTCGATAGATCCAATGATTATTTATTTGAAAGCACATGATCTTGTATCGTGGAGTGATGAAATACAGCTTATGATTACGGAACACCATAAAGTAAGAGAATATAAAAATGAGCAATATTATTTGGTTGAATTATTCCGTAAAGCAGATCTTGTAGATTTTTCTTTAGGCTTTGTTAAATTTGGCCTAAGCAAAAAAGACATAGAAAATGTAAAAAATAAAATTCCTAATTCAGATTTTCACAAAAATTTAGGGAAAAGAGCTTGGTATTGGTTTTTGAAACACCCTTTGAATCCAGCACCAATGATGAAGTGGTAAAATGCCTAACAAAAGGTTTAACCAAACGTTTCACACGCCCCATCTGAAGCATGCCGGTTTTGCACCTAAAGAGGTTTAAATAAAGTACAAACTAAAATCAAATTTATCGGTTTCGATATCGGTGGCCGGTGAACTTAACGAGTGGTGTGGCAATCAGCAGATTTCTATACCACTAAAGAAACATTTATAGATGAAAATATTAACAATCTTAGGTAGCCCAAGAAAAAAAGGTAATACAGCCACGGTTCTTGCTCTGTTTGAAAAAAGGATTGGTGCAGATCATGATATTGAACGGATCAATATTTTAAACAAAGCAGTCAAAGGGTGTCTGGGTTGTGATTCTTGCCAAAAGGTCGACGACCAACCCGCGTGTGTGCAAAAGGATGATTTCATGGGAATATTTGATAAAATTATTACCGCAGATCTGATTGTATATGCAAGCCCGGTTTATGTTTGGGACTTTTCAGCCCAACTAAAAGCACTTATAGATCGGCATTATTGTTTAGTAAAATGGAAAAACAGAGATAATAATACCAATTATCTCCTTGAAGGGAAGCGCACAGCACTGTTGTCAACTTGCGGTGGAAGTGCAGAAAAGAATGCTGACCTAATAAAAGAAATTTTTTCAAGAGAAATGAACTATCTACATTGTCAAATAGTTGGAAAGTACATTGTTCCTTTTTGCACTATTCCAGAAGAACTCGGAGAAAAAGCAAGAAAAACCACTCATATGATGCATACAGATATCATGAACAGTTTCATAGTATAAGTCACACTATAAACACATACAAACGGACGGCTCTCGCGGATTTATGGTTTTTACTTTGCCCGGTGTTAAACCACTCGTTACCGTGGAACTCGTGTTCAGCTTAGGCCGCCGCTGATGTTGGTGTTAACCACCTCGGCATTAACCCGGTTAATGTAACAATAAGTTCGAACGGTCGTTTGGTGGCATTTTTATGGCTGTGTGGTCGCTATATTCTGTTCCAAAATCAAGATTATACATCAAAAGGATCTGATACGCTTAAATGATAAATTATCCGGACAGAAATGAGCTGATACTCAGCATGAAAACACTTGCAGGATCAGGGGCTTTTGACCTGCCTTCCCCGGATCAAACCCGGCAGAACTTGCATGACGCTCAATGGGAATGTAAGGACGGCAATGAAGAGGAAATCCCGTTCCTCCTATTTATGAATGAAGCCTATGACAGCCGGAAAACAGGAATAAATTCTCAGGACTGGCTGCCTTCGGCTTACAGGTATTATATTTGTCCTGATTTTTTAGGTTTTGCATGCAGTCAGTTCAAAAGCCAGAAACACGAACATTTCGCTATCCAGATTGTTTTTAATTTTGAAGCCCCTTTTCTGATAAGCATAGATGACTCGAAGAAATTCGAATTGTTTTTTTTTATTATCCCCAGCTATGTGCCGCATCGGGTCATCAGCCTGGCAGGGAAACATCTTTCTATTCTGGTTGACCCTTTGTCAGTTATGGGGAAAAAGCTTCACACCCTGTTTAACAATCCAAAATCATTTACAAAATTTTGCCGATCCGCCATGGACGAGGTCTATCCCAATCTTCAGGCTCGGTTGGGAGAGTTTGAAAGCTTTCATTTTTTTAACTATATTATTACCCGTTTGAACCACATGGTCTCAGGATTTCCTGAATACTGCATGGATGAACGCATCTGGGATGCTATTTCCCGCTGTCGGCTCAAAGGCGGCAAGGGGCTTGGCATAATGGATCTGGCTGACTGGACATGTCTTTCCGAGAGCCGGGCCCGCCACCTTTTTAAGGAGGAAACAGGGGTGCCTTTTACACAATATCTCAAATGGCTTAAATTAACGGAGGCAATAAAATACGCCTGCACGTCCAGGGTAAGCCTTACACAGGCCGCCCATATGACCGGATTTTCAGATTCTGCACATTTGAGCCGTATGTTTCGGGAAACCTTCGGCCTGGTACCGTCTTCTGTATTGCAATAATCTTCACAGGCGGACTCGTATAGTTCAGTCTCTGGAAATCTTATCGATATTGCCTATGAATTCGGCTATGCAGACCAAGCGCATTTTATACGCGACTTCAAGTCTATGTCCGGCATTTTTTGTATAGTTCATTTTATGATTGTGCATGAAGTAAAAATCGGAAAGGAACCAGCCAATCAGATCACAAAAAGGGAACATAAAAAATATATGTCGGATGTGTTGAATCTGATATTCGATATAGAGATATGCTGGTCAATTTCAGGCATCGTTGGGAATTTTATACTAAATTTAGGATAGATTTTCTAACATTTGACTGGAACAAATCAGAATTGGGTCAGCAAAAACAGGCTGCAAAAAAAATCATTCATGGATCTGATGGGGTGATGTTTATTGTTTCAACCAATACAGAAGTTGATCCCTTAGCAATTTGGGAGATTGACTGCGCGATATCCAAAGGGATTCCCATTACTGGCGTGGATGTCGGCAAAAATTCTGAAGGGAAGATACCTGATAAACTTATCGAAAAAATGACAAAATACGGGTGGGAGTGGTTTGCTATGTTTATTAATAAACTATAGGAGGGTATGGCCAAACCTTGATTTTTTCTTTATAAATTTTAACAACGAAAATGCACCGGATAAAACCGATGATTTTCATGTTGTAACGACAATCTAATGTTTACGGAATTAAAGGCCGCCTTGAACGAAATACCGCCTCAGCAATGCTCAGAAAAGTCAAATGGGGATTGAAACGATGCAGAGTGGAAAAGCTGTTATATTCATATTTGTGTACATAAGATTTCCGTACAAAGTTGCAGTTTACCAATAGAGGTGTTATCATTATAAATAAATACGGAAACAATCCGTACAAGAGGGGGTCAATATGGCAACTACACGATTAGATATAAGACTTGATGAAGACATAAAAGCCAAAGCTGAAAAGGCATCCGCTCTTTTAGGATTAAAAAGTCTTACAGAATATGTGGTCAGGTTAATGGATGAGAACTCAACCCATGTTATCGCTCAGCACGAGAGTATTATTATCGAGGATAGCATATTTGACCAATTCATATCCGCCTGTAAAAAGGCTAAAGAGCCCAATACAGCTTTAATTGAAGCTGCTAAATTTACTAAAGAAAACAATTTTTAAATGAGTTGGGCTAAAAATTTTAAAGAGTTAAACAAATCTATACATGATCGAACATTTTTCGATTGTGGAGAGCCTGACCTTAACACCTTTATTAAAACTCAAGCAGCAAAACATATGAAGGCTGGCATTAGCCGTACTATGGTATTACCTGCAAACGTTGCGTTACCAAACCAAAAATTTCCAATTTGCTCATTTTATTGTGTAACTCCAAGCTCAATATGCCGCGAAACGTTACCTGTAAATCTGGCTAAAAAACTACCACGCTACCCTATTCCTGTATTTTTATTGGCTCAGCTTGCTGTTCACAAAAAATTCCATGGTAGCGGGTTGGGTAAGGTCTCCTTGATAAAAGCATTGGAATACTTGTGGGAAGTAAACACATACATGCCAGCTTATGCTATTGTAGTTGACTGTCTTAGTGAATCAGCACAAGATTTTTATGCTAAATATGGCTTTGAAATATTATGTGAACATAATGGCCGTATTCGTATGTTTTTACCGATGAGAACTATAAAACTATTATTCAACAAAAAATAACCATTAAACAAAACACGATCTTATCCGGTTGTTTAATAAGCCTGTCCCTCGCATTAATCCGTCATGACTGAATTTATTGACAATTCTGGTAGCACCTGATAAAGCAACGCCAAGAAAATTATCTAACGAGGCCTTTCTCATCCTAATGGAATAGGGAATAAAAAATGATTGAGAATATTTTATTTGATCTGGACGGTACCCTGACGGATCCCAAGGTCGGCATCACCCGGTGTATCCAATTTTCACTGGAACATTTTGATGTCCAGGTACCCGAGGCCGATGACCTCACTTGGTGTATCGGACCTCCCCTACGGGAATCTTTTTCCCACCTCTTGAATACAGCCAACGACGATAAACTTGATCTGGCGCTTGCCAATTACCGGAAACGATTTTCTGAGACTGGGATATTTGAAAATATTGTTTTTCCGGAAATCCCTAAATCCCTTGAAAGAATCAAAGATTCCGGATTTCGGATATATCTGGCCACCTCAAAACCCAGGGTTTTTGCAAAACAGATACTGGATCATTTCAAGCTTATCCAGTTCTTTGATACGGTATACGGTGCTGAATTAAACGGCAGCCTTGTGGATAAAGGAGAATTGATCGCCCACATTATTGAATCCGAGGGCCTTGACCCCGAAAGGTCCCTCATGGTGGGAGACCGCGTCTATGACATTGCCGGCGGAAAAGAAAACGGGATTATGACGGCAGCTGTGAGCTATGGCTACGGCAGTATGGATGAAATCATATCATCAAAGCCGGACCTCATCTTTGACAGGTTTTCGGACTTGTCAGATTTTCTCAAAATTACATAAGAATGAAAATAATAAAATTCAAATTTTCAAAAAATGCGGATTAATTTAAAAGGGTTTACCAACCATGCTCTTGCAACGGATCGCAAACAGCCGTGTCTGAGGAAGAGCTGCGGTATAGATACAAAGAAAAGTAGAAAACTATGGGCTCAATAATTGGCGTAATAGTTGGTGTCTTTTTAATACTTAATGGTCTTTGGATTAGACGAAGTCCAAACGAAAAAATTCTTATGAAAGGTTTTTTTGTAAGTAAAAAAGCCTGGCACTACTATTTTGGCGGAGGTATTGCTATTATCGCTTTTTCAATTTTTTTCCTAATCAAAAGTATTTAACAAAAACAAATATTGTAATTATCTGGTAAAAACAGCTAATCTTTACGCCAATGCTTTAGGTCAGATACTTGCTCAGAGCATTTATAACCAATCGCTGGAATTTACCTGGGGCCAGTGAGCGGCCCTAAAAACTTCGGCTTCAATGCAAATTCTTAACATGCTAAGTTTGTCGGCGCTAACCCCCAGGCAACTCAGCCTAATCGGTAAAGGATATGCCATGCGTATGTTAATTCAGGATTTCGGGGCATGAAATGAAAAGAAAACACCATTTTTCAATTATTCTATTCTTAACGTCTATTATCTATATTTCTTTGGTAAATGCGGATACAACCCCCCAGACAATTCATATCAAAAATTCTCGTGCATTTAACTTTCCTAAAAAAAACGTATTGGCCCCATCCATTTCACCGAATGACAAATGGATCGTGTACCATCGCACCGATATTGATTGGAAAAAACAAAAAGTTGAGGACTTTTTATTCGGTAAAATCCATGATATTGCCCACTTAAAACTTTTCTATTCTCGCATCGGAAAATCAGAAAAAAGGCAGGTTCCTCTTTATATTCCAGAAATTAATAATTTCTGGATGATCAGCAGTCTTAAACTTTGGTCTCCTGATGGGCGTTATCTGGTAGTGTTTATCAAAGAGCATTCAAAAACATGGATCAACATTATCGACTTTTCCTTAAAAAAACCGATTCTTGCTGATGTATTCCAGACATCGGATGTTTCGTGCTACCAGATTCCCATCTTTGTTTCAAATTCGGAGTTGATCTATTCAGGGCCACAAGGCAAATGTTTAATGCAAAAAAAAATTGGAAAACCTGAAATAAAAAAAATTCAATATATTTCCAGCATTATACCACGTTCAAAAAAAATCATAGAATTTCAGATGGGAACAAACAAAAATTTCATCTACCGTTTTTTGTATTCAAATCAGTTGATCTTTTTTTTAACCAATCTGAACCACCCTGAAAAACAAATTTTTTTCAGCGCCTTTAAGTGCAAAGATATTAAGAAAAAAATAACTGATAAGCCATTTTCTGGCCATATCCATGCGACCCCGGTTTTTGAATTCAAAGGCCATGACTGCCAGGGATATTTCGATCTTTCTCCCGACGGCGGTTCTGTTGTTCTCTATTTCAAGCAATCCGCGTATAAAGGGAAAGATCTGGCCATTATGGTCGATCTGACATCTTTTGATATCAGGTGTCAATTTTTAGTTGGTAAAGGCAGCCAGGTTAAATGGTCTAAGAACAGTCAGAGCATTCTTTTTTTAGGATGGACCTTCGCGCAATATCAGCAAAACAAAATCCCTGTTTCAAACACGTACCATTTTTTGAACCGTATCGACCTGAAAACCAATCTTCAACAAAATTATGGTGGCTCATCTGACATCGATTTTGGTTGGATGCCGGATGAGAAACACATCTTCACAAATTATAAATATTTTGGTCTGCACATTCTTCGGATCAAGGATGGACGACCAATTCATCAATTAAGCCCCAATATGGTCACACCAGTTGGAATCCTTAAAACGAAAATGGGTCTCGACATCTCTGAGACTGGTGTTATTACTCCTTCCGGCCGTTATTTGTACTGGAAGGGAATGAACGACCCCATTTTTTTTATTATTGAAAATCCATTTGGTTTTCTGTGACAATTTTTTTAAAATAAAAAATGGGGTCTACTTGACTCTTGATTGATAAAACTCAACAACGAAAATGCTGACGTGACAAACCGCAGATGTTAAAATTATACAATTAATCTAAAATTGAAAAATATATGAAATTCCTTATTCGAATGGTGAATTGAACTTGCGAGGTATTTCAGCCGTGCTCGAATTTGATGCCACCATGGCACCTCTGGAGGATGGCGTTTTTGTCTTAGAAGCTCATTTCGATATCGATCGGACGCGTTGGCATGTGATCTATGGGTCCACTTGGTTTTTCGAGCACCTGGGGATGCATACGGTTTTTGATCTGCTAAGTTTTCAAATTCGCATGGTTGTTGTTCGGTAATGTTCGTTGTGCTGAATCTTCTGCTAAACCGAATCAGGTTATTTGTTTGCGCGGTTATCTACAAAGGCCGGCTTGACTTCAGGTCGAAATTGAATAACACCTTTAGGCCTCAACAATAGCCTATCTTCAAATGATGATCAATTGTGGCCTCATGGAAATTGGGCACCAATAAAATTGGACCGTGAATTATCTAAAGGTGCAACCGGTGGACATGGGCCCATTAAATACGTCATTACAGAATTCAAACCAGGACAAAAAATAAATTTCAGGTTTATTGAACCGTCTAGTTTTCAAGGTAATCATTGGTTTGAATTAATAGAAAAAGAAGAGAATAAAACAAAAATTAGTCACACCATTAAAATGAACGTTGCTGTCACAGCAATAATACCCTGGCTAATAATGATCCGCCCAATGCACGATGCATTAATTGAAGATTCCTTCGATAAAGTTCAGCTCAAACTCGGACTTACTTTTCAACCAAAAAAGTGGTCATTTTTGGTTAGATTATTTAAAAAAACTATAATGAGAAAACCCACATAAAATTGTTTCAAGGGACCCTCCTATCATTGCGCCCCTGAACTCAATCGGTTGGGTAAATGTCATTTCAATTATTTAAAGATATTAAATGAAAATAAAAATAAAAGTGGCTCAAGGCTTGGCGTCTATCATAGAATCACAAAAAATCAGAAATGAAGTATTTGTCCAAGAGCAAGGTATTCCATTAGACTTGGATTTGGATGGATGTGATGATAATTCGTACCACTCTTTAGCGTACGGCAATAATCAAGTTGTTGGTACTGCAAGACTGACATTAATCGAAAATAACAAAGCGGTATTAGCAAGAGTGGCAGTTCTAAAAGATTTCAGAGGGTTAGGTATCGCATCAAAGATAGTAAAAGAATTGCTTTTGCAGGCGGAAAAATTAAATGTCGGAAAAATTGATATTTATCCTCATGAATACCTCAAAGGTTTCTATGAAACCTTTGATTTCAAATATATTGATAAATCTAAAGTTGTTGGTAATCACCAACTTATAAAAATGGAAAAGATATTAAGATCGTAATACACATAACGATGCAAATGCAGCGGAGCGTAAAAAGCCGCGCCCGCTGATTTGGGGGTTAGCTCATCAATGATACAATGAAAATAATTAACACATCAAACCCTTGGGAAAATGAATATAAACAATCCCAACAAGCTCCAATCTATGAACAATTATGGGAAAAGTTACAAAATTTTCTCAAAACTGTTCATGGCAAATCAGTATTAGACTACGGTTGCGGAGATGGCAATTATTCAATTCTAATGCATAATATGGGGTTTAATGTCATTGGTATGGACATTTCAGTAAACGCTATTGAAATTGCAAAAAACTCATACAGTGCTGAAAATTTAACTTTTTATTCAGCGGATTCAGTTCCTGAGAATTTCCTCTAACGATGGAGCAACATAAAGGCATGGTCGTTGACCGATGTGACCTGCCGAAAGATTATGAAGATCAACAGGCGGTTAGGCGTCGTAACGAACACATGGAGGTTTAATGCCAACTTTTATAAATGACGATCTATCTCTCTTCTATAATGAAAAGGGTTCCGGGCAGATTTTATTGATACTTCCCGGAAACAAAGCTTCTTCTGCATGTCATGACGAAGAACTGGGCCACTTTGGACAATACTGTCATACCGTGTTTTTAGATTTTCGAGGCACAGGAAAGTCACAGCGTTTATCAGCATGGCCGGATAACTGGTGGGACAAATGCGCTGATGATACCGCAGTTCTTATCGCTCATTTAGGTGAACAACACTGCATTGTTATGGGAACAAGTGTCCTGTTCTCTTTATCCGGCAGTCTAAAAGATTCTTTTATTCCTGATATTGGTAAACAGAACATTCGTATGGCTAAACAGATTCAAAGTAGCAACACCTTCTTAAGCAATGACGGGGATCACCCTTTTATGTGGACCTGTCCCGATGTATTTCGATCTGTGTCTTACCAATTTTTAAAAAATTGGAGTGAGCGCTAAAAACGCCCACCCCAAAAAAACAACACGCGTCTGAGCTCAACCATTATCTGCCGATTCTACCTGTTGGCGAAATATTTTCCTTGCACACGATATGATATAGGATATATACCCTTAAGCAGAAACAATTGTTTCGGCAAACTTTAAATTTCATGTTTTCAAGCCTGATTATGCATTTCCTGTAGGTTCTTGCTGGCCGAAGCAATCGACGGACAGATTAAAATACTGAAAGGGGTTACCGGCCCACAGAAAATCCCGCTGAACCCGGGATTAAAAAACGGATCAGCCCTGATCTCCCGGAGTATAATTTAAACCGTCATTTTTTTTAACCCGGAATACCTGAGAACGCGGATGATAATGATGGCAGCAAGTAAAATTCATACTTATGAAAAAAGTAGATTTTCAAGTCCAGTGTCTGTTGTTTGCTTTTTTTTGGCAATCCTGTTGATGATTTCACTGATCCGACCGTTTCCCTCAATGGCGACACAGGATTCGGCTGAATCCCAAGGGCCCCAGAACGACCCTTTTTATGTGGATGAACTGCTGGGTTTGATCCTGTCCGACAAAACAGATATTTCTGCGGTTGAGACACTGGTGAAAAAACAGCAGAGCATGGATGAAAAAGATCACAGGTGGCCAGTTATTACATTTCTTCTAGGAGAATTTTTTTTCAAAAACAATGATTATTCCGCGGCACACTATTTTTATGAGAGCTTGATTCAATGGTCGATTGATGAATCCAATCATCTCAGTGCACTGTTTGTGCTTGGAATATACCGGGATCTGGTCATCCGGACTTCTGAAAACGGAAAAGAAATTCAATCCCTGGGATTATATCCGCCGAGTATGTTTTTAACCATTGTCAGAAGCCATTTAAAAACAGAACCGGTTCAAAATGTCTTCAAATTTTATTTCCACAGCGCTCTGCCCAAAATTCAGGAAAAGATACTACTATTCAGCACAAGGCTTGCCTGGCATTCAAATTTTGAAAAATCAAAGCTGGTTTCCAAATCTTTTCTTCTGGATTATCTCCTTTTGGCTGCAGTTTCGGAACTAAATGAGGGGGACGCTGACATTAAAAATGAGTTGCTGCAGGAGATTTCAGTGGACAGGTTAAATTTGAGTGTGGCAATTCATTTAAAAAAACTTAAAAATTTTTCGGAAGCCGAAGCACTCCTGTCCGCTTTATATGAAAAATCAGACAAAACGGAAATCAGAGCACTTGCGGCTGTTCACCTGTCCGAAGTGATCAGGAACACCCATGAACTTTCCGGAGATAAAAATGTTGCGGCCCGTTCAAAGAAAAAACGATTGGAACTGCTTGATTTTGTAAAAAAATTTTCCAATGATGCAAAATTAATTCAGAAAGCTTTTTTGCTGGCGGCAAAAGGCCGGGGAAGTCTTGAATACGAGCAAGAGCATGTAGCGCTGATCAAAAATTATCCCAAAGGTACATTCACGGACCGGGCTTATTCCAACCTGGGACGCCACTACTGGTATACGGCAAAGCTTATGGGTGCTGGTTTATACGAACCTGAACCTGGTTCCCTATTATCCGGTAGCAAGGATGCTTTTTTTCAGAAATCATTGGATACCTATGAAACATTGCAAAAGTTCAAATATGATAATAATTGGCAAGAAACTTCTTTTTTCATACCCGCCTTCATGATGTATTCACAGGCCACGTCAGAGATTCCCCATGATAAGAAAAAAATTCAAAAAGCCATCGCCTTACTGGAAAAAGGACTGGACGGAAAAGACAGAATTTTCAAATTTCTTGAGTATCATGCCATGTTCTGGCTGGGTCGGATGTACGAGGAACTGGATAGTCCAAAGTCCAAGCAGTATTTTACTACCCTGACGGAAAAATCCCCATATTTGTATTACGGCATTCGTGCGCAGATGCATCTGAGGCTGGGCAAAAAGGCAAAATATAATATTTTTGCATCCCCGGCGGACATGAACCTGTGGAAAAAACGGTATGACCGTTCAAAATCAGAAAAAAATATCTTTAAAGGGAAATCTCAATATTTCAAAAGAGTAGATGAACTTATCTCTTCCGGGTTATATGTCAAATTGGTAAATCTTGAAAACAGTGTGGTTGCTGAGGCTGGACAGAGGATCGGGGACCTTTCCCTGGAAAACCTGGATAAAAATGCTAACTTAACCCAGATCATGCTGCTGATTTCAGCCCGGCTGGACGCAATCAAGGCGGCCCTGAAAGCCGGGACAGTTCATGACCGGATCGAGATCGGCAGGAAATTTAGTAAAATTGATCCCTTTATGGCTTTAAGAATTGTAAACGTCCGACTCCACACTGCCCAGAATGAGGACAATTTCCTGTCCACAATTTATCCTGAAATTTATTCTGAACAATTGCGATCTGCAAGCCGGGATAAGGAACATGTTTACCCGGAGCTTCTGTATTCCGTTATGCGCCACGAAAGTTTTTTCTCTCCTTCAGCTATTTCCATTAATAACGCACTGGGATTGTACCAGTTTATCCCCTCCACATTTGATATGCTGAATGCAAAGTTCAACCTGACAAAGGTAGATGAAGAGTATTTCCGGGAAAAGTATCTCTTTAACCCGGACAACAGTATTCAACTGGCGGCAAAATGGTTTGCCTCCCTCCTGAAAATAAATGACAACAATATGTTCTGGAGCCTTGCAAATCACAATGCAGGCACCACAAAGGTAAAAGAATGGAAATCACTTTTGCAGGCAGAGAATAAGGAAAAGGATATTGAATATGCCCTTGAGTCTATAAATTATCCTCAAACCAGAAAATTTCTTCGTGAAATTATGGCAAACTTAATTCTGACCAAGTCATTTGCCTGGTTCAGTCCGGAAGGGGAGGAATAAAAAATGAATCAGGAAAAATCCTCACTGTCCCAAAAAATGAAAGACGGTCTTACAGGGTTCACAGACGTTTTAAATCAGCTCAAAATATTACTGGTGGCCTTACTGGCCGTTGTGGTGGCTTTTTTCGCATTCTATGATGGACTAAAGCAAAGGTTTTTCCCTGAGAAGGAGACGGGAAAAAATGAGATTATCAAGATCCAGGCACTGAAACCGCTGAAAGAAAAGGAACTGCGTACGGATCATATACGCCTGTTTCAGGACAAAACGATTATCTTGGAGACTCTTCCGCTATATCTTGAAAACAGTGATTTGCGAAACAGTTTTTTTTGGCTCCATGTAAAAGCAGAAAATTTTTCGGATAAAACCTTAACCATGGTAATAAGACTGGTCAAAGTGCACGGCGTCATCGTGGACACCAAAACAATGGAATATCATGCAACCATAGCTCCCCATCAAAAAAACTTTTCACAACAATACCGGCCGGAGTATGATATTTTATCTGCGGATACCATCAACAGTCAGGCCAGCATGGATAATTCCGTCACACTGGAAGTAACCGTCAGGGAGAAAGACAGCAACCGGCAGATTCACAAGGGCCAATATAATGTAAAAGGGCTCCGGGTAAATGAATTTAAATGGGGTCTGCGGACAGTGGACGGTAAAAAAGTACCTCCTGTGGATCTCATCGCTTCTTTAACGGCGTGGTCAACAGTAAAAAATCCTGAATTACACCAGTACAGAGAAGAATTAAAAAAACACGCAATGCAGAAATCCAGCCTTGGCAGCAAACTGACCCCCTGTCCGGTAACGGTAAATTATTTTTTTGAAAAATTATATAATGACATCATCAAAAAAAGCTTTATCGTTACCGGGAAACCTGTCTTTGAGGATTCCGAGGTTACTGCCATTCAACGGCCCCAGTCGGTTTTAAAGGAATTAAAAGAAAATGCAGCTGCCAACGCTCTTGAAACAGGCCTTCTGATCGGGGCGCTTACCAAGGACTGCGCCTCGAAATTAAAAATTCCCATTACCCTGTTAATTCAGTTTGGGGATGAAGGAGATAATTACATAGTTGCCTGGTCGGTCTCAAAAAACGGAAAAATGTGGAAAGGTCAGGGCTGGGAAGGTTTTAGCATTACCAACAATGACGGTTCATATGATGAGAATAAAAAGAACTCTAAAATTGTAATTGAAACTATACTTGACGGGCATCCCGGCTTGCTGGATTACCTTAATAAACGCGGGGCCTATTTCAAAGATTCCAAGGTGGCGGCATTATATTATTATCGGGCTGCTGAAGAGCATCATATACACGGGCTGCCGTAGCCCTATGCCCGGTTTACCCCAAGGGCATCCAGGCCATTTCCCAGTTCTTTTGCGGTGAAGCCTTCCAACAATGAACATGCTGACGTTGCGAATGATTGGGGGGCTGTTTATCGTATATATAATTTTGAATATCTAAATAAAAAAATACTAACATCTTTGCACCGAGCCGGGCCGATAAACTGCCTATTCCCGGTAAACTTATATATTAAAATAACATGGGAAGCATATTAATCATGAGTTTTTCAACATTTTTCTCTAACAGGCAAAAAAAAGAGCAGGCCTTCTATCGCCTGGGGGAAAATTTGTTGTAGCTTTCGAGGACATTGACCAATTGGAGCAAAATGATTTAAATAGAAATGTATTTCAACTTTATTCTAAAAGCGATGTTAAAGGTCTTTTGATCAAATGCCGGTTTTACATCCGATGTAAATATCGAATCAAGAGTGAAAGGCAAATCAACTTTTCACTGTACTGTTGCAATAAAATAAGGGCATAATAACATAGGATTTATGTTTAAGGACTTGATATAAGCTTGAATTTACAATTTTCAGGTTCCCAGGAGATGATAAATTTAATATGATTACAACCGTTTTTGACGCACACACGCATCTTTTTCATCTCAAAGTGGTTGAAAATGTAAAAAAGAAAAGAGAAATGGTTCAGCGACTTCATCTTCGAACGGCTGGAGTAGAGAACCGGACGTCGAGATCTTCCCTTGAAAACGATTTTAAAAGCAACGAGATCATTGGTGGGCTTATCTTGCCGACAGCACTTGTCCATGAAGTTCGAGCTGTCAATGACTCCGCTTTTGAACGGGTAAAGGATTCCCAAAAGCTTAATACCGCCGGGACCCTTCACCCCGGTGCCAAAAACATTCCAGAGATGTTGCGCAATTTTGAGCAACGTAACATCAGGGCAATTAAATTCTGTTCATTTTCGCAGCGGTTTTCTCTTCAAGATCCAAAAACTTTTGAAATGCTTGAACGCATACAGGAACACAATATCCATTCCGAGTCAAAATTTTTCCTCATATTTGACACACTGATGCCGGCAGATTTTTATTTTGGCAGTGATCCCGTGCACAATACCACACCTGAACTTTTGGGTGAGCTGGTAAAAAATTTTCAATCCGTCAATTTTATCGGCGCCCACATGGGCGGCCTTCTTGCACCTTTCAAGGACATTAAGACATATTTAAAACCGGCCAGCAATCTGTTTCTTGACACATCCAATGGTGCCCATGTTCTGGATGAAAACCAGTATATCGAACTGATCAAACAACATGGGCCGGAACACATTATTTTCGGTACGGACTGGCCATGGTTTACACATAGAGAAGAAATCAGGCTTCAGCATACACTGTTTGACAAAGCAGGGTTTACGAAAGAAGAAAAAGCATGCATTTTTGCAAATAATATACTGCAGTTGCTGACCTAAAGGAGAAAATTATGAAACCATCAGAAGATAATACTGACAAAATAGATAAAATAAATAGAGATAGAAAGAATGAAGATAGAAAAATATATTACCGATCCTTTTCTTGAAAAAAGAATTGTCAATTATAATAAATGGCTAAGCAAAGGGCAAATTTCAGCATCGTCAAAAGTCATTCCGGTTTCAGAGTCACTTAACGCAAAACAGTGGGTGTTGCCGACAGAGCAGGTTATGGAGATACTTACAAATGCAAATTCAGTTTCAGTGCAGAATTGTGAATGCAGGACCCATTATAAAAGATGTGACAAGCCATTGGAGGTTTGTTTTCTTCTGAATAAAGTTGGAGATAAGCTCGTTTCAATTGGTAAGGCCCGTCATATTTCGTTAATTGAAGCCTCTGACATCTTAAAAAAAGCGAACAAAAACGGCCTTATCCATCTTGCTTTATACATGCCTGACCACGAACTTTTTGCACTGTGTAGCTGTTGTTCTTGTTGTTGTCATGAATTACAGATAATAAAACTTACCGGACGAAAAGAGTTAATGGTCCACTCTGAATATATTGCGGAGACAAATGCTGAGACCTGTATCCATTGTGGTGAATGTGTTGAAAGATGTTTTTTTGATGCACGGATTTTCAATGACATAGAAATGAAATACAATCCAGATGCATGTCTTGGGTGTGGACTTTGCGTTACGGTTTGCCCTGTTGATGCAACAACAATGGTATTAAGAGAAACAAAAACCGGCTAAAAAAATGGCGATAGACCAATCGGGGTGGAAAATGGACGGGCAGTAAAAATTATGAGTGGCCGGTTACCCCGCCTGAGGATGATACCGATACGATTCAATTGAAAGGGGGTGGTCATCATAGTGAATACGAGTTTGAAATTTTAACTATGATAAACTGATAACGCTTATTGGATAAAGAAAAACAAAAAAAATGCTGGGGATAAACCGTAGATTTTTAGTCATGGATAATTTAAAAAATGAATTTTGATCTAAAAGATAAAATCGCTCTTGTAACTGGTGCTAGCGCAGGTTTAGGAAAAGCGATTGCGCTCAGCCTTGCAAGAGAAGGTGCTAAAGTGGCTATTTCTGGGCGACGGAAAGAAGCCCTTGATGAAACAGCAATAAAAATTAAAAACGAAACCGAAGCAAAGGTGTTAACGTTTGTCGGAGATATGACACAAAAAGAAAATGTAACCGCATTTGTTAATCAAGTTGTTGATGATTGGAATACTATTCATATTCTTGTGAACAATGTTGGTCAAGCGACACGCGGTCAACTTGATTCATTATGCCAGCGTGATTGGCAACAAGCATTTGAAGTTAACTTACTAAGTGCAGTCTATTGTACTAAGCAGGTGACTCCTTTAATGAAAAAACAGAAATGGGGAAGAATCATAAATATTTCAGCTCTTTCAGGTACAGAACCCGGTGAAGAATTAATTGTTTCAAATGTTGTAAAATCCGGAGTCATTAGTTTTTCAAAAACACTGTCACGGGAATTAGCTTCGTACAATATTTTAGTCAATTGTGTATCTCCCGGATTAATCAACTCTCCTCAAAATGACGGTTACTTCTCTAAGCAAGAAAGGGAAATAGTTCAAAAAACAATTCCGCTTCAAAGGTTTGGGGAACCAAAAGAATTTGCAGATACTGTCGTTTTTTTATGCTCGGAACGAGCAAGTTATGTTACCGGAATAAATTTGATTGTTGATGGAGGAGTTAGTCATAGTGTTTGATTTAAATCATTCTGATCAAACAATATGGAAAAGCAAAAATTTATAAAGATTTAGGCAAAGTTATAAAATCAAACACAATTCAATTGCAAAACTTTTTCAGGTAGATGTATAAGGTTGATGTGATAAAAACACCAAAAAGAGAAAAAACCGCTCTGTTTCATGACGGTAACATTCTCAGTACGGTAAAAAACGGGTTTTTCGTGCCGAGAAGCAAAAAGGCTGCTTAATCTGGGGATGAACCCGGAGGCAAAAAGGGGAAACATGGAACCAAAAGTAACTCAAGTTGCTGAAGTTGATTTTGAGCAGATAAAAAATAGTGCTTCTTCAAAGCCAGAAATCGGAAAGCAAAAATATCCTGGCTGCTTCAAAAAAACCATAGCATTTTTTATTGATCACCTTATAATCACGGCATTGGGTGCTATTGTTTTCTTCCCGCTTTCAGATTTCTTTAATTCACTTTACCAGCATGGCTGGATACCAGGTTACCTGATATCTGCCATTTATTTTTCCCTGTTAGAGAGTTCCCTTCTAAAAGGACAAACAATCGGGAAAAAAATATTTTCTATAAAAGTAGCCGATTTAAAAGGGAGACTCATTTTTCCTCTTTTTGCGTTAGGTCGTTACTTATTGATAACAATCCCATTACTGAATAGTGCTATAAGCGAGTCTTTAGCGACTACAATTGGAATAACAAATACAACTATTGGGGGGGCGATTTTTCTAACAATTGTTGGAATTTTATTTGTTGGAAATACATTTTTTATGTTGCTGCACCCTCAAAAAAGAGGTTTGCATGATATTATATTTGGATCTATCGTTGTTCCAGTTAATTACGAACCTACAGACGAAATTAAAAATTTTACACTAAAGCCTCTGATAAGTAGTTTTGTTGGGTTTGCTCTCTTGGTAACATTTTTTGGAAATTTATATTTCAATGTTAGAAAAAACCCAGACTTCTCCGACATCAGCAATCTGTCTGAGAAAATCCAAAAAGCCAGCTCATTGCCAAATATTTCAGCCTCATATAAAACATTTGCAATGAATGGAAAATTGACCTCTTTTGCGATTGAGGTCCATGTACCAGTACCCTACGATAAATTTGATGAAGATGAATACATTGAATCCATATCAACAAAGCTTTATTCTCTTGTGAAAACTATTAACACGAATCCAAAAGTAGATACTATAACATTGGTATTTCATGCTCAAAAATATATTGGCGTATTACCGGTATCTAAGACAAACAAAAATCGGAAAAAAATATCGGAAATAAAATGATAGCTACCGAACCCGTTACTGGAATTGATTTGGGGGATACTGAGCGACTCTTAAAGCTATCAGGGTTTGTCGGTATCAAGCCCCAAACTCCGTTTAATCGTTATGGATCAACAGCAGAATCCAATGATTGACAAGGCCTGCAATGTTTCAAACAGCTATCGGAGCAATTAGCGCCTGTATTGCCGCCATAATTTTCACGAGCAGTATTGAATATATCATCGGAAGCATCTTAATAGGAACCGTTATAGGATTTACTGCCAATATCTGGATCAAGGCTGTACTGATCCCGTAAGATCGGTTCATATATACTTTATAAAGGGACAACAATGAAAAAAATCATGGCATCAATAACGATCAATTGATGTCAGCCCGTGAACATGAAACATTTTAAATTATTTGCACACTGATTTTCGACAACAGGACTATGAAGAACAAGAGAAGTTAAAAATTATGAATAATTAAGGCCGGAACCAAAAAAGATTAAGAGAAGTTTTGACCTCCAAAAACTATAATTGAAATTTAGCTATTTTTTAGAAAAAATATTCAACAAGCAAAAATGAACCAAATTTTACCGGTTAACTTAACGTTTTCGGCTGCGCCGCATTACTTGAAATAAATGAGATGAGGAATTGAAATGAATTTTTTACAACCGCAGCATTTAATGATCAGTGTCGAAAAAAAGGGTCCTGACAAATTACTCAAACAAAGCTTTCCACTGCGAGTTGGTATATATTCGGAAATCAAGACCCGGGATTTTGAGTTCTGCTTTAACCTGAACGGTGAGATCAAATCAATTCGAGGGCTTAAGCCTGACTGGCCCCATCCTGCAGAACAATTTAAACGGACTGCCGGAAATGATTGGGTTTATTATACTGTTGGTGATAAAAGCGGCAATGACGGGATTGTTTCCTGGATGGGGGAGTATTACCTGCCTTGTTTACCATATACCAGCAACCCGATATGGGAAATCAAGTATTTTTCCAATCCCGTGGTTATGAGTGCCCTGGCAGAATGGTCCCAATTATTTGCCAATTTG
Organism: Desulfobacteraceae bacterium; assembly: GCA_016743945.1. Classification (GTDB taxonomy): domain Bacteria; phylum Desulfobacterota; class Desulfobacteria; order Desulfobacterales; family Desulfobacteraceae; genus NBML01. The sequence continues at coordinate 38,826 of JADGFI010000002.1, forward strand.
TATATGGCGAATTCAAAAGGATTATACCCCCATGCAAAAGATCTCATAGAACGGATACTGGCCAATGATGACCAAATTCTTCATGAACGCTCCCAGCAACTGAACAAAATTATTGGCAGCAGGGTTTCAGTACTTCCGCCCGATACACGACATGCGGATTATGATATCGTTCCATTGAATATTGCTGATGGATGTCTTTATCATTGTAAATTCTGCTGTGTTAAAACAGATCAAAAATTTCAAAAAAGATCAAAAGAAAATATCCAGGAACAGCTTGTTGCCTTGAAAGATCATTTTGGTGCGGATATAGTCAATTATCATGCTCTTTTCCTTGGCAATCATGATGCCCTTGCCGCAGGGGAAGAATTGATTTGCTTTGCCGCAAGAAAGGCGTATCAAGCATTTGGGTTCAGGCAGCGCCTGGATCAAAAACCTTTGTTGTATCTATTTGGCAGTGTGGGATCGTTCTTGGGTGCGGGCCAGGCTTTATTTGAACAATTGAATCAATTGCCCTTTTACACCTATATTAATATTGGATTTGAATCCATTGATTCAAAAACCCTCTCCCAGATAGGTAAACCGATTACACCGGAACAGGTAAAAAAAGCGTTCGGGAAAATGATAAAAATTAATGATACTTTTGATGGGATAGAAGTCACCGGTAATTTTATCGCAGGAGACAACTTATCATCCGAACATGACGATTCCCTGGCCGATTTTTTAAAACATGTCAATGTAAAAAGAAAATCAAAAGGTGCGATATATTTATCCCCGCTAAAGGACAGTCCCAAGAAAAGAGAACTTTTGCCGCAGTTTTACAAAATAAAAGAAAAAAGCTGTCTGCCGGTATTTGTTTACCTGATCCAGCGATTGTGAATACTTAAGTAAAACGAGGTCACGCTTTGATTTTGTCTTATGAGTTTCATGGTGAGTTCCAGACCGACCGGGCGGGTTGGGAATACGCCATATATGAAAACCTGCGCCTTCTGCTTGACCATTGGCCTGCCAAAATCCTATGGGTTGTGGCAGTTGCAAAAAAAAACATTGCGCATTATTTAAAAGGACGGCCATCATTGCAGGGCTCGTATACCTATCAATCTTAATAGTTATCGATTCTATAGTATAAATTTTTTGCTCAATAAAAATAGATATACTGATTGAAGTTTGAGAGAAATTGGATAAAATAGAAACATTTGGCTTAACCGAGTGCCCACCGAATAAAGGAAAACGCGATGAAAATAGGAATAATGAACAACCCGTCAAAATCAGTCTATGATGAGGCAACGTTCTGCGGCAAAGCCGGTTTCGACTTTTTGGATTTAACCATCGAAGGTCCTTGCGCCATCAACGTTGATATTGGTAAATTGAGGCCGATCCTTGATGCCTATGGCTTATATATCACTGGGCATACCGACCCCTGCCTTCCATATGCGTATCCGATCCAGGGAGTCCGGGACGCCTGTTTAAAGGAACTGGAGCGATGTGCAGGGATATTTTCCGCCCTGGGGGCGAAGGTCATGAATATCCATCCCTGCTATTTTTGTCCACCAGCCATGGGAAAAGAGTTGGTCTCTTTTCATATGGAGGCATTACAACCCATTGTTGAAATGGCTGCATCATATGGGCTCACAATGGTACTTGAAAATTATAAAGCCCCTTTTGACCGCGTTTCCACCTTTAAGAATCTACTGACGGAAGTACCGGGTTTAAAACTGCATCTCGATTTCGGACACTCAAACTTCGGCATGGATAATCATGAGGTTTTTTGCGGAGAATTGGGAGAACACATCCAGCATGTTCATTTTTCCGACAACCGATCCAGATCCGATGATCATATGCCTCTGGGTGTAGGAACCGTGAATTGGAAAAACGCAGTGAATTCATTAAAGGCAACCGGTTACAATAGTACCATTACCTTGGAAATTTTCTGCAATGATCCTATGCAACACAAATATCTGGATCTGAGCCGAGAGTTGATTCAAAAACTCTGGGAATAAGTATCAGTCTTAAGAACACAACCAAAATGCTTGCAATTATTTTTAACAAATAAAATTGGCAGGTATTCGATTCGTTGATATGTAGACTATTTATTTTCTAAAAAGTTCAAGTGTCTTTTTTTTAAACAAAAAAATGCTAGGGATTCCATCGTGGCATTTTGATTATGTACCCAAGGTTCATTTATGATTCTAAAAAGAAATTGCAACGATCCTTATGCCATATTATTTGCCACAAGTTCTGAAATATCCTGTGTTCGTATTTCTTCTTCTTTGTTCAGTTCCTTCATGCCGTCTTCGAGCATGGTCAGGCAAAAGGGACATGCCACGGCCAGGGTTGCCACTTTCTGATTTGTGATTTCTTCTGCCCGCTCCAGATTAATTCTCTTGCCGATGGTCTCTTCCATCCACATTCTTCCGCCGCCGGCACCACAGCAAAAACTTTCCTGGCCCTGTCGATCAAGTTCTGTGAGCCCCTCTTTTGAAAGGGATTGTAAGATTGATCTGGGTTCATCGTAAATTGAATTGTACCGGCCCAGGTAACAGGGATCGTGGTAGGTAAGCGATCCCTCCAAGGAATTTTTCAGGGTGATTTTACCGGAAGCTACAAGTTCAGCAATGAACTGGGTATGATGGATCACTTCGTAATTTCCGCCCATTTGGGGATATTCATGTTTGAGGGTATTGAGACAATGGGGGCAGGCGGCGATGATTTTTTTCACCTTGTAATTGTTCAGGGTTTCGATGTTTTCCTGGGCCATCATCTGGTACATCATCTCATTGCCGGCACGCCGGGCAAAATCACCGGTGCATTTTTCTTCTGTCCCCAGTATGGCAAAACTAATACCCGCCTTTTGTAAAATTTTCACCAGGCTTACCGACACTTTTTTACTTCGGTCATCAAAGGAACCGGCACAGCCGACCCAGAGCAAATAGTCGACATCCGCATCATCGGCCATGAGGTTAACCTCCAGACCCGCAGCCCAGTCAGCACGTTTGTCATACCCGATTCCCCAGGGATTTCCATTGCGCTCAAGGCCTTTAAATGCCACATTCAACTCCTTGGGATAGGCTTCGGCCATCAATGTCTGGCCCTGGCGCAGGGCAATGATCCTTGGGACATGCTCAATGGTAACAGGACAGACCTGTTCACAGGCCCGGCAGGTGGTGCAGGCCCAGAGAGCGTCTTCAGATATCACTTCACCGACCAGCGGCTTTTTGCTGGCAAGTTCGGCCATGGCCGCCTTGATTCCTTCGATTTTTTCGGGGTCGTCAGCGTCTTTGATGGTGGCGGCCAAGGCTGCTCTTTTAATAAGGTTATCAGCGTTTTCTAATAGTTCAAATTTCAGGCTATCATTGAAATCAAGCAGATTTAACGGCTTATCCGTGGTGTAGGTAGGACAAACCTCCTTACACCGGCCGCACTCGGTACAGGTATACAGGTCCAATCCCTGTTTCCAATTGAGCTGGTGGATATGATTGAGCCCTAGGGATTCGTCCTCCCAGGCGGCTTCATCTTCCAGATCCAGAACTTTTGAGCGTTCATGGGGATAGCCCAGGCTCTTTAGAAACACATTGGGCAAGGCCGTGATGACATGGAAGTGTTTTCCTGTGGGCAATAAATTAAGGAAGATCAATTGGGTGATAATATGCAGCCAGAACATGGCGACCAATAGGTACCCGGTGGCAGCAGACCCCATCCCTGAGATGAGGGATGCCGCCCCGACCGAGACCGGTGTCCAGAGAAACTCGTGACCAAACCTGGGATTATTAAAAAAATGAAGATCACCGGGATTATGATGCAGAACAATCAAATTATAGCGGGCCCCGTCCAGCAGGAGGTCGGAAATCATCAAGATACCGATCAGCCCCAGAACAAGATAGGCTTCCCAGGTATTGTGCATCCGGGAGGGCTTGAGCACTGCCCGGCGAAAGATGGCGTAAATCACCATCAATAAAACAATCCCCTCCATGATATCTTTCAAGCCGATATACAGATAGCCTATCAGGAAATCATCTCCCAGAAACGGCAGTTGAAACCCTTGTATAAACCCTTCACCGTAAAGGGTCAGGCTGCGGATGATCAGAATGCAGAATCCCCAAAAGATAAAGGCATGCATGATACCGGATGCCCATTCTCTTTTCCTTCCCACCAGGCGTTTCTGGCCAATGGCGATGACCACCATGTTTTTGAACCGCTGGGTGATATGGTCGGCCCGGTTTGTGTGTTCCAGTGCCATGAGCAATCGGATTTTGAAATACATGGTTCGGCCAAAAACAGCCAGGCCGACAATGAGCAGTGCAGACATCAAAAGGGGATTCATAAATACCTCATCAACAATTATTGTACCAATAGGGGATTAGGCAGTTCAAATACAAATGACCCTGAACTGCCCATTGGAAACCTTGGGTTACCCTCTAATTTTTTTTATTTCTTCTTGAAGAATCGGCACCACCTCAAAAAGGTCCCCGACAATACCATAGTCCGCCACGTTAAAGATGGGGGCTTCCGGGTCTTTGTTCACCGCCAGAATTGTTTTTGAACCGGTCATCCCCGCAAGGTGCTGAATGGCCCCGGAGATACCCATGGCCATGTAGAGGGAAGGGGCGACGATTTTACCGGTCTGCCCAACCTGTTTGTTGTGTGCCATGAACCCGCCGTCCACCATGGCCCGGGAAGAGCCGAACCCGGCACCAAGATCGTTGGCCAGTCCTTTTACAAGATCGATACCGGCCTGATCCTTGGCCCCTCGGCCTACTGAAATAACGATGTCGGCATCGGCAAGATCGATGTCGCCGCTGGCATCTGACAAAATTTCTTTGATGACCGCTCTCAGATCTGCTGCGGGGATGGAAAGTTTTACCGCATTTTCTGTTCCACTTATGTCAGCAGTTGCCTCAAAGGCCCCTGCCCTGACAACTGCCACCAGAATTTGGGTATTGACCTTGATGCGCTGGATCACCTTGCCTGCAATGGCTGGTCTAACTACCTGGATCTGCTCTCCTAGGGTCACATCGGTAATTTCCGTTGCACAGGCCGCATTTAGCTGGACAGCAACTCTTGGAGCAACGGTCTTGCCTGTTTCGGAAAACCCAAACCAGATCATGGTGGCTTCAAAGGCTTTGGCCGCTTCAACAACACAAGCGGCATAGGGGCCGGCAGAAAATAGGGCAAGGCTTGGGTCATCTGCAATGTACTGGGTATCAGACCCTGCAGCTGCCAATTCTTTGGTGAGAGATTCGATATTGCTGCCGATGGCCACAACGGCTGTTTTAGCTCCCAGCTGTTTTGCTTTTGATAAGAGTTCGGCTGTGCTGCTTTTTAGAACACCGTCTTTGATGTCTGCGATTACAAGTATATTCGCCATTTTGTTTTCCTCTCTTATTTATTGGATCGGGTATTAATCGGATATGAATCAGAATTAATGTCCAAGGTGACCAGAATAAAAAATTACCTATAATACCTTGGCTTCACTGGCCAGAAGTGCAACGACCTGGGCGGTAATCTCGGCGGCATCGCCTTCAAATTTTTGCCCGGCCTGGCGGGTTTCCGATTTCATGAATTCAGCAATTTCCGATTTAGCAGCACCCACCTCATCAGGGGTTATTCCCAATTCCGCCAGATCCATTGTCTGGATTTTCTTTTTCTTTGCCATCATGATACCCCTCATGGCCGGCAATCGAGGTTCATTAATACTATCACTCACCGTAACCACGGCAGGCAGGGTAAGTTCTACAATTTCGGTTCCCGTGTCCCCTAACCGGGACACTTTAATGTGCTCTTCGTCCACCACCTCAATGGAAATCACATTGGAGACGCAGGGAACTTGCAGATACTCGGCCAACATAATCCCGGTCTGGCCGCTGTCTGTGTCCTGGGCCTGTTTTCCGGTGATAACAAGATCATAGGTCCCCGTCTCGTAAACCTTTTGCAACACCTTGGCAAAAACAGCGCTATCCGGTGCCGTCAGTGACGGATCATCAATCAAAATCCCGTTTTCAATTCCCATGGCATAGCACTTGCGGATCATATCAATGTTGTCTTGTCCGCCGATGCTCACCAAGGTTGTTTGTGCCCCATTATTTTCCTTGAGCTGCACAGCGGCTTCCACTGCATTTTCATCCCAGGCATTAATCACATATTGCAGGCCATCTTCGATAATGGCACCATTCTCAATGTGGATGTTCAATTCCACATCAACGACTCGTTTTACGGTTGTGAGAATTTTCAAATTGTCCTCCTCATTATATTAGGGTTTAGCAAGATAATTAATTTTTAACTCTTTGTTTTGATGCGGTGTCTGCCACAGGCAATTATCAATTCAGATTCCTTGCCGGGAAACGCCAGGGTCATGTTAAGGGACTGCCCCATTTGGACGGCAAGGGCGGTGGGTCTTGAATTGGAAATTATGATGGGAATATGGGCCCTGGCAGCTTTTTGAACCAGTTCATAACTGATCCTTGAAGAAAGAACCAGGAGGCTTGCCGTTGAGATGGTTTTGTTCACAACGGTTTTCCCGATTGCCTTGTCTAAGCCATTGTGCCGGCCCACATCCTCGGCAAAGGCAATGGCCTTAAGGGTGTGGTCGAATAAAAGGGCGGCATGGGAGCCCCGGGTCCGCTGGTAATATTTCTGATTTTTGGAAAGCTTGTTCATGCAGTCAAAGGCATCGCCCAGCTCAATTTCAAATCCGTCTTGGGCCGGTGTTAATATCTGGTTTAAGTCCTCGATCATTTTTTTGCCGCAGATACCGCAACTGGTCTGGCTGACGTAACTCTTTCTTTTCAGAAGATGGGGAATTTTTTTTCGCCGCTGGGGGGTCAGCCAGACGTCCACCACATTGGCATCCATCTCCCGGTCATATCCAATGGTTTTGATATCATCGAGAGAATCGATAATGCCCTCTCCCAGACAAAAACCGGTTGCGTGAACCAGCTCATCCCCCGGGGTTCTCATCACCACTGAATAGGCGTTGTCCTCGATGCGGATCAAAAAGGGTTCTTCTCCGATCAGTTCAAGGGCATCTTTTGTACAGCTGTCCTCTTTACACCAAAAGGATTGATAAAAGCTTGTTTGTTTTCCCGGGCTCAATTATTTTTATTCTCCTTCTGGTTTAGATGGCGGAAATGAAAGGGCCTGGGCTAAAACAAAGGCGGCCTGGAGATAGGATGTCGGGCAAAGGGGAAAACATTCCTTACAGTCATTGCACTCAACGGCCGCTATCTGAGGGATAAAACTGATCTCTTTGTTGATGCCCCTGTCGACAAACCCAATGGCGTTCTTGCCCTTCACCTCATTGCAATATCTGACACACAAACCGCAATGGATACAAAAGGAGGTATCTTGTTCATACCGGTCTTGATCGGCACCATATTCTTGTGCAAGTTTAACCAATTCCGGGGCCGCAGGCGCGTGGGCCATGAGAAGTTCTATGATGGTTTTGCGGATTCTATCGATTTTTTCCGACCGTGTCGTGACCTTTATATTTTCTGCCACCGGATAAACACAGGAAACAACCAGTTTTGTCCATCCCCGCTCTTCAACTTCCACGATGCACAGCCGGCATCCCCCAAAGGGCTCCAGTCGTTCGTGGTGGCACAGGGTGGGAATGTAGATCCCCTCTTCCCGGGCTGCCTCAAGGAGGGTCGCGCCTTCGGCGGACTTCACTTTTTTCCCATCAATCTCAAATTGGACTTCACTCATTTTTACCTGCTTTCCCCTGATTTTTTTTAGGGCTTTCTTTGGGGGCTCGTTTGATGATCATTCTTTTTTCCTGGGCAAGGGGAGCCGGAACCGGCACACCTGAGATCTTGGTCACTGCACCAAATTTTGCAGGACAGACTTCAAAACAGGTACCGCAATTGGTGCAAAGTTCCTGATCAATGATATGGATAATTTTCTTGTCCCCATCAATGGCACCGGCAGGACATTTTTTACGGCATATCCCGCAGGCCAGGCACTTGTCTGGATCAATATAAAAAGAGATCAGCGATTTACAGGCCAAGGCAGGACATCGTTTCTCCCGGATATGGGCTTCATACTCCTCCCGAAAATAGCGAAGCGTGCTTAAAAAAGGATTGGGCGCACTTTTACCAAGGGCGCAAAGGGATGCTTCAACCGCTGTCTCGGCGAGTTCCTCTAAAAGTTCTATGTCCCCTTCTTTTCCCAGACCTTTTGTAATATTGGTTAAAATCCTGTCCATCTGCCGCAGCCCTTCGCGGCAGGGCACACATTTACCGCAGGATTCATCCGTGAGAAAATGGATAAAATACCGGGCAACATCCACCATACAGGTGTCTTCATCCAATACGATCATACCGCCGGAGCCCATCATGGAACCGGCCTGGGTCAGTTCATCAAACCCCACCTGCAAATCCAGTTGGTCTTCGGGGATACATCCGCCGGAAGGCCCCCCTGTCTGTACGGCTTTAAAACGTTTGCCATCCGGAATACCGCCGCCGATTTTATAGATAATATCTCTGAGGGTCATGCCCATGGGCACTTCTACAAGACCGGTATTTGTGATCTTACCCACCAGGGAGAAGATCTTGGTTCCCTTGCTGGAATCGGTCCCAACCGTATTAAACCAGTCCGCCCCGCGATTAATAATATGGGGGACATTGGCCCAGGTTTCAACATTGTTCAACACAGAGGGTCTGTTCCAAAGACCCTTGATGTTGGATCTTGTGTACTTGGGTCTGGGCTCTCCGGCTCTGCCTTCCAATGAGGTCATCAAAGCCGTTGATTCACCGCAGACAAAGGCCCCTGCCCCCTGATGAACCATCACCTTAAAGTCAAACCCGGACCCCAGAATATTTTCCCCGAGAAGGCCGTAGCTTTCGGCCTGGCGTATGGCAAGGTTGATATTTTCCACGGCCAGAGGATATTCCTGGCGAACATAAAAATACCCTTCATGGGAGGCAATGGCATATCCGCCCAGGATGAGCCCTTCCAAAATGGAATGGGGGTTTCCTTCCAGAAGCGCCCTGTCCATAAAGGCCCCGGGATCCCCCTCATCGGCATTAACGATGACATATTTAATGGGTTCATCCGCATTTCTTGAACCTTCCCATTTCCGGCCCGCAGGAAAACCTGCCCCGCCACGTCCCCGTAAATTGGAAAGTTTAACCTCCTCGAGCACCTCAACATCTGTCATCTGGGACAGTGCTTTGGCCAGGGCAGTGTATCCTCCAAGGGCCAGGTAGTCATCAATACTCTTGGAATCAATCTTGATATTATTGCAAAGAACGGTCCGTTCCTGGGCTTTATAAAAGGAAATATCATATTCATGAACCGCCCGGACACCGGTCACAGGATCCAAAAAGAGCAACCGTTCAACAATTCTTTTCTCCTTAATGGTCTCGGAAACAATCTCGGGAACATCCGTGGGCTTTACCCCAAGATAACAAATCTCCTCAGGATAAATGACCACGACCGGCCCCTGCTCACAAAATCCCGGGCACCCGGTTCCCTTGGTGTCCACCTTTGCCGTTAATCCACAGGCTTCGATCTCAGCGTTAAAGGCTTCTATGACTTCAGCGGCCCCGGAAGCGATACAACCGGCCCCGGCACAAATGGAGATACAAGGCTTGTTTGGGTCTCTTTTGGACACTATTTCCTGTCTGAAACCCTCTAATTCTTCAGGCGTACTTAACCGCGGCATAATTCTCCCCTACCCATAAATTTTTAACACTTCCGACGCTTTAACCGGTGACATTTTACCGTGAACCTTGCCGTCAACTTCCATCACAGGCCCCAATGCACAGCAGCCAAGACAATTGACAGTTTCCAGGCTGAATTTCAGCTCCAGATCTGTTTCACCCGGTTTAATCCCGGTTGCTTCCTCCACCGTGTCCAGAATCCTTGTCGCCCCCCGGACATGGCAGGCCGTCCCCACACAAATGTGAACCTTATGACGTCCCTTGGGGACCAGACTAAAGGCTTTATAAAAGGTGACAATATGCTGAATGCGATTCAAGGGAACTTCCAGGCGTTCACTGACCCTTCCCAATGCTTGCTTGGGAAGCCAGGAGTTTTCACTCTGAATATCCAACAGGATTTGAAGCAAAGCGCTTGCTTCCCCCTTATGTTTGTCAATGACCCGATCAACGAGCGTTTCAAGCTGCTGGTCAATTTGCCGGCCAATCTGAGGGTCACTCTGCTGATCAACTGGCAGGTCAATCATCTGGTCAATTTTACTCAATTTTGTACAAGTATCCATAGCCGTTTTCCTAATATTATCCTTTATGCCAATGCGTAGCAATTGCAGGTTGTATCGTACCTCACCAATCCGTGCCGGGATGAACTGATCATGTGTCTGGACACATCCGATGGGTTCAGGCCCAACTTTTGGGCGATATCGCTTGTGGGAAGGGGTGATTTCCCCAGCAGCATCATAATCTGGCTGATGGCAAGCTTATCCTTGAATATCTCATCAAACAGCTTATTCATCTTGTCGCTTTCAAAAAACTCAATATAGGCATCCTCTGATTTCACCGACACCCGAAATCGCTGCCTTTCCGCAAGTCTTAGGAAAGGAACCAGTTTCCTGGCAGCATCCAGTTTGAATTTTACCGTTTCGGCGTCCATTCCTTCACTGCTGCCAAGGGGTCCCAACGCTTTTATCTTTCGTGTAAACTCATCGGTATACTCGGCCAGAAGATTGCCATCCGCCCCGGACATAAAGCTGGTTCTCAGCCGTTCAGGGTTCAGGCCGATATGTTTCAATATTCGCTTTGCAAGGTAGGTATTGGCCAGGGCATCATAATTGCCGTGGGTCACATAATTACATTCATCTAACTTGCAGCCGCCGATAAACACGCCGTCTTGTCCATTTGCAAAAGCCCTGAAGATAAATTCCAGGTCCACTCTACCCGAACACATCACCCGAATAAGCCTCATTTCATTTGCATATTGTAGTCTGGAAACTCCAGCCAGGTCAGCCGCGCCATAGGCTCACCAATGACAGACGAACCCTATTAATTTCGGTTTAAATTCAATAGCTGCACTCATTTAAGTCCACCTCCGTTATTAAAAAGGCTTTTATTTATTTTGTTTATTTTTATTTCTATTGGTTTCATGGGTATTGTTCTTTTCATGGATATAGTGTTATGCCTCTTCAAAGACCGCATCCATTTGCGCCTTAATCTCAAGATTTGTAACGGCCGCATCAATCTGGTTGAACAAGGCATCATCGGTAAAATGTTTTAACACAATGGCGGATGTAGGACATTTTGCATTACACAGTCCGTCTCCTTTGCAAAGGATCGGGTTCACAAAGGCTTTTTTGCCCTTTGGTGTATCCCGAAACTCGATGGCACCATAGGTACAGGCGGTAATACAGGCGCCGCAGGCGACACAGTCATATTCATTTACGATTGCAACAGATCCCGAAGCCACAACCGTATCCCTTGATAAAAGGGTTAAAACCCTGCCTGCCGCACCATAGGCCTGGTTAATGGATTCGGGTATATGTTTGGGATAATGGGCTGTTCCGCAAAGAAACACACCGTCCGTTGCAAATTCAACGGGCTTTAATTTCACATGGGCTTCCTTAAAAAATTCATCCGGACTCAGGGTAACTTTGAAATGTTTGGCTATTTCATGGGTTGATGCTGCAGGAATAACCGCAGCCGCAAGGGAAAGTATGTCGGCATCAAGTTCCAGGCGTTGGCCCAAAATCGGATCGGCAACGGTCACCCGGATAATCTCTTTGCCCCCTTCTTTGACAGCTTCCACAACCGGCGGATCTTCGGGAGTATACCGGATAAACTGAACCCCTTTTTCTGAAGCCTCCCGGTAGGCATCTTCCTTAAACCCATAGGTTCGCATATCCCGAAAAAGAATATAGATTCGCATCTTCGGGTTTTTTTCTTTGAGCTTCAAGGCATTTTTTACGGCATGACCGCAACAAACCCGTGAACAATAATTATTGTCTTCATTTCGACAGCCCACACATTGGATCATCACCAGACTTTCGGCATTGAGGATGGTTTCATCCCCCTTGGCAATCTGCCCCCCCAGATCGATGTGGGTGAAGACCTTGTCATTTTCGCCGTAAAGGTATTCTTTTGGGGTATACACATCCGCACCAATTGCCAGAACCGAAGCACCATGTTTGATGACCTTTGTTTGGCCTTCACTTTCCAAAGTGGTGGTAAAATTGCCCAGATAACCGGCTACATCGGTGATTTTTGCTCGATGGGAAACATGAATCAATTGGTTTTGATACACCTGCTGTATCAGGCCATCCAAATAAGTTTGAACATCCAACCCTTCCAGGGTGGAATATATTCTTCTGGCCATGCCTCCCAAATCTTTGGCCTTTTCCACCAGATAAACTTCATGGCCCTGATTTGCAATGGACAGGGCACAGGTCATACCGGCAATCCCCCCTCCCACAACAAGAGCTGCTTTGTTTACCGGTAGATCAAATTCCTGTAAGGGTTCCAGCTGACTTGCCCTTGCAACGGACATCCTGACAATATCCTGGGCCTTTTGGGTGGCCTCGTCTTTTTGCTTGGTATGAACCCAGGAGCAATGCTCCCGAATATTGGCCATGTCCAGGTAATATTGATTCAATCCCGCTTCCCTGAGGGTATCCCGGAACAAGGGTTCAAGGGTTCTGGGGGAACAGGCGGCTATGACAACCCGGTTGAGCCCTTTTTCCTGTACCAATTGAGTTATTTCCTTGGCGGAATTGGTGGCACATGAAAAAATCTGTTCTTTTGCATAAACAACATTGGGCAGGGTTTTGGCATATTCAACCGTGGAAGGGACATTGACAACGCTGGATATATTTGCCCCGCAATGACAGACAAAAACACCAACCCTGGGTTCTTCATTGGAGACATCCCGTTCCATGGGGTAGGTTCTTTCCCTGGCCAGTTTTCCCCGCCGATAGTCAAGAAGCTCTCCGATTTGCGAACTGGCGCCGCTGGCGGTAAATACCGATTCTGGTATATCTGTGGGTCCCTGGAAAGCACCGCTGACAAAGATTCCCGGCCGGTTGGTCTGGATAGGATTACTGGACTCTGTGGCACAAAATCCGTGGGCATTCAGATCAATCCCGAATTTTTCTGAAATTTCCTTATAGGCCCGGGGCGGATTCAATCCCACCGAGAGGACGACCATATCAAATTCTTGGCGTTTAACCCCGTCATCGGCCGTGGCATATCGAATGATAACACTCTTTTTATCCGGGATTTCCCGTTCGATGGACGCATAGCTTCTGATAAACTCCACCCCGGGCAAGCTTTCCGCCCTCTGGAAATATCGTTCAAAATCCTTGCCAAATGACCGGATATCATTATGAAATATAGTACATTCGGCATCTTCGTAGTGATGTTTTGTTAAAATCACCTGTTTTTGGGTATAGGTGCAGCAGACCCCGGAGCAATAGGAGTTATCCCCTTGGGTCACCCTTCTCGACCCCACGCATTGAATCCAGGCGATCTTTTTGGGGTGTTTTTTGTCAGATCCCCTTAGGACCTCTCCTTCATAGGGACCTGTGGAGGAAAGGAGCCGTTCATAGTCCATGCTGGTGACAACATTATCCATGATTTTATAACCATACTCATCTTTCACCGAAGGATCAAAGGGCGTGATCCCTGAAGACAGAATGATGGCACCGACATTTATCTGGGTTTTCTTGGGTGTTTGCCGAAAATCAATAGCCCCGGTCTTGCAGACACTGCTGCAGATATCACATTTACCTTCTTTAAGCCGAAGACATGAATCATCAATATAAGCCACCAGGGGAATTGCCTGGGAAAAGAAAACGTGAACAGCCTTATTGTCTGATATGTCCTGATTAAATGCGTCCGGGTAGGTTACCGGACAATATGCCACACAGGTGGTACACCCCGTGCATTTTTCCTCAATGATGTATCGGGGACGGGTTTTAAGACCCACCTGAAAATCCCCTTTTTTCCCCTCTACCGTTTCGACTTCACTGAATGTCAGAATCTCTATGTTCGGATGCCGGCCGACCTCGACCAGTTTAGGAGAGAGAATTCACATGGAGCAGTCATTGGTGGGAAAGGTCTTGTCAAGCTGGGCCATATGGCCGCCGATGCTCGGTCCCTTTTCCACCATATACACTTTGAAACCCGCAGTGGCAAGGTCAAGGGAAGCTTGTATACCACTGACCCCTCCGCCAACGACCATAACGTCTCCAAAGTTTTTGTTGCCCCCCATGGAAACAAGACTATCAGAAAATTCTTGTACTTCTTTTGGCAATACGTCATTTCCCACGTTCTCTTCTCCTCGTCATATATTTACGGTCTGTTCTGTCACAGACCACTTGCGCTCAACCACTTTAAGCCCATCGTCAAATCCATCATATAGGGCATATCTCCATAAGAAATCACTCTAGCATATCACTGATAATTTCCGTGATGTCCTTGACCTCCATGACCTCTTCAAACTCCAGGTTCAAACGGCTTTCCTCAAAGTTGGTGATACAATAGGGGCAGGATGTCGCAAGAACCTGGGCACCCACCTCATTGGCCTGCTGTAGCCTTATATCGGAAAATCTTTCTTCCTTGGGGGTGTCCATCCAGATCCTGCCACCGCCGCCGCCGCAGCAAAGGCTGTTTTTACCATGGGCCTCCATCTCAACCAGTTTCAATCCGGGAATTTTTCTTAACACCTCCCGGGGTTCATCATACACCCCGTTATGGCGCCCCAGGTAACAAGGATCATGGTAGGTGACCTTTTTTGCATATTCCCCTTTCAGGGTCAGCCGTCCTTCGTCCATCAATTCCAATAAATATTGGTTGATATGGACCACCTCAAAGTGGACCATAAATTCGGGGTATTCATTTTTAAAGGTGTGATAGCAATGGGGGGAAGAAACAATGATCTTTTTTACCCCATTGTCGATAAAAGTTTTAATATTTTGTCTGGCCAGATTTTTAAAGACTTCCTCGCTGCCCGTCTTTCGAATACTTTCTCCGCAGCAGCTTTCCTTGTCCCCCAGGATGCCAAATTCCACCCCTGCCCGCTTCAAAATATTTGCAGTGGCAGTGGCCACTCGTTTCATTCTCGGGTCATAGCTTAAATAACACCCGACAAAGTATAGGGCGTCCATGCCATCGGCATAGGGTTTTATGGACAGATCCTTTGCCCAGTCAGCGCGTTTTTCCCGGTCTCCTTGCAGGGGGTTGCCCTCGGAAATCAGGCTGGCCCTCGCTGTCCGGGCCGATTTAACCGAAGGCGGAAAAAGTTCATATTCCGTTGCAACCCTTCGTAGGGCCATGACAATATCAATCTGTTTGACACCCCTTGGGCATTGAGCCGGACAGGTTCCGCAGGTGGTGCAGCGCCAAATATCTTCACCCTCTACTTCACTTAAACCAAAGGCTGCCTCCCGGATTAATTTGCGCATGCTAAACGTTCGAACCTTATTCCAGGGGCAAACCGTATCGCACAATCCGCATTGAAAGCATAACTTAAAGATATCTCCACCAGCATCATTTATCTCGTCTATTACTTCTAGGAAGGGGGCTATAGTTTCCACTGTCTATCCTTTTTGGCTTTAATGGTTTGACCTTCTAGTCTTTCTCATTCATCCGGGCAACGGCATCCATTATCTTGTCCATGCCAAACTTGTCTGCCAATGATTCTAAACCGATCTCCAGGTCTTCCTGCTCAATTGATTCTGACGGGTCGCAAACGTCCTCTTCTCTTTCTTCCAGGATCAATGCGTCATGCATGCACCATTTTACACACAAGGGCTCCTCTTCGCCTTCGCACATATCGCATTTGAGGGGCAGCCCGGAATCGGGTTCCTTGAACTCGTCCCGGGAGGGGCAAGAGGCCCTGCAAAAGGCACACTCATCGTATTCCTTCCCGTCAATGGTGTATTTATCCCTGCCGGCACACTCAGCGACCGTATATTCTCCCGCATAAACCGGCACATACAAATCCCTCAAGGGCTCCCGAATAATCCGAATACGTGAACGTGCAGGATTGTTAGAGCTATACTTGGGCACCGAATGAAAGGCAGAGCAGATCATCTCACAGGCCCGGCACCCATTGCATTTATCAACATCGATCCGAATTGTTTTAATTATTTTCTTTTCTTTTTCTATTATATTACCAGTCAAGGCTCTTTCCCTCCACTCTAATGGGTCCACTCTAATGGGTCTTAATCTAATGGGTCTTGTTTTTCTGTTGCCATCTCTTTAACATTGTCCTCCGCCTTCAAAATCCCTCTTTCCAAAAATTCATCCGCCACGTAACCCAGACCCAGTTCATGTAAGGATTCCTTGGTGGGAATCCCCTCCTCGTTCCATCCCTTGAATTTGTAATAGGTGTCCAGCAGCTCCTTTTCAAGTTCAGGGAACCTCTTTTTCCAATGGTCCTCGGGCGGTGTTTCATCTTTTCGTCTCATGCCTCTTCTTGTATTGAAGGCGCGGATAAGGGTCCTGTAGCGCTTGGCAGCCAGGGAAAGAGAATCTTTATCCATCTGGATTCCGGCCCCGGCGGATATAAATTTGGGGTAATTGTGGATGTGATAGGGCGGTTTTAAAGGAAAGGAGGAAAGCCCTGCACACTGGCCAAGGGCATCGTCAATGTAGTGCATCAACTCCATCCAGTCAACAATCTCACAACACATATCAACCGTTGGGTAAAAGGGCATGGAATTTTCTCCCCGGGGTTCCCAGTCCAGAAAATATTGCTTGAACTTTTCATCGGGGACATGATGCCAGTCTTTTACAAATGCTTGTCTGTGCTCAAGCTTGGGATAAGGGGCTTGTGGGAACTGCCCTTCAATCTGGGTAATGTTCATCTTTTCACCGGTACAATACATAAGATAATAGATGGGGTTCAGCATGGACAACTTGAGGGGCAGCTGCTCAATTTTCTTGATATTATTGTGGGCAAAGGCTTCAGCGCCCTTACCGATCTTCTTGGCAGCCCAGTAGGTTCCTTCTGCCAGCACATCCCCGATGCCTTCCCGGTTCACAATCATATCCAGCAAATAATAAAATTTTCCTTCATTGTCTTGGGGGAGCCCTGGAAAATCCGCAGGACTTAGGATTCCCTCTTCGAGAAGCTCAAGGGCAAAGGCCATGACCTGGGGTGCGGAAAATCCATCCAACCCGTATTCAGTTGCCTTCTGGGCAATTCTCAATCCAAAATCAAGGTCTGAAAACGCCCCCATTGTATAGGTGAGTTTTGTAAAACATTTCATCATATAGGTGGGCAGACCCGGCATGGAAATGGTTGCCCCGCATGTCATGGGACAATTGTAGCAGGAGATCAGCCGGGTTCTGGCCTTTTCCATGGTTACCAGCCAGTCATTGGCCACCTCATCGGTCCAGAACCCTTTTCGCCGGGTTCTCGAATTGCCCCACATAAAATTTTCCGTGTGCCATTTCTCATCATGGACTTTCATCTCCTGGGGAGAACCAAGACCCGCCAAAATAGGCATGACACCGGGTATGGGGTTGTCATTGCGAAGTTTTATATATTCCATGACTTCGTTGGTCAGCTCCATGAATTCTTCGGGCTTTGCAATATGAAGATCCTTTGTGCCACGGACAACAATAGCCTTCACCCCTTTGTCTCCCATGACAGCACCGATGCCGCCCCGACTGGCAGAGGATCTGCCCTGTTCGATGGAGGCATAAAAAACCCTGTTTTCACCGGCCTTGCCAATGGCAGCCACCTGGGCTTTGGGCTGGTTCAACTCTCGTCGAATCAGCTCAGCGGTTTCAATGGAGCCCTTCCCCTTTAAATGGGACGCATCCCTTAATTCCACCTTGTCATTGTTAATATACAGATAAACCAATCGTTCAGATTTACCCCGGAAGACCACCTTGTCAAGCCCTGCATACTTGAGCTCCGGTGCAAAAAAACCGCCCATCATGGAAAACGCCATCAAATTGGTCTGGGGAGATATGGTGGAAACAATGGTACGGTTACAGCCGACGGCGGGTGTTCCGCACAGAAGACCGGCTGCAAAAATCAACAGGTTCTCAGGAGAAAAAGCATCCGCCTCGGGAGGAACCCTGTCCCATAATAGTTTGGCATTCGTCCCCAAACCGCCCAGATAAAGCTCGGTATCCCTGGGGTCCGTTGCGACCTTCTCAATATTTCCCCGGGTTAAATCAATTTCTAAGTTAAACCCTGTTTCTGCATACCTCATTTTTTTCCCCTTCTATATTACCTGAATCCTAAACGTTATTTTTCCCATCAAAATATATCCCTAGGATCAGGGCCTTGTAAGCCGTTCGACCAAAGACGACCTCATTGCTGCCATTTGGTACAATGTAACTATATATAAGCTATAACGTAACTATGTGTCAAGGAGAAATCGACATTTTTTAAAAATGGAACTGCCTTGTTTCACCCTTGGGACAAAGAGCTGAAAATCAAACACCATGGGGGTTTCAACCACCGAAGACCCCATATTCTTTCACCCTGTCCAAAATTTATGGTTCAAACCCAGAAAATTGGGGTTGAACCATAAATTATCCATTCAAGTATTTAATAATGAACACCTCTTTGTGCCTTATTCTTTGGGCTTGCCCATGACACTTTCAAACATTTGGTCATCCCACATCTGGGAATCGGCCACATTTTGACGAAATTTAATAAAGTCAACGGTATTCTGGCCCGTAATTTTCTTGGTATTGAAGGCTCCAAATCCCAGGAATGCTTCCCCCCCCATGTTCGCCGCCAGCCAATGCCGGTGATCATTTTTCATTGTGTCCCAGAAAAATTTCTTTTTCTGGCGGATACCGTCAATGGATTTAATCAGGCAGCCGGGGAAGAGATTTGCAAATTTCCAAATCACATTATTAACTTCCTTATCAAGCAATTCAAAATCAGCATTGGCCTGGTGCTGTTTGATAAGGGCCTGGCCATCCTTAAGCTCCTGACCGGATTTATATTCGCCGTATACGATCTCACCGTCTTCCACATATTTATCCGTGATGATGGTGGGGTTTCTAACCCAATCCCCATCTATTTTAAGGACGGGAACCACCTTGGAGATCATCCCCTTTGCCTTCATCTTATAGGAAGACCACATTTCACAGGAGACACAGTTCCACATGGCATCTTCAGCCGTCAAAAACCAGGGAAGAAAATCCGAAGAACCGCCGGCAGGAGCGGATCCGTGTTTGGGTCCGGCCTGACCGAAAATAGCAAGATCTGAAGAAACCGCGATATCACAGGCAAGCCCAATCTCCTGGCCGCCGGCCACCCTCATGCCGTTCACCCGGCAGACAACCGGTTTTTTACAGGCAAGGATGGAATCTACCATGTGGTTAAAAAGATCTATGTACTGACCATATTCATCACATCTTTTTGAATAAAATTCAGAATATTCCTTGGTGTTTCCACCGGTACAAAAGGCATAGGGACCTACGGCCGTAAATACAACGGCCACGACACTTCTGTCCAGGGAGGCATTTTCGAAACCGGCAATCACCCCCTTTACCATGTCTGTGGTATAGGAGTTAAATTGTTTGGGGTTGTTCAGGGTAATCCAGGCCACAAATAATTTATCCGTTACATTTCCCTGGGGGTCTGTTAACGGTTTTTTCTCATAGATAATACCGGGGGCTTCTGTTCCCCAATGGGGGTTTCTGTGCAATGCATGATCCTTTACCTCGTTATCCCTTGGCATCCACTCAAGACTCATTTTAACTCTCCTTTGTTTATCTTAGTATTTTCTCATTTCCGGGTTACTTTTTTTGGAAACCTAACCGATATAACCGCCGTCAACCCCAAGAACCTGGCCTGTAATATAGCTGGCATCATCGGAAGCTAGGAACACAAAGGCAGGTGCAATTTCTTCAGGCTCGGCAAAACGGCCCAGCTGAATTCTGCCTTCATAAATTTTTTTCAGTTTTTCATCGGTCTGAAGCTTGCCTGTCATTTCTGTCTTTGTAATTCCAGGGCAGATCACGTTGACATTGATGCCATATCGGCCAAGCTCCCGGGAGGCTGATTTTGTAAACCCGATGATACCGGCTTTTGCAGAGGCATAGTTGATCTGGCCGATGGTACCGAAAATACCGGCCGTTGAAATCACATTGATGATCTTGCCATATTTTTGTTCTTTCATGTGGCGACCGGCTGCCTGTGTGGTATTAAAGGCGGCTTTTAAATGGATATCGATAATGGCATCCCAGTCTTCTTCTTTCATTTTAAGCAGCATGGAGGGCTTGGAAACACCGGCATTGTTAACAACAATATCAACCCCGCCCAATTGTCTCACACATTCTTCCACCATATTTTGTGCGCTGGCATAATTTGCAACATCCGCTGCAACCGCAACAGCTCGTCGGCCAAGTGCTTCAATCTGGGCACAGGTTTCTTTGGCGGCCGCATCATTGGAATGGTAGTTGACCAGAACATCTGCCCCCTCTTTTGCATACATCAGGGCAATGGCTTTTCCTATCCCGCGGCTCCCACCGGTGACAATGGCTTTCTTTCCTTCTAATTTCATCTTTGGTTCCTTTTGGTTTCGTTAAAAGTCAGGTATCAGTACGATTCTCTGATCAGGAGACTGTTTATGGGCTTCTTCAAAACTTTCCTGGATAGTGCCCATGGGCCTTGTCTGGACAAATTCTTCAAAATTAATTTTTTTACTGGTAATCATATTCAACACAGATGGATAGTACTCGGGCAAACATCCCCAGGAACCAATGAGCTCTGCATCAAAGGCCATGAGCCTTGAAATGGAATACTCTACCTTGTGGGGACCAAATCCCACCACCACCATTTTCCCGGTAAAACTCAGCAACGCAAGGCCCAGCTCCTGGCCTGGTTTGGTGCCGGAAACTTCAAAAATTTTCCAGCCGGTTGAGGGCAGCCCCATTTCTTTTCGATAGGCTTTGAGTTCCCCTGAAATATCTCTGGGGGTTTTGCCCATGGAATTGACTGAAAAGTCGGCCCCGTTTTTTAACATGGTATCCAGGCGTTCCTGATTAATATCGATAGCAACCACGTTTGCGGCCCCAAGGGCTTTAAGAATCTGAACCATATATTGCCCCACTCCGCCAACTCCGATGACAATGGTATTATCCCCCACTTGAACATCCGCTCTTTTTGCTGCCTGGAAGGGGGTTGTCGCCGCATCTGCCACAACTGCCAACTTTGCCAGGGGAAGATCCCCGCGATTTCTGACTTCACAAAGATCAATGGCAGGAACCGGGATATGGCTTGAAAAACCGCCATAAATTCCCATACTGTTCCCGGGCATTTTCTGACCAAGGCACCGGTTTCCCCTGCCGGTTTTACACAGGTGACATTTCCTACAGGGCATGACCGCAGGAATAATGACTTCTTTACCCGTCCAGGATTCAACGTCTTTGGCTGCTGCTACCACAACACCGGAAATTTCATGACCAAGGGTTAGGGGCGGTTTATTCACCGTGGGGACCCCGTGATAATAATAACCAAGGTCTGTATGGCAGATACCGCAGCCCGCAACTTCAACCAGCACTTCTCCTGGGTTTAGTTCAGGGACCGCTATCTGAACTTTTGCCAATTTTCCGGGAGTGACTTCTCCTGTTTCCCTGTCCTTTTTAAAGGGGCTTGCCATTTGCCAGGTCCAAATTTTTTCAGGAATACTTCCCATGTTTTTTCTCCTTTTATGCTTTAAATAAGCCGCTTTATTAAACGAGGCGAATTAGGGGTGTTTGTTTTAGCATTTTACCACTTTCACCTTTGTCCCGATCCATTCAGGCGGCAGGTAAACCCTGCCACTGTTGCCGCTTGATTTAACCGTCTTTTCAATGAGTTCTTCGCCATAGATTTCAAATTTCACCTTGGTGGGAGAATAATTGTCTTCAACCCTGTCCCTTTTTTTTTCATCACTGGCCATAATGTGCAGCTCCTGTTTACATAATAGCTGTATCGAGGATGTGATTCAGCTATTACTTGGATATTTTATAGTTATATTACAGCTACACGTCAAGAATTTATTTAAAAAATTATTCCGGGCAGTCATCTGTTAAAGGATTAAATCAAAAGACAAAGGGTGTTCGATTTTCCAAATATTATATTGAAAACAGATGAAACTTCTGAGTATAAGAAGGTATCTCAAACAATTAACCTCAGGATTTTTTTCAAGGCATATAAATGGAATCCACAGACAAAACACCAGTACCAAACAAGGTTAAAAATCCAGAGAAGACCCCCCAAGAGTTGTACAGGGAAAGCCGTCTTGTCCAAAAACAGCTCAACACACTTCTCAAATTTCTGCCGGATCCTGTCTTTGCCTTCACCCTTGACAACAAGGTTGATTACATCAATCCGGCTTTTGAACGTGTCTTTGGATGGTCCCTCAAAGAGGTAAAAGGGAAAAGTATCAACTTTATTCCCCGTCACCTGATCCCCCAGGCAAAACAGGGAATGAGACAATTGTTTGAGAACCGTGCGGTCCATGATTTTGAAACCCAGAGATACACAAAAGACGGACGGATTCTGGACATATTGATCAACGGATCCATTATGTATGATGATCAAAACCAACCCGCAGGTCAGGTATTGATTCTGCGGGATATGACCGTTGAGAAACGGATGGCAAAAAGTAATAAGATCATGTTCAGGATCTCCAAAGCCCTTCACCAGTATCAACAACTGGGGGATCTGATTCCCCTGATTAACAGGGAAATCCAGGGTCTGATATCTGTGGAAGGAGCTTTCATTCTCCTGGCAGATGAATCAACGGATGAACTCTATTTTTTTTCTGCCCAATACCGGAACAGGGAATCTGAGAAAAAATTTAAAAAAATTAGATTTTCTGCAGACCGAGGCGTGTCCGGGCGGGTCTACAAAACAGGGAACCCCATTCTTATTCCCGATGTCAGCCAATGCTCTTTTTTCCTGCGCCGGGTGGACGATGAAACCGACCTTGTCACAAGGGGAATTTTATCGGTTCCCATCAAATTAAAAAACAGGACCATTGGGGTGGTTTCCGTGGTCAATAAAAACCATGGTAATTTTGACACCACAGATATTGAGCTTCTAAGCATTGTGACCGCCAGCATTGCCCTGCCCATTGAGAATACCCGGATACATGAAGAACTGAGAAAATCCTATGAAGAGTTAAAAATATTGAACCATGCAAAAGACAAGGTGATCAATCATCTTGCCCATGAGATCAAGACCCCTGTCTCGGTTTTAAGTGCCTCCATGAAGCTATTATCAAAAAAATTGACGGCCCTGGATCTTGAAAAAACAGGTCTTAAAAAAATGATTGAAAAAATTTTCACAAGGGGCCAGAGAAATCTCAACAGAATTTTAGACATCCAGTATGAAGTGGAAGATCTCCTACGCAAACAAGATTTTAAAGCCTATCATCTCCTGAGCAAACTTCTGGAAGCCTGTAAGGATGAACTGGGGGTCCTGATTGAAAGTGAAACAGAGGACCCGGATATTGTGACCCGTGTGCACACCACCATTGAAAATCTTTTCGGCCCCAAAATTATCCATTCCAGATCCCTTCTTTTGGATGAATTTCTGACAAAAAAAATTGAAGAACTTCGACCCGAATTTCTTCATAGAAGCTGTATTTTAAACACCAAAATTGCCAAGGGCGTGACCGTTTATATCCCCCCGGAAATCCTTGACACCCTCATCACCGGTATCCTGCGCAATGCCATTGAATATACCCCTGATAAAAGCAAAATTGATATTCTGCTAAGGAATACGAAAAATTCTCCGGAATTGATTGTCACGGACCATGGCATTGGATTTACCCGGGAAAAATTACACCTGGTATTTGAAAATTATTTCACCCCCCCGGACTCCCTGGAGTATTCAACAAAAAAAGCCTATGATTTTAACGCCGGCGGCAGGGGGTTTGATCTTTTGAGAATCAAACTTTTTTCAGAACAATATAATTTTCAAATCCACATCAATTCAAACCGATGCCGGGTGATACCAAAGGATGAGGATATATGTCCCGGTGATATCAGCTTGTGTCCTGCATGCAGCACATCCAGTGACTGCTTTAATTCAGGAGGAACCGCCATTCACATTAAATTTTGTCACCTTCCCTCAAAGGGAAAAAGTCCAAAATAAGGAAGCGGTATGAGATTTAAAGCACTAAGCTTTTTTTATAATTGTCATCTGTAATATCCGTCATATTGATAACAACATTTTTATACGCTCCTCAGATAACGGTTTCCAAAGCTTTCGCCCCAACTTCCACATCGTATTTTGATGCGACATTGCCATATTTAGCAATTTCTATCATAGCATCCCATGCAGTATCGGCAAACTTCATGATGGTCAAGGGAACATCAATAGCCTTTTTTAACCCCTGTTGCAGTCTATCCAGCTTTTCTTTTTTTTCTATCTGGGTCTGTTCAGGCAGGCGCAAAGCTTCAATATAGTCATTAATAGTATCCGCATCTATCATGGGAATCAAAACAATTGGAAGATTTTTGAAACCGTTGATAATAAAATTGGTAATCGGTGATGATTATGGGTCAGCCGTTCTATATCCGTGTCTATTTCCAAATTGCACAGCAGCAAAAAAAGTCTTGTGATCTGCGATCGGTACAGTTCCTATAACTCCCTGGCAAGGCAGATGCCCTTCATTGCCCTGGCCTTTTGCTGGATACATATTCGACGTGACTGGTACCTTTCAGAACAATTGATGGTGTGAATGTGTGAGAGTTTTTCAATCTCACTCACACACACATTCATGGCTCAATTATTCTATCGCGAAACAAACAAGGTGAACAATTTGGATAAATATGATATTCAATTTTTGGGGCAGGGGAAGGGAATTTGTTCAAATATAGGAAGGGATAAATGTTGATGCAACAAGATAATATCAGTCAAAACAGATTCTCAATTCAGGCATTATGTAATATCCTGCAACCCGTTCTTGGTACCGAATTAATGGTTGTTGATCAATCATTGATTGCCCTGGCCGGTACTGGACCTTATGAAAAAAATGTAGGATCACGGCGACCGCTGGAATCTTATGTGGATGTCTCGTTAAAGTCTGGAGAAAGCTTTCAAATCAATGCGCCCAGGGAAACAGAGCAATGCTTAAGATGCGAATTTAGACGTCATTGCATTTATACATCTGTTATTTCCTGTCCTCTATTGTATCGTGATCAAACCGTCGGGCTTTTTGGTTTTTTAGGATATGATGGTACCCAACAAAAAATGATGAAAGACAAGACTTTGTTTTTAGCAGGCCTTGCAGAAAATATGGCCAAATACATAGTAAACAGCTTTTTTACCCATGAGTTGTTTTATTCTGATTTTGTATCTTCAAGTGGAATGAATAACATCGTTAATTCCATTGAAGTGGGAATCATCATTACGGATACCAAGGATAATATCGTCAACATTAACCAGTTTGCTGAAAAAATGCTTAATTCCAACCGTAAGGAATGTTTGGGCAAAAAAATCGATATGTTTGGCCGCGAATTGGAGATTGATGGCGCTTTCCCAAAACTCAACACAAAAAGAAACACCCATCAATCCAAATATGTTGCCAAGGCAAATTTGATTCTTTACAAGGATCAACCAGTAGGCAAGGTTCTTCGATTACAAAATAATGAAAACCGAAGGCCATCTTCAAAGATATACAGTTTTAACAAAATAGAAATTAAGCCAAGAATTATTGGAATATCTAAACCCATTCTCAAACTAAAGAAGATCATTACTAAAATTGCTGTAAATGATTCAAGAATACTCATCACTGGTGATACAGGCACTGGAAAAGAACTCATTGCAAGGCTCATACACTACGATAGTCCCAGGCATCTTGGTCCTTTTGTTGCCCTGAACTGCGGTGCACTTCCAGAAACGCTTATTGAAAGTGAATTATTTGGATATGAAAAGGGAGCCTTCACTGATGCAAAAAAAGCTGGAAAGGTTGGGAAGTTTGAACTGGCAGATAAGGGAACGATTTTTTTGGACGAAATCGGTAATTTGTCACTAACGGGTCAAGCCAAAATTCTTCGAATTCTGGACAATAATATCCTGGAAAAAATCGGTGGCACAACACCAATTGAGATAGATATAAGACTCATCAGCGCCACCAATAAAGATTTGCCCCAAATGATAAAAAAAGGGCTTTTTCTGGAAGACCTTTATTACCGTTTAAATGTTGTGCAACTTGTGGCGCCTCCATTGAGAGAAAGAAAACCGGATATCCCCTTATTGTTGGACTTTTTCATCAAAGAGAATAATTTGAGATTTAGCGGAAATTTAAAGGGCTTTACGAATGAAGCCATGGTCTATCTCCTCCATTTTCAATGGGATGGAAATGTCAGGGAACTAAAGAATGTAGCAGAATACGCATGTAATGTTAAGAATAGTGGGTTGGCAGGCCTTGATGACCTACCCCCATACATGTTTCAGTCTATGAATATTCTTGAAAAGAACGTGCAGAGAATTATCAATACGGAAAACCTCATGGTTGAAGAAGCTATCCGAATATTCGGGAATTCAACCACAGGGAAACAAAAAGCCGCCAAGTATCTGGGGATTAGTCTTTCCACCTTATATAGGCGCCTGACGGCAAAATCTACCAAGGAAAAGAGGAGTTACACAGACAGTACCTGAACGAAAATTTCAAAATAATGAAAGAGTGGTGGTGCTGTTCAAAAAGCTGCATACCTGTCCGGTGAATAGCTCTTTCTTGGGAGTTGGCATTAACCGCCGCCTCCCATATTGAACCTGGAAAATATTATTAGCTTGTTCGTTTTTGAGGAATACCCTTATCATATAGCCATGATCCGCCAGCACAGCAACGGTCTTATATTTCTAAATTAGTTTACGACTATTCAGAGTCTCAGATTCCGGTTCTTGATTACTGGCATTGATTTTTTGAAATTGGGTTGAGGAATTGCAGGTGCGCTATTCTTAATAGATAGCTCTGAAGCGCCTGGTTTCAAATTTTGTCACACATTTTGACATCCTGCAAGTTTTATTATCCGTTTTACCTTAAAACATCATTTTTCCCAGTACCACAGACATAAAATTTTGTGCCTGTGGTACTGGAAGTGTATATTTCATGTTCTTAGCATTTGTCGGTACTTAACTTACAAAAAAACAACTTCTTATCATTCACCTTTTGTCAAAGTATTTTTCTTTTTCCCTTTGTAGAGGAATATGTACAATATTACTCCAACCACAAGCCCCCAAGTAGCTCCTCTAACTGCAATAACACCAGCAATTACTCCCATCACCCCTATGTCTTTGTTTGATTTTGCTATATTCACTGCTATATAAGTACAAACCCAACCTTGCATAATCATCGTCAATGTTAATGCAACGGGTAAAAGTGGTTTTAAAACAGATACAAAGGGTGCAAGACAAAGTGCTATAGTTGCTCCAAGATAGAATGATGCCGACCCATCATAAATAGAATCCATTGATTTTCGACCCAATTTATATCTTTCAACAGTTGCAATATGAGCACCGCCCCAAACAGGACCATGAAAAACTGGAAAGGGGGATATTAATCCCAAGACCAGATTTCTTATACCGCAAAGAAAGTTAATTCTGTTAGGATTAATTTCAATTAATTCATCATTTCTGACTTCATCAGCTTCTTTTAATACACTTTGCCCTGTAATTAGGTCGCCATAAGCGATTACATATAGGGCAACAACAATACCAATTGTGCTTATGAAATATGACAATTTTGGAATTCCAAGCCCGAATACACTCCAATCACTTATGAGTGTGTGAAAATCATTTAATGAAAATGAAAACCCCCATTGGATTGGTTGCCACGTTATCTCTCCAAATATAGTTCCAATAAGTCCGGCAACAACTATACCTGGCACTATTCCGAAAGAAACTATTTTTGCAAAGATAGGACTCTCTTTTCTTAAAAATTTTCCTTTTGTTGAATATAAAAGAAAAAACGCGACAAGTATAGAAGCACTAGCCGCAAAAGGAAATTGCATAAAACGACCACCTATTTTGAACTCGCCCATTACAGCAGCAACACCCGCTCCTAAAATTACTCCACCTTTGATTGCATTTGGAAGCCAATTTACAAATTTCGCTGCTATTCCAGTTGTTCCAAAAACTAAAAACACTACGCCTATAGTTAATTGGGCAGCTATAATCATATATACCCTTTCTGCCATTGGAACATTTGTTATAAATGCAATAACCAAAGGAAGTCCAGGTGTTATCCAACCCGGCACAACGGGATCTCCTAGAAGTGTATGTAATAGATACAGGCATGAACTTATGAAGACCATTAATACAGCAATATTCACAGGAACTCCCATCATCTGAATGACTGGGATAGCAGCTAGTCCTGTCGCAGCTAAAACGGTTCCTTGTATAGCATCTGGCCACGACCAATTATAATGAAAAAAGGGAAACCTGACCTTTAAAAAACCCCCAAAAAGTGAAATATGAGGTTGTACTTTTCCGTTTTCTCGTTTGATTATCGACATTTTTAAATCTCCTATTATAAAATTAACATTTTTATTTGTCACACCCCTTCTTGCCCATTCTGAAAAATCCAGAATCCAAGACCAACTATTCAGCTGAATAAGTCTTAGGAATCCAGTCTGGTTTAGGGGGGAAAAATGTCCGGGGTTCTCTTCGTTTAGCACAATTTTCACTGAGCCATTTGGCCTTATCCTTTAGTGGACTATCTTACAAAATTCTGGCCTGGGGGGGGCATGCTTTAATACAGGCACAGCAATAAATGCTATATTTATCATATGGTTGTATAGGCTTTAGATTCGTCCATTGCTGTTTCGGCAATGGCATTTTTAGGGCAGACACTGATACAGGTATCGCAGTCGTCGCAGTCATCTGTGACATCAATTCCTGCAACCTTCATCGCATCCTGGATATTTACTATACAAAAAATTCAGGCCCAAAAGCCGTGCAGTTTGACAAACGGCGCAAGCCAGGGGGTTTCTCTTGTTACATGAACTTTTTCTATGGTCATGGATGAATCCATACTTGGCATTCAGACTATTTTTGCCCCCAATAACAGCGCTTGCTCAACTTCCACAGGATTAAACCCCCAACGCAATAATTAAGCACAATCCCGCAATGAGCATCAGGTCATCCCCAACAAATTTTTACGTTAACTTCACCCGGTCGGCAGTTGTGGTGTTGTGGTGTTTGAATGCCAGAGCCTTCATGCCTGGCGCGTTTGCCTCTTGTGCTACCTCAATCAAATCATATTGACAGGTCCAACGTGAATATGGAGATCACATACCCCCGACATAATGTCTTTCCTTTCGCCTGATTCCACATTGTTTTCTCCCTTAAAAAAGCATAGGTCAACAGTTAAATTGCTCTGTTGACACTATGCCTTTTAAAAAAAAAATCAATTAACCATGAACCTTGCTGGCGTATTGGGCAAAGACCTCTGGATCATGACCAAAGATGACCTTTGCATGTTCTCTGTCGGCAATATTTTTGAGTTTGGCCAGACTTTTAAACCATCCTGGCATGTCACGTACCAGCCATCCTGGAGGTTTTTGGTCAACCCAGCTTTCCTTAAAAAATACTGTGTCAGAAGTAAATAAAAAGGTGTCCTGGTCGTTGAGCTTGGCTTTCATCGACAATAAACCAGGTGTATGGCCGAGTGTTTTGTAAAGCGTAATGCCATCAAACAATTCGCATTCATCTCCATAGACGGCCTGCCAGTTGAAAGCAGAATCGATGCAATGGGGAATATAAGCGCCAAAGTCTTGTTTTGTAGCAATGGCATAAAAGGCATTTTTGATCTCGTCTTCATGTGCATAAACAGGAACGTCCAATCCCCTGAAAAATTCAAGTCCGCCAGCATGGTCCAGATGCATATGGCCAATGATTATTGCGGATACGTCGTTTACACTATAACCGGCCTTTTTTAATTGGTTGTCCAGCCGATTTTCCTCTTCGTACCGGGTAATATCAAAAACTTCTTGAACGGGTTCAGGCCAAAGTTCTCTATAATTTGGTGCCGGGCCAGTCTCGTATAAAATCAGGCCATTCTTGGGGTGCTCGATTAAAGCACCAATCATTTGATAGTTACGTCGATTCGATATTGGCTTGGGTTCGCTTCTGGTTGCTACACCGGAACCTTCAATCACCCAGCCTTCATCTGCAGTTAATGTACCAAAATCCAACAATCTCATTTTCATAACAATATCTCCTTTAGTTTGTCGTTAATTTGTGCTTTTGATCAAGCCTTTTGTAATAACCTTGTCCTATCGTTTTACTCATTTTTCTTCTCCTTGCACTTAAGTTTGATTTATAATATTTTTCCTAAAAAAGAGTATTTATAGCTTTATAAGATACCCCATTCCACCAGGTTTGTTGCAATCGGAAGAACTCCTATTTAAGATAGCAATATGCATACCAGTCAGCCTGAATTAAATTTAAATAAAAGGAAAAACAAGAGATGACTTGTTATTATTCGATTTAATCGAACAACCCAATTTTAAATACAGTTTGATTTTTAGAATCAAGTCTGTAAATAATTGTCATAATGATAAAAATATGAAGCCCGTTCCGTATTAATTCCAGAAATTGAGAAAATTGCATCAAAAATCCCAAACACGCTTTTGATAATCACAAAACAATGAATAACCTCATCAAGCCTGGCAATGACTAATGTAATCCTCAAACAGACCGGATGGATTGGAAGACGCTTTTTGTCAAGGGCAATGTGATGTTTTGGTTTCATTGGGCTATTTTAGAAAACATTGTTTGATAAATGCTCATTTTTCGGAAATAGAATTTAAGATTCCTAAGTGAAACAGAAGCGCCTGAAAAGGACTTCCGACACCAGGAGTAACTCAATTTGGATCTTTCTTTTCTGGGAAAACGTGTCCATCCCGGTATAGGTTACTGGCCGAAACTGTATTGATGTTCAGGAAAACCGTAAAAACAGAGAAGATGAAAAATACAAATAAAATTCTTTTAAAATCCATTGTTCACCTCCCTTATCCTCAAGATGATTAGGTAAAGAATCAAGTTTATTGCTGATATGTTTTTTTAACTTTGGTTATAGTCAGGCCCTATTCAAATTTTCATATATGTTACCCGTACCCACGCAAGGAGTGTGGGTACGAGTGGAACTGGGTTAAACAATTCTGTCCCCCCTCCCTAAAAGGAGGAGGGACCGTTTTATATTATTTGAAATAAATCAGTGTGAAGTTCAGATCATCACTGACCAGCCTGTAGGTTACCTCGTATAAGTGCGACCCGGGATTATCAGTTCCATGATTTGCATTCGACCCCACCTTATAGTGGTACGTTGAGTAAACAGAATCTGATTGAGGAGTGAATCCGGAAAAACACACAACACGCTCCCCCACGGGGAGCTGAAAGGTTTCGGAAACAGTATTCACCGGCATCTGTCCTTTAAGTTATAAGGTACCATGGCTTTGTTGACAGCAGATCGAGGCACCCAGCTTCCATGCTTCGCGATTCATGGTCAAACCCCAGGTCAACAAAATAGTCGTGCAGATGGTTCATCCAGTAAAAATTTTTGTCCCGTCACGGACAACCATCTGCTCGTCATTCCCCTGGGCCATTGCAAAACCTATTTTGATCTCACGGCCGAAGAGCACTGTGATACAAATGCATTGAGAAAAGAATACGGTTAATATTTTATTTTGAAAACATCATATTTTACCTCTAACTTCCGACAAACATCAAATAATAACCGAGATGCTACCGGCCCATAGATGAAAACGGATAAAAGGTTTTATTCATATCAATACAAATTGTTATCCAACAATCCATAGACGGTTGCCGCCCTGATGTATTGACACAATAATTCGAATACGATACATTGGGTTCGATGTATATTATGTAATTGGAACCTGTGCCCAAATATCCCTGGCAAGGCTGACCGTTTGCCAGGGATATCTGTTTTCTGCAAGTCTCTGGGAAAACAAGAAGACGATTAGACAAAACGAGCTGATACATGAATGCGTATATGACACAAAATAAAATTCTGAAGATAGAAAATACCTGGATCCCCCTTTCAGACGGCTGCAGACTGGCCGCTCGGATATGGATGCCCGAGAATGCAACCACCACACCTGTTCCGGCCATCTTAAAATACCTTCCCTATAGAAAGCGGGACGAAACCACCGAGCGGGACGCCTTAACCCATCCCTATATGGCAGCCCGGGGTTATGGCAACGGGGAATCAAACGGTCTCATGGCAGACGAGTACACCCAACAGGAGCAGGACGACTACGGGGACCGAAGCTTCTCATCCCACGGCCTGAGAACCGCATACAAAACTGAGGAATCCTGGCAAATCAACCGGGCCTTGGAAGGCAAAAACCAGATTTTTCAAAAAAGCTGGGATCTTAAGATCCCGCGAAACTTTATATAACCGGCATGGCCGGCGCATGGTATTTGTGCCTGGCCACAATGAAGAATGAAACTCTTATAATTGCAATGCATTAGCCAAAGTTTCATATAATAAGGAGACACCATATGATCGATGAAAAGCAGTCTATACAAAAAAGCACACTCACCCGCCGTCAGTTCCTTCAAGCCTCGGCCCTGGGAGCTGCGGCATTTGCCATGCCCACCGTGGTCTGGGCTGATGGAAAAAAAATACTCAAGGTAAGAGACTACTCCCCTGTGGAAAGTTTTGACCCGGCCATTAGCCCCAACGTACCAGATGAATACGTGAACCATGCCATCTACAACAAATTAATTTCCTACAAACCCGGAAAAACATGGGGATGGCAACTGGAGGCGGCCCAGTCTATTGAACAGACAGATCCCACCCATATCTCATTTACACTGAAAAAGGGAATTCAATTTACCAACGGGTATGGCCAGATGACGGCCGAAGATGTGAAGTTCAGCCTGGAGCGCCACCTGGATCCCAAACTCAAATCACAGTTAAAAGGAGATTTAGGGTCTTTCAGCCATGTGGAGGTCACCGGCTCCCATTCCGGAGTCATCGTGCTCGAGGAGCCCTTTGCCCCCTTCTGGATGACCGGGCTTGCCTATATGGCCGGCAACATTATCTCCAAAAAAGCCACCCTGGAAAAGGGCGGCACCTTTACCACCCCGCCCTGCTCGTCAGGTCCCTACCGATATAAATCCTGGAAACCAAAACAGGGTACGGTGCTGGTCAGAAATGAGCTGTGGACAGGGGAACCCGGAGAGTATGACGAGATCCACATTCTGGTCATTGATGATGAAAAAAGTGCCGAAATCGGCTACGAGGCAGGTGACCTTGACTTCACAAGGATCTCCATGTCCAGCCTGGATAATTATAAAACCTCTCTTCCCGCGGACACCAAACTTGAGACCCGTCCCAGCCTTTACTATGTGTGGCTGGGCATGAACATGGACAATTCCGTGCTCAAGGACAAACAGATCCGTAAGGCCATCCAGTATGCCGTTGATGTGGATTTGGTACTCGAGGCCTCCTACTTTGGTGCAGCCAAACGAGCCACAGGCATCTTGGCCCCGGGCCTTTTGGGGCACCGGGATAAAAACCTGATCGAAAAACCTGATCTTGCCAAATCACGGGCACTACTGGACAAGGCCGGGTTTTCAGGCGGCCTTGATCTGACCATTGATGTGCTCAACAAGACAACTTTTGTGACAGCAGCACAGGTGATCCAGGCCTCTCTTTCCCAGGTGGGGATACGACTTGAAATAAATGTACACGACTCAGGCTCATTCTGGTCCCTGGGAGACGCCTCGGCAGGGGACCAGTGGAAAAACGTTCAGCTGGTCCTCAATCGGTTTTCCAGTGCGCCGGAGCCCTATTATGCGGCCCAGTGGTTCACCACAGAGCAGGTTGGGATATGGAACTGGGAACGGTTTTGTTCCAAAGAATATGATGCCCTTCACAAAAAAGCAGCCGTTGAAACCGATTATGCCAAGCGCGATGCCATGTACAAAAAGATGGTGGATCTCATGGAGGAAAGCGGTGCCTATGTTTTTTTAACCCACGAGGCAGTGCCCCTGGTCTGGCGTGACACCCTGGTCCCCTCTCTGAGGCCGGACGGCGTGCCCATGTGGCGGCATTTTAAACCGGCCTGAGTTAAAAGCTCCTCTTGTCCTTAAAAAAAAATCAGGAGGGGCAACCCACTATAAACAGGAGTTGTATGCTATCTTATATGATACACAGGACAGGTCTTGGCATTGCCATTGTAATGGTGGCCATGACCTTGCTTTACGGCATGATCCATGCCGTTCCGGGAGATCCGGCCAATGTGATTTTAGGCCCCCGGGCCACCCCGGAAATGAAACAGGAACTTAAAAAACGCATGGGACTGGATAAACCTGTCATTGTCCAGCTGGCAACCTTTTTTACCAATGTGGCCACAGGGGATCTGGGGGTGGATGTCTTTTCCAACCAGCCCGTATCCACCATGGTTTTTGAAATGCTGCCCTACACCCTTTGGCTTGTGGGAGCCGGAATCATTTGGGCCATCATTTTGGGAATTCCCATGGGCTGCTATTCGGCCATGCACCGGAACTCTTTTATTGATAAATTCATCGGCCTGATCTCGGTTAGCACCATTGCCATTCCCGCCTTTGTAGTGGCCCTGTACGCCCTGCTCCTTTTTTCCGTACATCTTAAATGGCTTCCGGCCATGGGTGCAGGAGAAGAAGGCAACTTCAAGGATATGCTCCTTCACCTGATTCTGCCAGCCTTCAGTGTGGGCCTTGGCTGGGTAGGATATCTTGCCCGGATGGTTCGGGCCTCCATGCTGGAAGTTTTAGGAGAACACCACATTCGCACGGTCAAGGCATTTGGCCTGCCCAGTCACCTGATCATCTTCAAATATGCCCTGCGTCTGGCTATTTTGCCCACCATCACCATTCTGGGCGTAGGGATTGGCCGGATGATATCCAACGCGGTATTTGCCGAAATCGTCTTTGCCCGGCCCGGAATTGGCAAGCTGATCTTTGATGCCGTGGTCACCCGAAACTATCCGGTGGTCATGGGCTCGGTCCTGATTTCAACCATCCTCTTTGTGGCCGCCACCACCATCTCCGATTTTATTGCCGCAGCCTTTGACCCGAGAATCAGAAAGAACCTTTAAAGGAACACCATGACAGCATCCACACCCCCAGCACCAGGGCATCCGTTTGCCCTTTTAGCCAAAAGGATACTCAAAGATCCTTTGGGCCTTTTGGGCCTTATCCTGGTTATCAGCATGGTCGGTTCCGCCCTGTGCGCGGACCTCATCATTCCATTTGACCCTGTAGCCATGCATATCAAGGACCGCCTAGCCCCCCCCTCCATGACCTATCTTCTGGGAACAGACCACCTGGGCCGGGACGTATTTTCAAGGATAATCATGGGCGGCCGCATCGCGCTCTGGGTGGCCTTGGTCTCCACAGGCGTATCCCTTGCCGGAGGCCTGGTTCTAGGGCTTATTGCAGGCTATGGCCCGAGATGGCTGGACAACCTGCTCATCCTATGCTTTGACGCGGTCCGATCCTTTCCGACCATCATGTTCGCCCTGGCCCTGGTCACCCTCATGGGACCCAGTCTCAATACGGTGATCATGGTGGTCATCGCCACTTCAATACCTGCCTACGGAAGGGTGGTCCGCACCCAGACCCAGGCCCTTAAGCACAATGAATTTATCCTGGCTGAACGGGCTCAAGGGGCTGGTATGGCCCGAATTCTTATCGTTCACATGCTGCCCAACGTCATCGGTCCCCTTCTTATCATTGCCTCCATGGATATTCCCGTGGTCGTGACCATTGAGGCAGGATTAAGCTTTTTAGGTCTTGGGGTCAAACCGCCCACCCCTTCCTGGGGGTCCATTCTCTACGATGGGTACAGCTTTATCCGGAATACACCGTGGATCGTTATTGCCGGAGGCATCCCCCTGGTCCTGACCACCCTGGGATTTACCTTCCTGGGAGAATCTTTAAGAGACATCTTTGACCCGAAACTTAACCGTGACGGATAATACCAAAAACAGTACAAGGAACCTTTATAGAGGAACCCTTTATGACCGACCCTCTTTTACAAATTAAAAATTTAAGCGTGGACTTTGCAACAGATCAAGGCCAGCTCCATGCCGTACGAAACGCCTCGTTCAACGTGGGACAAGGCAAAATCATAGGCCTTGTGGGTGAGTCCGGATGCGGCAAATCCACTCTGGCCTCGGCTGTCATCAGACTCATGGACGACAATGCAACGGTTCGTGCAGACGGCATTGTATTTGAGAAAGAAAACCTTATGGATCTTTCCTCTGAAAAAATGCGGGCCATGCTGGGAGAAAAGATTTCCATGATTTTTCAGAACCCCATGACCGCACTGAATCCTGTGCTCTCCATCGGCACCCAGATGACCGATATCCAGCACAGAAAAAAGCTGTCACGTGCACAAAAGCGAGAGGCTGCCGCTGCCATGCTGGGAAAGGTAGGCATTCCCGATCCCTTAGAGCGCCTGGCCCAGTTTCCCCATGAATTTTCAGGCGGCATGCGCCAACGGATCTGTATTGCCATGGCCCTGCTCTCAAGACCTGCTTTGATCATTGCAGACGAGCCGACCACTGCCTTGGATGTGACCATGGAAGCCCAGATCGTCCATCTTTTAAAAGAACTCCAACAGGAGATGGGCTGTGCCATCATCTGTGTCAGCCACCATCTTGGTATGATTGCCGAACTCTGCCATGAGGTGGTGGTCATGTATGCCGGCCAGATAATAGAACAAGGGGAGATCCGAGACATCTTCAAGTCTGCGGCCCATCCCTATACCCGATGCCTTTTGGCCTGTGATCCGGCCAATATCAAAGAAAGCCCAGGCCACCTGCCCACCATCAAAGGAGAAATTCCCAACCTTATCCAATTGCCCCAGGGTTGTATCTTTTATGACCGCTGCCCGGAACGCTTGGATTTATGCGCTGAACGCTC
Source organism: Desulfobacteraceae bacterium (assembly GCA_016743945.1). Taxonomy (GTDB): domain Bacteria; phylum Desulfobacterota; class Desulfobacteria; order Desulfobacterales; family Desulfobacteraceae; genus NBML01. Next base: position 75,672 of record JADGFI010000002.1, read on the forward strand.
CCCGGTTCCAGAACCCCTTAAAAAAGGACATTGGGCAGCCTGCCACCTGATCAGCAAAGGGAGGTTGTCATGACAGATCTTTTACAGGTCAATGACCTAAAGGTGACCTTTAAGATCAGGGATATGCTCTCGGCCTTGCTCCACCCGAAGGCCCCTTCAACAATAGAGGCTGTGGCCGGGGTATCCTTTGCCATTAAAAAAGGAGAGACCTTTGGACTGGTAGGAGAATCCGGCTCGGGAAAAACCACCCTGGGCCAAGCTCTCATGGGCCTTATTGCCCCAAGCCAGGGGAGTATCCGATTCATGGAGCATGAACTGACAGGGCTTTCCCAAAAAGCCTATAAACCCTTCCGCCGGGAGATGACCATGATGTTCCAGGACCCTGTGGGGTGCTTGAGTCCGAGACTCACGATAGGCTCCCTGCTGCTTCAGCCCTTGAGAATTCACGGTGTCCCCATACCGAACAAAAAAACCAAGGTAGCCGAACTGCTCTCCATGGTAGGATTACCCGGCCAGTTTGCAGACCGCTATCCCCATGAGCTTTCTGGTGGCCAGGCCAGGCGTGTGGGCATGGCCAGGGCCCTGTCCCTCTCCCCAAACCTGATCATCGCAGATGAACCCACAGCCGGCCTTGATGTTTCCATCCAGGGAGATATTCTCAACCTTTTAGGTGAGGTTCAAAAAGAAGCCGGGATATCGGTTCTGGCCATCACACATAACCTGGCGGTTATCCGCCACATATCCCATCGCATGGCCATCATGTACCTGGGCCGGTTTGTGGAGGTGGGGAAAACCGAAAATATTTTTGCCGCACCTGCCCACCCTTATACCAGAGCACTATTGGCGGCCAATCCCGTGCCAGACCCGGATATTGAACATCCACAAATCCCCCTGAAAGGGGATGTGCCCAGTCTGGTGAACCGGCCGACAGGGTGTGAGTTCCATGCCAGATGCCCGGACTGCCGGGACCTGTGTTGCAACCAGGCACCAAAAAGTCGACAGATCGCTTCCGGCCGTACGGTCAGATGCCATTTCCCCCTGGTCTGATCTTGAATTAAAAAAGAAAATAGTGATAAAAAAACACTTTATACTCTCAAAGGAGACACCCATGACAACAATAACACATCAGCAAAAAAAGCTGTTTACCAATATGACCCTGATTAACGGAAGTAACCCAAAGCCTATAAAAGACGCCTGCCTGCTGGTCTCAGGCCAACGCATCGAATTTGCCGGCAAAAAGAATGAACTGGATACTATCCCCCAGAGCTGTGAGACAATCGACTGTCAGGGGCAGTACATGATCCCGGGTCTCATTGACTGCCATATCCACCTGGACCTGCACGGGTTTGGCGATACCTACCAGGAAAACCTGGTGGAGGACAAATTCAGAACCCTGAGGGCGGCAACTGAGATGGAAAATACCCTTAAGGCAGGCTTTACAACGGTCAGAAGCGTGGGATCTGTGAACGGCATCGACTTTGCCGTCAAGGCAGGAATCGAGCAGGGCCTGGTGCAAGGCCCCCGGATACTGGCTGCCGGAAAGATCATCTCCATGACCTGTTCGGGAACCGAGTATTTTGACGGTATGTACGTCCTGGCTGATGGCTGTGAGGCCTGTAAAAAAGCAGCAAGAGAACAGCTTCGGGACGGCGCTGATATGCTAAAAGTCATGGCCACAGGTGCTGTGATGAACCCCGGCGGTGTACCTGGCGCTCCCCAGTTAGACGAAGATGAGATCAGGGCAGTTGTGGAGGAAGGCAATAAGCTTGGCTGCCACACCGCCGCCCATGCCCATGGCGCCCAGGGTATCATCAACGCAGTACGGGCAGGGGTGCGGACTATTGAACACGGCACCATGGCGGATGAGGCTGCCCTTGAGATCATGGCCAAGGCCGGCACTTTTCTGGTGCCCACCATGAGCCTTCACGATCGATTCGAGGCCCATGCCGATGAAATCCCCCCTTTTATGCTGGAAAAAGGACGCCAGATGCAGGAGGCTTATTTTGGGATTATAAAAAAAGCTGCAGCCATGGGTATTCCCATTGCCATGGGCACGGACGCCGGCACCAACTATAACTTCCACGGTCTCAACGCCGCCGAAATTGTTTTTTTTGTAAAACACGATATCCTCACCCCAGAACTAGCGCTTGCCTCCGCCACCCGGGTGGCAGCCCAGGCCATCCAGATGGACCATGAGGTGGGTACACTGGAACCGGGCAAGTGGGCAGATTTTGTACTGCTTGATAAAAATCCGTTGGAGGATATCCGGACCCTAGCCGATCCCAAGGCCATCCTGGCTGTTTACAAGGATGGAGAAAAAATCTAATTTTCCATCAGAAACAATGGCATGCAGATGGGGATTGACACCCCCCATCCCCAGGACGAAATAAGGAGGATAATTCCGGACAGGATGAATTATTGATCCAAAAAAATTATCCAAACCGGCCGGTAATATAATCCTCCGTCAGCTGATGCAAAGGGTTGAGAAAAATCTGGTCCGTGGGCCCCACTTCTATGAGATCACCTAGGTGAAAATAGCCGGTTCGCTGGGATACCCTAGATGCCTGCTGCATGGAGTGGGTGACAATGGCAATGGAATAATCTTGTTTTAATTCATCGATCAAATCTTCGATAATGGCGGTTGCGATAGGGTCCAATGCGGAACAGGGCTCATCCATCAAAATTACTTCCGGGTCCACGGCAATGGTCCTGGCAATGCAAAGCCTTTGCTGCTGTCCGCCGGACAACCCTGTTCCAGGCTGGTCCAAACGATCTTTTACCTCTTTCCAAAGGCCGGCCCGGCGAAGGGATTGTTCCACCAGTCCATCGGTTTCGTCCCGATTCCGGACAAGGCCATGTATTTTCGGACCGTAGGCAATGTTATCGTAGATGGACTTGGGAAAAGGATTTGGCTTTTGAAATACCATTCCCACCTGGGCCCTAAGGGGCACCACATCCACATCCTTGTCATAAATATTTTTATTGTCAATGGTGATCTGGCCGGTTACACGGCACCCGTCAATGGTGTCATTCATGCGATTCAGACACCGCAAAAAAGTCGATTTCCCGCAACCCGACGGCCCGATCAGGGAGATCACTTCATTACGGCCAATATCCAAGCTGATATTGTTAATGGCTTTTTTTTCACCGTGATTATAATAGACATCCACATTCCGACAGCTCATCCGGGGATTTGCCACTCCAAATTTTCCAACAGTGGATCTTTCTTTTCTGGGTACCAGTTGCTTTCTCATTTTCTTTAGGGGTACGGGTGCCGCCCCATTGCCTCCCTTGTCCATGGTTTGTATTTTTTTTTGCGTTTATGAATTGCCCAGGGTAATTCATATCCATTTTTTTAAAAGCAAAACCAGATCCTGGCCGGCCATACATCATAGTCTGACCGGCCGGAGCCTTTTTTATAAGTCTGACAACAACATTGGTTTCAAGGTTTTAACAGCGTCATGAAACACTTTTCTTTCAGACTCGGGCATGGGAATCAACCCCTTGTCCGTCAGATATCCTTCATCTCCCCATGCCTTATCACTTGTAAACTCGGCAAGGAACTCTCTCATGCCGGGAATGGCCTGAACATGGGCTTTTTTTACATAGAAGAAAAGCGGTCTGGAAACAGGATAGCTTCCGTCGGCAATGGCCTCAAATTTTGGTTGAACGCCGTCCACAAAAGACCCCTGGAGCTTGTCTGCATTCTGGTCAAGAAAAGAAAAACCAAAGATACCCAGGGCATTTTTGTTGGCAGAGAGTTTCTGGACAATCAGGTTGTCATTTTCACCGGCCTCAATATAGGCACCGTCTTCACGAATGGTATGGCAAAGGGCTTTATAGGCTTTTTTGTCTGCCTTTTTAAGATCCTTGATCCAACCAAATTGTTTGGCGCCACTTTCCATGGCCAGCTCCACAAAGGCATCCCGTGTTCCGGAAGTGGGAGGGGGGCCCAGAACCTCAATTTTGATATCGGGCAGCGTTGAATCCACCTCTTTCCAGGTTTTGTAAGGGTTGGGCACAAGTTTACCGGACTCATTTCCCGAAGGAACATTCTTGGCAAGGGCCAAAAAAAGGTCCTTCCGGGTCAATTTAAAGGTTGGTGCGCTCTTGGAATTGGCGATGACGATTCCGTCATAACCAATCTTCACTTCAACAATCTCTTTCACCCCGTTTTTCATGGCTTTTTCAAGCTCTGATTTTTTGATACGACGGGAAGAATTGGTAATATCCGGAAATTGTACCCCAACCCCGGCACCAAACAATTTGTGTCCGCCCCCGGACCCGGTGGATTCAATTTTCGGAGTTTTAAAGGCGGTGGATTTTCCAAACCGTTCGGCCACAACCGTTGCAAAGGGATACACCGTTGATGATCCGACAACGGAGATATAATCCCTTGAAGAACTGGCAAACCCGTTTCCAAGGCCCAATGAAATCAAACCAAAAACAAGGACAAACACTGCAATACATACTTTTTTCATTTTTTTACTCCTAACCATTATAATTAAATTAAAAAATCAAAACCAATTACCATCTTCTTTCAAATTTCTTTCTTAAAACAACTGCCAACCCGTTCATGGCCACAAGGAAGACCAGAAGGACCATGATGGCGGCAGAGGTCTTTTCTAAAAAAGCTCTTTCAGGGCTGTCTGCCCATAAAAATATCTGCACCGGCAATACAGTGGAAGGGTCGGTAAACCCTGTTGGAATATCCACAATAAAAGCGACCATGCCGATCATCAACAAAGGTGCTGTCTCACCTAAGGCCTGGGCCATACCGATAATGGTACCGGTGAGCATTCCGGGCATGGCCAGGGGTAATACATGATGGGCCACCATCTGGGTTTTGGATGCACCTATTCCGAGAGCTGCCTCCCGAATGGAAGGGGGGACTGATTTTAAGGATGCACGGCTTGCAATAATAATGGTGGGCAGGGTCATCAGGGTCAACACCAGTCCGCCCACAAGGGGAGCGGATCTTGGCAGGCCAAAAAAATTAAGGAACACGGCAAGTCCCAGCAATCCGAAAACAATGGAAGGAACGGCTGCCAGGTTGTTGATGTTCACCTCAACCACATCGGTCCATCGATTTGTGGGAGCAAATTCCTCCAGGTAAATCGCCGTGGCAATCCCGATGGGAAAAGAGAGGCAAAGGGCCACAAGAAGGGTATAAAGTGATCCGCAGGTAGCCCCCCAAATCCCTGCTAATTCCGGTTCCCGGGAATCTCCCCCCGTAAAAAAGATGGTATTGAACTCTTGTTTAATCCGTGACCGATCGATGAAATGATCCACCCAGGCGATCTGGGTATCATTCATACGCCGCTCAGCTTCCGGTACATCCCGGGAGATATGTCCCTTCATGAGCATGTCCACATCATCATCCGCCGGTACCCAAATCTGGATTGTATTGCCGATTTCGTGACGGTTTTTTTGTACAAATTTTTGCAAATCAAAGGCAGCTCCGGTACTGACAATCCCATACAGTTTACGTTTGTCTGCCCGGCTTTTTACCAGGGGAAAGATAGTTGTGAGCGATTTTTTCACAAGCCCCATGTAATTGACGGTTTGCAAATTTTCTTTGTCAATTTCCAAAGGATCCAAAAAAACCTCCAATTGGATAAATGTCTGTTTAAATGCCGTATACCCGTTGGCAAAAATGCTGACAAAAAGAACAGCCAGAAAGGCCAGACTCAAAAGGATGGCTGCAAGCCCAAGGCGCTTGAACCGACTTTCGGATCGATGGCGCCTGGCAAGCCCTTTGTTCACCACATCCATGGTCCGGACCTGGGCTCCCCTTACCGCAGTCTGGCCGGCATTGGATGGTTCAGTGGATGGTTTAAGACTGGATAAGTTGAGACCGGATAAACCCGTCGTTGAATTATTCATATTGCTCCCTGTATTTTCGTACCACAACCAGAGCAATCACATTGAGAACCAGGGTGACCAGAAAAAGCATCAGCCCAAGCGCAAATGCAGCCAGGGTCTTGGGACTGTCAAACTCCTGGTCTCCGACCAAAAGGGTCACAATCTGGACGGTTACCGTGGTGACGGTTTTTAAAGGATTCACGGTTAAATTGGCAGACAAACCAGCTGCCATGACCACGATCATGGTCTCTCCAATGGCCCGGGAAACTGCCAGAAGCACACTTCCCACAATACCGGGCAAGGCTGCCGGCAGCACCACCTTACAGATGGTTTCAGAATGTGTAGAACCCAGGGCCAGGGCCCCATCCCTTAGCGATTGGGGAACGGCATTTATCACATCATCGGAAAGGGAAGAAACAAAGGGAATGATCATTATCCCCATGACAAGGCCTGCGGCAAGGGCACTTTCCGAGGAAACCTCCATTCCTATACCGCTACCGGCATTCCGGATCATGGGCGCCACAACCAGGGCAGCAAAGAATCCATAGACCACCGTGGGAATACCGGCCAGAATTTCCAGCAAAGGTTTTGCCACGGCCCGAAAACGTTTATCCGCATATTCACACAGATAGATGGCGGACATGAGCCCCACGGGAACGGACACACACATGGCAATGGCCGATATTAAAAGGGTTCCCATGAAAACAGGGATAACACCAAAGGCCCCGCTTGCCCCTACCTGGTCTGCCCGAATCGCCATCTGGGGGCTCCATTCCAATCCCAGTAAAAACTGGTGCACGGGAATGATCTTAAAAAACCGGATGGCTTCGTAGAGAACAGACAAGACAATTCCGATGGTGATGAAAATCGCCAGAGTGGAACAGGCAATCAGGATATACTTTATAAAGGTTTCCACATGGTTCCTGGCCCGAAGCGTTGGCTGAATACGACCTTGAATCCAAAGAACCGCCCCGATACCGATAACCATTACGATAACGGCCAGGGCGGCATGGCTGATGATCTTGAGTTCCTGGTATTGATCCGCTGCGGCCTGGATAGCAGGACTGATGGTGCCGCCGACAATACTTCCCTCTACCAGGTTTTTAATATCATTGACCAAAAGGTTCAACTGATCGCTGGGAAGATCCTGTATCGCCTCGGGCAGGCCGGACACCACGACACCAACGACGATGCTGGACTCAAAGGCCAGCCAGAAGGCGAACACCAATAAAGCAGGGACTGCGCACCACAGGGCGGACAGGGCACCATAATAGGTGGGTCTTGAATGAAGGGTGCTTATCCCACCGCTATTTTTCACAACGAACAAGGCACGCCTGCGGCCCAGGAAATACCCGGCAGTGGTCAGCATTAATAGCACCAGCAACAGATTGGAAGGCGACATTCTTTACCTCAATAGTTAAAAAGATATCTACCCCCCCCCCGGATCTTACCCGATTTTCTTGGGTCTTATCGTTTTTGGGAGGGGGTCACTTCGAAAACTAAGATACGCTTCTTTTATTAGGGATGGTTTAACAACGCGTTAGGGGATGGTTAGGAATGCATCGGTCATGGTGCCCCATTGTTGTTGGGAATAGATTTGTGAGGAACGCTGGGGGCAGGGAGAGACCGGCTGTAAACACCGAACGTTCCAGTTGAACCAGCCTGGCATTGATTTTGGCAGATTAGGCGTGGCGATCTTCCTGATTATCCATCAAGCCTTCAAAGTGAAGAATTACAGCATCTTGGTATTCATTAAAATTTAAGGAACTCAACCAGATGATTCAACCCACAACCTGCGCCCAATATAAAAAAGGCCTCTAAAAATTCCGGAAACAGCAAATTCTACATTTTTAACCTTCTGTACAATTTGGTTCTGGTCATTCCAAGAAGTTCTGCCGCTTTTGACTTGTTTCCGTCGGTCTGTTTGAGTGCTTCCAATATCCTTGATTGTTCAAACGCTTCGTATTCCTTTAATGCCTCCTGGGGCAGTCTCTTTTTTTCAGGAGGGATATTGTCGGCAATTGAAGAGAAACACACAGATTTCACATCTTTCTCGCTGATACAATTTTCATCGGATTTTATTACCAGCTGTTCCAGAACATTTCTGAGTTCCCGGATATTTCCGGGCCAATTACATTTTTTTAATTCATCCAAGGCATTAACCAAAAGATATTTATTTAAATCATGCCTGTTGTTAATATCTCTGAGAAAATAATGACAAAGGGGCTCAATATCTTCTCGCCGCTCCCGGAGTGGCTTGATGTTCAATGGAACAACATTCAATCTATAAAAAAGATCTTCCCGAAAAGTTCCTTTCTTGACCATTTTTCTCAGATCCCTGTTTGTTGCCGCAATAATCCTCACATCAAGTTTTGTTGTTTTGGTGCATCCTACCCTGGTAATTTCACCGTTTTCAATGGTTCTAAGAATTTTCACCTGCATTGGATAGGGGATATCCCCGACTTCATCAAGAAAAAGGGTCCCCCCCTGGGCAACTTCAAAAAGCCCTATTTTCCCGCCCTTCAAGGAACCTGTAAAAGCACCTTCTTTGTATCCGAAAAGTTCCGATTCAAACAAATTATCCGGAATAGCCGGAATGCTGACCGGGATAAAAATATTCTTTCTGGAACTGTTTTTGTGAATGGTCTTTGCCAAAACCTCTTTTCCCACTCCGGATTCCCCGGTTATCAATATTGTGAAATCAAGTGGGGCAACTCTTTTTACCACATCAAGCAGGGCCTTCATCTCACGGCTTTCAAAGATAAAATCCCCATCCAGGAGAAGGAGCTTACGAAGATGCTCCAATTCTGCCAGATACCGGTCAGACAATCGATGCTGCCTGTCAAGCTCAACCCTGAGATTGTCCAGGACAGACATGGGCGTTGATGTCACGACCACGAATTTAATATTCCCCTCACTGTCGTGAAGAAGCCTGGAACGGGAGAGAAGATCCACACCAGTCCCGGTTTTGATGATTGCAGACACCTCTTGACCTGTCTCGATTGTTTCATACACCACGCTTCGGTCGTATAAACCTTCGGCAATAAGGTCTTTGGTTTCTTTACCAATACAATTTTCAGGCGTTGTCCCTATCAACTTGCAAAAGATCGGGTTAATCATGAGTAATTTGGCATTTCCATCCAACACGATCACACAATCGGTGAGGCTATTGAAGATATCGTTAAGATTATCAAATGTAATTTCATCCAGACTATCTATGGCCATTTCATCCCCTTTGTACTAGTTTGTATCATTATGTATTATACCGGACATATAAATACAATGCAAAACGTTACAGTTTTTAATTTCCCCATGGGCCACCCATAAACCGTTTGACAGGAATCGGCAGCGGCGTACTTCAGCCTTTTATTTGCAGGGCATAAATTGGATGTTCTGCTGGTTTGCCCCCCTTTTCCGATTGTCCCATGGCTGTTTACAAAAAAATTTTACCACTTCAGATTGTTGCCAAAACGATCAAAAAGCTTCGCCTGGTCCGGATTGACAGCCACAGGCATGGTTATTGCTCAATAAACAGATCACAATGCCGAGTAAAAGTATTTTTTTGATGGAAACACTACAAAAAGGAGTAATAGATTTAATGTCTCAAATTTTTGAAGGAATAAGGGTCCTTGATCTGACCAATAACCTGGCAGGGCCGATAACAACAGCCATGCTGGCGGATTTTGGAGCTGAAGTGATCAAAGTGGAAAGGCCTTTTTTCGGTGATGATTCCCGGGCCTGGCCTGTACAGATTGGCGGCGCAAGCAGCCTGTTTGTCCAGGCCAACCGGGGTAAAAAGTCAATCGTTCTCGATTTCAAAAACAGCGCTGATATGGAAACGCTTCAAAAGCTGGTAAAAAAATCGGATATCCTTGTAGAAAGCTTTCGCCCAGGGGTAATGAAAAAACAAAATTTAACCTATGATGAATTGTGTAAGTTGAATCCAGCCATTATTATGTGTTCAGTATCTGCCTATGGCCAGACCGGGCCCTACAGGGACAGGCCGGGATATGACCTTATTGCCCAGGCCATGAGCGGCGTCATGTCCATCAACGGACATCCTGACGGGCCTCCCATGAGGCTGGGCCCTGCTGTTGCAGACAACACAACAGCCTATCACGCTTTTGGTGCCATCTCTGCGGCCTTGTTTCATCGAAGTCGCACCGGAGAAGGCCAATTCATTGATATTTCGCTTCTCGAATGCATGACCATGCAGATTGATTGTTTTGAGATCGCTTCTGCCGGAAATGAAGCCACAAGAAACGGCAATCACAGCAATATGCTGACACCCTACGGGGTTTTCGGCCAAAAATCAGGGGGCATGATGATTGCCGCCTTGAATCCCAAATTGTGGAATATCTTAACCTCTCTCATGGACAGGCCCGACCTTGCAGATGATCCGAAATTTGTCACAGTTGCCGGGAGAAATGAAAATCAAAAGGAACTGATACCCTTAATTGACGAATGGGTGGACTCGTTTACAGACATGAACAAGCTGGAAAAACTGCTTATGAAAAACAATATCCCCTGCGCAAGGGTCAGAACTGTAAAAGACGTGATTGATGATCCCCACCTGAATGCCCGGGGAACCATAGCCGAAGTTGACGTCCCTTTCTCAAAGGCCATGCCGAAACTCAAGATCAGAGGAACGGCAATAAAATTTTCCAAGACACCTGGCAAGCCAGGACCTGCCCCGGCTCTCGGGCAACACCAAGAGGAGATTCTACAATTGCTGAATGAGTAAAATATTTTTAATGAAAAAAGTTAAATTCATTGACAGTTTAATTAGGAATAAGGAATGTATGCTCGGCCGAGCATAGGAGATTTGACTATATTTTTAGGAGAATATTGAGATGTTAGAAATTAAAGATTCGGTTGCTGTGATTACAGGCGGTGGTTCAGGACTTGGTTTGGACGTTGCACAATACTGGATACGGTACGGCGGTAAAGTCGTTTTGGCAGATATTGCTCCCAATGCTTTGGAACAGGCAAAAATAAAAATCAATGCTCCCAAACAAGACCTTGTTTCAATTGTCTGCGATGTGACCGATGAAGCAGATTGTGCAAGGCTTGCCGATACAGCCATAGAAAAATTTGGCAAAATAAACCTTGTGGCCCCCTTTGCAGGGATTATCAAGGATCGCCTCATGGTTTCTCCTGACAGGGAAACCGGCAAGGTTACCCGGAAAATGTCCCTGGATGATTTTAAACAAGTTATTGACCTTAATTTAACCGGTGTTTTCCTGACCATCCGAGAGTGCTCAGAGCGTATGATCAACAATGACTGCAAAGGACTCATCTGCCTTGTTTCTTCAACAGGGTCCCTGGGAACGGCGGGCCAGGTGAACTATTCATCTACCAAGGCGGCCATGTCGGTTATTCCAAGGGTTCTTACAGCAGAATTTTTCCGGCGCGGACTTGCAAACCGGATCCGCTGTGTGGCGGTTGCTCCGGGCTATTGCGATACAGCCATGGCAAGGGGCATGAACCAGAAAGCCCTTGAAAAAATTCTATCGAATGTCCCCATCGGTCGATTGATAGACCCCCTGGAATTTACTTCCCTGGTCGCAGAGCTATACCGGAACGAAGCCCTGGCAGGTGATGTTTATTTTATCCACGGCGGTCTGCGGATCGGCTCAAGGGGATAATGTTTCCAAAAAATTCAAGGGTCTCTGATTTCCAGGGTCTGCTTGATATAAAGTGTGTGTAACCCAAAAGGATTGAATACCAATTCACAAGAAAAGGAGAAGCAAAACATGAAAAAGATGGCTTTGAAAATGTTAACCCTGATTTTGGTCGGTTTTCTCGTTTACCAGGTTGCCCCGGGCAATGCCGGTGAAAAACCCAAAAAATTTCGATTAAAGATGAGTTCGGTCTGGTCATCGGGTATTCAATTAATTGAAGTGGACCGGCATTTTGTAAAACTTGTCAACAACATGGGCGGCGATAATTTTAAAATCAAATTTTTTGACGGCGGAACAATGGTCCCGGCTTTTGAACTTTTCGACACAGTGGCCAACGGCACCCTTGATATGGGAGGAGACTGGGGCGGTTACTGGCCGGGTAAGGACGAGGTCTTTAATATAATCGGATCCCATCCTCTGGGGTTATCCATTCACGATTATATGCTCTGGATATACCAGGGAGGAGGCTTTGATCTCATTCAGGAAGCCTATGGCAAATACGGCCTGATTGCCCTGCCCTTCGGCGGCCATGGATCTGAATCCGGAATCCGGGGCAACAAGCCCATCAACTCCATAGAAGATATCAAGGGGATGAAGATACGAATGGGAGGCAAGTTACAGGGCAAGGTTCTGAAGGATCTGGGCGGAGTTCAGGTCAACCTGGCTGGGTCCGAAGTATACCAGGCCTTGGAAAAGGGTGTGATTGATGCCTCTGAGTACAATATCCCCAGTGTTGATCTGATGATGGGCCTTCAGGAAATCACCAAATATTGGGCCTCTCCTGCCTGGCATGCCCCCTGCGCCATTTTCAGCGTTCTTATCAATAAAAAAGTCTGGGAAAAATTTGCCCCGGAACAAAAAGAGATGTTGAAAACCGCTGCCATGGCAAATTTTCTCTGGTCATACACCTTTTTCGAATATAACAATATTGCTGCCACAAAAGCGTTTCTGGACAAAGGCATCCAGATGACCAAGCTCAGTGATGCTGATTTGGCCACGATTCAGGAATCGGTCAACAAACACACCCTGGATGTATGCAAGACCAATCCTTTGTTTGCCAAGATTGCCTATTCCCAATATAAATTTCTTCAGGATTTCAAACAATGGCGTTCGATTGCCGATCCTTTTTCCCATGGCCGGACTATCGCAAATCCACCCGATCTTGAGGCAATAAAACAATCCATAAAATAATCGCGGCCTAGGGCCAAAATAAAATCTTTCCGGGAAAGGGTGTCTCTTTCCCGGTAGAAACCATGTCAGCATTTTGAAAATCGGGATATTGGGTCTGGCGCTGAACGCTTACAAACGATCCGGTTTATAGAACAGGTAAATTTATGATTTACCTGTTCTATGAACCTGCCCATGCCTATTGTGATCCAGGTCTGTTTTCAAAAAGGGGTATGTATGATGAATGTTTTTAAATGTATTGATAATTTTAACGAGTGGGTAGGTAAAATCTTCAGCTGGGCCATAGTCGTCCTTACCTTGCTTGCGGTTTTCGAAGTAATTAAACGGGTGGTTTTTAACAGCCCGACCATATGGGGATTTGAAGTCGCGACCCAGATATTTGGATTGTATTTCATGATCATTGCAGGCTATGCCCTGCTCCACGGCTCCCATGTGTCTGTTGATGTCATTACCTATTATCTTTCACCTAGAAAAAAAGCAATGGTGGACATCGTGGCCTACCTGATTTTCTTTTTTCCTTTTACCCTGGTGTGTATCTGGCACGGATATTTTTTTGCAGCCAAATCCTGGGCCATCAAGGAGACCAGCATGAGCGTCTACGGAGGTCCTGTTTACCCTATAAAAACTATAATTTTCCTTGCCTTCATCCTCTTGTTCCTGCAGGGGTTGTCAGAAGTTGTTAAAAAAATAGTATTTCTCAAGAAAGGTAAAATATCATGATTGGATTATCACCTGAATGGCTCGTTATTCTGATGTTTGGCGGTCTTTTTATCGGTCTTTTCACAGGACACCCCCTGGCTTTTGTTCTTGGCGGTTTAAGTGTCATTTTCGGATTGATCGGAAGCTGGGGCCCGGACATCTTTGCTTTATTTCCCAATAGAATCTACGGCACAATGAACAATTATGTCCTCCTGGCCATTCCCCTCTTTATCTTTATGGCGCAGTTTTTGGACCAATCCGGGGTGACAGAGGATCTCTTTGAAGCCCTGCGTTACCTGTTGGGGCCCATCCGGGGCGGCATCGGGGTCACAGTGATTCTTGTGTGTACAATTTTTGCCGCCTGTACAGGGGTGATTGGTGCCTCTGTCGTTACAATGGGACTTTTGGGCCTTCCGATGATGCTCAAGTATGGGTATGATAAGCAGATGTCCTGCGGGACGATCTGCTCAGGAGGAACCTTGGGTATCCTGATCCCTCCAAGCATCATGCTCGTGGTAATGGGGAGCGAGGCATCCGTGTCCGTGGGGCAGTTGTTTGCCGGCGCTGTGATTCCGGGTCTGGTTCTGGCGTCTTTATACACAGCCTATATTGCCATTCGGTGCTTTAAAAACCCCGCCATGGGGCTGCCCATCAGCAAGGATGAACTTGCCCTGGTGACGAAAAAACAGATCACCTTAATGGTTTTAAAATCTTTGGTTCCTCCCGTACTTCTGATCCTGGGGGTCCTAGGAACCTTGTTTGCAGGGATTGCCACCCCCACAGAGGCTTCCGGCGGCGGAGCGTTCATTGCCTTTCTCATGGTGCTTGCCTATGGAAAATTCTCCTGGCAGACCCTGGTGCAGGCCATCGCTAAAACAGCTAGGACATCGGCCATGGTACTCGTTGTGCTGGTGGGGGCCACCTGTTTCACAGGTGTATTCCTCGGCAACGGCGGTGGAGAGGTGGTCACAAACTTTGTGCTGGGGCTGGGATTCGGCAAATGGGGCACTTTCTTTGTCATGCAGATTATCGTTTTCCTGCTGGGGATGTTTATCGACTGGATCGGCATTGTTCTCATCTGCTTTCCTCTGTTTCTGCCCATTGCCGATCAGCTCGGATTCGACAAAATCTGGTTTATCGTCATCATGGCGGTAAATCTCCAGGCCTCATTCCTGACACCGCCTTTCGGGTATGCACTTTTTTATTTAAGGGGAATTGGGATTGAAGGGGTTGAAACCCTGGATATCTATAAGGGAATCGTGCCTTTTGTTCTATTGATGCTATTCGCCCTGACCCTGTTCGTTGTGTTTCCCCAGACCATCACATGGCTGCCGACCCTGGTAGTCAAATAGCCAAAGAGGCTGTGAACATGGAAAAGAAAGGCAAGCCCCTGACTTGATATGATCCAGATATGGGCAAACAATACTAAGGAAAAGGAACATTCCCATGGAAAAAATCCCACAAAAATTAGATAAAAAAAGATCTGAAATATATGCAAATGCCCGGATTTCAAAATATGGCCAGAGAAAGCCTGATTTTTCAACCAGCGGAAAAATCATAAAAAATAGAGCTGCGAATAAAGGCATGAAGGAGGTCGTGGTGGTTGAAGCATGCAGAACGCCATATGGAAAATTCGGCGGTATGCTCAAAAAAATTACAGCACCGGAACTCGGCGCCCTGGCGATCAAGGAAGTGATACAAAGAACAAACGGAAAGGTCAAACCAGAAGATATCGACTATGTTTTCATGGGCCAGGTTGTTCCGGCAGGATGTGGCCAGGTGCCCAGCCGCCAAGCCACCATCCTTGCAGGGTTGCCTGAGTCTGTCCCCTCCATTACCATTAACAAGGTTTGCTCCTCCGGCATTAAAACAATTGATCTGGCATTTCAGATGATACAATTGGGACGGGCAAAAATCTGTATCGCCGGGGGTCAGGAAAGCATGAGCAATGGTCCCTTTGCCCTCCCAGACATGAGATGGGGCGCTAAAATGGGACTGCCTGAAAAACCCGTCGTGGACCTGACGGTTAAAGATGGCCTTTGGGATGCTTTTTACAACAGGCATATGGCCATCCATGGAACAGAAGTAGGGGATGAATTCGGATTCAGCCGCAAGGAACAGGATGAATGGGCATGGCATTCCCAGATGTCTGCCGTCAAGGCCATGAATTCAGGAAAACTCAATGATGAAATTTTTCCCATAGAGATCAAGAACGGTAAAAAGGTGAGTGTCATGGACAAGGATGAAAGTCCCCGGCCGGGAACGACAATGGAGGGCCTGTCAAAACTATTGCCTGTTTTTAACCATAAGAGCCCTGTTACGGGTAAACCTGGAAGCGTTACAGCAGGGAATGCCCCCGGGATCAATGACGGAGGCGATGTCTGCCTTATGATGAGCCGGGATATGGCAGACCACCTTAAAATCAAACCGCTCTTTACAATTCTGGACTATGCGGAAGTCTCCCAGCCGACAAAAGACATTGCCACGGTTCCAGGGCTTTCTATTAAAAAAGTGCTGGAGCAAAATGATATGACCGTTGATCAAATGGATTTAATTGAAATCAACGAGGCTTTTGCCGCCGTGGTCCTGGTAAGCGCCAGCTCCATCCTGGGAATGAGCAAAAAAGAGATGTTTAAAAAGGTGAATGTGAACGGAAGCGCCATTGCTTACGGCCATCCCATAGGAGCTACGGGGGCAAGGATTGTCATGACACTGGCCTATGAGCTGAGACGCCGGGGCGGGGGAATAGGCGTTTGCGGTATCTGTTCAGGCCATGCCCAGGGTGATGCCATGCTGATCAAGGTAGGCCCATAAAAAATATTCCTGAGTCTTTTGCTTTAATAGTATCGATATTCCGGAACGATAGTGAAAACAGACCGTGAAGGGCGATCTTAAAGTCAGAATTAACTCCTGATCAGTATAGAGAAAAAGACGCTTTTTGTTAATAGAAGTATGAAATAGATTTCAAAAGCTGAAATCAGTCCCCAATCGAGATCGAGCACAACATGTTGTGTTTGATCCCGATTGGATCAGAATATTCTTGAAATAAAATATTGGTATTAAAGTGACGTGATGGAAACCGCCGGTCAAACTATTTTCACACCCATGTCCACCTGATTCCCAAAAAGAAAAATGATACCCCCCATCCCCTGGGCGGGGTAAGGGGGGTGATCCCGAACAAGATGAACTATTTAGTTAGGGAGTGTCGTCAAAAACACCGATAAAGGAATTCTCCAACGGTAGATCTTTCTTTTCTGGGTACCAGTTGCTTTCTCATTTTCTTTAAGGGCTCAGGGTGCTGCCCCATTGTTGTTGGGAATAGATCTGTGAGGAACGCTGGGGGCAGGTAGAGACCGGCTGTTTTATTTTTTTTTCAATTTATCCATCAGATCTTCAAAGGAACCTTTTTCCAGCATTTGACCAAACTGGGAGCGGTAATTGCCGATGAGGCTGACCCCTTCGATAACCATATCATACACCATCCACTGGTCATTTTTCCGTGTAAACATTCGATAGTTGATGGGTATTTCAATGGTTTGGGTAATGATTTTTGTGTCTATTTGGGCCTTTTTTTTTCGGATCCGTTCCCTTAAAAAGACAACCTTTTCATCGGTATACCCTTCCATTTTGCTGATATAGGTATCTTTGAGCAATTGACCGAACAAGGCCGCAAACTCGGACTTCTCAGAGGCGGTTCTTTCTTTCCAGTGTCTGGCAAGGCTTAGTTGTGACATTTTTTCAAAATCAAACCGGTCTTCCACTATTTTTTCCAAGGTATCCCGGCGTTTTTCCTTCTGGGATATTGCCTTTAATTCCGGATTTCTCAAGACCGTGAGGATGGCGTCAATGGCCTGTTTTAGCTGGTCCTGGGCAGGGGAAGCCGCCGCAACACCACCAGCGCTAAAAATAATAATCGCCATGAGGATCACCACTATTTTTTCAATATATCTCATATCAGAAAACCTTCCTATAAATTACCCGATCTATAAATTATCGGACCTATAAATTATCGAATTTGTTAAACAGGATGCTCGGAAATCCAGTCAAGGGCCTCCTGGATATTTTTCTTAATGGTAAACACATTGTCCAGTTTGGTCAGGGACAATGCATTAAAGACGGTCTTGCCAAGGCCACTCAATACAAATGCGCGTTTTTCCTTTTTACTCCATTGCAGTCCTTCCACCAGAGTAGCAATACCGGAACTGTCCATAAAGGATACCAGGGAAAGATCCACCACAATCCCTTCTGTCTTTTTTTTGAAAAAAGGCAAAAGAGTATCCCGCAAATTGGGAGAGGTAAACATGTCGATTTCGCCTTCAACATTGACCAGGGCAATCCCATCTTTTTCGCTGCTGCTTATTGTAAATCCCATGTGCTTCTTTATTTCTCAAAAATATATTTACTGATTAACTCTTCCAGGCTGATGGCAGATTCTGTATCCATCAAGGAATCTGAGTCTTCCAACAAGTCTTCTGATCCCCCTGGTGACAACTTGACAAATTTATCTCCGATCATACCCTTGGTACGAATGGAGGCAATGGTATCATCGGAAATCTTTGTTCCTTTTTTAATTTCCATTTTCACCAGGGCCTTGTTTTCTTCCAGGGTAATCTGTTTGACCTTGCCCACTGGGACCCCGGCAATTTCGACATTGGCCCCAGGTTCCAGCCCTTCAATGGATCCAAAGACGGCATCAATGGTGTAGGCATTTGATCCGAACAACTCAACTGAGCCCAGATTGACGGACAAATAGACCAGACACACCATGCCCAAAATCATAAAAACACCCACTGAAATTTCTGTTTTTTTCCCATACATGATGATTAATTTAAATCCTATAGTAATAAAGATGTCAAGATATAATCCACAATAAGTATTGAAAGGGATGTCAGTACCACTGCGTTGGTCGTAGCAGTGCTCACCCCTTCGGTTGTAGGATCCGCCATAAACCCCATGAAAGAGGATATCCAGGCAATCAAAAGCCCGAAACTCAAAGATTTCAAAACACCACCGTAGATATCGGTAAAGGTAACCGCCGCAACCATTTTGCCAAAATACGCCCCTTCATTGACCCCAAGAAGCTTGACACCGACTAGATAGCCCCCCATGATCCCCACCACATCAAAAACAGCGGTCAAAAGGGGCAAAGAGATAATGCCCGCAAGAATTTTGGGGCTGATCACATATTTTACAGGATCTATGGCCATCATTTCAAGAGCAGGAAACTGGTCGGTTATTTTCATGATGCCGATCTGGGCTGTAATGGCAGAACCAGCCCTTCCTGTCACCATGAGAGCGCAGAGAACCGGACCCAGTTCCCGGATGATGGAAAGGGCCACAGCAGAGCCCAATAGCGCCTCTGCCCCGAACTGGGTAAGGGTGTGATAGCCCTGGAGACCCAGCACCATCCCCGTAAAAAGGCCTGTAACCGATACAATTAAAAAGGATTTTGATCCGATAAACTCAATTTCCTTGATCAGCCGGGTAATCCTGAAGGGCGAAAGAAACGCCTGGTAAACAGCAACACACAAAAAGACACCGCTTCGCCCCAGCGCCTGGATCCGATTCAGTGTAGAGCGCCCGATGATGGCCGGCATATCAAAATTCACGGTTCATTCCTAATCCATTAAAAGTTCGTCCACATAATTTTTATCGGTCCGGGTAAAAGGGATGGGTCCTTCCGGCTCTCCATTGATAAATTGTTTTACCCGTAAATCTTGAGAATTTCTTATTTCGTCAACGGTTCCTTCGGCAATGATATCCCCGTAAAAAAGGATAATAATCTTGTCGGCAATCCTGAAGCAGGACTCTATGTCATGGGAAACCACCACAGAGGTGATCTTTAGTTTTGTGTTCAGATCCTTGATAAGTTTATCAATCACCCCGGTTGAAATAGGGTCAAGGCCCGAAGTGGGTTCATCATAAAAGATAATTTTGGGATCCATGACAATGGCCCTGGCAAGCCCTACCCGCTTCATCATCCCGCCGGAAAGCTGGGAGGGCATCAAAGATTCTGTCCCCCTCAATCCCACCATTTCAAGCTTCATGGTAACAATGGTCTTGATTACATTTTCTGCAATCTTTGTATGCTCCCGCAAAGGAAACGCAATGTTTTCAAAAATATTCAGATAGTTAAACAGGGCCGCCCCCTGGAACAGCATCCCCATTTTTCTTCTTTTTTCATAGAGCCTCTTTTTATTGGCAGCGGTCAGGTCCATGCCGTCAAAATAGACGGAACCGCTGTCAGGGCGTTCAAGTCCTGTAATCTGGCGTAAAAGTGTACTTTTACCAGATCCGCTCCCCCCCAGAATGACCGTAATTTTTTCTTCTTCAAACCGGCAGTTCAGGCTGTTTGATGCCACGATATTACCATATTTTTTAACGAGATTTTCAACTCGGATCATATGGACTCACACAAATCACCTTAAAATTTTTAATTGACTTCCATAGATAACCTAAGGGGGTCTGGCCTGTCAACGATAATAACCCTTGAGAAAGCGTGCGTTTCCCATGGCAATGATTGACAAACCAGGTAAGGCTTTATATAAATTTTATTACAAGGGAAAAATTATATGGTCTCGGAAAATATACAATTAAGCGTTCTCTCCCATCCCAAATATCTGCAATTGGTGAGGGGGGTAATAAAAAAAATCACTGATATCATTGGTTTTTCAGAAAATGATTCAGACCATATCACCCTGGCGGTTGACGAAGCCTGTTCCAATATCATCAAGTACAGCTATATGAATGATCCCGGAAAGAGAATTGATATTTCCATTAAAATCCATGAAAAAAAACTCGAAATTCATATCACAGACTATGGAAAACAAGGGGATATCAAGCAGATGAAATCAAGGGATATCAATGACATCAGACCCGGAGGCCTTGGTATTTATATCATGAACAAAATTATGGATTCTGTGGAATATGATTCCAGTTCACCTATAAAAAATCAAATCCGGTTGGTTATACGCAGGGAAAAATCAGAATAAAAGACCATTATCCTCTATTTTGGGAAGCACCCACTTTTGTTCCAGGCAACCCTAACAGCCGAAGGCGGCTGTTATTTTCTTTTAAAATTTCAGAATCTTAATTTTTCCCAGCACATCTGCACCCAAGACCCGTCTCCCTCGATTAATCGTGGGAGACTGCCTAGGAACCGTCTCAACTCTCTATCAATTTTACCGGTCACAAGAATATTATTTCATGCCCAGGGCTGAACCAACCACTTCATAGGAAAAAGGCTGGGATATCTTTTTTGAACCGGCTGAAAGTGGTTTATCCAAAGGTTTATGACCGGATCCGGTAAAAACGATAATCGCTTCAGAGGAAAATTGAATCTGATAGTTCGGCCTGATTCCTTTTCCAGTGGTCCCAAAACAGACGGTTGCACCGGAATCTTTGGCCATATTTGCAAAAAGTTTTTTTAGAAATGCAGGAGCCAGTTGCCCCACCCGTTCTTCATCCCAGACAATCCCGGTGGGTTCTTTTTTTGCGCCTCTGACGGATGGCTTTTTAGCAGGTTTCAGCTTGGCGATCCGCATTGACAATCCATTAATTTTCACACTCAGATTTTTCACAGACCGTTCCTGGATTTCACCTTCCGCCAATGGGTTTAGCGTTTCCCACTTGGCATATGCCTCTTCGTATATCTCGGTTGAGGCTTCCATGGATTTTTCTTCGATTAAATTATCAACACTTTTGCACAGCCGGTTTATTGCCTGTCTGGATTCTCTAAATTTGTTGGGGTCCATCCTTTCTCCTTCTCATAAAAAATTATTCGCACTTAAACCACTTAGCAGGTAAGATGTTTATCCAATCCCAGACAAACCACAAACAAAGCTGACATACACCCGTCAACGGCTAACTATATGATCAAAGATACTTATATATAAACAAGCCCGGCATGTCCCATTTGGGTAAATACCCCATTTTAAAACATATACCCTCCAGACCTGATCCTAAAGAATACACTGCCTGGATTAAGAATTCAAGGATTTGTCAAAATGAAACCCAAGGTTCTTTTAAAAAAGGGAATGACTGCCTGGACTGGAAGAGATTAAAAACAGATCCATATTTTTTCGAACTCATTGACTTGGCAAAAAAAACCTATCCCCATGGCCCCCTCTTCCCATTCAGCAACCGAAGAATCAGCGCCCGGAAAGTCGGCCCCAAAAGAAAAAACCAAAACAACCCAGCACGGTTAATCCCTTATATTACGAGTTCAAAAGAAACGCTCGGGTATGATTCCATGGGCGCTCTTTTCCAAAAAACATTCATTTATTGTTTGAATATCCCACGAAAAGTTGCCCGGGTCAGGCGGGCAAGGTCCTGTGGAGAAAGACAAATTTGTAGCCCCCGGCGGCCAGCACTGACAAAGATATGCTCAAGGTCCACTGCCGATGCATCAATGATGGTTGGCAATTGTTTTTTTTGCCCCAGGGGACTCATCCCCCCTGTGATGTAGCCGGTGGAGCGTTCCGCCTGGTGTTTGTCTGCCATTGACACCTTTTTTGCTCCCAGGGCTTTGGCAATGGCCTTCAGATCCAGTTGCCCGGAAACCGGCACCACTCCAACGGCCAACCCTTTGCTGCCCATGGAAACAACCAGCGTTTTGAATAGATGCCCCGGGGCAATACCCAATTTTTGAACAGCTTCTTCTCCATATGCCCGGACGCTTGGATCATGGTCATATTCATGAAGGACAAAGGGTATCTTGTTTTTTTTCACCTGTTGTATGGCCGGCGTCATTTTAATTTTCCTGTCAAATTAATTAAACAATAAAATCTGCACCCTGACCGATCGTTTTTATGTTCACTTTTCCAGGGAGATACCACAAATCCGGCATAAAAAAAAGCACACCCATTCTATCAGGGTGCGCTCTTTTTGATAAAGTTTAAATTTCAGGAAGTAGCTGGCGCCCCCCAATTTTTTATTCAGCCTATTTTTTTCGCTCGACAATCAAGGCCATTCCCTGGCCGCCGCCGATGCACAGGGTAACCAGACCGTATCTCAGATCTCTGGCCGCAAGTTCATACAAAAGCTTTGTCACAAGGGCACCGCCGCTGGCAGAAACCGGATGGCCCAGGGCAATTGCCCCCCCATTCACATTGACCTTGTTGATGTCCATGGAAAGCGCATCCATGCAGGCGATGGCTTGGGAGGCAAAGGCCTCATTCAATTCGATCAGATCAATATCTGCCATGGTAAGCCCTGCTTTTTCCAAGGCCAATTGGGTGGCCGGGATGGGTCCGATTCCCATGTAGGCAGGATCCACTCCCACCGAGGCATAGGAGATAATGGACGCCATGGGCTCAATACCCAGTTCATCGGCCTTGTCCTTTGACATGACCACCAGGGCACAGGCCCCGTCGTTCATTCCGCTGGCATTACCGGCAGTCACAGACCCGCCCTTTTTAAAAGGAGGTTTTAGTCGTTGAAGGGCTTCAATGGTGGTGCCAAACCTGGGATGCTCATCTGTGTCAAATATTTTGGGCTCCCCTTTTCTCTGGGGGATTTCCACGGGAACAATCTGATCCTTGAACTTGCCTTCTTTAATGGCTTTTTCAGCCAGATTCTGACTTCTCAGTCCAAAGGCGTCTTGATCTTCCCGGGAAACATTATATTTTTCTGCCACATTTTCGGCAGTTTCCCCCATGGTATTGCCGCTCAAGGGGTCAAACAGGATGAGCTGATCCATGAGCTGACCATGGCCCAAACGATATCCCCACCTGGCCTTCTTCAGCATAAAGGTAGCATTGCTCATGCTTTCCATGCCACCGGCCACAATAATGTCTGCATCACCGGATTTGATAACCTGGGCAGCCAGGGTAACGGCTTTGACACTACCGGCACAGGCCTTGCTGATGGTAAACTGAGGTTTCTCTTCTGGAATGCCTGCCTTCACCGCAACAACCCGAGCGGAATTAATGGGAAGATCTCCGGTCCTGTAGCCGGAAGCATAAATCACTTCATCAATCTGATCTCCGGTCAACCCGGCCCGTTTAATGGACTCCCGTATGGGGATGGGACCGAAATCAATATCGCTTAATGGGGAAAGCCCCCCGCCGAAACCACCGATTGCCGTTCTGCATGCACTGACGATAACAACTTCTTTCATCTGCCCTCCTGAAAGATTTGGGTATTTAAATTCAATCTCAATATAGCTTTATTATAGCTGTATTATAAATACTTCCCAGTGTCAACACAAAATCACAGCTGATGCACGAAACCTTCTATGCCCAAAACCGCAGGAATTGATACTAAAGCATCTAATTATCGTTTAAAACTTGACTTTCTCAAAAATAGCTGTATTGTATTGACAGTTTGCACTACTCGATGTGAAGTGCGTAGGTTTCATCTCAAAGGAGTATATCCCCGAAAACAAAATCGGCATTACCCCCCAAGTTAGAAACTGTTATTTTTTTTTATTACAGGAGAACGCCACTATGGCTAATGGTACAGTAAAATGGTTTAACGACTCAAAAGGTTTTGGATTTATTGAACAAGAAGACGGCGGAAAAGATGTGTTTGTACATCATTCCGGCATCAACTCAACAGGGTTTAAATCCCTGAATGAAGGGGACCGTGTTTCCTTTGATATCGAAGAAGGCCAAAAAGGCCCTGCAGCAGCAAATGTAACCGTGATTTAGTTAACCGTTTTTTGCGCTACAAAAAAAGTCATCCAATGACTTGAAAAATAAAAGCCCCTGGACAAAATATTGTTCAGGGGCTTTATCGTTTCTGAAACCAATCCCTTGGCCCACATCAATTTATTGACAACCTCCCCCCAATCACAGTAGATACTTTAAAAAAAATAAGATGAATTTTAAACGGATAGAAAAAAATCTGACGCCCGTTTAATTTTTTTCAAAACTGACAACTAAAAATGAGTAAAATAATGATTGTATTGGATGGTGTTACAAAAAAATTTGGCAACCTAAAAGCGGTTGATAATGTTTCATACCACATTAAAAAAGGTGAATTCTTTGCATTGCTTGGACCCAATGGCGCTGGCAAAACGACCATCATCAGAATGCTGCTAGGATTTATTCAACCGACTTTTGGCAGTATCACAATTAATGAAATCGCCTCTTCTGAAACAAGGGCAAGAAAAAACATTGGGTATATAGCAGAACAGCATATGATTCCCCCATTCCTTTCAGGGTTTGAATATCTGCTTCGCCATGCATCTCTCCTTGGATTGTCCGGGAAAAAAGCAAGGCTTGAAGTTGAAAGAGTCGTGGAAGTTGTATCAATGACAGGAAGAGAAAAAAAAAAGAGCGCTGGCTATTCAAAGGGAATGAAACAACGAATCGGGGTGGCCGGTGCCCTAATCGGCACCCCGGAACTGTTGATCCTGGATGAGCCGGTTTCCGGCTTGGATCCCATGGGCATCAGAGACATTCGAAAAATCATTGATACCCTCAGGCATCATGAAATAACCATTGTCTTAAACTCTCACCTGCTATCTGAGGTTGAAAAAACATGCGATACTGCCGCCATTATGCATAAGGGCAAAATAGTTGTAAAAGACTCAATCGATGCCATAATGGCTGGTGGCGAAAGCCTTGAAGATGTTTTTGTCAAATATGTAACCCAATAGTAAATAAAGATAATATAAAAATGTTTATTAAAATTGCACAGTATACAATTGTGGACCAAATGCGGTCCAAAAGTTTTTATCTTCTCCTTGCCATGTCAGTGGGCCTGCTGTTTCTAATGCGCGGATGTTATTCCGCAAATTATGCGATCAACGGTCAGCAGATTGAAGGCATAGGGTATGCTTCCCGGGTCATTTTCCAAATAATCGTTATGGGAATGCTTCTAATGGTTTCCATGATATCAATGAGAATCTTCACCAGAGATCAAACGGATGGATCTGTGCAGATGTTTCTTTCAAGACCTGTTCAGCGATGGGAATATGTGCTTGGCAGAATAATTGGCACATGGCTTCTCACTTCAGGATTTATGCTGCTTTTACATTTGACGTTATTTTCAATTGTCTGGTCCCATACAGGTGTCATCAATTTCGGATATATCCTGGCCTCACTTGTTTGCTCAGTGAATCTTTTGTTTATTGCAGCGGCAGTCTGTTTGTTTTCTTTGTTTATGCCGGGTTTTATAAGCGCCTTGTTTGCAATGGGACTCCTGGGCACAGGATTTATTTCCGATGGGGGACACCAACTGTTAAACAGTCAAATGGTAGCAGCTCTATCCCCTTCAACCACGGAAATATCCCCTGCACTCTGGCGTATTTTTTACCCAAAACTTTTTATGGTCCAGGCCTATGCCGACGCGTTAATCTCAAAAAGTGACTTTATCAATCTTGGACCGGTCCACCCATTGATAAATATCCTTGCATTCATTCTTCTGCTCATATCGTTAACACTAATCATTTTTAACAAACGATCAATTTAACTATTGGTATAATCCAAAGGGTAGAATATCAAAGCTTCAAGACCATGAAAACATAGTCCCCCTGATTAATATCAATGGTCAGGTTAGCCCCTCTGCCTTCTGCATATCGGATCCAAAAAGGCCTGTCATTGATCCCGCATTCATAGTCGGGGTATGATTCGCCGGTTTTTCCGTTTTTCCAGGAAAGAATCATGGGGGTGTCACATTTTTCAAAGGCTGTTTCCTTTGCCAGCTGCCTGGCCTTTAAAAAATCAAAATCATCGCCTTTTATATCAATCTGTATGGTTTCTTCGGGCTGGTTTTCTGTCACTGTAAATATTTGTCCCATTGAAAACCTCCTAATTTACCTAGTTTGATTCACCCCAATCCATACTTTAAAAAAGGGGTATTGAAACTAAGATAAGGATGGATTTAAAATTGACAATACAGTTCAATCCACGTAGAACCCATTTCCAGGGGGCTGGATGAGAAAAAAAAAGAGAACATCAATCATGGGTTGGATTTGGAAATTTTTTTTTAAGAGTATCCTTGCCCTGGTCTTTTTTTCCGTTTCCCAGGTGTTGGTTTTCAAGTATATAAATCCCCCGGGCACCGTCAATATGATCTGGGAGAGGCTGCTTTCCAGCTTCAATCAAACCCAATATATCCGTCCACAATATTCATGGCAGGATCTTGTAAGAATTTCCCCTCATCTTAAACAGGCGGTTCTGGCATCGGAAGATCAGCGGTTTCTCACCCACAGCGGATTTGATTTTAAAGAAATAAAAATTGTGATTAAAAACATGGTAAATAGACATCGATTCAGGGGAGCCAGTACCATCAGCATGCAGGCCGCAAGATCCCTTTTTCTGCCTTCCAGCAGAAGCCTTTTCCGAAAAGCTGCAGAAGCATGGTATACCATATTGATCGAACTCTTCTGGGACAAACAAAGAATTCTTGAAGTTTACTTGAATACCGTGGACTGGGGAACCCACCTGGTGGGAGCCCAGGCCGGCGCACAAGCCTATTTTTCCTGCAATGCCAACCAATTGACAAAGCGCCAGGCTGCCCTGATGGCAGCTGTTTTACCCAGTCCTCACCGCTGGTCTGCAAAGGCTCCCAGCGCCTACATTCGAAATCGCCAGCAACGCATTTTAAAACAAATGCAAAATATGCCCCTGTTATAGGGATGTTGTTTTTGTATACGGCCTGAAACTTTTCTGCCGATACTGTCGTGAACATTCTGGTTTAATTAAAATCCACCAGCTCCACATCAAATATCAGGGTGGCTTTGGGGGGAATTATACCGGGATACCCTTTCTCTCCATAGGCCAGGGGATAGGGAATCAAAAGTCGCCGCATCTCTCCTTTTTTCATGCCGGTTATCCCTAAATCCCACCCCTTGATCACCTCTCCTTTTCCAATGACAAATTGTATGGGATTCCCCCGGTCCCGGGATGAATCAAATTTTTTCCCATTCTCCAGCACACCGGTATAATGAACTTTTACCCTATTCCCCGTTTTTATGGCCGACCCGGTTCCCGCTTTAAGCGGCACATACATGAGATCGGATTCGGTTTTAAGGGCATCGGGATGCTTGTCCATCATTTTTTTCTCAAAGGAAGCTTGATATTCTTTAAGCTCGGCCTCTTGCATGGCCAGCGATTTGTTACGAACAGCATCCATACTTGCCTGATCGGTTTTAAAAGCCTTCGCATCCGCGCCCTTTCGAATAATAACCAAGTGTTTGATCAGGTCTCCCTGGCGGATTTCATTTACCACAACCTGGCCGGACACCACCTTGCCAAATACCGTATGCTTTAAATCCAGCCACGGGGTTTCCTTGTGGGTGATAAAAAATTGACTGCCATTGGTGTTGGGACCTGAATTTGCCATAGAAAGGACGCCGGGACCATCATGGGTCAGGGAAGGGTGAAACTCATCGGCAAATTGATACCCAGGACCGCCCCGGCCAGTCCCTTCTGGGTCTCCGCCCTGGATCATAAAATTGGGAAGAACCCGGTGAAAGGTCAGGCCGTCATAAAATTTTTTTCCGGCGGGCTGGTTTGATTTTTTGGTACCCTGGGCAAGCCCAACAAAATTGGCCACAGTATTGGGGGCCCGTTTATAATAAAGTTTTGCCAAAATTGTTCCCCGGGTTGTTTCAAACTCTGCATAGATGCCATCCTCAAGTTTTTTGCCATCTGTTGCTGCCCTGGACAAGGACGGCAAAAAAAGGAAAACAAAAAATAGAAACAGGCTGGCTGCAAACAACCCTGTGAATGATAAATAGCGGTTTCGCTGACCAACTAAATTGACCATGGGCATATCCCTTTTATTTTGGTTATCAGTATATTTTTTAATACTATAATTTTCATATGAATCATTATATATCATAGGGATCTCCAGGAATCTGGAAAGGAAAGAATGGGGTGAGTGACGGGGTTCGAACCCGCGGCCACCAGGACCACAACCTAGTGCTCTACCAACTGAGCTACACCCACCTCAAAAAAACTTGTACTTACTATCAGAAACAATATACTTTAGCAACTCTTTTTTTATTTTTTTTAATAATTCCTTTGATTGAAATCTGTAATTTAAGATTGACCTTGACCCGTTGTTTGACTATTATCCCTTGGTACCCAAATTATCAAAAAGGAAGCATTAGATGAACACATTGATCATTTTTTTAGTAAGGCTCATTATGGGTCTTGCCTTCGGCATTCTTCTGATCCGGTTGTTCAGACCGGAATGGGGCATTTACCATGGGGTTATCACCGGCATCATTCTGGTTGCCCTTGCCCAGAGCTTAAGTTTTTTCAGGAAACGAAAACAATAATACAGGCCCTGGAGGGGTTTTTCATTGGAAAATATAATATTAGGAACTGCCGGTCACATTGACCATGGCAAGACAAGCCTGGTCAAAGCATTGACAGGTGTGGAGACCGACCGGCTCAAAGAAGAAAAGGAAAGGGGCATTACCATAGAACTCGGCTTTGCCTCCCTTGATCTCCCCAATGGGAAACACATCGGAATTGTGGACATGCCCGGCCATGAAAAATTTGTCAAAAACATGGTGGCAGGCTCCAGTGGCATTGATGTGGTGACCATGGTCATTGCAGCAGACGAAGGGGTGATGCCCCAAACCCGGGAACACATGGAGATCTGCAATCTCATGGGAATACAGCATGGGATTATTGCCCTGACCAAGACAGACCTTGTGGAGGATGACCTTCTGGAACTGGCCCTGGACGACATCAACGATTTTGTCCAGGGCACCTTTCTGGAAGACAAACCCATCATCCCCCTCTCCTCGACAACCGGTCAGGGTCTGGAAGATTTTATTGCCACCCTTGAATCTATTTGTGACCATATTCCTGAACGTAAATTTTCTTCCATTTTCCGGCTGCCCGTGGACCGGGTTTTTTCCATGAAAGGATTTGGGACAGTGATCACCGGCACCCTGACCTCCGGGGGCATCCATGTGGGAAATGACATCATGGTCTATCCCAAAAAAATTGTTTCCAAGGTCCGAGGAATACAGGTTCACAGCAGCAGCGTTGACAAGGCTGGCCCCGGGACAAGGACTGCCATCAATTTCCAGGGACTTGACAAGGACTCTGTTGTCAGGGGGGATATCCTCTCCACCCCGGGAACCCTCATTGAAAGCTATATGGTGGATGCCCATTTTCATTTTTTAAAAAGCAATGCCAAACCCGCCAAGCCCAGGACAAGAATTCGGTTTCATTCAGGCACCAGTGAAATTTTAGGTTATATGATCCTTCTGGACAGACAAGAATTATTGCCCGGAGAAGAGGCCCCGGTGCAATTTCGCCTGGAGTCCCCCGTATGCTGTATCAAAGAAGACCGCTATGTCATCAGGAGCTATTCCCCCATAAAAACCATTGGCGGCGGCGCCATCTTGAACCCGGTCTCACAAAAACACAAATTATTTGACAAGAAAGTGGTCCAGGGACTTGAAGATCTGTTGCAAGATGACGGAGAACAAACCATCTCCTTTTTTCTATCCTTAAAGGGATTTGCAGGACTGTCCTTAAACCAGTTGCGGGTCATGACCAACATCCCGGATAAACGGCTGGCTGCCACCCTCCAGAAATTGCTGGCAAGGCAGGCAATCATCCAGACAGACAAGGAACGGCAGATCTATGTCAATGGGGCCTTTTTTGATGAATTCAAAACAAAAGTGCTTGAAAAAA
The DNA here is from genome assembly GCA_016743945.1 of Desulfobacteraceae bacterium. Classification (GTDB taxonomy): domain Bacteria; phylum Desulfobacterota; class Desulfobacteria; order Desulfobacterales; family Desulfobacteraceae; genus NBML01. The sequence continues at coordinate 105,724 of JADGFI010000002.1, forward strand.
TACAGCACTACCATGGGACAAACCCCTTAAAGGAGGGCATGCCCACCCAGGAACTCAAGTCAAAATTCCAGTATATTGAGGATGCCAAATTTTTTAATATTCTATTTACCAAACTGGCCAAGGACGGCGCCATCATCCAGGACAAGAACATTGTTAAGCTGGTTGATTTTGAAGTGGCCTTGGAAGTAGACCAACACGAAATCAAAGAAAAAATCATCAAAATCTATCAATCAAAAGGTTTAACTCCCCCGTTTTTCAGAACCATCTGCCAGGATTTAAAACTGGACCAGAAGACCGCCAAAGATGTTTTGCAGATGCTCATTGATGAACGATTGGTGGTCAAGACAAAGGATGACCTTAATTTTGATGCACGGGCCATTGCCGACCTTGAGAAACTGCTCGTTTCCTTCTTAAAGGAAAACGAAAAAATCACCACCCCGGAATTCAAGGATATGACGGGAATTTCAAGGAAATTTGTGATCCCGCTCATCGAATACTTTGATTCGGTTAACCTGACCATCCGGGTGGGGGACACCCGCCAGCTGAGAAGAAAAATTTAGAGAATTTTAGCGGCAAATGCTTCTACAATACTGTCAAGACGTGCCCTGCCCGAAAGCGTCAGCAAAAACCGTTTTCCAGGACCGGTTACGGCCCCCAGGCCCTGGCGTTCAAGGCGGTCCAACAGGCGATCAAATGTGGTTAAAAAATCTTGCCCCAGCATCTTTTCAAATTCAGTAATATCAATGCCGTCACTGGTTCTCAGGCCCAGCATAACCCTCTCTAACATCTGCTGCTGCAAAGAAAGCACCTCTCTTTCGTGAACAGGAAGCTGTCCTAATGAAAGTGCCTGAATATAGGCGTTCACATCGGCCAGGTTCCAGGACCTCACAGGAGATAGGCAAAAATCTTGTGTCCCATCACCCTTTTGCACAAAAGAATGGGCCGCAGGACCGAACCCGTCATAGGACGTCATCTGCCAATAGGCGCAATTGTGTCGGGATCGATTTTGCCTTCCCTTGGCGAAATTGGATATTTCATAGTGATCATACCCGTGCTGTTCAAGAAAGACGGAGGTTGCCGTGAAAAAATCGGTAAGAATACGCGAACCGGGTGCCTGGAGCAGGCCTCGTTCATATTGGGCATGCAAAGGAGTTCCCGGCTCCAGGGTCAGCATATAGCAGGAAAGATGGGCCACCTTAAATTCAAGGGCCATTTTAAGGTCCCGGGTCCAGGTTGCAAGAGTTTCCCTCGGCGTGCCATAGATGAGGTCAAGGCCGATATTGTCAAACCCCGCTGATTGGGCGGCCTCAATGGCCTCAATGGACGCTTCGACTGTATGTATCCGACCCAATACCTTTATTTTATCTATATCAAAGGACTGCACCCCAATGCTGAGCCGATTGACCCCAAGGGATTTCAGCCCTGACAAATAGCCCTGATCCACCGTGCCCGGATTGACCTCAATGGTAATTTCCGCATCTTTGGCCACCTGATAACAGGTGTGAAGCGTTTTTAAGATTTTTTCAACATCTTCCAGGGGGAGCAAGGAAGGGGTCCCCCCCCCGAAATAAATGGTTTTTACTCGTTGGGGATCCCTGCCGACCAGTCCAGTCCGGGGGCTCTGGTCGGTCCGAATCTGAATCTCTTGTTGAAGACTTTCCACATAGGCTGGCAGAAAAGAGAGGGCCTGGGTAGAATAAAAATCACAATAACTGCATTTTTTCAGGCAAAAGGGAACATGGATATAAACAGATAAGGTATCAGACAAAACGTTTCATCAACTCATCAATGATGATATCCACATTTTCAGAGGTGACCCCATAATGCTTGCAGGCCTGTTTCACCTGGTCCAGGTGACTGCTTTTTTCCATGTCGCCCGGCCCCCTGAAAAACCCCATACGCCGCCCCACCTGGTAGAAAACCCGCAACTCCTCGGGCAAATCAAAAAATGAATCAATGATACCGACAAGCCGTTCTTTGTCTTCGGGCAATTTGCCGTTAATGGTTTCAAACAGGTTCAGGATATGATCGCTTTTCACCTGGGAGTCTATGCCATCAAGGCTTTCAAGGAAAAGCCGAAGTTCCTTGGCCATCATTGTGTCATTTGGTTTTTCAAAAAGCCCTTGTTCACAGTCCTGGGCAAGCTGTGTTCCATTGGTCACAGCCAGGGTCCGAATCCGGATAAAATCCGGATTAATGAGGTTCAGAGCCGAAGCGGTTTCCATGGCATTCTCTATGGACAAATCAATGCCCCCAATGCCGGGCATGACATATTCGGACAATTCCATGCCAGCGACCTTGACCTTTAAACCAGCCCTGATATGAATCTCTTTGGTCACCCCTTTTCGGATCCGTTTCAACACCTTATCAGATCCTGTCTCCATGCCCACATGGATCCGGTTAAGCCCGGCACGGGCCATACGTTCCAAATCGTAATCCTTGATCCTCGCAAGGGTATGGCTTCTGGCATAGGAAGTGATTCTTTGGGTTTCGGGAAAACAATGTCGAATATATTCAAGAAGAAACACCAGGTCATCGGGTTTCATGATCACAGAATTGGCATCCTGAAGAAAAATGGATTCCATGCCCGAGGCATACCAGTTCATGGCGGCATTAAAGGCCACCCGATCCTTTGTTTCAAAGCTGTTGTAAAGGGTGTTGATGACTTCCTGATCCACTCGCCCACCGGGTTTAACAATCTGCCTTATCCGTCCCACATAGGTATGGATAAGGTCGATATCCTGGATAATATTTTCAACAGATCTCAAGGAAAAATCCTGGCGCTTATAAATCCGGCAAAAGGTACAAAAATTCCATGGGCAGTTCCGGGTTAATCGAAGGAGCAAGCTATCGGCTTCACTTGGAGGACGAATGGCGCCCTGTTCAAACCCCTTATACCTGTCTTGCTTTTGTCTCTTCCTTTTTTCCATATCCGTTAAATCCTAAATTGTCCCATTTAATTTACCTAGCTGCTTTTCGAACTTTTGCTATCCCCTCACAAATCTTGTATATAGACACTGACAATATTAAAGTCAATTTATTTGGGCAGATCTTGAAACTTGGGGCAAGAGTGTGATATTTATTCTTACACTTTATGTAAAATCCGGTGAAAAATCCGTAAAACAATCTATAGTACAAGGAGTATGCCATGCCTGGTTTTGAAATATTTGGAGATGAGGAAAGAAAAGAAGTAACCGATGTCCTTGATACCGGGGTTCTGTTCAGGTACGGATTTGAAGGTTCCCGAAACGGTCATTTTAAAGCTCTTGAATTTGAAAAAAAACTCGGGGATATCACGGGAGCCGCCTTTAGTCATCTTTGCGCCAGCGGGACAGCCGCCCTTTGTACGGCCCTTGCAGCCTGCGGCATAGGGGCAGGAGATGAAGTCATTGTCCCGCCCTTTACCTTTGTGGCAACCTTTGAAGCGGTGATCTCTGCCGGTGCCATCCCCGTGTTTGCCGAAATCGATGAAACCTTGTGTCTGAATCCGGACCGACTGGAAGCTGTACTAACCCCACGGACCAAGGCCGTAATACCGGTTCACATGTGCGGCGCAATGGCCCGTATTGACGAAATAAAGACCTTTTGTGATCAAAAGGGACTCATCCTTCTGGAAGATGCCTGCCAATCCATTGGGGGCTCATTTCAGGGCAAAGCCCTGGGAACCTTCGGCCTTGCTGGTTGTTTTTCCTTTGATTCCGTCAAAACCATTACCTGCGGCGAAGGAGGGGGTATCATCACCAACAGCCGCAAGATCTATGACCTGTGCGACCAATTTTCCGACCATGGTCATGACCATTTAGGCGGTCCTGACCGGGGTGCCGACGACCACCCCATCATCGGAACCAATTACAGGATCAGCGAGCTCAATGCAGCCGTAGGACTTGCCCAGTTAAAGAAACTGGACCATATTCTGGATACCCAGAGAAAACATAAAAATGCCATCAAGGATGCCATGGCAAATCTGCCCGAAGTGACCTTCCGGTACCTGCCCGACCCTTTTGGGGACTCCGCCACCTTTTTAAGCTTTTTTCTGCCCACACAAGCCCGTGCCCGGCAGGTGGCAGCTAACCTGGCACAAAACGGTGTGCCAAGTCCCTATTGGTATGACAATAACTGGCATTATTATAAACGATGGCACCACTTAAAAGGATTAACAGGGGCAGCCCGCCTGGCAATTGAACTGGCAGACAATCTGCCGGACTATAAAGATATGAAGCTTGCAGAATCCGATGCCATCATGGAACGGACCATTTCCATGCAGATCATGCTCTCCTGGTCAGAAGCGGATATTGACCAGCGGATCCAGGCGATCACCAAATCATTTAAAAAATAGGCCGTTTAAAAACTAGGGCATTTAAAGCATAAACAAATTATAAGGATATCCCATGTATAGAAATTTCAAACTGGTTCCCAATGTCATCTTTGGAAGGGGCTGTTTCTCACAGCTGGACGAAATCATTGAAAAACAAAGGGCCGATGCAGATGCCTGGGCGGTATTTGTGACCGATGACGTCTTCCAGGGAAAAGATCTGGAAAAAAGAATCCCCCTCCACGCAAATGACCTGCTGCTGTGGGTCAATGTGGATGACGAGCCCAAAACTAGCTATGTGGACCAGCTGACCCTGGAGGTAAAAAACACCCGGTCTACCCTGCCCTGCGCTGTCATCGGCATCGGGGGCGGTTCCAGCATGGATCTGGCCAAGGCCATTGCCCTGATGCTGACAAATGCTGGGTCTTCCACCCTTTACCAGGGATGGGATCTGATAAAAAAACCTGCCATCTACCATGCGGCCGTGCCCACCCTTTCCGGAACCGGGGCAGAGGTTTCCCGGACCACTGTGCTGACGGGCCCTGAAAAAAAACTGGGCATGAACTCGGATTACACGGTCTTTGACCAGATAGTCCTGGATCCCGAGCTCATACAGGATGTACCCCGGGACCAACATTTTTACACGGGCATGGATTGTTACATCCATTGTGTGGAATCCCTTGAAGGCACCTTTTTAAATGAATTTTCCAAATCCTATGGGGAGAAATCCCTGGAACTTTGCCGGCAGGTGTTTGTGGACGATCACCCGGACAAGGACGACAAACTGATGATGGCCTCCTTTTTCGGCGGGATGAGCATTGCCTATTCCCAGGTCGGGGCATGCCATGCCCTGTCCTACGGTCTCTCCTATGTTTTGGGAACCCACCATGGAATCGGCTGCTGCATCACCTTTGATGCCCTGGAAGAATATTATCCCGCAGGGGTAAAAGAATTTCGGACCATGCTGGAAACATCTGAAATTGACCTGCCCAGGGGGTTGACGTCCGACCTCACCGAAACCCAGATGGAGACCATGATTACCGTAGCCTTAGGCCTTACCCCCCTGTGGGAAAACTGCCTGGGCAAAGACTGGAAAAGCATCATGACCCGGGACAAGGCAAGGTCCTTGTTCCTTAAAATTTAAAAAAGAGCTGACAATGACAATAGCTGTAATCCCCTCCCGGTACGGATCCAGCCGGTTTGAAGGTAAACCCCTGGCCATGATTTGTGGAAAATCCATGATCCAGCGGGTGGTTGAACAGACCCAAAAATCCGCAGCAGTTACCCGGACCATCGTTGCAACCGATGACCGCCGGATACTCGATGCCGTTGAAGCCTTTGGCGGAGAAGCCGTCATAACATCAAAAGCCTGTCGGTCGGGAACCGACCGGGTGGCAGAGACAGCTAATATACTGAATCTTTCCGACAATGAGATTGTTGTGAATATCCAGGGAGATCAACCGATTTTCAACCCGTTGACCATCGATGAGATGATCCTCCCCTTTAGACAAGACCCGACACTTTTAATGTCCACCCTGGCCTTTAAGATAAAGGACAAGCGGGAGATAACCGATCCCAAGGATGTCAAGGTGACCTTTGATAAGAATGGATTTGCCATGTATTTTTCCCGGGCCCAGATACCCTATCCCCGGGACAAAGAAACGAATGTTGACTTTTACAAGCACCTGGGGTTTTATGCCTATAAAAAAAGCTTTTTAAATAAAATTGTCACCCTGCCAACCGGAACCTGGGAAAACATTGAAAAGCTGGAACAATTAAGGGTTCTTGAATTCGGCTACCAGATACAAGTGGTAATTACCGCATATGACTCACCTGAAATTGACCTGCCCGAGGACATCGAAAGGATTGAATTAAGGCTAAAATAAGCCCCGAACCCCATGCGATCTCTTTATAAAATAGTGCACACCACCTGCCAGACCGGATGGGGTGAACAAGAACAACGGATTTTCAATGAATCCGTGTGGATGGAAAACAAAGGCCACCAGGTGGTCATCGTTGCTCCCAAGGGCTCGCCTCTTTTCACCAAGGCCAAGGAAAAGGGATTTCGTGTCCATGGTGTCTCTTTCAAACGCGTTAGTGCCATCAAAGACTATGGACAGCTCAAACAAATCTTTAAAGAGGAGCAACCCCATATTCTCAATACCCACGGCAATGCCGACTCAAAAATCGCCCTGCCGGCAGCTCAAAAGGCGGGTGTCCCCTGCCGCATCCTGTCCCGGCATATCCGTTTTCCAGTCCGGAGTACCTGGTATAATCGGAAAATTTATAAACGGTTGACCCATTTTATCTTCACCACATCAGATCATACCACCCAGCACCTTCAACGAGTTTTCAAACTAAAAGACATGAAAATTTTCTCCATGCCCAGCGGTATCTTAGAGCCAAAAAATCTTGCACCAAGGGATGCGGCACGAAAGGCCCTTGCCGAAGAACTTTCTCTTGATTCTGCCACCCGGTTTATAGGATTTACCGGCATGGTTTCCCGAGACAAGGGGGTGGACACCATTTTAAAGGCCCTTAAACTGATTCAATCAAAGATACCCCACCATCTTGCCATTGTGGGGAATGGAACCCCTGATTACCTGGCAGAGCTAAAACGGCTGGCCCAGGGCCTCGGCATTGGTAAAAGAACTCATTTTATAGCGCATAAAGCGGAAGCCTGGCCCTATTACCGGGCCTTTGATTGTAAGGTTATGGCCTCCAGAAACAACAAGGCAATCCCCGTTGAAGGAGTCCCTCTTGCATTGCTGGAAGCCATGTACAGCTCCTGCCCCGTCATTGGATCAAAAACCTACGGGATCACAGATATCATTGTGGACAAAAAAACCGGATTACTCTTTGACCCTGAAAGCCCTGAAGAACTGGCGGATATGATTTTAGACACCATTACCAATGAAGCCACCACCCTGGAAAGGGTTCACCAGGCCAGAGAACAGGTTAAAAAAGAATATACCATTGATGCCATGGGCCGAAATATCATTCGTATTTACAGGCTTCACCAGGTAAAAAGAGAGCAACGATATCTTCCCAGATAATTGCCGCTTAGACTGTTGCAAACCATTGTTATTTCAAAAAGGAAAGATGAGTTCATAATGAGCCAATTAAAAAATAAGATAGCGCTGATTGGGGCCCCCGGACTGGGGGATAACCTCATACAAATGGTCTTTTTCCATAACGCTCACCTTGCGGATAAAAACGTCACCATCTTCAGTAACGTCATGTGCCAATTAAGAAGATGGTTTCCATTTTGGACCATTGAACCATCCCTGGACAAAGAAAATTTTAATCGTCAATTGATGAAATTTGAAAAAATTTTTTCCCCGGCCCCGCCGGCTTCCTGGGCAACAAAAGAAATTGAGCAACGGTGGATAAATTATGAAGAAATGTTCGATCCTCGCATCAATCGGGTTGAAAATATTGTCCTGGCTTCCCGACACTTTTTAAAGATTCAACACCCCTCCCGGGAAAACGGGATTCAAGTTCCCAAAAATCTCAGATGGCGGCATCATCAAAACAGGGTCATACTGAATCCTACCAGTGCCGATGAGAACAAAAACTGGCAACCCAAAAAATTTATCGCCCTTGCCCATCGAATTAAAAAGCAAAACATGGAGCCTGTATTTATCATGAGCAAACCGGAACTGGATCAATGGGTGTCTGTTATTGACGGCCAATTTCCCTTACACGGTTTTCCAACCATTGATGAATGCGCTGCCTTTATTTATGAAAGCGGTTTTTTTATTGGTAACGATTCAGGAGGCGGACACTTGGCAGCCAATCTAAATATCCCCACCTTGAGCATCCATGGCCGCAAGGGAAAAGCCCAAACCTGGCGACCTGGATGGGGGACCGTTGTTGTGGTTATCCCACCCATTAATCTGATCGGGGGAAATTTACGTCAACGACACTGGAAACTATTTTTGACGGTCAACCGGGTGGAAAAATCTTTTTGGGAATTATTCAAACTTGTCTAAAACTTCAAAAATTCATACTTAAATGCCCTGATAAGGATATTACATTCACTCGGCTTTTCTTTTAAAAGGGTCCCCATTAATTTTCTTGCCTTAGCCTTTTCTCCACATCGATAATAGGCCATTATCAACGACCTGGCATAATACGCCCAGACCTCTTTATTTTTTGATAAAAATGTCTCGTTCTTTTTGAGCAATAAGGCCAAATTATTGGCTTCCATTTGGGCCGTGGCTTGTCTGCTTAAGCTTTTTCTTGATTTATAAATGCACACATCAATTAAAATTTTTGGAATTGCAACAAACTTCATACCGGCATTTAACATTCTGAGCAAGAAATCCAAATCTTCTGCTGTGGTCATCTTTGTATCAAAGAGTCCCACACGATCAAAGACATCTTTCTTTATCATGACCCCTAGGCTATTTGCCCAATAGGTCAACATGGGGCACACCTCCGGGTCATCGTAGGAGTTTGCTGAAAAATGAAACTCTTTTTCTGCCACGCAGATATTATTTTCAAAAGTTCTATTTTTTTTACCACACCAGGTAAAATCTATCTCTGGAAATTTTTCCAAATGTGCAGCCAAGGTCTCTAAATATCTTTCATGGAAGATGTCATCATCATCTAAAAAAACGATATAAGGGTGTTGCGCAGCCTTTATTCCTGTGTTTCTCGCAGCAGATACGCCAAGATTAACATCATGGCGTATATACACGAAATTCTCACCTGTTCGCCCGGAGGGCTCAATTTGATGATCCCCATTGGATGCATCATCCACAATGATCAGTTCAAACCCATCATAGGTCTGATTAAAAACACTTGAAACAGCCCGATTTAAGAGATCTAATCGGTTATGGGTTGTGATAATAATACTAAATTTTAACATTGGTGAAAAACCCCATGAAAAATTGCTATTCAGGCATCCCCTACTCCTCGGGCAGCCTGATATCTAAAAATGATTCCAGCCCCTTTGCTTTTAAATAAAACTTGGCATATTTATAAAAGGTTCCTTCAAAATTACCAAAGGCAATGATAAATCCGGGCCACCCGTCCAGGAATCCCAATTTTAGGAAATAAAGGGAAAAAGCGGCCCAAAAACCGTGGAGGATTGCTTTGAACATGCCAGGCGTTTTGCCGGATGCAACCATTTTATCCGCCCCCAGGGTGGAGTAGCGATTGGCCTTGAGGATCACCTCTTCCAAATTTTTAAAAGGAATCTGGTTGATAAAGGCCTTAAAATACCCGCAGGGATTTTCACTGACCACTTCGTAACGTTCATGGACCGCATCGGGTTTAAAAACCAGCACCCCTTTTCTAAAAAGCTGGGGCTGTCTATAATCCGGATAAAAACCAGCATGCCGGATCCATTTACCCATGAAAAAATTGCGCCGGGGCACATAATAGGCATCCAGGCTGTCAGGATCATTAATGACATCAAGGATTTCCTGTTTTGCGCCAGGGGTACACCGTTCATCGGAATCAAGGCTGAATATCCAGTCATGGCTGCAGGCGGCAATGGCATCATTTCTCAAGCTGCCAAACCCATTGAAAGGGATCTGAACCACCTTGGCACCATAGTCTCGTGCAATCTGAACAGTTCCATCGGTACTGAAGGAATCGGCCACAATTATTTCATCTGCCCAGGCCACACTTTTTAAGGCATCTTTAATCTTTTCTTCTTCATTAAACGCAATGATATAAACAGATACTTTTTTCATCAACTATTTCCTTTAGGTTCACCTTCCAGATGGTTTAAAAATCCATAGACCAGGCATAGCATCACCAGGGTACCGGTATTTAAAATCTGGGTGTCAAGCATCCCCCCCAGAAACAAAACCAGGCAGGTGGAAAAAACAAAATAGCCAACAGGGGTTTTCCGGGCCCGCCAGGAGCGGGCAAACATATTCCAGAAAAGCCAGAAACAGGAAATAATACCGGCAATTCCAAAACTGACCCCCATATACAAAAAATTATTATGGGGATGCTCCAGGGTATGGCCGTGTGCCCGGGTAATCTCGGGCAGGCTGCCGGTACCCACCCCCATGAGGGGATATTTTTTCATCACATCAAGGGTTTCTGCCAGCATAAAAAACCGAGGCATCTTTTTGACAGGCTCTCCAGCCAATATTTTTTCTTTGTTTTCAGTGTAAGTAGCAAAGGAATCAACCACCCGATTTCTGACAACCGGTGACAGGCAAAGAGAGAACACCAATCCGGCACAAACCAATACCTTTATTTTTACAGAAAATCCATGGGTAAGGTCCCGTGCCACCAGGGGGGATACCAGGACAAATATCAAATACCCGCTTCTGCCTTGCAGTACGGTGAGGTGAAACAAAAAAGCAAAAATTAATAACAGCAGTCCTGCCTTTGACCCCGGACCTTTTGCCCGTTTAAAATAAAAGGCCGCCATGAGAATACCGATGATCAAATACATGGATACCAGGGTATGCACAATGCCAAACCCTAGAAACAATTCTTTTATGGGAGATAGCAATCCGGAAAATTGAAACAAAGCCAGGACCGCCCCGGCAAAAAGACCGGCCCACAACGCGCAGACAACAATAAAAAGACGACGTTCGCTCATATAACACCCTGCCGTGACAAGGGCTGCAATCCAGTATTGGGTCTTTGCGGCATAATCCATCCCAAGATCCAGGTTCCGGGAATAGGTCAGGCCGATCCAGGGCAAAAGAACGAACAGGATCACCGGTCTGAACCATGGCCTTTTCACAACCAATCCAGCACTGGTAAACCGTCCTGAAAAAAGCCAGACAGCACAGGCAAGTCCCATGCCGATCAAGGGCGGTGCCGTGCCGGTTGGCAAGACCAAAAAGGTTAATGCAATACACCCGAAAAGGGCATCTTCCCGGGAAATCCGGGACACATATTGTTTAATCAATTTCATTCATGTTACTTTCATATTAGGCTCATTGTCGGGGACCAATTGGGTTAACCCGGATTCACAGAAAAAAGCCGCCGAGGCAGCTGCATTTTCCAATATCCTATCATTTTTTTCCAAATTATTACGCGAATTTTCCCCATGCCACAAATGGTAGCAAATGGCTTTAAAGGGATTTTCTTTTCGTTTAAGCCCATACCGAAACAAACGGGTCACAAATTCAGAATCTTCCCTTCCCCAGCCTATAAAATCATGGTTGAATCCATTGACCGCCGTCACATCCTTTTTAAAAATCCCCATATTACAACTCCTGACACCTGAAAGTTTTTCCACCTTGTAGGAAGGGAAAAAAGGGATTCTCAAAACATGATGACCATTTGAAACACCGGCTGTGATTACATATGCCATTCGCTTAAAAAAGGACCCCATAGCCCTGTAATCAAACCTATCAACGATCTTTTGATTGACCAATACCCGTTTGCCCTGAAAAAAACAACCCGCCTCAGCCAGCGCCAGGTGATCTCCCACAAAATGTCGTTCAGGAATACAATCCCCGTCCAGAAGCAGCAGATACTCGCCGGTAGACTTTAATATGGCCTTATTCCGGATCCGGGCCGCCCGAAAGCCCTTGTCCTCCTGCCAGACATGGTGCACTGTCACATCAGATCTGTTCAGATAGGAAGCCAGCATATGGGCAGTCTCCGGCGTAGAACCGTCATCGGCAATGATAATCTCATGGGGGAGACAGGTCTGGTTAACCAGGCCATCCAAAACCTTTTTTAAGGCCCCTGGCCTATTGTAGGTGGGAACAATGACAGAAATGTTCATGATGTCAAATTTTTCTCCTGAATTGCCGTTAATACATCAGACACCCTCATCTCCTCCATGCACCGGTAATTTGCGCAGGGGGTTTGCCGGTAGCAAGGAGAACAGGCCAGCTCTTTTTGGAGAACCGTATGAAGGGTACCATGGGGCCCGGTACGGACAGGATTTGCCGGCCCGAAAATAGCAAATACCGGTATATTTAAGGCAGCAGCCATGTGCATGGGGCCGGTATCGTTACAGATAAAATAACGTGCCCCTTTGATCACGGCCAGCAACTCCTTGAGCCCAGTTTTACCGGCAATGGAAACAGCATTTCCCTTTGAATGGCTCACAACTTCATCAACGATACCGGATTCTGCGGCTGAACTGATCACCACAACGGGCAGGTCAAGCTTTGAGGCCAGCTCTCCAAATTTTTGGGCATGCCACCGGTTGGCCGGTTTCCCGGCAGAAGGGCTCATCACCACATAGGATTTGGGCAAACTGCGACAGATCCGGGGAAATGGATCATAGGGGGCAAAGGGGTAAGAGATTTCATCAATGGGACAGCCCATGAACTGCGCTATTTTCAGATACCGGTCAATGGCATGGATGTTCATACTCCCATGGATTTTATGGGTATAAAAGAACGGACTGCCCTCGTCGGATTCCTTAAACCCGAGCCGGATTTTTGCCTTTGAAAAATAGCTGATCACCCCGGATCTGAAGAGACCGGACAGGTCAATGGACACATCATATGCCGATGCACCAAGCCCCCTTCGAAGATCATTGATCTCTCCCATTGTCTGTTTCAGGTTTTCAAATTTTTTCCACTGGTCTTTTTTGATCACCCACAACCGATCTATCATGGGGTGGCCTTTCAAAAATGTGTGGAGGCCGTGGGCCACCACCCAGTCAATCCGGGCATGGGGAAACCCTTTTCTAAGGGCGTTTAAAAAAGGCAGTGAATGAACAATATCTCCCAGGGCACTGGGTTTTATAATCAATATATTTTTTACAGATTCAAACAGGACAATTTCCTCCTGACAATTATGTTTCTCCCCACCCTGAATCGGATCCCATTGGATCGGATCAGGTCAACCCAAAACAGATTGGCAAACTTCCATGACCCTGTCCACAGAAATCCGGGTCATACACCGATGATCAATGGGACATTCATCTTTCAAACAAGGGGCACAGGAAGTCTCCTGCCTGACCATGATGCTGTTCTTGTTTGAAGGGGCTGTGGCCACATAATCGGTGGAACCGATGATGGCCACCTGGTTCACATCCAGGGCAGCGGCTGCATGCATGAGCCCGGAATCATTGGTCACAAACAAATCACAAGCACCAATCAGACCAAAGGCCTGGGAGAGTGTTGTTTTTCCGGCTATATTGATACAGCACCCCGGCGCCATGTCCATGATTTGATTTCCCAGGGCATCGTCACCAGGGCCGCCAAAGATGAGCACTTTTGTCTGGTATTGCTGTGAAAGCTGCTTGCACAATTTGGCATACCGGTCCGGAAACCACCGTTTGGCCGTCCCGCCGGTTGCACCGGGGTTAATGCCTATGACAGGCCTTGTTTCACCCAATTGGTTTTCTGCCAGTATTTTTTTTGCAACAGCCTTGTCTTCACCACTTAAAACCAGGTCCAGTTTTCCGCCATCCGCTTCAAGTCCAGCCCCTTTGAGGATTCCAATGTAATAATCAATGAGATGTCTCTTTTTCAGAACCGGGTCCAATTTCACACATTGGTTGAGCAATAAAGAACGTCCATCTGTATTGTAGCCCACCCGCTCAGGAATCCTTGCCAAAAATGCCAGCAAAGCCGCTTCAAAGGCATTCTGCATGAGGATTGCCAGATCAAACCGATTCCGGCGAATATCCCCAGCAAGACGAAGGGTGCCCATGCCCATTTTATGCCGGCCCCTGTTTTCATAAACCATGATCCCATCCACATGGGGATTATTCGCATAGACTGGAATCACCCAGGGTTTTGCAAGGACCGTGATATGGGAGGCGGGATAATTTTTGCGCACCGCCCGGATCACCGGGGTGGTCATGATGGCATCCCCCACCCAATTGGCGGCCCGAATCAGGATGCGGGCCTGACTGCTGTCTTTAAATTTCAGGTTTCTCATGGCGTTTATTGCCTGGGAAAGGTGCAATAGGGTTTTGTTTTCCAACGATTGTGAACCCAAAAATACTGGTCCGGGTACCTGCGCACCATGGATTCAATAGCGGTGGTATAATTTTGGGTATTCTTTTCAATATCATGTATCCGATCCCCGGTTTCCACAAGGGGAATCTCGGGTAAAAAATCAATGAAAACTTTTCTGTTTTTTCGCATGCAGCACATGGGCACCACCGCAGCCTTTGTCCTCAAAGCAAGGGAGGCAAGCCCTTTATTGGTGCAGGCAGGGCGCCCAAAAAAATCCACAAAAACCCCGGCATACCAGTCCACACTCTGGTCCAATAATGTACCGACCACGCCGCCGTCCCCTAAAATGGTATCTAACTTTTTCGAGGCACCATGAATGGGCACCATTGTATATCCAAAGCGTTGGCGGATATCCAGCATCAGTTGTTCAAGGGGAGGAAAATCCATTTTCCGATAAATACCATACCCCTTCATTTGGGTATGTTCAATCCCATGAATATTCAGTTCAAAATTACCCAGGTGTCCGGCAAGAACCATGACCCCCCACCCCTTTGCCTGGGCTTTTTCAACATTCTCAACGCCAGTGATGGTATAATGAGATAACAGGGTCTCCCGGTCGAGCTGGTAGGACCAAGCCACTTCAAAGAGGATGCTGGCAATGTTTTTAAACACCTGTTTTCCCGTGCGCATCACCTGGAATGGCGTCATTTCATCCCCCAAAGCCTTTTGGATATTCTCCAGGGTCACCCTTCTATGGCGTTTGTCGATTTTAAACCACAACAGCCCCAGAACATCGGAACAAAAGGTTGCAACCGGTGCCGGCAAATGCCCCACTAAATAGACCAACAAATTTAACACTTTATAAATTTTCTCGTCGCTCATTTATCCAACCTTGATTTTATAAAATCTTCAAAGGCTTCGGCATTCTCAAATTTAATCTTAATACCGATCACTGCCAGGTCTGTCTCCCATTGGATATCACAGCCCAGCTTCACCCAGTCTTTTTCCGTTGTAGCAATCAGGTCTGCCCCGATTTTCCTGGCTCTTTTTTGTATCCATAAAATATCAGCCCTCTTATACCTGTAATGGTCTTTAAATTCAAGGTGATCCACTACATTTACCCCAAGTTCTTCTGCTGCCTGCCCAAAGGATTTATTATTGGCAATCCCTGAAAACAACAGGCAGGAGCGATCCTTGAGAAAATCTGGGCAAGGGAGGGCAAAGCTGGGACCTTTTTTTCGAGGCAACAATTTCAACAAATAAGGACGGTGACAGGATTTAAAAATAGGAACCCCCTCATATTGGCTGTAAAATTTTTTGTGCTCCCCCCCCTCTCGTTGACTGCCCCCCCATTGCTTGAGATCTACTGTCCCTTCTTCTTTGCCAGGCCCTTTTTTTTCCGGGCACCGGGTAAGCACAATGGCATGGGCACGATTTTTTGACATGACAGGTGTTTCCCTCAGCCTTCCCGCCGGCAGCATCCGCTTGTTTCCCAAGGGCCGGTCATGATCAAACAAAAGGATATCCAAATCCCTTTCCAATCGAACATGGGCAAAGGCATCATCCAGAACAATCACATCGGGATTTAATTGCGCAATGGCAAGTTTTCCAGCAGTATACCGGTCCTTTCCCACCACAACGGGAAAGGTTTTCCTTTTAGCCATCATATAGGGTTCATCACCGGCAACCCTTGCATCCAAAAACAGGGTGTCCCCGTCACCAACGATTTTGGCACCGGTTCCAAGACTGCCTTTATACCCCCGGCTGATGACCACGGGCCGTTTTCCCATTTTTGTCAGAAGTTCGGCAATATGGATGGCCATGGGAGTCTTGCCCGCACCGCCGGCCATGATATTACCAATGGAAATGACAAAACAGGGCAAACCTTTGGATTTTAGAAAACCTGCCCGGTACAGCCTTAGGCGAAGATCCGAGCCCACCCGGTAAAGCCCGGAAGCCATTACCAACAATTGTTCAAGGGAAAAAAGGGCAGGGTTATACTCCTGGTCTGAGATCCGGGTAATTTTTTTTTCCAGCCGGTCAAACCATGGGTCAGACAAAATGAAGATCCTCCATCTTTTTAAGGGTCCTGTCAACGGCCCCGGTATTTCCGGAAAAGACACGGTAACTTGCAGCCCCCATCTGTTTTTCCAGAACAGGATCTTCCAGAATCCCTTCCAGCTTTGCTTGTATTTGGGATTTTGTCTCGACCACAAGGGCCCCTTTTTCATCCTTGAGCAAATCTGCAATCTCCATAAAATCTGTCATGTGGGGGCCAAACAAAATAGGTTTGCCAAACATGGCAGGTTCAAGGGGGTTATGCCCCCCAAAGGGTAGAAGGGAACCACCGATAAAGGCAAGATCACAGATGGCATAGGTTTTGGCGAGCAGTCCCATTGTGTCAACCAAAATCAAATCGTGGTTTCCGGTGCCCGGTTTTAGCTGTGAAAACAGAACCGGATGAAGGGGGGATGGTATTTGCCCCATGAATTTTTCACTTCTTTTCGGATCCCGGGGTGCCAGGATCAGCTTCAGGTTCGGTATATTTTTTTTCACGGAGGTAAAGACTTCCAGCAAAATTTTTTCTTCTCCCTCATGGGTGCTGCCGGCAATCCAAATCTGATCTTGGTCCTGAATACCAAACCTGACTTTGAGTTTTAAAAGCGCTTGTTTATCCAAATCCATTGGCGCTTGATCAAATTTTATATTTCCCATGACCGACAGGCTGGTTTCTAAAGCACCGACCCTTTTAAACCGCTGGGCATCCAGAGACGTCTGGGCCATGATGTGGGACAAAGGAGAAAAAAACAAAGAGGAAAACCGTCCCATCCTGAGATATCCTGTTAATGAGCGTTTGGAAAGCCTTGCATTTATAAGAACAACGGGAATCTTTTGCTGTTTCATCTGGTGAAGGAATCCAGGCCAGATATCGGTTTCAATGAGACAGATTATATCCGGTTCAATGAGATGATAAATCCGTAAAACCAAAATCCAAACATCAAAGGAGAAATAACCAATCTGTGATACCAGAACGTCCTTGTCGCCCCGGAACAACTGCTGGGCTGTGTCAAACCCTGTTTTTGTGGATGCCGTAAAAATAATTTCAGCCCTCGGCTTTCTTTTTTTCAAAGACTGGACAAAGGGAAGCGCCGAACGTACCTCCCCCACGGACAACGCATGGACCCAGATACGAAAAGCCCCGGCTCGTTTCTTTTTAAATCCCGTGCATACCCCTAATCGCTGGAGAAGGTTGGCCCTCCTTTTTTTTGACACCAAATACACAATAGGAAAAAAAGGGAACACCAGGAAAAAAATCAAGGTCGTTAGAATATGATAAATCAATATCATCTAATTATTTATTATCTTCATCAATATCATTCCCATGGAAAATATAAGCTGGAAGCCAAAGTGTCAAGACCAAGATACTTATAATAAGAACAATATTATTTGTTTTCACCAGGGAATTTTAATGATAATGAAGGTTCTATGAATTGTATTATTGCAGCAAGCGGAAACCTGTTATTCACCCCAAGGATAAAACGCCTTTTAGAAGAGGCGGATTTAATAATTGCGGCAGACGGCGGGGCAACCCATCTAAAACAAATGGATATCTCCCCCCATGCCATCATCGGGGACATGGATTCAATTCATCCGGATACCAAATGTTTTTTTGAAAAAAAACACATACCCATCATTACCCATCCTTCCCGGAAAAACCAAACAGATACAGAACTGTGTATTGAGTTTGCCATCAAAAAAGGTGCCACCACTATTACAATGCTCGGGGTGACAGGCCATCGGCTTGACCACACCCTGGCCAATATTTTTTTATTGCGCAAGCTTTGTACCCTGGGAGTTGAATCAAGGATAATCGATGCAAACAACGAGATCTACCTTGTCACGGATCACCTTAAACTCAAGGGTAAAAAAGGCGATCTTTTGTCTGTTCTTTCGATTTCAGACACGGTAACAGGGCTGACCCTTACAGGGCTTGAATACCCCCTTGAAAATGCCGCCATTTCCATGGGGTCTTCCCTGGGCATTAGCAATTATTTTAAAAAAACCTGGGTGACCATATCCGTTTTAACAGGGGTTTTACTGGTCACAAAATCAAGAGATTAACCAGCGTCCCTTTAGGCTTTCTCCCCTGGTGATGTCGATTCATCCTTTTTTTCACCGCCCTCTCCTTCTCCCTCTTTTTTCGGACTCATGGTATGCTCGATAATAAACTCTTCCACCTTTTCCATGGTGGTCGAAATAATCACATGTTCAACTTCAATATCCTTAATAAAGCCTTCCATATAAGGATTGAGAACATCCACCAATTTTAATCTTTGAAGTTTGATCCGGTCAAAATCCTTGACATCCTCGTAGACAAGGGAGCTTAAAAAAAGAACAGCCGCCTCCCGGGCCTTGGGATGCAGGGCAGGGATTTGTTGGTCCGGCATTAATTCTTTGAGCACCATGTTCATATTTAAACACAGGTAACGATCCTGGGTATTTGATCGATTTTTATTCAGATTAACGGCGAGGGGTTTCATGGGAATGACGACGGCCGCTACCTCCCCAGCACCACCCGTTTTTTGGACCCTGCTTTTTTTCCATTCCGAGACCCGCCCGTTTTCCTCTTTCAACAGCATGATCCGTTCTCCCAGTTCAACAATCTCAAAGAAACTGGTATCATTTTGTTCCCATATTTCTTGAATATCCGACGCCATTACGGTAAAAATCAGCTGTCCTTCTTCCATGTGCCAGGACCCCTTGGCAGCGCCCTTGGACTTAACGATTTTTGACGTGGCATCGGCAATCCTGACAGAGGAATTCCAAGTCCCCTTGGGGCTGATGACAAGAAGGATATAGGCCCGGTTCCGGTATTGGGTCCAATTACCCACCACAAGGTCTTCATCTTGTTTTTCTTTTTCACCGCAACCGGTAAAGAAAAAGACCATAAACAACACAAGAAGAATACGGGTACTCACATACTGGAATCGGGTCATAAATTAAATCCTGATCTAAAGAGTTTAATACCGTTATTGCACAAACCACCATGGCAAAGATTTGGAGCTAAACCAAAGGACATCTTATCCGTCTCATTATCCCTGTCATATTTTTACCATTCGGGATATAAAGGCGAAAACTTTAACCAGAAGGATAAATTATGCTCATTAACACATTCAGCCATATCCCTGGCATTGGACCAACGACTGAAGAAAAACTCTGGAATAACGGGATAAAAACCTGGAAAGAGGCCCTCCTCCGGCCAGAAAATATTGGTAGAAAAGCGCCAGCCATTCAGCGAGGAATTCAAACTTCCATTGACCACCTGGAAAATAAAAATGCCAAATACTTTGAAGATCTTCTTCCCGCAAGCCAGCACTTCCGGCTTTTCCCTGAATTCAGAGACTCCTGTGTTTTCCTGGACATAGAAACCACGGGCCTTGAAGCAACCTCCACCATCACGACAATTGCCCTGTATGATGGGAGCTCTACCCGCTATTATGTCCAGGGAAAAAATCTTGACGCCTTTCTTAGGGACATCCAGCAATACCAGGTCATTGTCACTTATAATGGCAAAACCTTTGATCTGCCGTTTATTCAAAAACACTTTAACTGTCAGTTGCCCCATGCCCACATTGACTTAAGATATATTCTGAAAAGCTTAGGATTCAAGGGGGGGTTAAAAAAATGTGAACGGGCCGTGGGAATCGACCGGCAGGAATTGGATGGGGTGGACGGATATTTTGCCATACTATTGTGGGAGGAGTACCAAAAAACCAAAAATCCTAAGGCCCTTGACACCCTTCTTGCCTACAACATCGAGGATGTGATCAACCTTGAAACCCTTATGGTTAAAGCCTACAACCTTAAAATCAAAGATACCTGCTTTTCAAATTCCCATACCATACCAGAGCCGCCCAAAGCCGCGAATCCGGTAAAACCGGATAAAGATATCATTCAAAAATTAAAGTCCGCCTATTATCAATGGTAAGTATGAACGCCAAACGAGGAAAGGTGTCCTGAAACCCCCCAGGACACCTTTCTTTTAAAACGCTTAAGAGATCAGTCGCCGCAGGAACCGCCGGAGCCACAACTTCCGCATCCAGACTCTCCCAGATCCATATTGGAAGCAAGGTTGAATCCCATCCCGGTAAAGTCGATTTTAATCACCTCGGCTTTTTCCATGAATTCTTTGTCAACAACGAACTTAAGCCCTTTAACATCAAAAGAATCATCTGTATCTTTTGGCTCATCCAGAGCCATGGCAAGTGATGGACCGCCTCAGCCGCCGGAATTTAGAAAAATTCTTACGGGGGTAGGCTCTTTACCCTGGAAATAGTCATCGATCTGCGCTTTCGCAGGATCTGTCAATTCAATCATTTTATACATCTCCTTGTTTTGGTTGTTTGATTTTCAGGTTTATCATGCCTGAGTAGTCTAAATCTAACCATGGCTTTTCTGCCTGTCAATATCGTAATTGCCTTTTTTCCCGCTAATTTTATAAAAAGCGGTGTAAATGATTGCCAAATTTAACAAAATTATTATAGAATAATTAGATTACAACCTGTACAAAGATATATAAAAATTGTACAATTTGCTACGATCTTTTTTTAAAAAAACAAAGAAAAGCCCATTACCCTCAAACCATTTAAGGACTACCAATGAAGATACTTGTAACCGGTGGTGCCGGATATATCGGCAGCCACACCTGTGTGGAGCTGTTAAAGGAAAATTACGATGTCGTGGTATTGGATAATTTTTCCAATAGTTGTGAAGAATCTTTAAACCGGGTTCAAAAAATAACCGACAAAAAGCTTTCTTTCTACAAGGCGGATCTCCTTGATCCCCCCAGTATCGACCACGTATTTGAGGACCACAAAATTGATGCCGTCATCCATTTTGCGGGCCTGAAAGCTGTGGGGGAATCGGTCAGCATCCCCTTGAAATATTACCACAACAACCTCACCGGCACCTTCAACCTGCTTTCAGCCATGGACAAATACACTGTAAAAAACCTTGTTTTTTCATCCTCGGCCACCGTGTATGGCGACCCTGCAAGTTTTCCCATCACAGAAAAATTTCCCCTTTCTGCCACCAATCCCTATGGCCGAAGCAAACTTGTAATTGAAGAGGTTCTCCAGGATCTATATAAATCGGACAAGGACTGGAACATCGCCCTTCTGAGATACTTTAATCCTGTGGGCGCCCATGAAAGCGGAGAAATTGGAGAAGATCCCCAGGGATTGCCAAACAATCTTATGCCCTATATCTCCCAGGTTGCTGTGGGCCTTCTTCCCCGGCTAAAAGTCTTTGGCAAAGATTACAACACGCCCGACGGAACCGGTGTCAGGGATTATATCCATGTGACGGATCTCGCCCTTGGCCATATCCAGACACTTCCCAAGCTGCTCAGCAACCCGGGAGTGGTCATATACAACCTGGGCACGGGAAATGGATTTTCAGTTCTTGAAATGATAAAAGGCCTTGAAAAGGCCAGTGGCCAAAAGATTTCCTATCAAATCACAGACAGAAGACCTGGTGATATTGCCGCCTGTTTTGCAGATGCCACAAAGGCAAAAAAGGAACTGGGCTGGGAAGCGACAAAATCCCTGGACGATATGTGCAAGGACACCTGGAATTGGCAGAAAAAAAACCCCCAGGGGTATCGAAAACCTGCCGGAGAGCAATAGCAATGGATCAATATCTCCCAGCACTTCGACAATTTATAAAAACAGGACGAATTGAACAGGCCCAAGAGAAGCTTTCAATTCTTCCATCACGCCTGGACAACGAAAAACAGGAAGTGATTGAAATGCTGGCCCTGGCATCGGATAAAACGGCCCTGCCCCTGCTTGATTTTCTGCTGGGGAAAACAACCCTGGATCCTGAAACCCGGGTGCGTCTTTTTCAATTAACCCTGGACAGAGCACACCTAAATTTCACCTTTACAAATCTCCTTTTAAATCACAGTGACCGGTCACAACTCATTCACTATGTCCCTTTATTTAAACATATTCTATCCAATGAAACCGATGAAGACTTGTTGAACAGGATCATTCGTACGGCAGGAAAATTTAAGATAAACGTTTTGATTGACGATGTGGCAGAATTCATATTTTATGATCACATGGCTTTAAAAACCGATGCCATAAAGGCCCTGGAAAGAATCGGCAATTCAAAAGCCAGGGAAAGGCTGGAACAGATTGCATTAACCGACAAATGCGACCAGGATGTCCTGGATGCCATTGATGTTCTGAAAATGAATCTACCCGTTGCCCCAATCGTTGAAATTAAACCGAATATAATAGTTGAACCGGATATGGCGAAACCCCAACAGGCAATAAATTCCCTTGAAATAAACCTGACACTTCTGGCCTCAAACAGCTTGAAAGAAAGGTATCAGGCCATTGTCTATTTCTCAAATCAGGGAACCCGGGTAGCCGAGGCATTAGCGTCAAGCATTACAAACCTGGACGATTTGGACCACGACTTGGTTATGAACCTGTTAGAACTCACGGCAAGAACCATTCCCCGAGAGGCAATCGACAGCCTTTTCACACTGATTGCACACAAAAAAATGGATAATAAAATCAGATTTGGCGTATACAATGCCCTGGAAGCATTTCCTGAACTGGAATCTGTTGCCAAAATTATCAAGGGGATATCCGATCCGTCCATGTATGTCAGAATGGCCGCCATAAGGGTTTTGGACCGACATTATTCAGACTATAGTGTCGCTGAAATAAAAAATAAAATAGAATCGGGCACCCGAACAGTAGAGATGCTGGTTCACACCATCCTGGATGCCCGGGCTGTCTGTCTTATAGAGGCATTGATGACATCGGACACCTTTTCCTATATTACCTCTAATTACCTTGAAAAGAGCGCTCCCGCACCCGTAATAGCGGCATTTGTCAGTATACTTGAACGACGAAATCTCAAATCAACCGCAAAAAAATATATCCGTCTCAGAGATCAAAAATCCGCACTTAAAAAAAAGAGTTTCATCGTCATCAGTGCATCCCGGGCATATCTGGATGTATACGCCAAACTGATTCATACATGCGGCTATGCGGTCCAAACATTTACCAGCACCCAAGAAGCCTTTGAATCCATTGTGATTGCAAAACCCGTTGCCATTGTCTGTGATCTGTTTTTCAAGGACATGACGGCCCTGGATTTTGCCCGGGAAATCAGAGAGATGTTTCCCCCAAAAGAGCTCCCCGTTATTATATCATCCCTGCAGCAAGGACTCGCCAAACCTGAGCTTGACCAAGCACTGGAACGATCAAAAGTGAACATATTTTGTAATTTTCCGCCCACCCCCAGCCAGATAAAATCCTGGATTAACACAGCATGAAGAAAAAGGCGGAAAACAAACCCATTGCCATTGGCGCCCGACTGAAAAGATGCCCCGAAATCCATACCATGGGATTCAGACCCAATTTTTCAAACTATAGTCCCCAGGAACAAGAACTGCTTTTTTCTGCTTCTAAAATCTATTATCCAACCGCCTTTTATGCAGACCTTTTTAATGCCATGGGCAAAGAAACCTTTCCCAGCTATCATACCTATAAATTCGCCCAGGATAAAATCAAGCAAACGGCCCTGTTCCAGATGCTGGGCCTTCCCCATCCCCGCACAAAGGTTTTTTATGGTCCCCGACAAAAAAAATGCATCTTAAAAGAGTTTGATTTCCCCTTTATTGCAAAAATCCCCAGGGGATCTGCACGGGGCGTGGGGGTTTACCTCATCCAAACTGCTGGGGATCTGGGACACTATTTAAGCAGGCGAGGGCCAGCCTATATTCAAGAATATCTGCCCATTAACCGGGACATGAGAATCATCGTGATCGGCAGACAGATAGTCCTGGGATTTTGGCGCATTGCCGGGAAAGGTAATTTTAAAACCAACCTGTCCCAGGGAGGAGACATCAGTTTTGATCCCCTGCCCCAAAAAGCACTGGAGCTGGCGCTTTTAACGGCCGAACAATGTGGATGGGATGACGTGGGCATTGATATTATACAGTCAGACAATAATCTCTATGTGCTAGAAGGAAATATGAAATACGGAACAAAAGGATTCCAAAAGGCAGATATTGACTATCGGAGATTTTTGTGCCGCATGATTCTCACAAACCGTGTCTAATCCTCGGCCTGTCAGAGTAAACCGGCCTCCCGTTCATCTGTCTCCCACTCCAAAAGATAGTCCTTTGTGGATGCATATTTAGAATTTCCCAGGGGAGTTAACAATAGATATCCCATCTTTTCAAGATGCTTTTCAAGCAGATTAAAAAAAGCCTTTTCTATAGTTTGTTTTCCAGGAAGCTCGTTCAGACGGTCCATTGACCCGTCTGATTTTTCTAGGGTCACGGTCCCCATGACCAAACAGGTTAAATGCCCTTCGGGCACAAAGAGGTCGCAAACAACGCGATTCCATTGTTCCGGAAAATGGGTAATCTTCCAGGGACTCATGCCCTCAGGTCTTAAAATTTTTTTATTTTTTGGGTTAAAAGGAGATTGAACAAAGGTCATTTTCTTCTGGTCAAACTGCATCAATTCCTTTAACAGCAAATGGATGTCATTGCCAAATATCCATTCTTCCGGTTCCAACAGCATTGGCGGGAATTCATTGCTGGTGAGAGCATATCGGAAGGGTCCCATCTCTTTCCAGAATTTTATAAAATCCTTTACATTGGGTAATATCTGTCTAACGCATGGTTCAGGCATGTTCCTACTTTCTTTCTAGGATTATTAATAATAAATTACAGGTTTTCACGAACTTCTTCCGATAGATTTAATCTTTGACTTATTTTTTTATAGGAGACGAACCGGCCATTTCTGGCGGACGGCGTTAAAAAGGATACCAGTTTACGTTCCATCAGTTTTGGATGAAGATCCGCTGACATGGCAACCACTCCTTCTAAAATGATTTTTTGAAGAAAAAGCTCCTGGAGAGTTCTTTCCCGTATGTTTGCAGCAAAGGGGAGAAAGAAAAAGTTCGCCAGCACTATTCCATAAAGGGTTGATGTAAGTGCCACCGGGATGGTGGTCATTATGATGGCGGAATCCCCTTGGCCGGCAAGCATGCCGATAAGCCCCACAACACTTCCCACAAGACCAAAGGAAGGGGCGACATTCGCCATGGTTTGAAGGACCCTTCTGGTTTCTTCTCTTCTCATCTTAAAAAAATACATCTCAGAGGTTAAGGATTCTCTGATTTGTTCTTTTGAAAATCCATCCACCAAAAGCCCCAAGGCCTGACGCAGAAAAACGATGGCGGTTTCATCTTCATCATCCTGGAGAGCGAGCAACCCTTTTACTCTTTTTTTCACAGACAGGTCAACCAGAATTCTGACAATTTCATTTGGGCTCTTAATCGCTCGTCCATAGGATGTTTTTAATACCTTGAAAAGGATTTCGATTCGTTCCATGTTGTAACTAAGAAAAGTCGCCCCCAATGTACCGCCGATGATGATCAAAAAACCGGATAAATTCACATAAAGGCCTGTATTGCCATGGATAAAAAAACCTGCCAGAAAAAGAAATATGCATATCATTATTCCAAATATATTTTTTCTTGCCTGTTTAAAACAAGAAACCCAATCCGATGTAAACATGTTACGCCTCCCAATTGCTTTTTGATCCAATCTTATTTTAAAATTATATAGTGAAATTTTGTGTTCTATTTTTGCTTGGTTAAAATCAGTTCAACTCGCCGGTTAAGCGATCGGTTATAATTTATATCATTTGATCTGACCGGCTGATAATAAGAGTGGGCCGTAATAAAAATTCTGTTCCCATCAACATCGCATTTTTCTGTTAAATACCGTGCCACCATCACAGCTCTATGGGAAGAAAGTTCCCAGTTGGTGGGATAGATCTCAGAAATGCTGGGTGTATCATCGGTATGACCGGTTACATTTATATAATATTTATTTTCGTTAAGGGCCTTGGCAATCTGGTTCAATTGATACCGTGCGCTAAATTTAAGATCTGCCTTCCCCGGATCAAATAAAAAATCACCGGCAAGTATAATTTTCAGGGCAACGTCATTGATCAGATCCAAACTGATATTGTCATCTATCAACACCTCTTTGATGGCCTGCTTTGTCTGGTCAAAAACATCCAGGGGCTTGCTTTGGGTATTGACATTTATCACCGTGCCTGATCCTTGTTCAGATAAATGGCTTTTGGCAGGACCCAACCCGAAATTTACCTCCTTGTCTCCGGCCTGGTAAATGTACATGACAGCAAAAAAGATAAACATGGTCATCATTAAATCAGACCATGACACTGCCCATCTGTTTTGCTGATTTTCTTCCGGGCAACCGAAAACCTCGTCATAAAAATCAAAAACACCATTTGATTCAAAGATTTTTTCTGATCTTTCTTTATGCTCCAATTCCATGGTTTATATTTTCCTAAGGGGTTACACCCATTAAAATTCAATAATACCACTGTAATCGGCTATATTTTTTCTTTTCTTTAATGATCATTGGAAAACGCATAAATAATGAACTGAACTGAACTGGATTGAATTGAGGGTATCTTCTCCAATGGGGATCAAAAAACAAGTCTATCCTCATTCTTTTTTAAACGCATGTTTAATCGCCCTGGTCATCTCCTGAATTCCAACGGGTTTTATCAGGTATTGATCAATTCCCATTGATTTTAATGAAGTTGAATCAATATCATCGCTATATCCGGAGCAGAGAATAATGGGAATCCCCGGCGTTATCTTTAAAATTTTTTCAGCAAGGGTCTTCCCCGTCATTTTGGGCATGATCATATCGGTTATAACAAGATCAAAACGGCCTTGTTCTTCAACAAAAATATTATAGGCGTTTATACTGTCATTGCTTGTTACCACTTGATATCCCAATCGTGTCAAAAATTGTTCAGCCAATTCAGTCTGAAAAAATTCATCATCAATAAACAAGATTCGTTCATTGTTACCGACAACTATGGGTTCCTTTTCGGCCCCAGGTGTATTGGATGTGAAAAATAAAGGAAGATATATTGTAAATTCACTCCCTTTTCCCAATTGGCTGTTTATGGCAATATGTCCATGAAATTTTCTAATGATGCCATGAACAACTGAAAGCCCTAACCCTGTGCCCTTGTCTTTCTCTTTTGTTGTAAAATAAGGGTCAAAAATTCTTTCCATTACATCCGGCCGGATACCGCAACCTGTATCCAAAATTGTCAACATAACATATTGGCCAGGGGATAATTCAGGATTGGTATCATGGTCTTCTTGTTTAATATTAATGTCTTTAAGCGTTACGCCCAGGGTACCCCCGTTCTTCTTCATGGCATGCCCAGCATTGGTACATAAATTCATAATGACCTGGTGTATTTGGGTTTGATCCGCCAGAATATGAGAACTGCTCTGCAACTCTTTTTTGATATCAATGGATGCAGGAAGCGACGCCCTCATAAGATCTAGGGCGTCGTTTACAATCAATCGCAATTTCAAGGGTCTTTTCTCATATTCTGTTTGATGGCTAAAGGTTAAAATCTGCATGACCAATTCCTTTGCCCGGTTGGATGCATTAAGGATTTTCTCAAGTCTTGATTTTATCTTTGATCCCTCGTCCACTTCATAAAGGGACAACTCAGTAAAACCCATGATGGCGGACAAAATATTATTAAAATCATGGGCAATGCCACCTGCCAGCGTTCCTATGGCTTCCATTTTTTGGGATTGGCGCAATTGATGGAAAACTTCCTCACGCTCTTTTTCAATTTTTTCCCGTTCTTTTAATTCCGTTGCAAGTCGCAGGTTTACTTCTTCCAGGTCCTTGGTCCGTTCTTTAACCCGCACTTCCAGTTCATCATGCATGTTCTTAAGTTTCCGGCCAGACCGTTGAAGGTCGTTGTAATGTAAGGCCAGATCTCGTCCTTTCTGGACAATGGATTGTCTCTCATTGGGATGACATGTATCCTGGGCAATGATGATGAATCTTCTCGCGTGGATATCAATTGCGGTTGCTTCGAATAAAAGCTCCTGGTCTGTAAGGTTTTTTTCAATCCATGCCCCTGACCTTAATGCATGGCTATAATTTTTTGCCCAGTGGGATTTTGCTTCCTGGATAAAATTCCCCAAAAAGCTAAAGACCTCTTCTTCATAAGCCTGCCCCGAAAATATCTGATTTGATTGAAAAATTTGCTTGACCCATTGGGGAGGGATGCCCAACAGGGCAAACCCTCCTTTGCTGTTCATTTCCAGAACAGCCAGATTTAATGCACAGAAAAGATCTTCTAAACATGTATCATTTTTTTCCCGGGTATTGCTTCCCGGAAGGTGAACCATACGGTTTTTCTGCTGGTCGATTAAAAGGCTAAGTTCATTACATTTTTGCTGAATTTCCGTCAAATAGGCGTCTTTTTTTGTTGCATCCCATACAATCAGGCCATATCCCTTGTCAATTCCAAAAAGAAGGGCATCCACACACACGTCAACGGGCATCTTTATGCAGGAAAATTCCATGGCGGCTTCGGTTAAGGGCAAAATACCTTCCATAAAAAGGACCACCTCTGCGATATGGCTTTTCTTTCCAGGGGTTGGCATATTTAAATCTGTAAGATCCCCCCCCCATTGAAGTAATCGACCAAGGTCGTCTGTAATGAAATAAGCAAGACGGCTATCCTTGAAAACCTGAAAACAAATTTTTTCCAATATTTTTGCTGTGGAATCCGGCATTTATTCTTCCATCATTTTTTTTGTTAATAATTGAAATGTCTGTTCAACTTTAGTTCCTGTTTTTGCACTGGCTTCAATGACGATGGTCCCCTGATCATGGAGTTCATCTAAAATCAAAGGGTCTATCTCCCATTGGTCCTTTAAGTCCGATTTGTTAATGACAAGGATAAAGGGAAGCTTGCCCATTGTTTTTTCCACAACTTCCTTTAAATTCAGAGCTGTGATCAAAGTTGCTCCCCGGGTGCCATCTACCACATATATACAGCCCGAAGATCCCTTTAGATAGGAAAGCCGGACATGCTGAAAATCATCTTCCCCGTGGAGATCCCATAGGATAAGATCAATAAGAGCATCCCCAATTTTCACCTGTGTTTTCTCTATTTTAACCCCAACGGTTGTGTGATACTTATCTGAAAATATGCTGTTAACATAGCGTTGAACAAGGCTGGTTTTACCCGCAGCAAATGCACCCAGCATGCAAACCTTTTTTTTTATCATAAATTAGCTGCCTCTTTTGAATGTCCATAAAATATTTTAAATGATACGGCCCTGTTAAATTGCCTGTCTTCGGTATGACTTTCTTTTTTTAAGGGGCTTTTTGTCCCGATACCTGAAATGGAAAAAAACGCCGGTTTTATGCCCTGGACGATTAAGATACTAAAAATTTTTTCAGCCCTGCCCCGGCTCAGTCGTAGGTTCAACTTTTCATTGCCCGAAGAATCGGTGTGTCCCAAAATAATAATCTGAACAGACCTTTCAACTCTGGATTGCAATTTACGAATACGGTTAATTGATTTATACAATATATCCAAAATATGTTCCTGATTTTCAACCAACACCGTACTATTTTTTTTAAAATAAATCCGGATTGCCGTGAGTTCTTTTAAGGCAATATCCAGTTGAGCCATGTCAATATTTTGAATTTTTTCATCCTTAACCCCATTGATTCCCGGAATAGTGGGAGCAATTCTCCGAAAGTTCTCGATCCAGGTATGGGAAGCTTGGCCTTGAGCAATAATCGTATTTCCAGATAGTTCCAGTTGTATGGTCCCAGGGGGCTTAAGGATAAGTTTAGCCCGTTGAAAAATAAAATATGGATCAAGGCTGTAAAAAGCCTGCCAGCGACTTTCAATGGAAAGGGGATCTATAGTGTCCTTTTGAAGCAAACCCAAAGGATCTTTTGCCAAAGGATCCCGAAGACCGGTAACTCTATATTTCCCCTCTTTTTTTTGGGCAGATAGCAGGATCAAGCCTTTTTGAGCTTCAATCCGATTTAAATACTGCTGCCAAACCTGGGTTGTCTTATACGTAGAAAATCCCCATATCCCAACCCCACAGAAGATCACAAGGAAAACACAAAAAAGAAGGGGAGAAATCTTTTGATCCTCTTGTTTTTCCTGGAATTGCAACCCCTCCTCTAATTGTTCCCGGAAGATTAAAAATGGGTGTGAATCCCCATTAAATTTTTCCAAGGCAGCGCCTGATTTAATGTGGATTTCTTCCATGAGTTCCCGGTACTTAATGCGCAGATTAAGGGGAGGCGTACCTCTTATCACCGCCGCAATCAAGGCATGTTCTCCTTTCTCAATCCAAACACTCTTATCAGATCCAATCCTTAGTGTATCCAGATCACCATCAATATCAAATGAATCTTTTACAAAATCCTGGATCGCCGTCAGCATACCAGATACCAGGTCTGGATCCTGAATAATGGCATCCTTTGCAACCACATGGTCCAGAACAATACCTGACTTTCCATGGATAAAAAAAATCTGTTCCACTTTGTAAATAAGGGTATGGAGCAAAATAACTTCAGCAAATTGTTTTCGGGTTCGAAATGCTTCAAACCGCCATTTCATGCCCTGGATGGAGAAGCTGTGATTCAACATCTGGTTAAGGGATTGGATCATTCCCATGATAGTCGAGGAAATAGCTTTCCTGATTCCTGGTCCAAATACGGGAAACAATGCGTCGGCAAGGGCCTTTGGATTTTTTTGCACCGATACTTTTATGGCATCGTCAATCACGGGTTGAATGACACAAGATAGCTTCTTGCTGTCCAAAATAGATAGAGAAATCGCTTCCGGCAGAGACTGGCTGATCTCTTTCGCCCTTACCATGGGGTCATCCAGGCGGTTTTCTATCCGCAGGATCTGCTCTTTCTCAGATTTGAGCAGCAGCTCCCTTAGTGTGTTCAGCGTTTTGCTTTCATCCGCTTGTGAACCCATGTCAAATGCCTTTATTTCTTGTTAGCGAATGGTGTATTATCCCTCATTGCTCATTGAACCGGTATTTCCATCATTGGAGAGCCGCATGGCAAGCTCAAGAAAAAATCCAGACAAATCTGAACGATTCACCTTGGCATCGTCCAGTTCATGGGCAGTCTGCTTCAGATTTTTTGAGGCATTGTCATACCTGGATAATATTTCTTCGGATAATTGTTTTGACTGAGCGAGGATCAGATCCCTGAGTTCTGTGGATTTTTTTGCCAGATTTTCTTCCCCTTGAACTATTTTTTTATTTAAAGATTCAACCCCTTGTTTTAATTCACCTTGGATTATCTTATGAGCGTCAACCCGGTCATTTGATTCATTTTTAATGCGTGCATTTATATCTTTTATTTCTTGTTTGGTATAGATTTCCAGGGCATCAATACGCTTTAGCAATTCCTCTTTGAGTTCCCCGGCCTCCTGGGCAAGGCGATTCTCCATTGTGACAAACCTCTTTTCATAATCCTTTGCCTGATTACCGAAAAGAATGTCACGGATCTTATCCATATTGCCGACTTCGCCTAGCTCATTGCCCACGGATTTTTTTTCATTGCTGATGGACAATTCAGGGGTCTTCTCTTTGTTGGGTTTATCCATTGTCAATCTCCTTTTCAAAAATTTTGGGACACAGGGATTCAAATTAAGATAAAATTTTAGTTTTTATAAAATCATGGTTTGAAATATCCATCTGAAATAATAAGTACACAAAATCCCTTTCTGGACGATATCAGTATTTTACGAGAAAGGAACAAAACGAAAAAAAAGAAAACCTTCCAAAATAGATATATCCTGACCAACCGATAAAATCAAATCATAACCCCAAATTTAAATACACGATAAGCAGACAACTTAAATAATTTTTAAAATTTGGGGAACTTATAGCAGAATTCTCCGACAGAACATCGGTATTCCATTCGCTGGGAATTGATTCACAAAGAAACTTAGGACCGCAGATGAAATCACGCTGGATAAAAGATCATTGGAGGGCTGATTTTTATGATTCCCAGGAAAATTTATAGGGCTTATCCAGAAGATGACGAATCAATTTCAGGGATGCTTCCGGTTTACCAGGTTTCATTAAAAATCCGTCAACCCCCATTTTCTGATAATTTTTTTTGTTAATTATTTCACTAAAGCCAGTACTGATAATAACCGGGACATCCGGTCTGACCTGTTTGATTTCAATTGCCATTGCCAGACCTGTCATGTTCGGCATTGTCATATCACAAAGAACAATGTCAAAATCGCCCGGTCGGGATTTGAATCCTTTCAACGCATCAAGACTGCTGACAAAGGAGGTGACACGGTACCCGTAATCTTCAAAGACCTCTTGCTCAAACTCCACAATAAACGGGTCATCGTCAACCAAAAGGATCGATTCACATCCATGGGAGTTTTTTTGCGCATCACCCGTGGAGGAAATGTTGTTAGAAGGAAGATAACACCTGGGAATGTAGACCTGAAAAAAACTTCCCCTACCCGATGCACTGGTAAAGTAAATATCTCCGCCATAGCTTTTTACGATGCGGGAAATAACAGATAATCCGAGTCCAGTGCCCGTTTTTTTGGTTGTAAAATAGGGTTCAAACACTCTATTTATAATGGAGTCATCTATTCCTTCCCCCGTATCGGCAATGCACAAACAAATATAGGCACCCGGTTTCAAGGACACGTCTTGGGGACCATTTTCCATAATTTGGATTTCTTTTAACGCGATATCAAGTATCCCATCTTCATGCCTCATTGCATGGGCAGCATTGGTAATCAGGTTCATCGCAATTTGATAAATGTGGGTGGCGTCTACCATGACGGGTCCACAGTCATCATCAATGGCCCGGGTAATTTTAATGTTGGCCGGCAGGGTTGACCGGCTCAGTTTTATGACCTCCCTTATAATGGGCTGAATTTTCACAGGGGTGATCTCAAGTTCTGCCCGATGACTGAAACTAAGAATCTGCTTTACAAGTATGCTGGCCCTGTTTGCTCCTTTGAGGATGTTTTTGAGGGGCCTTTGAAGCGTAATGTCAGGGGCGGCCTTTTCTATCAATCTTTCAAGGTTCCCGATGATGGGATGAAGGATATTATTAAAATCATGGACAATACCGGTTGAAAGTTCACCAATGGCTTCCATTTTCTGTGTCTGTTGAAGCTGGTGTCTTAGTTCTTCATTTTCCTGTTCGAGGTGTGTCAAATATAAAAAAAAATCAAACCGTCCGGATTGATTTTCACGAAGAAAATCAAAATAATCAAAAAAGGAAGGAATTCCATTGGCTTTGGAATATTGAGCAGGCTCTTTATCTTCTGTTCTTGCTGGAGTTACCAAGATTTTTCCCCACGCATTTGTTCTAATTTAAAATTAGCCAATGGATTGGTGTCTGCTAAAGTATTCAAAAAAATAACTCAAACTCTCAAAGTTTCGAAAATTCATATTCCCACGATGATATAAAGGAGCAATGATTGTGCCAGGAACCCTCGCCCAAAGCACAGCAGCATAACCGCTTGAATTTATGGAAAATAAAAATACACTTTCTGTCACCAAAAGCCTCGCACACCCCAAACAAATGCACAAATTTATGGGCAATTATATATCAAAACCAAAATTAACCAGATAACAACTTGAATTTTAAAAATAATATTGGGTGCCTATAAAAAGAGACATTCTGCACATTTTTATGTGCAAGCTGTGCAGAACATGACTCAATACTATCCAAAAGAAGACAAGAAACAGAAGAAGATCCCTCGTTCACCGTTTGCGATTTTCGTTGCACATGAAACTGTGCATTTTCCAGGTATCATTTTCCCTCAACCCTCTCAAAGAGATGGAAATAATACTATTATTTCAAATAGTTAAAAAATATTTTTACATAAAACCCAATCTGGTCTCTCTCTTGCTAAATCAAAGGTTAACATGGTGAAAATTGTACCGTAAGGTTTAATCAAACAAGAGAATAAAGGAGAATATTATGAAAAAATTATTGGTATCAGTATTTGTCGTTGGTGTTTTGGTTGCCGGATATGCAATGCCCGTATTGGCCTGTGGCGGCGGCGGTCCCTACTAAAATCTCTTTAAAGATAGGTGCAAGTGCATCAAATCAGATTCCAAAAAAAAGCACGGGACATCTTTTCCGTGCTTTTTTTAATGCAGATTAGCGGATAGTTTTTTTCAAAAATTTGCCTGCTTGCATATATACTTTTCCTATGGTAACTTTTTTCCTCTTTAATACTTAAGGAGGAAAAATGAATCTATCAGCCCTGTCTTCTCTATTTTTTTCTATTTTTTTTTCTTTGAGTTTAATGTTCCTGTCCGGCTGTACAAACCAGGATGAAAAAGGAAGAACCATCCCATCCGGAACGGTCCCCATCCAGGGAGGTGTTTATCGCGTCCCTTTACCAAGCAACCCTGCCACCCTTGATCCTGCCTACGTTCAGGATGAATACGGCGTCTCCCTGGTAAAACAACTCTTTGATGGTTTGGTTCGGTTTGACCCATATCTTTCTGTTTTGCCGGCCCTGGCTGAAACCTGGCAGGTTAAAGGAAATGGTACGGAATACCGGTTTATCCTGAGGGAAAACGCCCGGTTTCATAACCTGGCCCCTGTCACCTCCGAGGATGTGATTTTTTCCATTACCCGGCTTTTACGGGCAGACCCTGCTCCTGCCGTGCTGCCCCATCTGCTTAAAATTGACGGTGCAAAGGAATACATGGAAGGCATTATAGAAATAGTTCCCGGGCTTAAGATTGAAAACAACAGGATTTTTACGGTCCGCCTCAATGAGTCCCATGTCCCCTTTCTAACAGCCCTGGGCATGTACCAGGCTGCCATTGTCCCCAAAAAAGAGGTCATCCAGATGGGAAATGATTTTGCGAATCATCCCGTAGGAACCGGCCCCTTCAGGTTTATTTCATGGAAGTGGGATCAATCCATCCGCCTGGGCCGATTTGCTGATTATTATGCCAAGCCAGCTTACATAGATGAAATTCACTATAAAATTTACCCAAAAGGCCAGGCGTCAAAGGAATTCTCAGATTTTCAACAGGGCAAGATTGAAGAGATGGCAGCCTACGGGGATGTCAAAGAAAAACTGGCTGATACCAAAGGACTTCAATGGTTTCACAGGCCTTCCTTGAGCCTCTTTTTTTACGGCATGAACACAAAACACCCCAACCTTATAAATGCGGACCTTCGAAAAGCCCTTTCCATTTCCGTTGACCGCCATCAATTTGTCAACCAGGTGTATAAGGGCCAATTTGAAATTGCCAGAACCATTTTACCCCCCGGCATGCCAGGGTATACTCCCTTGAACCGGATGGAGGACAATAACCCGGACCTTGCCGAAAAACATTTAAGAAAGGCCTTTGCCAAGCCCATTGAAAATCTGCCTGAACTGGAAATTGTATCCGCCTTTAAAACCCCCAGGGTAGAACAGGAAATGGTCATGATCAAAGAATTCTGGTCCAAACTCGGATTAAAGATCCGAATTAAATATATTACGGATTGGGATAGATTTGAAGCCTATTTAAAATCAGACAAGGTTCAGATTTATCGATATGCATGGTCCGCCGACATGCCCGATCCGGACAGTTTTTTATATTCTCTTTTTGCCTCTGAATCGCCTACCAATTTCATGAAATTTCAAAATGAGAATGTTGACAAACTGCTGTTGACCGCGAGGGGAATCGTAGAACCGGTTGAACGGGCAAGAATGTACCAGGAAATCGAAGCCAGCGTAATGGCATCGGCTCCCCTTATCCCGCTTTTTTATATGAGCGTGGACCGGGTGTATCAGCCCCATGTTAAATCCGTTAATGTAAGCGCTCTGGGAGCCCATACCATGCCCCTCAACCGAATTTGGCTGGACCGATCCCCAACGAGCAAGTAAAACCATATAAAGGAGATGCGTGAGCCTGGCAAAAAGACAGAGGGCGTTGTCCCGCGGCAAGGAAAAAAATTTAAAAAAATTCGGATTTGTATCCCTTCGCTATCGATTCATCCTCATCACCTCCCTCATGCTTCTCCTTTTGCTGACCACCCTTGCCCTGGTCCTGGGAATCGTGCAAACCCGAACCATACGAAGCCGGATTGAAAGACAGGGACTGGCCATTGCAAAAAATCTTGCTGCCATATCCGTTGACCACCTGATTACCTATAACTATGTTGCCCTGGAAAAACTGGTGAATCAGGCGGTAAACAATCCTGAAATTTTTTATGTCATTATCCATGACAAGGAAGGAAGGGTTGCCGGCTACAGCGGAAGACCCGATCTACAAAATACAGTCCTGACAGACGAGGTCAGCCTGAAGGCAATTGAGGCAAAACAGCCCTTTGTAACCGTCCCAACCGCTGAATCCGGCCATAACCCCGTGATGGATGTGGCGGTACCTGTCTACCTTTCCGGCTCCCAAGACCAATGGGGAACTGTCCGGGTCAGTTTATCCCTTGAGCTGATGCACCAGCAAATCCGCCAGACCCTTTGGAGTATACTTATCCTGGGATCCCTGGCCCTTGCCATTGGGACCTTGATCGCAAACTGGGTTGCCCAGCGGGTCACAAGGCCCCTGGAAACATTGGTAAACGCAACCATTGAAGCGGCGCAGGGCAATTTCAAACAATCCATTTCCATTCACACCCGGGATGAAATAGAGATTCTGGCAACCAATTTTTCCTTTATGATCCAGGAAATTCTTGCCCAAAAACAACAATTGGAAAACCAGGTCAAAGAAATCCAGCAATTGCAGCAATATGCAGAAAAAATACTCGCCACAATGGGGGATGGCCTTTTGGCCGTTGATGTGGAGGGCATTGTTACGGCGATAAATCCGGCTGCCCATACCATTTTGGGTCTCCCCAAAAGCAAAATCGTTACGGGGTGTCATGTTTTGGCACTTTTCAGTCAAGAAATACCCTTTGCAGACTATATTCGACAATCCCTTGAAAAGCCTTCCACCCGGAACCAGCAAGAAATCCATCTTCAGAGGGGAGACAAGACCCAGGTACTGCTGGCCGGCACAGGGATTCTTGAATCCGATCAAAAGAAACCCCGTCAGATCATCTTTAACCTCAACGATATTACGGTCCTAAAAAAATTAGAGGCGCAAATTCGCCAGACCCAGCGGCTTGCAGATTTGGGAACTCTGGCTGCCGGCATGGCCCATGAAATAAGGAATCCCCTTTCTGCTATCAAAACCTATGTGGCGCTGCTGCCCAAAAAAATTGAGAAACCCGGTTTTCTGGAAAAATTTCAAAGAACAGTTCCCAGGGAAATCAACCGGCTGAACACCCTCATTGAAGAATTATTAGAGTTGTCACGGCCACCCAAATACAATTTCAAGCAAACAGATATACGCCCATTGCTGGGCCAGAGCATTGAATTATTGGAAGCCAATTTTATGGAGAGAGGCATCGACTGCCGATGGGAGGTTCCCAATGAACTGCCCAGGGTTATGGCAGATTCAGATCAGCTTAAAAAAGTGTTTATAAATCTCATGCAGAACGGGGCCCAGGCGATGCCGGATGGGGGAAGGATCACCATTGGGGCTTCCTGGAAGGATCGATGGCTAACCCTGGATTTCCGGGACACAGGCCTCGGGTTTTCACCCGATCTGGCCCAAAATATTTTTACCCCCTTTTTTACCACCAAGGCCAAGGGGACAGGACTGGGGCTTGCCATCACCCACAAGGTTATCTCGGAACATGGAGGACAGATTGAAGCAAAAAGCCAAGAAGGCCGGGGCAGTTGTTTTTCAATTCGCCTGCCGGGAATACAAGATTAATCATCCCGCAAGTCCCGGGCAAGATCCAGGGCTTTCATTTTCTGGATAAGGGTATTTCGATGAATGCCCAGAAGATTTGCCGCCAGGGTCTGGTTCCACCTACAATTTTGCAGAGCCCGCAGAATGTAGAGACGTTCAAAGGAATGGCGGGCCTGGATCAATCCCCTGTTTTCACTGGCCCCTTTTTGCGCCCCTCGTTCAGATTCCCCATGGAATAAAAGATCAAAGGGGAGATCTTTTTCATCAACAAACCGGTTTTCTGCCCCCAACACCACCATCCGTTCGATAAGGTTTTCCAGTTCCCGTATATTACCGGGCCATGAATAGGCTTCCAACACGGCAATGGCATCCGGGGTAAACCCTTTTATGCGCTTATTCATCTGGCGGTTGAACCGATCCAGAAAAAAATCGGCCAGGATAGGAACATCCCCTTTGCGGCTCCGAAGGGGCGGCAGCAATATTGGCACCACATTTAGCCTGAAATAAAGATCCTCTCTGAAGGTCCCCTCCTTGACCATCTCATCCAGACTGGTGTTGGTGGCCACAACAATTCTGACATCCACCCGAATGGTTTGATGGCTGCCTACCCGGGTAAATTCTCGTTCCTGGATAAATCTTAACAGCTTTGCCTGGAACTCAGATTTCAGGCTGGAGATTTCATCCAGGAAAAGGGTGCCCTGGTGGGCAAATTCAAATTTGCCCATACTCTGTTTGTGGGCACCGGTAAAGGCACCTTTTTCATGGCCAAACAACTCGGCTTCCATGAGTTCTGCCGGTATGGCCGCACAATTAATGGCAACAAAAGGCTTTTCGTGGCGAAGACTTGCGCTATGAACTGCCCTTGCAATCAACTCCTTCCCCGTTCCGCTCTCACCTGTGATCAGTACATTACTGGATGTTTTTGCCACTTTTTCAACCAAATCAAAAACCATGACCATGTTTTTTGATCGGCTGATAATTTGGGTTTTACCAGCCCCGGAAACAGCCTCGGATCTATGAAAACGGACCTCTTTTACAAGGTTTTGCTTTAACAAAACCTTGTCCACCCGGTTTAATATGATTTCATGATCAAATGGTTTCGTAATATAGTCATAGGCACCCAGCCGAATCGAGTCAGTGGCTTCCTGGGCACGATCCACAGCAGAAATCATAATGACATCCAAATTTTTGTCATGGGCTTTGATCTGCTTTAAGGTTTCAATCCCATCCATTTCAGGCATGACAATGTCCAGAAAAACAAGGTCAAATATCTGGTTTTTGATCTGGGCAAGGGCTTTGAACCCGCTGTCAACACTTATGACATCATAATCATCTTCCAGAATTTCCATCAAGGCATCTCTGATGGCTTCATCGTCATCGACCACCAGAATCCTTTGCTGTATTGACACCATCTTATTTTCTACCCACTCTATAATATCGTTTCTGTCTGTCCATCCACCCTCCTTAAGGGCTGCTTTCATACCATTATAAATACTATAAATTCTATTTTTTTACCATGTTTTCAAATTGTTTTTTATGTCCCAGGTTGCATAGGTAAAAATAAAATTTTTCTTGACCTGGTTTTGAAATCTTGTTAACTCTCTATCCTCATTATGGTTAACAAGAAAAAAGACAATAAAGAACTGATACTGGAGCTCATTTACAGAGCAGGCGGCGGCACAATATCCGGCGTAAAAATCAGTGAGGCAACGGGGATTTCCAGGGTGGCGGTATGGAAGCATATCGCATCATTGAAAAAAAGTGGTTTCGCCATTGATTCCAGGCCCAATGGATATGTACTTTCCAACCCTAAGGACCTGCTGCTTCCCTTCTGTTTTGAGCCGTCTATCAAGGAACAGATTTACCATTTCCAGGAAGTTGAAACCACCATGGACACAGCCAAGACACTTGCCAGAGAAGGTGCTCCCCATTTAAGCTGCGTGATTGCCGAGCACCAGACAAAGGGAAGGGGCCGCCTCAACCGGGAATGGGTATCCACCCAGGGCGGACTCTTTTTTACCCTTATTTTAAAGCCCCTTGAGCCACCGCCCCTGGTGTATATTTACAATTTTGCAGCATCCTTGAGCCTGTCCCGGGTGTTAAATCAATTATTTGATGTGGATATCAGTGTAAAATGGCCCAATGACCTCTTGCTTAAGGAAAAAAAACTGGCAGGCATGCTGTCTGAAATGGAAACCCGTGGGGATATGGTTCAGTTTTTGGTGATCGGAATCGGCATCAATGTCAATAATGATCCTTCCAATAAAGAATTTAAAGCCGTGTCCCTGAAAAATGTTTTAAAAAAACCGGTGTCCCGGAAACAAATTCTGACGGCTTTTTTATTGGAATTCAAAAACAGAATTCAAGACATTAATGCCGCAAAAATAATCGCTCAATGGAAAGAGCAAACCAGCACCATCGGCAGCTGCGTCCGGGTTGAGACCTTTGACAGCTTTTATGAAGGGAATGCCGTTGATGTGGATGAAACCGGTGCCCTGATCGTTGAAGATGACCAGAAAAAGCGCAAAAAAATAATTTATGGAGATTGTTTCCACGCTTAAAAGGAAAAATTATGCCCCCTTCCAACCAGCTTAGAATGACCGTATATACTTCCCTTTTTGTCGCCCTGATCGCCATGGGTGCATTTATCGCCATCCCCTTGGGACCTGTACCCATTGTATTGCAAAACATGTTTGTCCTGCTGGCCGGGATCATCCTGGGGCCCGTGTGGGGACTTGCCTGTGTGGGCATCTATCTTCTGATCGGACTTGCAGGACTCCCTGTTTTTGCCGGGGGCACCTCGGGTATCGGAAAATTATTCGGTCCCACCGGCGGATATCTCATTGCGTATCTGCCGGCAGTTTTTGTAACCGGCGCCATTTCAAAGGGACTAAAAAAAAACATTACAGCAGATGTGCTTGCCATGATCATAGGCTCTTTAATTGTCTATGCCATCGGTGTTCCCTGGTTAAAAATCGCCTTTTCCCTGTCCTGGCAAAAAGCCATTGCCGCCGGTATGGTTCCTTTTTTAATCGGGGATGGGCTGAAAATTGCGGCGGCAGCCTTTATGGCAAAAAAAATCAGGCCCCTCATCAAATAGAAAATATCAAAATGACAAACACCATAGAGAACAGGTATTTCACATGGCAATCCCCCTTCTTGAGATAAAGCACCTCACCCATAGCTACACCGACGGGAACGGCGGCATCTTCGATATTTCCTTTTCTGTTTCCAGGGGAGATTTTATCATCCTGGCCGGTCGAAACGGTTCAGGAAAGACAACTCTGATAAGACATTTAAACGGCCTGCTGCGGCCTCTGGAAGGAGAAATCCGGCTCCATGGGAACAATATTTCAAAAGATCTGACCTTAACCCGGAAAACCGTGGGCATGGTATTTCAGGATGCCGACACCCAAATTGTGGGGGACACCGTATTTGACGAGGTTGCCTTTGGCCCTGAAAATTTAAACCTTGACCG
Organism: Desulfobacteraceae bacterium; assembly: GCA_016743945.1. Classification (GTDB taxonomy): domain Bacteria; phylum Desulfobacterota; class Desulfobacteria; order Desulfobacterales; family Desulfobacteraceae; genus NBML01. The sequence goes on from JADGFI010000002.1 coordinate 147,101, forward strand.
TAAACTGATTAATAAAAAAGTTTTTCAAATACTTGAACGACTTGATCTGACCCGATTAAAGGACCGGAATCCAGCCACCCTTTCCGGCGGTGAAAAAAGAAAATTGGCCATAGCCGGCATCCTGGCAATGGATTCTGAAATCATTATCTTTGACGAACCCTTTGCCAACCTGGACTACCCGGCCACCCAATCTCTTTTGGCCATTATTTTTGATCTGAACAAAAAGGGCCAGACCATCATCATGGCAACCCACAATGTGGAAACCCTTTTGAACTCAGCCTCCCGCCTACTTATTATGTCACAGGGACGGCTTGTGGAAGACGGATCAATTGAAGACCTTTTAGGAAAACTTGAATCCCATGGGGTAAAAGAACCCTGTACCTGTAAAATCAAGGCGATCCCCCCATGGCGACCTTAAATCCCTTTGTGTTCAGACCGGGCAATTCAAGTCTGCATTGCCTGGATACCCGGTGCAAATTTTTCCTCGTCTGCATGATGAGTCTTTCCATATTGAATGCCGGCTTTTCTGCCTGTTTCATCTGCCTTCTGGTATTGTTTTTTTTTCTAAGACAAATCAGACTTCCCATGGGGCAGGTTTTGAAACAACTAAGATATTTTATCGTATTTCTGATCTTTATCCTCCTTGCCCGGGCCCTTACCATACCCGGAGATCCTCTGTTTTCGGCATATGAGCTAACCATAAGCGCCCAAGGCCTTCACCAGGGAGGCCTTGTTGCCCTTCGATTCTTCCTTGTCATGGTCACGGGTCTTATTTTTTCTGCCACCACCCGATCTGCCAGCCTGAAGAATGCGGCCCAATGGTATTTAAAACCAATCCCCTTTGTGCCGGAAAAACGGGTGGCCGTTATGATCAGCCTTTCCTTAAGCTTTTTACCCCTTATTCTACAACAGGCCCAGGAGACCCGTAATGCCATCAATTCCCGATGCGGAAACCTGGAAAAAAACCCGGTAAAACGATTTGTCCGACTGACGCTTCCCCTTTTAAAAAAAACCTTTCTATCCGCCGATCATCTCATCCTTGCCATGGAAGCCAGGTGCTATAGTGAAGAGAGGACCGATCCTGAATTTGAACCCAGCGGCCGGGAGACACTTTTCATCATTACCGGCCTTGGATTCTTTCTTTGCATGCTGTTCTTCTGACCGATTAGGCCTGCAACTTATCTTATCGCCAAGGGTCACTGGTATTTAATTTTTGCAAATACTTCGGGTGTGGGCTTGGGAAGTCCTGCAATTTTCCATGCCACCAACGGATCCGGAAATTGCTCGTATTGGTACGCCTTGGTCTGGCCCACATTTTTACACACGGCCCGGACGATGGGAAACGCTTCAAATTTCTGATAATAGTCGCGTATGAATTTCAAGATATCCATTCTTTCCCTGCCCAGGGGACATTCCTGGGAAATGCCTTCCTTTTCTGCCAAAAAACATGCAGTATTTTTTGTCCAGGACGCTGCATCGGCCAGATATCCTTCCGGATCCAATGCAAGAAATCTGTTTTCTTGGTTTAACCTTGCCATGACTCACCTCCGAAAAAAATGATTTTCTTCAATCAATTAGATTTATTTTATATGAAATCGCGGCCAAGACATTGCAATTATAAAAGTTTCATTTTTCGTTGTGGCGAGAGCAAATACCACTCTCCAGCCATGCCGGTTATTCAATACCTTTGTTGCAGACTTGGGCCGCTTTTGAAATACCTGCAACTCTATAATAACCACAAAACATAGCCTGTAACTATTGGCTTTGTTAGTCATGTGTGACATTCACGAAATTCATTGAATTTCTTTTTTTTCTTGGATAAAATAGAGTAAAAATAGAATGAGGAAACAATGAGATATATCAGGATCCGATATCTCGATCAAAATCGAGATAATTCATTCTAACCTTGACATAACCGAATGATTTCTATAGATATATGAATTTTTTAATACCATTTAAAATAGGTGTTTTTTGGCACTTCGTTTAAAAGAATCTACATTTTTCAAAACAATAAAGTTCAAACTAAGCGCGTTGTTTTGTTCCTTCACCATCACATTGTCCATCCTGGCAGGGGTCACCTTTTATGATTACAAAAAAGATTTTTTATTCAACCAGCTCAAAGAGAATGCAGGCACGCTATCTAAAAATCTTGCCATAAATGCCGGTGCCGCATTGCTGGACAGTGATGAAATGCAGCTGAGTGTTTTGGTCTTTACCGAACTTAAAAATCCCAGCGTTTTGTCTGCCGCTATTTTGGATCATGAAGGAAAAGCACTGATCCATTCGGATATCAAAAAAATAGGAGACGCTGTTCTTCCCGAAAACAGTTTTCAGGAAAAACTCGATATACCAAAGGAAAATCAGTTAAAAGAAATCAAACCGATTTTCGTCAACGGCAAAAAGATCGGCACTGCATTGCTGACCATGGACATATCACCCGTGCTTAAAAAAGTCGATACGCTCAAGATGGGACTTTTCACAGCAACCCTTGCATTCATTTGTTTTGGCTGTTATCTCATCATCCATGTCATCGGCAATCTGCTCGAACCTTTGGGGGTACTGAGTCAGGCTGCCGTTAAAATAGGGCATGGTGATCTGAGTGTGCGGATTCATGAAAACGGAGGCGAAGAAATCCGAAAACTTAGCAACGTATTTAACAAGATGACCGAAGGCCTGGATCATGCGAACAGAAACGCTGAAGAAGGTTATCTTCAGTCTGTCATGGCACTCAGTGCTGCTGTGGAAGCCAGCGATCCGTATACAAGGGGACATTGTGACCGGGTCGCCTATTATTCAGAGCAAATCGCCCTGCACATGGAAATGGACAAGGCCTTTGTAAAAAAATTGGTGTTGGCAGGACAGCTGCATGATTTGGGAAAAATCGGTGTTGATAAAGAAATCCTTTGTAAGCCCGGCCATCTGGATTCAGATGAGTTCGATCACATTGCCCGGCACCCTATGATTGCCTGGCAGATTTTAGAATCCGTTCAGTTTTTAACCAAGGAAAGAGACATAATCATTGTTCACCATGAAAGATTTGACGGTAAGGGATATCCCAAAGGCCTTTGCGGAGATCAAATCTGTCCGGCAGGAAAAATACTGGCGGTTGCAGACTGTTATGATGCCATGACGTCCAACCGTCCCTACAGGCGGCATATGGATGAGAAAAAAGCCTTGGAAATCATAAAAGGAGAACGAGGCAAGCAGTTTGATCCTGATATTGTGAATGCTTTCCTGGAAGCCCATGCCTTCTTTGAGGACCGAGAGTCACTGGACAAACGTCTTGAAATATCCAGCCGGGGAAGGGTATGGTGTTATGATGAGACCTTTTCAGAGGCAGACCAAAACACAAATTTGGCTGTCTTAAATTAGGAGCTACAAATGAAGCGTTTTTTTATGTTGTCAATCCTCTCCATGGGATTGTTTTTAAGTGCCTGTGCATGGAATTCCTCTTTAAATACCAAACCGGTTGATACCAAAACAATACCCCCTGTCATAATTGATGATGCTAAAATTATGGACCCCCAAACGCTTTACGCCCAGAGACAATATAACAAAGCGTTGATGGCAATGCTCGAGGCAGACCCCAAACTTTTGGAAAGTCTGTCGGCCAGAAAATTACTCTGGCATATCAATGACCGGCTTGTCACGGTCCAATGGTATCTGCAAAAAAGCATCGCAGAATTGTTAAACGGCAATAAAGACAAGGCCCGAGATCATATTAACGCGGTACTTAAATTATATCCCGACCACAAGCCATCTCTGTTACTAAAACAAAATCTGGATGCCATCGACTTAACTGAAACGCAAAAAACGTCTAAAATTCTCCCCCCTCTTCAAGAAAAAGAAAAAAGCGGCAACGACCCGACAAAAGAAGCGTTAAAATGGGCAGATTATTGTTTAATAGCTGGTAACGCCTATTTTGAGGAAGGTCAGCTGACCCTTGCAAAGACATCCTGGCTCCAGGGCCTTGAAATTGTTCCTTCCCATAAAACCATAAAGGAAAAACTGGTGAAACTTCTCACAAATGAAGGGCTGCAGCTTTTCGGGCAGGGAGATATAAAAGCATCCATTGAAAAATGGGAAGAGGCATTAAAAATCACTCCGGATGATCCTGAAACAAAAGGGTATCTTGACAAAGCCCGCAAGGCAGAAGAGAAAGTCCGTTCCATCGATTAAATTACATTTTGGTCATCCGCAAATTTTGTATTGATCCAGGTTCACTTTTATTGTAGAATCAAAATCATAATAAATCTGCATTACTTTTTATACTGAGGTAGGTTTAATAATTAAACTCCGGAAAGGAGGTGCCATGCCCAAAATAGATGATCCGTTTCTCGGACCCGCCATGTTTGACCTGAGGGGAAAACAATCGGTCAGGGCAACCTTTAAGCTATCTCAGAAAGCCATTGACTCCATCGGGCTTGTGGCCATCCACATGGGCATCAAACAAAAATCCTTGTTTGATCATATCATCGAGGACATGGGCGCTCTTTCCGAAATTGCCAAAACCATCCGAATCCGGCAATTTAAAAAAATCCCCAGACGTCAGAAAACCTTTGTCCTGAGCCGTAAAACCATTGATGCCCTGAGCGCCATCTCCGAGACCTATGGCATGCCCAGGGATGCCCTGGTTGAATATTCGGTCAAAAAACTGGAATCGGTGATAATGGCGGAAAAACTGCGCCACGAAGAACGCAAAAAACTCCACAAACAAATGGTAGCCCATTTTACAGCAGAAGAAGCTTTCTACAAGCACGCAATACAGATCCTGGGTGTGGATGATCCATTTTGCCGGCATTTTGAGAAAACCGTGGCCATGGCAAGAAAAACCACACGGGAGGTCAATGAATTCCTGGAAAAAAGCAAGATTTTAGAAGACTTTTAACTTTATCATTTTATTTATTACACCATATTTATGACTCGATTAAGGAGGACGCATTGATAGAGGTTCAAAATCTGACCAAGTATTATAATGAGTTTTGTGCGGTTGATAATATCAGCCTGACAGTCCAGCCCGGAGAAATACTCGGGCTTCTTGGTCCAAACGGTGCAGGAAAAACAACTACCCTGCGAATGCTCACGGGCTTTTTCAAGCAAAGCTCCGGCAGCATCACGGTCGACGACCTGGAAATGGGAAAAGATACCCTGAAAATAAAATCCCTGATCGGCTATCTCCCTGAATCAGCCCCCCTGTATCACAACATGCTGGTATATGATTATCTTACCTATGTGGCCAAAATAAAAGGGATCAATAATCCGGCAAAAAGAGAAGTACGATTCAGGGAGCTTGTGGGGCTATGTGGCCTTTCCGCCATCATGGGAAAACCCATCGCTACTCTTTCCAAGGGGTTGAAACAACGGGTGGGCATTGCCCATGCCATGATGACGGACCCGAAGATTTTAATCTTGGATGAGCCAACCTCGGGCCTTGACCCCAACCAAATTGCAGAAATCCGGGATATCATCCGGTCCATTGGAAAGGAAAAAACCATTATCTTTTCCACCCATATTTTAAGTGAGGCAGAGGCAACCTGTGACAGGATTGCCATTATAAACAAGGGGAAGGTGGTGGCAAATGATACCACGGCCCGACTCAAACAAAACGCAACCCAGGCCTCCTTTATCCGCCTCTCCCTTCAGGGGCCCACTGAAAGCCAAGCATTGGACCTTTTAGGGACCATTGATGATACACTGGACATAACCCCCATTGTTCCCCTTGAACAAGACATGGTTTCCTTTGAAATCAGAGATCCAAATGATAGATCAAACACAACAGATATCAGATCCCGCATCTACCTGAAAATAAAGAAAACCGACTGGATCATGACGGAACTTGCCAAAGAATCCCAGGCCCTTGAAAAAATATTCCAGGAACTAACACGGGAGGAGGTTTAAATGATGACACAAATTTCAACCATTGCCGCCAAAGAATTTAAAGATTATTTCATATCTCCCATTGCCTATATTGTGATCGCCCTGTTTTTGATAGTAAGCGGGTGGTTTTTCTTTTCCACCTTTTTTATTTTCGGCAGAGCGGATTTAAGGGATTTTTTCTCTTTTTTGCCCATCACCTTTTCCTTTTTTATCCCGGCCATTACCATGCGGCTCTTTTCCGAGGAAAAAAATGTGGGCTCCTATGAAATCCTTCTCACCATGCCCGTCTCTTTTACAGACATTGCCATTGGTAAATTTTTAGCCGCCACCCTTTTTACGGCAGCCATGTTGCTGCCCACCCTGGCCTATCCCCTTTTTATTTCTTTTATCGGGGACGTTGATCCAGGTCCCGTCATGGGCGGTTATTTCGGCGCTATTTTACTGGCAGCTGCCTATTGCAGCATGGGAATTTTTGCCTCGGCCCTGACCCGCAATCAGATCATTGCCTTTATCATTGGATCTGCCATGTGCTTTACCCTGACCATCCTTGACCGGATGCTTTTTTTCGTGCCCGCAAAACTTACGGCCTTCATCGAATATATCGGGGCCAATTCCCATTTCACAAATATTTCCAAGGGGATTATCGACTCCCGGGATATCCTTTATTTTATCAGCCTGGCCTTTGTTTTTATTTTTTCAACCTATATTGTTATGCATGAGAAGAACTAAGGAGATACAATGGGTAATCCATCCATAAAAGAACATTATTTCAAATTTATCCTCTATATCGCCGTGATTGTACTGGTCAATATTGTAGGACTCTCTCTGTTTTTCAGAGCAGACCTGACCAAAAACGGGATCTACTCCCTGTCCGATGCCAGTAAAGAAGCTGTGGCAACCCTGTCGGAACCCTTGAGCATCAACGTTTTTTTCTCCAAGGACCTGCCGGCTCCCCACAATAATACCGAGCGGTATCTTAAAGATCTGCTGGTTGAGTATGCGGCAAGCGCGGGACGACATTTTAACTATACTTTTTACAATGTATCTTCGGAACAAGGAGATCTAACAAAACAGGCAGATGATAACCGGGAAATTGCGAACAATTATGGACTCCAGCCAGTCCAGATACGGGTCATGGAAAATGATGAGATCAAATTCAAAAATGCTTACATGGGCCTTGTCATCATCCACGGAGACCTCATCGAAAGAATCGGTGCCATCACCACCACCGACGGACTGGAATATCAGCTGACAACCGCCATACAAAAATTAAACAACAAGGTCAGCGCCCTGTTGCGCCAGACGGACAAAATCTCCGTCACCCTGTATCTATCCTCTTCTTTGAACACCATTGCCCCCCTCATCGGCCTTGACCAGCTGCCGCAACTAGCCGCCAAGATACAAAAGACCATTGAAGCCCTTAACGCCAAAAACCTTAATATCTTTGAGTTTAAACACCTTGATATGAACACCGAAGAACAGCTGGAAACCATCGCCAAACGCTATGATCTCATGGCCCTGTCCTGGCCCCAGATTTCCGACAAAAACATTGCACAAGGACAGGGAGCCGCAGGCCTTGTCATTGAATACAAAGGTGAGGTGTCCACCCTCCCCCTTATCTCCTCAATGGAACTGCCCATCATCGGCACCACCTACCAGATGGCCGACCCAAAGGCGATAGAAGACGAACTGACCGGTATCATGGAAAAAATGATCGGCATCAACAAGGCCATCGGATATCTCGCTGACCATGGGACCCCGGTGTTAGGGCAAGACAGAATGGCCATGATGCAGGGCAAAGCCGGAAATGGATTACAGGTATTTAATGGGCTTTTGGCATCCCGATATGACATAAAATCCATTGCACTAAAGGAGACCGCCATTCCCGATGGTCTGAACTGTCTGATCATTGCAAAACCGACGGAAAAGTTTTCCGATTATGAATTGTTCCAAATTGACCAGGCCCTGATGAAGGGAACCAACATTGCCTTTTTTGGCGATGCATTCAACGAAATCATGCCCCAGGGCGGCATGGGCATGCCCCCCCAGTATATCCCTCTGGACACGGGTCTGGAAAAATTACTCACCCATTACGGAATCAGTATGAAGCCGGCCTATGTTCTGGACAAAGAGGCCTATAAGCACCAGCTCCCCCCAAACCAGGGAGGGGGTGAACAAACCATCTATTTTGCCCCCATGTTAAAAGAAACTTCCATTAACAACACCCCAAAATTTATGAACAACATCAAGGGACTGGTTGCCATGCAGATCTCTCCTTTAACCCTGAAATCTGAAAACATCAAGTCCGATCAGGTGATTGCCACAAAACTTTTGGCATCCTCGGACCAGGCCTGGCTCATGGAAGGCATGATAAACCTTAATCCCATGTTCATTACCCCGCCAAGTGTCCCCGAAGCATTTGCCACCCATGATCTGGCATATGTTCTGGAAGGCCGATTTACAAGTTTTTTTGCAGGGAAGGATATTCCTGCGAAGGCCTTGGAGAAAAAAGATATCACCCCGGAGGAACCCGCAACCAAGGAGGGCAATAGCTCAGGCAAAAGCCTCCCCCAAGGACTTGTGGCCCAAAACACAATAATAGAATCATCAAAACCTGTTAAAATTTTTGTCCTGGGCTGTTCCCAGATGCTTGCAGATAATATGCTGGATCCAGGGGGCCGATCCACCAATGCCACCTTTCTTTTGAATGTCATTGACCACCTTAATGATGAAGATCAGATTGCCGGCATGAGAAGCAAACAGCAGACCTTAAATCCCCTTGCCCAGATGACCCCCTTTACCCGGGGAATTATCAAAACGGTTAACATCGTGATTCTACCGATTCTGGTGGTTCTTTTCGGCCTGGGAGTCCTCATGGTTAGGAAGACAAAAAAGAAAAGAATCTCAAAGATGTTTAATGTCTAACAAGGAATAACGCCATAATGAAAAAAGAATATTTAATTCTGGTCGTGCTCATCTTCGCATTGAGCGCCTATCTTGTATTCAAAAAGGATAACCAGCAAAATTACACCCTGCCGGAACCCGTTAAAATTGAAAAAGGGGAAATTGACCGACTGATTATTACCCGGAAAAAGACGCCCATTGAGCTGACAAAAGAAGCGGATACCTGGGAGGTCTCAGATAAAAAATTGGATAAAAAATATGCTGCAGACATGACAGCGGTCAACAAACTGCTGGATGTGACCCGTAACCTGAACGTCTCGGGTCTTATTTCCGAAAGCCGAGATATCAGCCGGTATGAACTGGATGATGCGCATTTCATCGAAGTAAAGGCCTTCAAAGGAGAAAACCTGCTGCTCTCCTTTAAAATAGGAAAAGCAGCCCCCAGCGGCAACCACACCTTTATCATGCTGACCGGCGATACCCGGATCTACCAGGCAGATCAAAATTTTAAAAATGATTTTAACACCTCTGTTGAAACACTCAGGGATAAACAGGTCCTGACCTTTAAGGAAAATGCCATCAAACAAATCACCCTCAAAAAGGACGGGATATCCAAGAATTTGACCGCTGTCCCCCCAAAGGATGAAACAGAGAAAAACCCTGTTTCCTGGCAGTTTGAAGATGGGTCATCCCCGGACAAAGAGGCACTGAGCAATCTTTTATCCTCCCTGTCATTTCTGACATGTGAAAGGTTTTTTGACAGCCTGTCCAGGGAAAATCTGGAAAAAAATCCCCCCCTTCTTAAAATAATCCTTGAAAACAAGCCCCCAATTGTTTTAAACCTTTTTGACCGGAACAATGGGGACACACTGGTCGGGACTTCTTCCATGAGCCCCTACCCCTTTGTTCTGGAATCGTATAAAGGCAAAGATATCCTGTCTTATGCGGATAAACTTGTAAAAAAGGAAAAAGAAACCGATAAAGAGTGAATGCCTTTCTTAAAATAGTATATCAGCCCTATAAATGGCTGGTGGTAATTCCTTTTGTACTTTTTGTTACCCTGCTATTGGGGCTGATTTGTATTGTTGTGGGGTTTGTCTTCAGCCAGAATGCAGCCGATATTCTGGCGGTTACCTGGTCTCGACTCTGCTGCGCCATTGCCCCCCTAAGGGTCATCATCCGGGGCAAAAAAAATTATAACCGCCACCACGCCTATGTGGTGGTGGCCAACCATCAAAGCATGGCAGACATCCCCATGATCCACGGATTCATCGGGTTGAAAATAAAATGGGTGATGAAAAAACAATTGGGAGAAGTCCCTGTTTTCGGGCCTGCCTGTCACCAATTGGGATGTATTTTCGTTGACCGTGCCAATCCCGGGACTGCCATCAAATCCATAGAAACGGCCAAGGGGAAATTATCGAAAAAATCCTCGGTCCTCTTTTTTGCTGAAGGGACAAGGAGCCGGGACGGAAAGGTCATGCCCTTTAAAAAAGGGGCCTTTATCTTTGCCATGGAAACCGGGCTTCCCATCCTGCCGATCACGGTTAAAAACTCTTTTAAAATCCTGCCCCCGGACTCCCTTGACCTTACCCCCGGAAGCGTTGACATAATCGTCCATCATCCCATATATGTAGCCGCACATGAGATGGACCGGCTGGATGAAATAATGAAAAATACCCGCCGGACAATTTCCAGTGCACTCTAACCCACAACGATCTTTTATCAATCATACATACAAAATTTTAGTTCACGCTGTTGAGTTCTGGAATAACCGGCATGGCCGGGGCACGGATATTTGCTCTCGCCACAACGAAAAATGAAACTCTTATAATTGCAATGTCTTGGCCCAGGTTTCAGATAAAGATCCGCGGAATAGCTTAATTTCAGTTTTTTTTATGTCCCATTTCTGATATAGGATTTTCTTATATAAATTTTCGCGTTGAATTTTATCTTCAGCTCAAATCAAGCAATATTATCCGAAAATATTCATTTGGAGCAGGTATGATAGATAGCGAGTCTGTTAACAAGTTGTCGCAAAAAGTATCTGCCCTTGAAATAAAATGCAGCCTTTCCAATCAAACGGCTCAAAGATATCAATCTGCCTTTGAAAACTCAAGGGAAGCCCTTCTGCTCTTTTCCAGGAGAAAAAAATTCCTGAACGTCAGCAAACGACTGGTTCAATTGTCCCAATATTCAAAACAAGAACTGCTCTCCATGACCCTTGACATCCTGTTCCCGGATCTTTTATCCCACTTGCACATACCCACGGTTGAGCAAGAGAACCAGACCTTTCTCCCTTGTGTATTTGAGACCCTGCTTCTAACCCAAAGAAAAAACAGGGTTCCCGTAAAAATATCCGTTTGCCTTCTCCCATTTCAGCCCAATGCCGACCTGGTGTTCCAGGGGACCATCCATGACATCACTTTGGGAAAAAAAAATCAAGACGAGTTCCAAAGGGCCGAAAAACTAAAATCCATTGGTGACCTTGCCGGAGGAATTGCCCACAATTTCAATAATATCATGACGGGCCTATATGGCAATATCGCCCTTGCCAGATTGGAACTTTCTACTGAAACAAAGGCCTTTTCCTATCTTAAAAAAGCGGAAAATTCCATGGAGGAAGCCATAAAATTAACCAAACGGCTGCTCACCTTTGCAAAGGGAGGAGACCCCATAATAGAAGACACTGATATTGCCGCCCTTGTCCTTGATACCATTGCATTCAACCTGTCCGGCAGTAATATCCGGCCCAGGGTGATTTCCTCCCAGAATTTATGGCCGATTCATGGAGACAGGGGACAGCTTGAACAGGTCATTTCAAACATTGTCATAAATTCTAGACAGGCCATGCCAAAAGGAGGTGTGTTCACTATCCACATGGAAAATTCAAGCCTGTTAAAAGACAATCTCTTGACAATTTCCAAGGGCCCTTATGTGAAAATCACCCTTTCCGATGAAGGCGCCGGAATTCACCATAAAAATGTGGATCGAATATTTGATCCCTACTTTACCACCCAGAAAAATGGCGGCGGCATGGGGTTAGCCATCTGCTATTCAATTATTAAAAAACACAATGGACATATTTATGTTTCCTCCCAACGAGGAACAGGGACAAGCATCACCTTGTACCTGCCAGCCATTTCACCCCTATCCCAAAAGGAAACAACAATGGAATCAGACCTGTCAGACCCTAATTCAGATGCCCCGGCCAAGATTCTGGTCATGGATGATGAGGAACCTATCCGGACTATTACCAAAAAGATGCTTGAAACGTTTGGCTACTCAGTCACCCTGACTGAAAATGGAGAAGAGGCCATTGAGGTGTATTCCAAGGCATTTGAGGAAAAACCCTCCTTTGACCTGGTGATCATGGACCTGACCATTCCCGGCGGCATGGGGGGCAAAGATGCCTCAAAAAAAATCCTTGGGATAGACCCTGGCGCACGCATCGTTATCTCCTCAGGCTATTCAAATGATCCCATCATGTCAAATCATCAAGACTACGGGCTCAAGGGAATTATTCCCAAACCCTATCGGATTGCTGAATTTAAAAAAACCGTTGACCAACTATTAAGTGATATCTAAGGAGAAAAGAGAGGTTTCACCCCTTTACCCGGACCAGGGAATTTAAATCCAGCAATTTCCGGGTCCAAAGGCAAATATCCCCAGCACCCCTTTCACTCCACTTCGCCCCCCTTCTATTGTTGTTATTTCACACCACAAAAAAAATCGATTACCATAACCAATTGATTTTACATATATTTTTATCCTACTTCCCCCTTGGATCCATGCTGCTAAAATTTTACACCCACTTTACTCCCCTTTACGACACAGAATCTATTTCCTTTAAAATAGGGCATTATAACAATAATATTGAATAAAATTGAATTTTCTCCTTGACATAAAGTTCATTTTTCGTAAAAGTGTGGCCTATGGTGGTGGAAAGTGGATGTAATTTTTATTGAGGCTTAAATTAAGTGTTTCGATCAAGCTCCTTTCATACAATTGACCCAAAAGGCAGAATTATCATTCCGGCAAGATTCCGGAAGGTTTTGAAGGCCGATGATGAATACGGGGTTGTGATTTCTATCAAGGATGGCTGTATTTATGCCTATACCTTTGACGAATGGAAGAATCTTGAACAAAGAATCCGTGCGGCAAAAAGTGCCAGCATGGAAAAATTCAAACGGTTTTTCCTCGGCAATGCATGCCCGTTGAAATGTGATAAGCAGGATCGGATTCTTATCCCCCAAAGTTTGAGAACCTATGCTGATATTGACAAAGAAATTGTCCTTGTGGGTGTACTGGACCGGTTTGAAATCTGGTCACGGGAAAAATGGGATCACGAAAACCTTAAAATGGAGCAGGAACTTGAAAAAGAGGAAGTACGAGAAGAAATTGCTTCCCTAGGGTTGTAAAAATGGGATTTGAACACACGTCTGTCATGCCAGAAGAAGTGCATGAGTATCAAAACCTGAAACCTGGGAGTATTTGTGTAGATTGCACCCTGGGCGGTTCAGGCCATGCGCTTTCAACGATCAAGACCATCCTTCCCAATGGGTTGCTCATCGGCATTGACCAGGACATGGATGCCATTGTCAATGCAAAAAAAATTTTGTCTCCCTTTGAAAAAAACATCCGGCTGTTCCATAGCAACTTTACAAGTCTCCCCCAAATCCTGCAATCCAACGGCATCGACGGTGTCGATTCCATCCTCCTTGATTTGGGCTTTTCCTTTAACCAGCTTGTAAACGGCATGCGCGGCTTTAGTTTTAATAAAAACGAACCCCTGGATATGCGGATGGATATCCGGACTGACCTGACAGCAAGGCAAATTGTAAACACATATGCGGAAAAGGATCTGGTCAATATTTTTTTTAAGTTTGGAGAAGAAAAACTTTCCAGAAAAATTACCAGGGCCATTGTAAAAAACCGGATGGAAGCCCCCATTGAAACAAGTAAAGAGCTGGCCCAGATTATTGTGGACGCAACCCCTGCCAAGCTTGCATTTAAACAAAAAATTCATCCGGCCACCCGGGTGTTCCAGGCCCTGCGAATTGAGGTCAACCAGGAACTGGCTCAACTTGAAACCTTTATGGAATCTCTTCCCTCTCTGCTGGTAAAAGGCGGTCGGGTCTGCATCATTTCTTTTCACTCCCTTGAAGACCGCATTGTAAAGCACAGCTTAAGAAAATTTGAGAACGGATGTACCTGCCCCAGGGAATTTCCCCGGTGCATGTGCGGGTTTATTCCCCAGATACGCTCAATTTTCAAACGACCATTGACCCCGACACAGGCAGAAATCGATGCAAACCCCATGGCCCGAAGTTCTAAACTCCGGGTAGCCCAAAAATTATAAGGGAAATGGGCCCCATGACAAAAAAACACAAGACACAAGAAAAGCAACGCGTCGGATTCAGGTGGCTGGCGCTTATTTTGGTCCTGTTTTGTGAACTCATGGTTCATGCATGGGTCAGAACAGAGTCTACCCAAGCCATCGTAAGAATATCCAATGCCCAGACAGGTGTCACAAAGAGCCTGTCCTATGGACGCGCATTATCTGTTGAAAGGGATCGACTCAAATCAGACGCCAGAATCACCCGAATTGCCAGGACCCACCTGGGCCTTTCACCAGATACATTTAACCAGACCATTTATCTTTCAGGAGATGATCGATAATGGAAAAAAATCAAAAGAAACAAACCAAACGCCGGATTCTTTTGGTCCAGATTCTGCTGGTGGGGTGTATTTTCCTATTGGGCGCCAAGTCCTTTGATGTTCAAATTTTCAAGGCCCATGATCTGACCCGAAAAGCCGAACAGGGCTATTCCAAATATCTCACCATCAAAGGAGAAAGGGGTCAAATTCTGGATCGTCATCTCAACAAACTGGGGACCAGTATTGATGCCCCAACCATAACGGCAGATCCCTCCCAGATACTGGACCCGGCCCGAACGGCTACAAGAATTTCAAAAATTTTAAACATAAAACAGACCGTTTTAAAGGCAAAATTGTCAAGATCGGGACGGTTTGTGGTGATTGCCAGAAAAGTATCCCCTGCCCAGGCCAATCAAATCCGAAACTTGAATATCCAGGGGATATATCTTAAAACCGATTCCAAACGATTTTACCCCAATCGCAACCTGGCAGCCCAGGTCATCGGTTTTACAGGAAAAGATGATTCCGGCCTGGAAGGTCTTGAGTTCAAATACAATGCCGTTCTTGAAGGAGATATCGTCAAGATAAAGGTAACCCGGGATGGCGCCGGCAGGGTTCTGGATATCCATAAAAACCGCAGAAACCAATTAAAAGGGAATTCCCTTGTCCTGACCATTGATAAAAAAATTCAATTTCTTTCGGAAAGAACCCTTGAACAAACTGTTAAGACCCACCAGGCGAAATCCGGCATGGCCCTTGTCATGAAACCTGCCACGGGGGAATTGCTGGCCATTGCCCATTACCCGGGATTCAACCCTAACAATTTCAGAGTTTCCAGCAAGTACACCTATAGAAACAGGGCCCTTACCGATGCCTTTGAACCAGGATCTGTCATAAAAGTATTCACAGTGGCAGCAGCCCTTGAAAAAGGATTTACCCCCAAATCCATTTTCTTTTGCGAAAACGGTGAATACCGTATCGGTAAATTTACCATCCACGATACCCACCCCCGGGACTGGCTCACAATGAATCAAATCATCCAGTTTTCCAGCAATATAGGCGTCACTAAAATTTCAGAAACCATTGGCAAAAAAGCCCTCCATGATTACTTGACCAATTTTGGATTCGGCCTGAAAACCGGTGTGGGCTGTCCGGGAGAAACCAATGGCAGTCTGCTTCCCCACAGACGCTGGTCAAAGGTTGATACCAGCGCCATCTCCTTTGGCCAGGGCCTCTCAGTATCCGCCATCCAATTGATTTCAGGAATCTCAGCCATTGCCAATGATGGAATACTAATGAAACCCATGCTGATTAAAAAAATCATCTCCAATGACGGCCATGACCTCCAGATATTCCAACCCGCAAAACTTCGCCAGGTGGTGTCTCCTAAAACAGCCGCCCAGGTCAAAACAATGATGAATCTGGTGGTCCAGAAAGAGGGAACCGGCACAAAGGCTGCCATGGAAGGATACAGAGTTTGCGGAAAAACAAGCACCGCCCAAAAAGCCAGTAAAGAGAAAAACGGCTACGAAAAGAATAAATACATTGCCGGGTTTGCCGGATTTGCCCCCCAGGAGAATCCAGAGCTTGCCATCCTTGTGGTGATTGATGAACCCCGAAAACAATATTATGGTAGTGAGGTGGCGGCACCGGCATTTAAAACCATTATGGCCCAGTCGTTTAACTATCTGAATATTGCGCCGGAACGAACAAAAACCATGATCGCAGCGGTTATAAAAGGAGAAGACAAGTGAAACTGTCTGCAATCATCAAAGGCTGTGACCTGAAAAATAAAAGCGCTGTTTTGGAATCCTGGGACGAAATGGAAATAACGGCCATCAGTTCCCGGGCCCAGGACATTGAACCCGGCGGACTTTTTCTGGCGGTCAAAGGATATGCTGCGGATGGTCATGATTATATTGACCAGGCAATTGCAAATGGGGCAGCGGCCGTCATTGCCCAAACCCAACCCGATAAAAACGATTTCAACCCTATCATCCTTGTGGAGAACACAAGAAAGGCAAGTGCTATTGTTGCGGCCAATTTTTATGGCCGACCTTCACGGGACCTCACCCTGGTTGGCATCACAGGAACCAATGGAAAGACAACGACCTCCTGGATACTGGAAAGTATTTTCACCGCCGCAGGGTACATAACCGGGGTCATTGGCACGGTCAACATCCGGTACAAGGGAAAAACTATTGACAACCCCATTACCACCCCGGATGCCATCCAATTACAAAAAGCATTGTTCAACATGAAAGAGGCCGGGGTCACCCACGTCATCATGGAAGTTTCTTCCCACGGTCTGGATCAGCATAGGATAGACGGTTGTGAATTTGATGCCGGGGTCTATACCAATTTGACCCAGGATCACCTGGATTACCACTCAACCATGGACGAATACTTTCGTTGCAAACGACGCTTTTTTACAGACTTTTTGGGCCCGAAAAGCCAAACGAAAACAGCGCCGGCTGTCATTAATATAGACAATGACAGAGGAAAACGCCTGGCAAAAAATCTTGCCTATACCAAATTTCTGGTCAGCCACAGCCAGAGCACAGACGCCCAGGCTTCAAACATCAGGGCCTCGAACATTACAGATGAAATTAACGGACTGTCTGGAACCATTTCTCTGGCCGGGGATCCCTTTTTCCTAAAAACCGGCCTCACGGGAACTTTCAATCTTGAAAATATCTTGTGTGCGGCAGGTGCAGCCCTTGCCATCGGCATTGACAAGGTCAAAATCCAACAGGGCATTGAAGCGCTTACCCGTGTGCCGGGCCGGTTGGAAAAGATTAAAAATAGACTGAATCGCTATTTGTTTGTGGACTATGCCCACACTCCAGATGCCCTTGAATCCATCCTTTCCACACTGGCACAGCGGGCACCTGCACGCCTGATCACGGTATTTGGCTGCGGCGGAAACAGGGACCGGACAAAACGAGCCCTCATGGGAAAAATTGCCTGTAAATACGCTGATGTGGCCATCGTTACCTCGGACAACCCCCGGAAGGAATCCCCGGAAGCCATTGTAAACGATATTATAGCAGGTATCCAGACAGAGGAAATCTGTGAACTTACCCTCGAAACCCTTGGAACCTGTCCTGCAAAAAAAGGATATTTCAAAGAAGTCGATCGGAAACGAGCCCTTGAATTGGCCATCATGATATCAAACCCGTCAGATATTATTGTGGCAGCCGGCAAGGGCCACGAAACTTACCAGATTACCAATGCGGGCACCATCCATCTTGATGACGCCGAAGAATTGATCCGGGCCTGTGAAAAATTTGAAAGACGATTTACCCCCATTGAATGGCGCAAAACAGATTTGGCCCAAGCCCTGGCACAAGAGCCTGTGATAGACACCCTGAGGGGATCAGGAGAATCGGGAGAATCCTTTACATTCAGCCATATCAACACAGACTCCAGAACCATTACCCCCACCCAGGTTTTTCTTGCGCTGGAGGGAGAAAACTTTGACGGTCACGATTTTATCCAAGGCCTTCTGGCAAAAGGGATACAAGGGTTTGTGGCAAAAAAAGGATATTTGGCAACCCTTGCGCCTGCTCTGGTGGCGCAAATCAAAAAAAAGGGGCTACTCTTTTTTGAAACAAAGGATACCCTGACTGCCCTGGGGTTTCTTGCCCGGTATCAAAGGCTTCGCTCAAATGTAAAACTTATTGCCATCACCGGTTCCAATGGCAAGACCACCACCCGGAAGATCACCCAGGAAATATTTAGAACCCGATTTAACACCCTGGCAACCAAGGGAAATTTCAACAATGAAATCGGCATGCCCCTGACCCTGTTAAACCTGTCCCGCGCCCATGAATGGGCTGTCATTGAAATGGGCATGAACCATCCCGGAGAAATTTCACGGCTCTCCCAAATTGCCTGTCCCGATATCGCCATTGTCACCAACACCGCAGGCGCCCACCTTGAAGGACTTAAAACGCCTGACAATGTTGCCAAGGCCAAGGGCGAAATTTTCGAACATGTTCGTAAAAACGGCCATGCCATCCTCTTTGCAGATGACAAAAGACGGCAAATCCTTGAAAGTTGTGCCAGGAAGAACAAAAACATAAGTGAGATCCTATTTTTTGGGACTGATCCCAAAACGGGTTCCAAATATAAAACCCCATCAGACACAAGGGCCAAAAATATTGAAATAAAAGGTGAAACAAGTCATTTTACCATTGCCGACAAAAAAGGCAGGGCCTGTTATTCCATTGGCTCCCCTGCTCCGTTTATGGTAAATAATGCCCTTGCCGCCATCACAGCCGCAAGGATTGCCAAAATTTCAAGCCAAGGTATTAAGACAGGGCTTGACGCCTTTACGCCGGTTTCCGGCAGAATGAAGATGGACCAACTCGCCAATGGTATCAATTTAATCGATGACACCTATAATGCAAATCCCGCATCCATGACCCAGGCCCTGAAAACCCTGGGTCTTGTGGCAAAGGAAAAAAAATCTTTTGCCATATTCGGTGACATGCTGGAACTGGGATCAGACTCGGATCAACTCCATAGGGAGGTGGGTCATCTTGCCGCCGGAGCGAATCTTGCCCATTTATATCTGTTTGGTAAACAGGTGGCCCATCTGCTCGCCGGAGCCCTTGAAAAGGGCCTGTCAAAGGACAGAATATTTTGGGGAACAAAACAAGAGATTGGCCGCCTGGTATTGCAACAGGCCCAAAAAGGAGACTGGATTCTTTTAAAGGGCTCCCGGGGCATGGCCATGGAAACCATTATTTTCGACATGAAAAAACAGGTGCAAAAGGAGGTTTATGAATTACCTTAAGGCCCAAAATGAGCGTAAGGCCCGAAATGAAAAACGACTCAGCATCGACAGAAGAAGATTTTCCTATGCCGCCTATATTCCTGAAAGAAGATCCGGTACGGACAGGCGGGATATAAAACTAACCCATACAAACAGAGAAGTAGCCTACGCCTAATGTTTTACCAATTTTTATATCCTTTGAACGAATATATTACGGTTCTAAATATATTTCGGTATATTACCTTTAGAACCATATACGGCAGTCTGACCGCCTTTCTGATCTGTCTTTTGCTGGGTCCCCTTGTGATTAAATATCTTGGCAAACTGCAAATCGGCCAGATCATCCAGACAGACGGTCCTAAATCCCACATGGGGAAACAGGGAACCCCCACCATGGGAGGGGTTCTGATCCTTTTTTCGATTTTCCTGTCAAGTATTCTCTGGGGGAACCTGTCCAACCATTATGTTTCCATTCTTCTTTTAACCCTGCTTCTTTTCGGCTTTATCGGTTTTATTGACGACTATTTAATGCAAGTCAAAAAAAGGAATATGGGCTTTACCGCCAGGGGAAAATTTAGCATCCAGGTTATTTTCGGCCTGATCATCGGCTTTTTAATCTATAAATGCCCAGATTTCACCACCACCCTGACCTTTCCCTTTTTGAAAGATTTTTCCCCGGATTTAGGTATTTATTATATTCCCTTTGCCTGTCTGGTCATTGTGGGAACCTCCAATGCCGTCAATCTAACCGACGGGTTGGACGGTCTTGCCATCGGCCCCTATATTGTGGCCAGTGTCACCTATATGTTTTTTGCCTATGTAGCAGGCCACACCCAGTTTGCCGATTACCTCCATGTCCGGCATATTGTATCGGCCGGAGAAATCACCGTCATCTGCGGAATTTTAGCAGGGGCGGGTCTGGGATTTCTCTGGTTCAATGCCCACCCGGCCCAGGTGTTCATGGGAGATGCAGGCTCCATTCCCCTGGGGGCCATCCTCGGTACCGTTGCCGTGGTGACCAAACAAGAAATTTTGCTGCTCATTGTGGGAGGCCTTTTTGTCATGGAAGCCCTGTCCGTGATCATCCAGGTTTCCTATTTTAAACTGACAAAGGGAAAACGGGTTTTCAGGATGGCGCCTTTGCACCACCATTTTGAACTCAAGGGCTGGCATGAATCAAAAGTTATTGTGAGATTCTGGATCATCGCCATTGTCCTGGCTCTGATTTCATTGAGTACACTTAAAATAAGGTAAACACATGGACAACATCAAACAATCCTATTTTCTGGTCGTGGGACTCGGCAGCTCCGGGCTGTCCATGGCAAGGTTTCTCCATTCCAAGGGCCAAAAGGTTGTGGCAACGGATATTGATGCATCAAGGACCCCGGCTGGAAAGGCCCTCAAGGCCCTGGGTATCCAAACCCAAATTGGTTTCCATGATCAAACGACCTTTAACCTTGCCCGAACAATCGTGGTGAGTCCAGGGGTTCCCCTGGACATGATCTACCTTAAAACAGCCGCCCGAAAAGGGGTTCCCATCAAGGGAGATCTTGATATTTTCTCCCAATATAATAAGACCCCTGTCATTGCCATCACCGGGACCAATGGAAAAACCACCACCACCACTCTGGTCCGAGATATGCTCGAGGCCTCAGGGCTTACAACGTTTATGGGGGGCAATATCGGCACCCCCCTGGTGGAATACCTCATGGATGACAGGCAAGCAGATTGGATCGTGGCTGAAATTTCCAGTTTTCAGCTAGACCTTGCCCACAACTTCAAACCGGAAGTGGGCCTTTTGCTGAATGTGGCCCAGGATCATTTGGATCGATACGCTACCTTTGACAGCTACATAGAATCCAAATGGGGAATTTTTCAAAACCAAACCTCCCATGACAAGGCCATCATCAACCAGGCCATTGAAGGATTTGAGACACGGATTACACAAATTTCTTCCCAGGTTTTTTCTTTTTCATCCCGACCGAATTCCAATAATCCCCAAATAAAAGATCAGATAAAAAACCAGATAAAAGATAGGTTAAATGTCCGAATTTCCGGTGACCATGTTTTCATCCGGAACCAGGACGGGTTAGAGGATATCGATACCCGAGCGCTCACGGAACTTCCCGGTATCCATAACCGAGAAAACATTGCTGCAGCATCCCTGGCAAATCTTGCGGCCGGTGGAAATATGCAGGGGATTCTATCGGCCCTGGCCGCCTTTAAAAATCTTCCCCACCGCATGGCATTTGTCCGGACGCTCAATGGCATCTGTTTTTACAATGATTCTAAGGCCACCAATACCGATGCTGTAGTCCGGGCCCTTGAATCCTTTCAAAAGAATATCATTCTGATCCTGGGAGGCAAGGAAAAAGGAACTGATTTTTCCCAGCTTAGTTCCTGGGTTAAAAAAGCGACAAAACAGATAATTGCCATGGGCGAAGCAAGCGATCATATCCAGGAAAAACTGGGAGAAATTTGCCCGGTTTTACAGGTTACTTCCATGGAAGAAGCCGTTAAAAGAGCCTATGAGATCGGCTGTGAAGGAGAGGTGGTATTACTTTCTCCAGCCTGCGCCAGTTTTGACATGTATGAAAACTATGGTGCCCGGGGGGATGATTTTATCGCCCAGGTCAATAAATTGGAAAACAAACTGGCAGCGGGAATAAAAAATGGAGAATAGACTCCCCAGTCCAATACACCCCTTTTTCAGTGAAAAGGGACTGCTCTTCCCGGTGCTGCTGCTATCTTGTATCGGTATTGTTATGGTCTACTCCGCCTCATCCTCCATCAGCATGGAAGATCATAACAACCTGTTTTTTTACATGAAAAAACAGGCCCTGTTTTTTTGCATCAGCCTTTGCGTGATGTTTGTGACCGCCTCTTTTCCCTACAGGCTCTATAGAAGTTTTGCCTATATCATTCTTTTAGCCTCCCTGGGACTGCTCATTGCCGTGCTCTTCCCGGCATTAAATATTAAGGCAGGCGGTGCCTGCCGCTGGTTAAACCTGGGGGGATTTACCTTTCAGCCGGCGGAATTTGCAAAATTGGCCATGATTCTTTTTATTGGATATTCCCTGGCAAAAAAACAAGAAATGATCGACCGGTTTGCCATAGGATTCTTCCCCCATGCACTTGTCTTTGGCATCTTTGCTGGACTTATCATTCTTCAACCGGATTTTGGAACCATTGTGGTCATGGGCCTGATCTGCTGGGGCATGATGTTTATTGCCGGGGTAAAAATACTCCATTTGCTCAGCCCCCTGCCCCTGGTCATCCCCATTGTCTATTTTTTGATCTTCAAGGTGGAATATCGGATGTTGCGGATACTGACCTTTATGAACCCCTGGGATGATCCCTATAATACAGGATACCAGATCACCCATTCCTTAAAAGCCATTGGATCCGGCGGATTGTTCGGTAAGGGCATAGGACTTGGAATGCAGAAAATGCACTATCTGCCGGAACCCCATACTGACTTTATTTTTTCCATTATTGGTGAAGAACTGGGACTTTTGGGCGTCATTGCCATTTTTGCCCTCTATACCGTGATCCTTATAACCGGCTCCCAGATTGCGAAAAATGCCGACAATATGTTTGGCACCATCACAGCAGCCGGCCTGACCCTGTATATTGGGGTCCAGGTGATCATCAACACAGGAGTTGCATTGGGCGTGCTTCCCACAAAAGGTCTTACCCTGCCCTTTATCAGCTATGGCGGGACATCCCTGGTGGTGAACATGGCTGCCATGGGAATTTTAATGAACATTGGGGCATCGATTAAAAATGAACGCTAAAAACACCCCCAATAAATATGACTTGGCCAAATTCAACCTGATTGTTGCCGGTGGGAAGACAGGCGGCCATCTATTCCCCGGGATTGCGGTTGCCCAGGCCCTTAAAACAACAAATCCTTGTGCCGAAATTCTCTTTGTCGGTACCGATGCTCCCTTTGAAGTTTCCACCCTGAAAGAATATGGATTCAATCACAAAGCCATTATGGCCAAACCCATCAAGGGCGGCAGCCTGTTGGACAAACTCATTTCAATTGGCTTTACTTTTATCAGTCTGATCCAGTCTCTGGTGATTCTGATCCGGTTCAAACCGGACTTTGTCCTGGGAGTGGGCGGATTTTCTTCGTTTGCCGTGGTAATAGCTGCCTGGATCCTGAGAATCCCCAGGGCCATTCAGGAACAAAATTCCATCCCCGGTATTACCAACCGCCTCTTGTCCCGATTTTCTGATACCATTTTTACAGGCTTTGAAACCACCAGGGGTTTTGACAACACCCTCAAAACAAAATATGTTGGCAATCCCATCCGTCATACAAGCCCGACAAAGCTCAATGGATCCGACCATGAATCAAACCAGGCACCCCATATCAACCCCGATGATTTCATCCTTCTGGTAACCGGCGGCAGCCAGGGAGCCGCCAGTATCAACCAGGCCTTTTTCCAGGCAATGAAACTCATCATTGAATCAACGGATGATCTGGATCGGGTTCATATCATCCACCAGACAGGGCTTGCCGATGAAACCAAACTGCAAAAAGCCTATAAAAAGCTTGGAATAAAATATAGGGTCCAGGCATTTTTCCATGATATGCCGGCCCTCCAGGACAAGGCGGATCTTTTGGTCACCCGGGCCGGGGCCAGTACGATCTCAGAATTGACAATCAAGGGATTGCCCGCAATTTTAGTGCCTTTCCCCCATGCAGCCGATGACCACCAGACCTTCAATGCAAAGGTCCTGGCAAAAAAAGGAGCCGCTATTCTCATTGCCGACCGAGACCTGACAGGCCCGCTCTTAAAAGACACCCTCCAGGACTTGATGAAGAACAAAAAACGATTAAAACAAATGAGGATTGCCGCAAAACAACTTGCCATGCCCGATGCTGACAAAATCATTGCAGCCACAATTTTAGACACAAAGGACCTATAACCATGTATCAATCTAATTATCATATCCATTTTGTGGGCATTGGCGGAATCGGCATGAGTGGGATTGCAGAATTGTTGATCAACCTGGGGTATACCGTATCCGGCTCAGACTTAAAGCTCTCCCCCATTACCCAACGACTTGAACAAAAGGGCGTAAAAATTTTCCAGGGCCATGCCAAGGGCCAGATTGAAGGGGCCAATGTCATTGTCACCTCATCTGCCATCGCCCAGGAAAACCCGGAAGTGATCCAGGCAAAGCAAATGGTGATCCCCATCATCCCCCGGGCAGAAATGCTGGCGGAACTCATGCGAATAAAATATTCCATTGCCGTTTCCGGCGCCCATGGAAAGACCTCGACCACGGCCATGATCTCCCAAATCCTCAATACTGCCGGTCTCGACCCCACCGTGATCATCGGCGGCCTGTTACAGGGACTGGACACCAATGCCCTCCACGGTAACGGGGACTATATTGTGGCCGAAGCCGATGAAAGTGACGGCTCTTTTCTGAAATATTCACCGGCCATTGCCGCTGTCACAAATATTGACCTGGAACACCTGGACTTTTATAAGGATATAGAAGAAATCAAGGACACCTTTGTCCAGTTCATCAATTCCGTCCCCTTCTACGGCCTGGCCATCCTCTGCCTGGACAATGAACATGTACAGGACATCCTGCCCAGAATCCATGTCCGGTACACCACCTTTGGCATGAGTGCCCAGTCAGACCTCCAGGCCCGGGAGATCAGTTTTCTGGACGGGAAAAGCCATTTTTCCGTATTCCACCAAAATAAAAATTTGGGGGAGATCAACCTGAACATAGCCGGCCTCCACAATATTTCCAATGCCCTGGCCGGGATTGCCACGGGCCTGGAACTTAAAATACCCTTTGCCACCATCAAAAAGGCCTTGGAAGAAATACAAGGCGTCAA
Source organism: Desulfobacteraceae bacterium (assembly GCA_016743945.1). GTDB lineage: Bacteria > Desulfobacterota > Desulfobacteria > Desulfobacterales > Desulfobacteraceae > NBML01. The sequence goes on from JADGFI010000002.1 coordinate 172,198, forward strand.
ACGCCGCCTTGAAATAAAGGGGAACCAAAAGGGCATCCTTGTCATGGATGATTATGGCCACCACCCCACGGAAATAATGGCCACCCTGACGGCGGTCCGGGAAAGTTATCCGGAAAAACGACTGATTGTTGTGTTCCAGCCCCATCGCTATACCCGGACCCAGGGCCTGTTTGATGAATTCACCCGATCCTTTTACCAGTCTGCCACCTTGATTGTACTGCCCATTTATGCGGCCAGTGAAACCCCTATCCCCGGCGTGGATTCGAAAACCCTTTGTGACGGGATAAGGGCCCATGGCCATAAGGATGTTAGTTTTGCACCGGATTTTACCCAGGCCCTGTCCATGGTCACCCACAAGGCCAAGCAAGGAGATCTGGTCCTTACCCTGGGAGCTGGCGACATATACACCCTTGGCGAACGCCTGGTGGAGATATTATAAAAACCGATGACCACAAAAAAAACATATAAAACCCTCCAGGAAACCTTGGGATTATTGCCCGGGGAACCCCTGAGCAGATATACCAGCTTCAGGGTTGGGGGACCGGCCGATCTTTTGGCAGTACCCCGGGACAAAAAGGCATTGACTGCCATTCTTAAAGCAGCTATACAAGAGGGCCTTCCCGTCACCCTCATCGGTGGCGGTACCAATATACTGGTCTCTGACAAGGGTATTAAAGGGCTTGTCATTGTTCTCAAGGCTTTGAAATCCGTTCCCTGCATTATAGAAACAGGTCACTCCAAAGGGAATGAAAAAACCATCTACGCAGGTTCAGGAGAACGTCTGTCAACAGTGTGTCAATTTGCCATGGACCAGGGCCTGGCCGGACTTGAATTTGCCGCCGGTATCCCCGGTACTCTGGGAGGCGCTATCATTATGAATGCTGGCACAGCAACCTGGGAAATTTCCCAGGTTGTTGCTGCCGTGGATGTCATTGACATCAAAACCCTTAAATGTCAGACCATTAAAAAACAAGACCTGGCCTTCTCCTATCGGCAGCTTACGCCCAAGGATATCCTTATTGTGGGAGCGAGCCTCACCTTGACTTCGGCAGACCCTGCAAGGATCAAAAAAAGATTTGATCAAACCCTTAAAACCAAAATAATCACCCAGCCAATATCTCTGGCCAGTGCCGGATGTTTTTTTAAAAATCCAGCCCCCCATGTCCCGGCCGGCAAGCTCATTGAAGAAGCCGGTTTAAAAGGAATGCAAATAAACGGCGCCCAAGTATCACCCCTCCATGCCAATTTTATTGTCAACACCGGCAACGCCAAATGTGAAGACATAATCGCCCTAAAAAACCTGGTTCAAAAAACTGTGTTTGAGAAATATCAAATTAAACTTGAAACAGAGGTAAAGGTAACCGGTGAATAAAACAATGAAACAAAACAGGTATAAACCAGAACCTATCTCCCCAAAAGGGGAATTGGCCCCCGCTGTGGCCCCAAAAAACCGCAGGTTTAACGTTTTTTTTGCCTTTGGTTTCGTTGTTCTGATGAGCCTTAGTGCCATCTGGATCTATGATGCCATTACCCAGTCCCCGTTTTTTGCCATAAAACAGGTGGACATTTCAGGAACCCAACGGGTGGCAAACGCTGAAGTAATCCAACTGACGGGCGTGACAGACCAGACCAATCTGTTCCAGATAAACCTGAAGACCATTGAACAACAGATTTGCTGTCATCCCTGGATTGCCAAAGCTTGTGTCAAACGATCCCTGTTTTCAGCCCTTGTGGTGACCATTATTGAAGAAGAACCCCTGGCCATTGTGAATATTGAGAATCTGACGGACATTATCATCAACACCCAGGGACACCCCTTTAAGGAATATGACCCCCAAAAGGATCAGCTAAACTTTCTTCCCGTCATATCCGGTATGGATCTGACCCGAACCGGCAACGCCTTTCAGTTTGAAGGTCCCTTGTTCAACGCCATCATGGACCTTCTGGAAATCCCGGGCTTTGGCAGGATCAACACCATAATGGGAGATAAAAACACCGGAATCACCATTCAAACCCAGGACATTTACAATAAAAATCCAGGCCATACCCAGACGATTATACCCATAAAACTGGGATTTACCAGGTTTGAGGAGAAACGAATCAAAGCAATTAAAATCAGTGCCTATATGGATAAAAATTTTCCTGAAAAAGCCATTCATGCCATGGATCTTTATAATATAGAGAAAATCTTCATCACAACAAAAGAGATAAATGCTCTGCACCACACTATAGAAAAGGGGGTTTAATTTGCAGGGAAATGAACGAATAATAGTAGGTCTGGACATCGGAACAACCAAGATATGCGCGGTTGTAGGGGAGATGCTCGATGATGAAATCAATATCATCGGTGTGGGCTCCCACCCGTCCACAGGGCTTCGTAAGGGATCTGTGGTCAACATAGAATCCACTGTGGACTCCATACGAAAAGCTGTCGAAGAAGCAGAACTCATGGCCGGCTGTGACATTTCATCTGTTTATGTGGGGATTGCAGGAAACCATATCAAAGGATTCAACAGTCACGGCATCATCGCCATAAAGGGACGGGAAATCCTGAAAAGCGATGTGGAGCGGGTAATAGATGCTGCCAAAGCAGTTGCCATTCCCACTGACCGGGAAATTCTCCATGTCATTCCCCAGGAATTCATCGTGGATGATATGGAATCCATTCAGAATCCCGTGGGCATGACCGCCATCCGCCTTGAAGCCAAAATCCACATTGTAACAGGGGCTGTCTCTTCTGCCAGAAACATCGTCAAATGCTGCAACAAGGCAGGACTTGAAGTATGCGATATTGTTCTGGAATCTCTGGCATCGGGACAGGCCGTGCTCACCGATGAAGAAAAAGAACTGGGATGTTTACTGGCGGATATGGGTGGCGGCACCACAGATCTTGCCCTGTTTAAGGACAACAATGTCAAGTTTATATATGAACTGACAGTGGGGGGCCATAACCTGACCAATGATATTTCAATTGGGCTTAGAACCCCATTGCCCGAGGCTGAAAAAATAAAAATAGAACATGGCACCTGTGTACCCCAGAATGTGAGATCAGGCGCGACAATTGAGGTACCGGCTGTGGGTGGCAGGGCCCCAAAAAAACTGTCCAAGGGTATTTTAGCGGAAATTCTTGAACCCCGGGTGGATGAAATATTTTCTTTATTAAAAAAAGAAATATTTTCAAACGGGCTTGAAAATTCCTTTCCGGCCGGATTTGTCCTGACAGGAGGAAGCGTCGTACTCAACGGCATTTCAGAAATTGCCGAATCAGTTTTTAACGTTCCGGTGAGAGTGGGCGAGCCCAATAATATCGGCGGATTGAAAGACATTGTAAAAAATCCCGCCTATGCCACAGGGGTAGGCCTGGTGATTTTCGGCAGTGATGCAGCCTGTAAAATTGATTTTAAAGAAACAGACGCACATGGATTCAATTCCATATTAACAAGAATGAAACAGTGGTTTAAAGATATCATATAACTTTAGGGAGGTGGATATGACGTTTTCTTATGTGGAAAGTGACAATTCGGCAAAAATTAAGGTGATCGGAGTTGGCGGAGCCGGCGGAAATGCAGTCAACAACATGATCGATGCCAAACTGCAGGGGGTTAAATTCATTGTTGCCAATACAGATGCCCAGGCTCTTGAGTCATCCAAGGCAGGCGTAAAAATCCAGCTGGGAACACAACTGACCCAGGGGCTGGGCGCCGGTGCCAATCCCTGTACAGGCCGTGAAGCCGCCCTGGAAAGTATGGATGAAATCAGGGACGCATTGCAGGACAGTCACATGGTCTTTATCACCGCCGGGTTTGGCGGCGGAACCGGAACCGGGGCAGCACCCATTATTGCTGAAATATGCAAGGACCTGGGAATTCTCACCGTGGCCGTTGCATCCAAACCCTTTTCCTTTGAAGGCAAAAAACGGGAACGCCAGGCACTGGATGGACTGGAAAAACTCCACGGCATTACAGACACCGTGATTGTCATCCCCAATGACCGCCTCCGGGGCATTGCACCCAAGGGTGCCAGGATGGTGGATATGTTCATTAAAGCCGATGAAATCCTTCACCATTCCGTCAAAGGAATTACCGATCTGATCATGATGCCCGGACATGTCAACCTTGACTTTGCCGATGTAAAAGCCACCATGCAAAAAGCAGGTAAAGCCCTCATGGGAATCGGTATTTCTTCGGGGGAAAACCGGGCCATAGAAGCTGCGGAAAAAGCCATTTCCCATCCCCTTCTGGAAGATATTTCCATTTCAGGCGCCAAAGGGGTTCTCATGAATATCACCTCCAGCTCCGACTTGACCCTGGAAGAAATGACCGCGGCCTCGGACCGCATCCACCAGGAAGTAGGAGATGATGCCGATATCATCTGGGGACAGACCTTTGATGAGACGCTGGGGGATGAAATGCGGATCACCGTTATTGCCACGGGTATTGGCATGGAAGAACCCCTGGCTGAAAACATGCATCGATTTGACCCCAAAGCCCAGGTGGCTGCCCAGGCAGCAGCCCCCCAGCCAGTGTATACCCATCAGACCTACGCAGGAGCCATGGAAGCCGCCATGCCAATGGGAGCGGCCCATCCCAAGGAACCCATAGCCAGGGGCCAGGTCAGAACCCCCACCCAGGAAGAGCTTGCCAATTGGAATGAATTTGACAACCCGGTCCGGGTCACCCAAAAGCGGGTGGTTGGAGATGAAAACATGGTGAATGATTACCCGGCAATGGCATTTGATCATGATGATCTGGAGGTGCCCACATTTTTAAGAAGAAAAGCTGACTGATCCATGAAAAAACGGCTCAAACCGGCAAAAAAGAGGGACGCCGCCAACAAGCTTAGTGGACATGGCCCCACAGGACACGTATCCGACGAACAAGGGACCATTATAAAACGGGGCAAAGGGCTGATAAAAGCAGCCCTTGTCTACCCCAACACCTACAAGGCTGGCATGTCAAACCTGGGATTCCAGGCCGTGTACCGGCTGGCGAACCAGATAGAAAATATTGCCTGTGAGCGGGTGTTTTTACCGGATCCACGACAAAAGGTCACCCAGATCAAAAGTCTTGAATCCGGCTTAAACCTTGATAAATTTGATATTATTTTGTTCTCAATTTCGTTTGAAAACGATTTTTTGCACCTTGTCCAGCTCCTAAAAGAAACAGGCATCCCCCTGCGATCATCCGATCGAAACCACAGCCACCCCCTGGTGGTCGCGGGGGGAGTCGCCTGTTTTTTAAACCCGGAGCCCATTGCCCCCTTCATGGATCTTTTCCTTCTCGGGGAAGCAGAATGCCTGCTGGATGTTTTCTTTGAACAATTCCAAAAAGCCGATAACAGGGCAACCCTTCTATCCACCATAGAAGCCCTTCTACCCGGCGCATACGTTCCTTTCCAGCACCTGCCTATTCTCTATTCCCCCCCCCAGGTTCCGCCCCCTTCTCCCCCTGCCAAAATTGATGTGCAATACCTTGATACCCTTGACCGGGTGAAGACCACCACCACCATAATGACCTCCAACACAGCCTTTAAAGATACATTTCTCATCGAAACCCTCAAGGGCTGCCCCAATGGGTGCCGGTTCTGCACAGCAGGATTTATCTACCGGCCGCCCAGAATCTATCCTGTTGAAACCATTTACCAGGCCATTGATGAGGCAAAAGATCGGGCAAAAAAAGTTGGTCTGGTCAGCTCTGCCGTCCTGGACCACCCGGATATCCATCTCATCTGTCAATATGCCAGGGATCGGGATCTGAAACTCTCGTTTTCTTCCCTTCGGGCAGATAAACTCACGGATCAAATCATCCAGATTCTGGCGGAGTCAGGCGTTAAAACCGCAACAATTGCCCCGGAAGCAGGATCCCAGCGGATGAGAGATATTATCAATAAAAAAATTACAGCCAAGGAAATTCTCCATGCCGCAGGACGGCTTGTGGATGAAGGAATTATCAATCTAAAGCTCTATTTTATGATTGGCCTTCCCTTTGAAACCGACTTGGATGTGCAAGAGATTGTTTCCCTGACCCTGGCCATAAAAGCCGTTTTTTTAGAAGCATCCCAAAAAAAGAAAAGAATCGGCGCCATCACCCTTAGCATCAACCCTTTTATCCCCAAACCCTGCACCCCCTTCCAATGGTGTGCCATGACACAAGAAAACCTATTGAAACACCGGGTAGATATCATCCGCCAGGGCCTAAAGAAAATAGCCAATGTCACCACAAATTTTGAATCCCTGCGACAGGCCAAACGCAATGCCCTGCTCTCTTTAGGGGACCGGGACACAGCTGATCTCATTGAAATGGCAGCAGAACATGGCTGGACCCGGGCCATGCGAGTTAACCGAGACTATTGTGATCGCGTGATTTACCAGGAGAAACCCAGGCCCGGAAAAACCTGTCCGGAAGTCCCCCTGCCCTGGAACATTTTGCGCCATCGGGTTAGGGATGAATTTTTGTCCAAAGAGTTTGAAAAGGCAGGACAAGAAAAGAAATCAGCATCCTGCCCCATGAAAGATTGCAGTCTTTGCCGAATCTGCATATCCCCCTCTGATAATACCTGATACATCCTAAGTCCCTGGAAGTTAAAATATCCATTGCATCGCCGAATCCACAACAGTAATCAAAAATGCCGCAATAAACGTGGTCAATAGATCAGAGATCTTAAAATCCTCCATGAGTTTATCGGTCAGCCAGAGCATAAAGGCATTGATCACCAGCTTGAACAAACCAAAGGTAATGATCATAAAGGGCAGGGATAAAAGGACCAACAGCCAGCCTGTAAAAAAATTTATCAATGAATACACGATGGCCACTATAATAGCGGTATAAAAATTTTTAACCCGGATGCCCGGTAATAATTGAGCCACCAAAAAAACCGCCACACTTAAAATCAGCACATTGATAATCATTATGAAATCTCCCGTCAAAAAATTTTAATTTATCTCATTTACCATAAGACAACAAAAAAGAAAACAATACCATTTGGAGAACACAAAAACATCAGTTGGCAACCGTCGAGCCACAGCGTTCAGAGTGAAGGATTCTTACAGACGACAGACTATGCTGTGTTAAAAGCTGTGGGCTTATTGCTCGGGGTTAACAACACTTTAATTTGGTAAAGATATCGGGTATAGTTGATCATTTTTTTTAAATGATATGAAAGATTGACTGGCGTTCTTGTTCAAGATATAACTTGTGGCCCAAGATCCCCTGGATCAAAATATTTATACACTTTTAAAAAAAAGGAGTTTAAAATGAAACATTTAAAATTCAAGGTCTCTATTTTGATCCCAATGATTGGGATCTTTTTTTTGATCTGGTCCCAAGCCCTGTGTGCCCAGACACGGGTCACCTATAAATCTGCAAAATCCTCATCTTCCTATTATCAAATGGCGGTTCAAATCGCTGAAGCCATTAAAAAAGGTTCCCAGAGTCAAATCATTTTAACGATTGAGGAAAGTCAGGGGTCTGTACAAAATGTTAAGGAAGTGGCCAAACGAAAGGGAAACTATGTATTTACGACCCCCCCATCCCTCGTAAAGATGGCCATGGCAGGGAAAAAGATGTTCGCGGACAAGAGCCCCAATTATCAAAATATTCGGTCTTTATTTGTTATTCCGTCATTGACCATGCACTTTGTGGTTCGGGAAAAATCAGGCATCAAAACATTTGCGGATCTGGAAGGCAAAACCATATTGATTGGAAAAGGCAGTTTCGGTGCCAGGGAAGCCAAAAAATATATTGATATGTTCGGACTTGCCAATAGGGTGAAACTGGTGGATACGGAAATAAATAATGCCGTACCCGCACTGAAAAACGGACAAATTGATGGATTTGCCACAGCAGGATCCTATCCTGCACCCAATATAATTGAAGCTTCGGCCAGTTCAAAGATAAGGCTCCTGGGATTTTCAGATGAACAAATCAAACAAAGCAAAAGAACAAAATTAACCATTCCCGCAAATACCTATTCCGGTGTAACGCAGGACACCGATACCATGTCCCTTTCTGTGGGGGCGTATACAACCACTTCCATGGACAATGAGACCGCCTATCAAATTGTTAAAACCTTCTGGGATCAAAAACAGGGGATGGCTAAATCCAATTTATGGTGGGATGCCGTTCGAATAGAAAACTTAGATAAGCTTGAGACAAAGCTGCATCCCGGCGCGCTCAGATATTATGGAGAACGAGGTGTAATTGTTCCGGATAATATGAAATAGGGGTTCGCCTAACCAGGAGTTTAAAATTATGGGTTCCATTGCTGCATCCGCACTTGCCACAGCAAGTGTGGTTTTCCATATATATTTAATATTCACGGGGCTGCTGCCCAATTTGATTACCCGCCCCCTTCATCTGGCCCTGGCTCTTCCCTGGGTCTTTGTGATCGGAAACAATGACAGGGGAATTCGTAAATGGATCGGATACGCCCTTTGCGCCATCGGGTTGTTTGGGTGTTTTTTCATTGCCTTTTATCGGGACAAATTGGGAGATCAATATGGATCCATTGAAGGGACCGGTCAGCTGCTTATGGCAATCGGACTCATTCTGGTCATTTTGGAGATGGCAAGAAGGGCCATCAAACTGGCCCTGCCCACCGTTGCGGTTGTTGCCCTGGCCTATGGTTTTTTAGGTCAGTACATACCCGGTGAGTTTGGTCATTCCGGAATTCCAATGGACTCTTTTTTAGGGACCCTTGTGGTAGCCGAGGGCGGCATCTGGGGCCAGCTCACAGGCGTTTCTGTCAATGTGGTGGCGGTTTTTGTCATACTGGGAGCATTTGTCGGTGCCGGAGAAGGCGGTGATGCCTTCATGGCCCTGGCAACAAAGGTTGCCGGTCGATATCGCGCAGGTGCTGCAAAAGTCTCGGTTATCTCTTCTGCTTTTTTCGGGTCCATCTCAGGGTCTGCATCTGCCAATGTTGCTTCAACCGGTGCCATCACCATACCGGCCATGAAACGCCTGGGCTATCCGGCAGATTTTGCTGCAGCAGTTGAGGCGGTTGCCTCCAGTGGCGGCCAGATAATGCCGCCGCTAATGGGTGCCGGGGCGTTTATCATGGCAGAACTTCTTCGGACAAACTATTCAAATATCATGGCCATGGCTATTTTGCCGGCGGTTCTCTTTTTCTTTGCGGCCTGGACAGGGGTGGATATTTTTGCCAAAAAATACAATTTAACAGCAATGAATCCTTCCGACATCCCGGATACAAAACGTGTTCTGCGCCTGGCCCCGTTTTTTTGCCTGCCTTTTGCAACCTTGCTTGGGATTTTATTTTTTACGGATTATACCCCTCAATTTGCATCCGGGGCTGCCATTTTTGTATCCGCCGCCCTGCTTGTCACCAATATCCGGTATGAGTTTTGTTACCGGGACCTGCTGCCCCGACTATTAAAGGCCTGTGTGACCTCGGCCCGTCAAATTGCCATCATCGCTTCCATTATCATCTGTGCCGGTTTGATCATAGGTGTTTTAAATATGACCGGCCTCGGGGTTAAGATAACCTCCATGATTTTAAGTTTTTCCAATGGCAATCTGTGGATTGCCCTTGTTCTAACGGCGTTTGCCTGCCTTATTCTGGGGATGGAAGTGCCTACAACGGCCGCCTACGTCATCTGCATTTCAGTGGCCGGACCCGCACTCCAGGAACTGGGGCTGCCCGATGTTTATGCCCATTTGTTTGTGTTCTGGTTTGCGCTTTTATCCACCATAACCCCTCCTGTTTGCGGCACTGTTTTTATTGCAGCGGGCATGGCAGATGCGCCGTGGATTCCCGTGGCCGGTCATTCCATGAAACTTGGGTTTGGTCTTTATCTGATTCCCATGGCATTTATCGCAAACCCTGCGCTGATCCAAACCATTGATCATCCTCTGCTGGCCATGGCTGCCTTTTTGAAAATAGGTCTTGGGCTCTGGTTGATGAGTCAAGGCATTATCGGTGGGCGATTGTCAAAATGGATGCAGATCCCTTTCACTCTCCTGGGGCTGATCATCATATTTGCCTATGGAATCGGCAATGTTTAATATCTTGGGCAAGAATCCATTTGTAACCGGGAAAGAGGGTCCCAGGGTATATGTAACCCAGGGGCCTGATGCCTATGACAATACCCAAAGAGCCCTTGGGTCCCTGGATCTATCCGGTTTAAAGGGCGCAAGAATTTTGTTAAAACCCAATATCGGCAGACCCTCCCCCCCCGGGGCCGGGGTGACCACCAATCCCCAGGTCATTGCTGCGGCCATTGATGTTTTTGTCCAGGCCGGCGCCAGGGTGGCCATTGGCGAAAGTCCCATCGTGGGGGTAAATCTTGAAGAGGCCTATGACATCTGCGGGGTCACAAAAATTGCCCGGGCAAGAAATTGTCCATTAATCGACATGGACAAACGCCCCTTTGTGGAAAGACCTGTTCCAAAGGGCAAGGTGATAGAAAGCCTGCAGGTCTGTGCTGATGTGGACGATTTTGATGTGATTGTCTCCATGCCGGTCATGAAAATGCATATGCATACCCATGTGACATTGTCCATCAAGAATATGAAGGGCTGTTTATGGCGGCGCAGCAAAGTCAAACTGCATATGCTGCCCCCCCTGGAAGGGGATGAGAATAAACCCATCAACATTGCCATTGCCGATATGTCCAGTGTCCTGCGTCCGCATCTGGCAATTATTGATGGTTCCGTGGGCATGGAGGGACTTGGCCCCAGTGCCGGAAAGGCCAAAAAATTAGATGTCATCGTCGTTGGGGCGGATCCCTTTGCCGCCGATAGTGTGGCCTGCCAGTTAATGGGGACCTGTGCCGAAGATACCCCGCATCTTGCCATTGCCGGGGAACGGGGATATGGGGTTATTGATATGGATGCCATCAAAATTGCCCCTCCCCATTGGCAGGACTGGACAAAGCCCTTTGATCGGCCACCCAATAATCTGGAAATCGAATTTCCCCATATCAAGGTGCTGGATAAAAATTCCTGCAGTGCCTGTCAATCAACCCTGCTCTTGTTTCTAAAAAAATATGCCCGGCAGGTTTTGGATTATTATCCAGACCAGGATCCGGTCCATATTGCCATTGGAAAAGGCCACGATCAAATTCCTGACAACACCTTGTGTATTGGCAATTGCCTGTTAAAACAAAAAGACCGGGGAAAAAATTTTGTACCGGGGTGTCCGCCGGTGACAAGTGAAATTTTAAAAAAGCTTTTCCCCCATGGGACATGAAGACCCCCCCTGTATAATCTAAATCAATTGTTTTGCAACCTCATTTGGGGTCAAGTCCATATCAATCCTGCCAGGGGTAAGATCCTGAATTTTGGTGGGCAAGCCAAGGATGGACAGGGTTTCAATAAAGGGATCCGGATCAAGTTCCTCCACATTGGCCATGGTTTTAGGATCCCACACCCCTTTGGTGATCAGCATTGCTGCCGCAACAGGCGGAACGCCGGCAGTATAGCTGATGGCCTGTGACCCCACTTCGTCATAGCAGGCCTTATGATCACAGGTATTATAAATAAATAGTTGTCTAGGAAACCCATCTTTGATTCCCTGCACCAGATTTCCGATACAGGTATTGCCGGTATAATTGGGGGCCAGGGTTTGGGGATCCGGCAAAACAGCTTTCAATACCTTAAGGGGAATCACTTCTTGCCCCTCAGCTGTTGTTACGGGCAAATGGGACAGCATGCCGATCTTGTCCAAAATGGTAAAAACATTAATATAATGCTCACTAAACCCCATCCAGAAACGAATACTTCTGGCCTTGATATTTTTGCTCAGGGAATGCAGTTCATCATGACCGTTCATGTAAATAGGTTGCTGCCCCACCAGGGGAAAATCATAGACACGCCGAACCGCATGCATGGGATAGCATTGCCACTTTCGGTCTATCCAGGTCCAAACCTTTACAAACTCTCTAAAATTAATCTCAGGATCAAAATTTGTTGCAAAATATTTGCCGTGGTCACCGGTATTCACGTCCATAATATCGATGGTATCAATGGTATCAAAATGATGCTTAACCGAAAGCGCACAATAGGCATTGACAACTCCGGGGTCAAAACCGACTCCCAAAATTGCCGTCAGCCCCTTTTCTTGAAACCTGCCTTTATGCTTCCATTCGTAATTGGCATACCAGGGAGGATCCTCACAAACCTTATCGGGATCTTCATAGATGGCCGTATCTAAATAAACAGAACCCGTCTCAAGACAGGCTTCCATCACCGCTAAATTAAGAAAGGCCACGCCTAAATTTAAAACGATTTGGGAACCGGTCTGTTGGATCAGACGAACCGTAGCCGCTACATCCAGTGCATCTAACTGATGGGCAATAATTGTTTTTGTTTTATCCTTTATACTATTTTTTTGATGAATACTTGCAATAATGGCATCGCATTTTTCTTTCGTCCGAGATGCAATATAAATATTTCCCAGAACATCATTATTCTGGGCACACTTATGGGCCGCAACATGTGCGACCCCACCGGCACCAATAATCAAAACATTTTTTCTTATCACTCTAATCACCTTGTTGTGTTATGAACAATTGTTTTATGAAAGATTATTCAAAAAATCATTATAGTCAAACTCTCTAACCAACTCCATTGTCCCATCCAACCGCCCCACGACGATGGACGGCATGGGCAGCCCGTTAAACCAGTTTTTCTTGACCATTGTATACCCTGCTGCATCGGCAATTTTTAGGGTGTCTCCAATTTTTAAAGGGGTTGAAGACCGGTATTCGCCGAACACATCGCCGGCCAGACAGGATCTGCCGGCAATAATATATTCATGTTTTCCGGTGCCACTTTTTTCAATCTGCGCCTTTAACCTGTAAATCAGCAGATCCAGCATATGCGCTTCTAGGGAAGCATCCACAATGGCAATATCTTTTTCATTGTGGACGATATCTAAAACACTGGTAACCAACTTTGCAGTCTTTGTGATAACAGACTCCCCGGGTTCCAGATAAATCTGGATATCAAATTGTTCCCCAAACCCTTTGATGACCTTACTAAACCTTTCGACCGGATAATTTTTCCGGGTAAAAAACAGGCCGCCGCCCAAACTCATCCAGGAAAGCTTGTGTAAAATATCCCCATATTTTTGCGCCAGCAGATCCAGTGCGTGGGAAAAGGCATCAAAATTGTCATTGTCACAGTTAAAATGGACCATGATACCGCTGAGTTTATCCAATACCGGTAAAATTTGCCGGGTATCAACCACCCCCAACCGAGAATAGCGTCGCGCCGGATCCGCCAAGTCGTAATTGGAATAACTCATACCGGGATTTACCCTCAACCCAAGGGGATGCCCTTTCACCATTTCATAATAATGCTCTAGCTGAGCCACAGAATTAAAAATGATTTTATCGGCAAAACCCGTGAGGGCGCAAATCTCATGGGGAGCATAGGCCACGCTGTATGCATGCACCTCTTTACCGAATTTTTCATGCCCCAGACGCGCCTCATAGAGAGAGCTGCTGGTCGTGCCATCCAGATAGCCTTTCATCAAATCAAACACAGACCAGGTGGAAAAACATTTCAGGGCCAAAACAACCTTTGCACCCGAAGCCGCCTTTATCTGACCAATGATTTTCAAATTTTTTAATATTTTTTTCTCATCTATTAAGTAATAGGGCGTTTTCATTTTGGATAAATCTTTTTTTGCCTTAAACATTTGTTGCAGGTTGCAGACTCCTAAAAAACAGATTATAAAATAATCAGCAGGTTAATATATAATGAAGAGATAGAGATGCGCAAAGGAACCCGGATTGAAACCATCAGACAGCCACAAGACCATCCGAACATTTATTGCCAGCCTCTGACCTAAAAATATTAGTCTTTTTCTCGGCAAAATTCAAGGCAAAATCAGAGAGAACTGCGTCAAAGCGTCATGGAACAGGACATCCTCAAATGCACCTGACCTTACTCTTTATCAGGGATACCGCAAAAAAAAATGTTAAGAAAATTTTTGGGTAGCCCACCAGATTAAACAAATTGGGCTTAGGAGAAAAAAAGTTGAAAAAGGCGACAGCACTGGGGTAAAACCCTGGTAAATTTTAAAATTTTCCTTGAGTATCTTCACAATTAATTCTATAAGATATTTTGAATTTTGTTTAAGAATTTTTGATGATTTCCCTGTGTGGCGTCATCTTATTGTACCCGTTGTATTAAAATAACAACAAACGACAACAACAACATTTAGGAGGTTTTATGTCAACTTTGGTATTTGGTCACAAAAACCCAGATACAGACTCAGTTTGTGCTGCTATTGCACTGGCTGATCTTAAGAAAAAACTTGGTGAAGATATTGCACCTGCAATGCAGGGCGCACTCAATCCGGAATCTACCTTTGTACTTGAAAAATTTGGTGTAGCTGCCCCTGAAGTCGTTACTGCCTATGCCGGCAAAGATGTATATCTTGTGGATCATTCAGACCTAAGCCAGAGCCCGGACGATCTGGGTGAAGCAAATATTCTTGGCATTGTAGACCATCACAAACTGGGTGATGTAACTACAGGTCAGCCTCTTGAATGCTGGATATGGCCTGTTGGCTGTACCTGTACTGTTGTGGCTTCCATGTACAAATACTTTGGTATTGAAATTCCAAAAGATATTGCCGGCATCATGCTCTGCGCTATTCTTTCCGATACTGTTATCTTCAAATCTGCCACTTGTACTGATTCTGACAAAAAAGTGTGTGCTGAGTTGTCTGAAATCTGTGGTGAGAGTGATCTGGATGCCCTTGGTATTGAAATGTTCAAAGTTAAATCAGCGGTTGAGGGTACCCCCATCCGTGAACTGGTTTTCCGTGATTACAAAGATTTTAACATGAATGGAAAAGGCGTTGGCTGCGGTCAACTTGAGCTGGTCGATCTTTCCATTGTTGACGGTATCAAAGCCGATCTTGAAAAAGACATTGTCGCCCTGAAAGCGGAAAAAGGCCATCACTCTGTACTTTTGATGCTGACCGACATCATGAAGGAAGGCACCGAGCTTCTCGTTGCAACCGATGACGAAGCGGTTATTGAAAAAGCCTTCGGCGTTAAACCTGTTGATGGTAAAGCGTGGCTTCCCGGTATCATGAGCCGTAAAAAACAGATCATTCCCTTTCTTGAAAAAGAATTGGGGTAATGGTTGTTTAAACCACGCTAGTTAATATAGTGAAAAACCGCAAAGGGGCTGGAAAAATTTTTTCCAGCCCCTTTTTATTTCTTTTATCAGATTTATTTCTTTTATCAGGCCTTTTTTTATCAAACCTTTTCCATGAGATTGAAAACACCCTGTAATTTTTCAGACAGCATGACAACATCAAAGGGTTTGAGGATAAAATCGTCACAGCCTTTTTCCATCATCTCTTTAAGTTGTTCTTCTTTGCTGTAACCAGAGGAAACCAGCACCCGGACATCAGGGCGAATTCTTCGAATCACATCATAGGTATCCAATCCGTTCATCCCCGGCATGACCATGTCCAATATTACAAGGTCAATCTTGCCTTCATCTTTATCCATTATTTTGATAGCTTCCATACCACTGGATGCTGTTTCGACCTCATATCCCAGGGCTTCAAGCATCTCAAAGCAGACCTCAATCACCCCTTTTTCATCATCCACCAATAGAATTTTCCCCTTTCCATTGATAACTTTTTCAGTCTCTTCAACAGCAGGGATGATGTCAACCCTGGCATCTTCGGCCGGCAGGAAAAACATGAAAGAACTGCCCCGGCCAGGCGTGCTGTCCACCTTAAAAGCACCTTTATGGGCGTTAATAATACCATAGGCAGTTGCAAGGCCCAGACCCGTTCCCTGGCCCCTTTCTTTTGTGGTAAAAAAAGGATCAAATATCCTTGACATGGTTTCCTTCTCCATACCCATGCCGGTATCAGTCACGCTTACTTTTACAAATGCCCCGGCCGATTCAAATCCGAATTCATCGATCCTGGAGTCATCTATCAAAATATTCTCAGATTTTATGATTATTTTTCCGCCATTGGACATGGCCTGCCACGCATTCACAAAAAGATTCATCAAAACCTGTTTGATCTGACCCTCATCCACAACAGTACTCCAGAGTTTTTTCTCCAAATGTTGATCAATGATAATATCTTTTTTGGTCCTGCCAAACATTTTGGCAGACATTTTTAACAGATAGTTCAGGTTGATCCTGTTGGTTTCATGACAATTTTTCTGGGCAAAGCCGAGAAGATGCCTTGCCATTTCAGCGCCGTTTGACACATATTCATCAATATTGGCCAACCGCTTGAACTCTTCGCTGTTTTTGTCAAACCCGGTTTTTACCAGAGAGGCATATCCCTGGATCCCCATGAGGATATTGTTGAAATCATGGGCAATGCCTCCGGCAAGGGTTCCAATGGCTTCCATTTTCTGGGCCTGGCGCAGCTGGGCCTCAAGGTTAACCCGGTCGGTCACATCCCTGGCCACGGCATAGACCCCTTTTCTCTCTTTTCTGTTATCACTGGCAGGCAGGTACATGGGCGAAGCCTTTAATTCCATAAAAGCAAAGGCGCTGGAAGGATCATAGTGGGATAGATTCTGGCCGGCCCTTTTAAATCTAAAATTGAGCTCATGACCATCCGTTCCCTCCTGGACAAATGTCCCCGAACTAACCAGCTCCCGGACCTTTCCCCTGTCACCCTTGTGAACCAGATCTTCAAACCGGCTGCCCATAAGTACCTTTCGCGAAAACCCAAGCAACCGCTTAAACTGATCATTGACAAAGGTAAAACAGCCGTTTATATCCAAGGTAAAGACAAGGTCCGGAGAATTATCAACCATGTATTTGTATTGTTTTTCAGATGCTTCAAGACGGGCAGAAACCGCTTTTTTATCTGCCATAAGATTACTCTGGGCAAGAGCATTTTTAACGGTTTTTATCAAATCAGCATATTCAAAAGGTTTTTTAAGATAATCCCATGCCCCTTTTTTAAGGGCCTTTACTGCAGATTCAACAGATGCAAAGCCGGTCATGATGATAATCAGCACATCACCATCCATACCAAAAATTTGCTCCATGACCTCATACCCGTTCATCCCCGGCATGCTGATATCAAGTAAAACCAGATCAAACCGCTGCAATTCAAACAATGCAACCGCTTCGGACCCATCATGGGCACCCATGACATTAAAGCCTTCCCTTTTCAGGCAACCAGCAATATTCTCAACAATCCGGCGTTCATCATCAACAATAAGTATCTGTTCTGGTCTCATAACGCTTCCCGAAAATCAATGTTATCTGCCATGCCCATTTTCACGACACCCCCGATTTTTCATAACAGACAAGCCCGCATTGCAGGCATCTGCCTGCCTCTTCATGGGCAACATCCAATGAAAAACCCGTGGAAAATTTATCTTTTCTGTCCTCTCTGGAAGCCGCGATTTCGAGTATATTTCGGGGGGTAAGCGGCACATGGGTCAATGAATGCACATCCTGAAGAACCGATACCTTGGTTATCATTTTGACGGGGTTTTGAAATTCAATACCATATATAAGATGATGAATAGCTGCGGCTGCCTGCCTGCCGCCGTTAATGGCAGCAACGGCAGAAGAATATTCAGAGATCACATCCTGTTTTGACAACAACCCATGTTCCCGGTTTGTATCTGGTTTTTTCTGCAGCTCGACACCTTCCCATATTAAAGGTTCATTGCAATCAAGACCCTGGATTTCTGATTTTTCATCATTTTCCCGGGATTCATCTCCCGAAGGGATAAACACCAGCTCAGGAAACCGTCCCGAACCAATGATCAGCGTATCCGTATCAATAGCATGTTTTACACCCGTGTCAAGCTCAATATACTCAATCCCGGTCAGGGACTGATCTTTTCCCATCACACGGGTGATACCGGTATTATAAATTATAGTTACACCTTCCCGGGCCAGCGCTTCAATTCCCTGGACATCAAAGGAAGAATCCTTTGCAGCTTTGCGTGAAACAACAACTATATTTTGGGCCCCCTTTGATTTAAGGATCTTCACCGCATCCGGAAGCCGGATCCCCCCCCCTGCAATCACCACTTTTCTCTTGGAATCCACCACAATTTTTTCATTGGCGCCACTTCGGAGAAGATCGATGAGAAGGTAAGCCCCGGGAAATACTGAATCCGCCTTGTTCACGCCCCCCCTGGCAAGCCGGGAGTCCCAACCGCCGGTGGCGGTGAACACGGCATCAAACCCATTGCCCAGCAATTGGGGTATGGTAAAATCATTCCCCGCTTCCTGACCGGTTTTCATTTGAACCCCCATGTCGGCAATACCCTGGATATCCCAGTCTAGAACATCCATGGACAAGCGCTCCCGGGCGATGGCAACCCGCAGGATCCCCCCCAGACGATCTGTTGTTTCAAAAACCGTGGCCTCATGGCCTAGCCTGGCACCAAAAAAAGCCGCTGACAATCCTTCAACCCCGCCACCGATCACGGCAATTTTTTTACCCGAAGCCGGTGCCTTGTAAGGTTGGATCCGCTTATCCTGGTTCATTTCATAGTCACAGACAAAGCGTTTCAAATTATTGATAGCCACAGACTCATCCTGAAAAAGCCTGCGGCAATTAAATTCACAAAGCGCCGGACAAATTCGAGAGATAACCGTTGGAAACGGCATCCTTTCTTTGATCACCTGGAGGGAGCCATGGTAATCCCCTTCCTTTATCAACCGGATATATTCCTTAATGTTGATACCCGAAGGACAGGCTCTTTGGCAGGGGGTTACGCATTCTTCTTTTGTATACTCCCGGATGATTCTCCGGGTCACTGATGTAAGCCGGATGATATTTTTAGGACAGATTTTTTCACAGGCACCACAGCCGGTACACTTGGCCTGGTCCACCTTGGGCAGTCCGTCTTCTCCCATGGAAAGAGCGCCAAACTGGCAGGCCGTTACACAGGTGCCAAGCCCCAGACACCCTATTCGACAGACCTTCATTCCCCCCAAAAGCATGACAGCAGCCCGGCAATCCCGGACACCGTGGTAGATATAATTTAAATCTGCCTTTGCATTGCCATAGGTGCATCCAGGTCCCGCAAACTCAGGTTCCTTGTCCGACACGGATACCCCCATGATGGCCGCAATGGCCATGGCCACATCATCGCCGGCTGCCACACAGGAATTTACATCGGACAAGCCGTCAACAATGGCCTGGGCATTGGCATTACAGCCGGGATATCCGCACCCGCCGCAATTGGCACCGGGAAGCACATCGTCAATTGCCACAACCGTCGGGTCCTCATATACATAAAACGCCTTTGATGCAATCACTAGAACTGTTCCGATTGCAATCCCCAATCCACCCATCATTAAAATCGATTGAAACATTTATATATCCTTTATGATGTCCAGTTTTGCGTACCTGATTCCTACCTATAAATCGCCCCCTATTGTATACCCTTCGGGAAAATAAAAAGTCAACCATATCAATAAAATTATTTTTTACCTGTCACATTGACAATAACGAGTTGATACGGTAGTTAATTACCGTTGTCCCGGGCAATCGAGCAAAACTGTTATAAAATAATTCTAGGAAAAACCATGGAAAAGAATATTATAACAATAAATGAAAATAGTCTGACCTTTGAACCTGGTGAAACAATTCTTAGCATTGCGCAACGGAATAAGATTGATATTCCGACCCTTTGCCATTTGAAAAACACCACTCCAACCAATACCTGTAAAATCTGTCTTGTGGAAATAAAGGGGGAACCCGATCTTGTGGAATCCTGTTCGACCAAGGCCGCCATCGGCATGGTTGTCTTTTCTGAATCCCCAAGGGTCATAGAAGCCCGCAAGGAAAATATCAGCCGCATGCTGGCATCGGGAAACCATAATTGTGCCATTCGAGATTTTGATACCAATGACTGGACCTCTTTTCAACTGGGCGTATTAAAAGACGACGGCAAGGAGGATCTTTGCCCTGCATGGGGAGATTGTGAACTTCAGAATCTTGCCTATCGATACCAGGTCAAGACAAAGGGATTGCCTTTAAATGGGTGCCAGTATGAAACAGAACGGGTCAATCCCTTTATTATCCGGGATTTTTCAAGGTGCATACTTTGCGGGCGTTGCGTTAAAGCCTGTCGCGAAATCCAGGTCAACAATGCCATCGAATTTGGATATGCCGGCAAAGATCTTAAAATAATTGCCAATGATGACGCGGTTCTCAAGGATTCCGATTGTGTTTTCTGCGGCGAATGTCTCCAGGTCTGTCCAGTGGGAGCGCTGATCCCGGACAAAGCATTTCGCGATGACCGGTTTAAGGATACCCATGCCGTCAGGACCACCTGTTCCTTTTGCGGAGTGGGGTGCCAGATGGATCTCTTTGTCCAGGACAACCAGATTGTCAAAATCGATGGGGCGGATGTCGAGCTACCCCCCAACAATGCAAGTCTCTGTGTCAAGGGACGATTTGGATTTAATTTTGTCTCCGCCAAGGACCGCCTGACACAGCCCCTTATCAAAAAAGACGGAAAACAGGTAGCAGCATCCTGGGACGAAGCCCTGGAACTTGTGGCACAAAATTTTACCGCCATTAAAGAAAAATTCGGATCAGACGCCATCGGCGTTCTCACCTCTGCCCGGGTGACCAATGAAGACAATTATGTGGCACAAAAATTTACCCGGGCCGTATTAAAAACAAACAATATAGACCATTGTGCAAGGCTCTGACATAGCTCCACCGTAGCCGGTCTGGCTGCAGCATTTGGAAGTGGTGCCATGACAAACGCCATCGCAGATATTGAAACAAGCGACATGATCCTTGTCACCGGGTCCAATACCACGGAAAACCATCCGGTATTGTCCAGTTTTGTCAAAAGAGCTGTTCTGAAAGGAAAAAAACTCTACCTCATCGATCCCAGACGGGTCAAATTGGCAGACCATGCCAACCGCTGGCTCAGGCCATTTCCCGGTACCGACATCGCCTGGATCAACGGGCTTATGCATGTCATCATCCGAGAAGATCTCCACGATAAAACCTTTGTTGAGAAGAGAACTGAAAACTTTGACGCTCTGAAACTCACCGTTGAAAGATATACGCCCGAGTATGTTGAAGCCATCACCGGTATTAAGGAAGAAGATCTTGTTGAAGTGGCCAGACAATTTGCCACGGCCCCTGTTGCCACCATTCTCTATTGCATGGGCATTACCCAGCACACCTGCGGCACAGACAATGTAAAGTCTCTGGCAAACCTGTCCATGCTGTGTGGCCATTTGGGCAAGCCCGGTGGCGGCGTCAATCCTTTGCGCGGCCAGAACAATGTTCAGGGCGCCTGTGACATGGGGGGCCTGCCCAATGTATTCACGGCCTACCAGCCAGTGAACAATGATGATATCAGAAAAAATTTAGAGCGGATCTGGAATGTCTCAGACATGAGCCCCACGCCAGGGCTTGTGGCAACGGAAATGTTCAATAAAGCCCATAGCGGTGATTTAAAATCCCTGTTTATCATCGGAGAGAACCCCATGATATCAGACCCGGACCTGAACCATGCCCGGAAAGCCATTTCCAACCTGGAGTTTCTCGTGGTTCAGGACATTTTTGAAACAGAGACCACAAGAATGGCGGATGTGGTGTTGCCCTCCTTTTGCTTTGCTGAAAAAAACGGCACCTTTACCAATACAGAACGTAGGGTACAGCGGGTCAGAAAAGCTGTGGAAGCACCGGGAGAAGCTCGCCGGGACTGGGAGATAATTTGCGGCATTGCCACCCGGATGGGCTATGCGATGACCTATGAAAACAGCCATGAAATTTATAAGGAAATCGCAGCTGTGACCCCGTCCTATCGCGGAATCACCTGGGAGAGAATCGACAAAATTGGTATTCACTGGCCATGCCCCGATGAAACACATCCAGGAACCCCCATCCTCCATACAACACAATTTACAAGAGGAAAAGGATTTTTCCACCCCATCGAACATGTACCACCGGCCGAGCTGACAGATGATAAATATCCCTATATCCTCACAACCGGAAGGGTCCTATACCATTATCACACAGGAACCATGACCATGAGAACCGATGGCCTTAATCAGCTTTCACCCGAGTGTTTTGTGGAAATATCAGACAAGGACCTAGGAAAATTAGGCCTTAACACCGGTGCCATGGTGGACGTTTCCTCCCGGAGGGGCAAAATCACGGCCAAGCTCAAGGTATCCTCCAAAGCGGTGGAAGGAACTGTTTTTATTCCCTTCCACTTTGCCAATGCGGCTGCCAATGAACTGACCAACGGTAAGCTCGATCCCACCGCAAAAATACCGGAATTCAAGGTATGTGCCATCAATATTGAGCCGGCAGCCTGAACCCGGCCCACTCACGTCAAAAAAAGGGACCTGGTGACTATTGACCCAGGCCCCTTTTTAATTGTCGGACCCCAGGGATAGGAGATGATATTACACCCCCCCCCCTGATATAGAATATTTTTCTCATGCATTCCGTGTTATTATTTTTGCCCCTCCCCCATACTGCCTATATTTTTTTTAGATATCCTCTATAAAACAAAGGGCTTAAAAAACATATCTCTATTTAATTTCACTTTGGGAATGCATATTGCATTGTACCAAATAAATTGGTTAAAACCCTAGTGACGGGAACAAAAAGCCTAGTAGCGTAAATTAATATACATTCCAGGAAAATATAAACCATGGAATTAGAGCAGAAAGAAAGATCAGAATTTTTTTTTAAATCAAATGGCATTGCTGATTTTCACGACGAGGTTTTCGGTTGTCCGGAAGAAAATCAGAAAAACAGATGGGCGGTGTCATGGTCTGATTTAATGATGACCATGTTTATCTTTTTTGCTGTCATGTACTTTTACCAGGCCGGAGACAAAGAAATAAATTTCGGAATGGGTCCTGCAAAAAGCCATTTATCTGAACAAGGATCAGGCACGGTGATAAATGTCAATACCCAAAGCAAGCCCCTGGATGTTTTTGACCAGGCGCACCAGGCCATCAAAGAGGTGTTGATAGATGACAACATCAGTGTGGGCCTGATCAATGGCACCGCCCTTAAAATTATACTTGCCGGTGATTTTTTATTTGATCCGGGGAAGGCAGATCTTAAATTAGGCGCACGGTATCAATTGGACCAGATTGCCAAGGCCCTGAACGGAAATGACTATTATATAAATGTTGCCGGCCATACCGATGATACACCCAGCACTTCTGATACCTATCCCACCAACTGGGAACTTTCTTCCCATAGAGCTGTGATGGTGGCACGGTATTTAACAGAAAAATGCGATATTGATGGGAACAAAATTTTTGTTACGGCCCACTCTTATTATCAGCCGGTCAGATCAAATGATACAAATTATAACCGATCGCTTAACCGGCGAGTTGAACTGATTTTAACCAAGCAAAAATAGAACACAAAATTTCACTATACAATTTCAATATAAGATTGGATCAAAAAGCAATTGGGAGGCGTAACATGTTTGCATCAGATTGGGTTTTTTCTTTTAAACAGGCAAAAAAAAATATATTTGGAATACTGATCTGCGTATTCCTTTTCCTGGCAGGCTTTTTTATCCATGGCAATACAGGCCTTTATATGAATTTATCCGGTTTTTTGATCATCATCGGCGGGACATTGGGGGCCACCTTTCTCAGTTACAACATGCGCCGAATCGAAATCCTTTTCAAGGTATTAAAAACATCCTATGGACGAGCGATCAAGAGCCCAAATGAAATTGTCAGCATTCTGGTTGATCTGTCTGTGAAAAAAAGGATAAAAGGACTGCTCGCCCTCCAGGATGATGAAGACGAAACCGCCATTGCATTTCTGCGTCAGGCATTGGGGCTTTTAGTGGATGGATTTTCAAAAGAACAAATCAGAGAATCCTTAACCTCTGAGATGTATTTTTTCAAGATGAGGAGAGAAGAAACCAGAAGGGTTCTTCAAACCATGGCGGATGTCGCCCCTTCCTTTGGTCTTGTGGGAAGCGTTGTGGGGCTTATCGGCATGCTTGCTGGCCAAGGAGATTCAGCCATCATCATGACCACCATCCCGGTGGCCCTTACATCAACCCTTTATGGTATTGTGCTGGCAAACTTTTTCTTTCTCCCCTTTGCTGCAAACATACGGGAAAGAACCCTCCAGGAACTTTTTCTTCAAAAAATTATTTTAGAAGGGGTACTTGCCATATCAGAGGACCTTCATCCCAAAATGATGGAACGAAAACTTGTATCATTCTTAACGCCATCGGAAAGAAAGGGCCGGTTCGTCTCCTATGAAAAAATACGCCAGCGCTTAAATCTATCGGAAGAGGTTCAGGAGAACATATAATTTTTTTTTGTATCAGCCGAAGAAATCATGCGCTGGCAGGGTCTGCATAAAATCAGCCCTGCCAGCACAGCCCAAAAAATATTTCTCCTGGATCAAAAGCAAACCCATTTTATAGATAGACCGGTCCCGGCAATGATAACCATTGTATAATAATGCCACGAGGCGTCAGTAAAGGCCAGAACCATGGCCGGTAATCTGAACCATTTTTGGGCAGCCTGAAAACAAAGCCATTTAATTCAAATCAGGTACCTATGTATTAACTTTACACTTGCATTTTCAGGCCGGGAGTGATTATCTCCAATTAAAGTTGATTTTCCAGGCGTTAACTATTTTTATTTATTGGATCACCATTTTTTAAATAAGTCGACATGTAGTTGAGTCTGCAATGACCTTAATCTTCAATTAGGAATAAAGTTTAAAGCGAACGATGACATGTTCAAAAATGTTATAATAACGCTAATTATATTGATTTCGTATCAATATAATTCGTTTGCTACAGAACCCATCAAATGGGTATTTACAAATTACCCTCCTGCCAATTATCAAACTGAAACCGGTGAATTCAAGGGACTTCTTCACGATATCACCATTGAGGCCTTTGAAAAAAGATTGGGAATTCCGGTACAAATTTCTGTTTTTCCCTGGAAACGATGCCAACTTTTAGTACAAAATGGGAAATATGACATGATAATAACTATACCAACTGCTGAAAGACTGGAATACACGGTTACAACGAAACAACCTATCTGGTTAAAAAAACGAATGATTTATACCTATGCCGGTCACCCAAGGGCACAGGAATTAAATTCGATAGATGGCCTAAAAGATGTTAAAAAAAAAGGTTATACTGTAATTTCTTACCTTGGCAATGGATGGGCTCAAAGAGATATCGAAAGCGCTGGGATTCCCATAATTTATTCAAATAAGGTGGATGGAATGTATCAAATGCTTGCTACGCAACGGGCAGATATCATTATTGAGGAACCAAAAATTGCATTCCCAACCATTAAAAGGTTGAACCTAAGCTCAAAAATAATTCAGACCGAAGGCGTTGGTGCAGCAAGCACTTTCCATTTTCTGATCGGGAAAAAATCTCAACATGTCAAAGTATTGGAGAAACTTAACAAGGTTGTTAAAGAAATGTGGGAAGATGGTACCATCACAAAAGTTATAGAAAGCCAGTCAGTAAATTGATTATTTTAGAATCATTTTATAATTACCGCCCTGGAGAGGGTTTCTGGAAAGTCAGGCAATATATTAACCAAGCTTTAGGATTTCACAAATCCTGCGAATACATTTCTTCGTTTGGCATATCTTTTTAAAATCCCCACAGATAAAAATAGATTTGGTACGACTGGCTCTAATCTACCTTACAGGCCGGTGTTGCAGATCCGAATCTTCTCCAAAAAAATCTTAATTCAATTTTGATCAGGAGAGTTTAAACCGAATCCTCAATACATTGTTCTCATATCCCGTTGACGCAATGACAAAGTTACCGATCTCTCCTGTGGACAAAACATGGGTTCCGACACAGGGACAGGCATCATAACTGCCCATGCGGACAACCCGAAATTCTGACAAGCTTTCTTTTTCCGGAACTCTTGCCAGGTTAAACTCTTTTTGTGCCATGGCTTTGGACATTTGCTCAATCACAACCGGATAATTCGCCTGAATTACCCGGTTCACCTCTCCTTCTACTTTTGTTACCTCGTGATCGGAAAGGGGACGATCAAACACATAATCGCACTTGGATTTTTTCGGGTTAATATGGGCGCTGAAGCATCGATCACACCCCAACAATCTGACCATGGCCTGGTTCAGTATGTGTTCTGCTGAATGCATCTTGGAATCCTGGGATTTGGACATAAATTTATTTCTCTTGTTATCGTTTTCCGGGGTTAAACTTTTTTAATCACACAGACGAATCAAGTTTTGCCAGGGTCTCTATAAAATCAGCCGGCGTCTTGGCCTCAAACTGCATCTGCCGGCCCGAATAGGGATGACGAAATCGGAGGCGCCAGGAATGGAGCATCTGACGGTCAGCCAGGGTATTTTTCCGACTATTCCGACGATTTCTACGATATTGGTAAACCTTGTCCCCTATAATAGGCATCTCCTTGGCACGGAAATGAACCCGGATCTGGTGGGTGCGGCCTGTATAGAGCCGAACATCAACCAGACACGCCACGGCATACCGCTGTCGAACCCGCCAGGATGTCCTGGCATATTTTCCGGTTTCATGGTTCACCGCCATTATCTTTCTTTTGACGGGATGACGGCCAAGGGGCAGCACGATCTCCCCTTCAGGGGCAATATCTTTGCCCTCCACCAGGGCAAGGTATCTTTTTTGAACCCGTCGCTGTTTAAATTCCTTTTGAAGGAACAATAGGCTTTTAAGGGTCTTTGCCACCACAATGAGACCGGAGGTGTCTTTGTCAAGCCGATGGACAATTCCGGGTCGCAAGGGATCCCAGTCGTCATGCTGAAGAGCGGGAACATGATCCAGCAGACCGTTGACAAGCGTATGACAAGAATTTCCCGGCCCCGGGTGTACCACAAGCCCCGGGGGCTTGTCGATAACCAGAAGATAATCGTCTTCAAAAAGGATAGCAAGCGTCATGGATTCCGGGCCCGGCGGCACATTTTCCACGGGCTCAGGAATAAGCGCTGCGATCACATCCCCAAATTTGACCCGGTATCCCGGCCGTTTTGTCATGCCGGACACCAGGACATCCCCACGGGAAATAAGATCGGAAGCCTGGCTCCGTGAGCAGGTCTCAACCCAGCGGGAAAGAACTTGGTCCAACCTTAAGTCAGCCTGGGTCTTGGAAATGGTAAATTTTAGTTTCATATCCTAAAAAAAACCGGCAAACCATATACATGGCCTACCGGTTAAAATTGTTCAAAATTGTGGTGGTTAATTAAAGAGGTTTTCAATCTCTGTCATCATTACTTTTTCATCAACATCCTTGGCCATGGAAAGCTCTTGGACCAAAAGATTCTGGGCAGTATCAAGCAGCTTCCGTTCACCAAAGGAAAGATCTTTTTCAAGCTTGAGCTGGAACAGATCCCGGAACACTTCCGCCACATCATAGATGGAACCGGTCTTGATCTTATCCATATACTCTCTGTATCTACGATTCCATGTCTGATTATCGGCACCCTGTGCTTTTTCCTGCATAACCTTGTAAACTTCGGGAACCTCAGTGACAGGAATCACTTCCCTCAATCCAACAGATTCTACGTTAGAGGTAGGAATCATGATCACCATGCCATTTTCCACAATTTTCATCATGTAAAAATTCATGGTATCTCCGTTTATCTCTTTACTTTCAATTGACTCGATATAGCCAACCCCATGTGCCGGATAAACAGCCAGATCTCCCTTTAAAAATTCTTTTTTGCTAGAACCACTCACATCTGCCTTGACGTTTTTGGATTTTTCACCCATAGATAGCCCACCTTAATTTTTTATAAAAACAAGTTGCCCATTCTCGAATAGTAAACCATGTTTTAACAGGTTTGTCAACAAAAAATTCAGAGAGACACCTCTGGGACAGAAGGGTTTCACTGAATTTTTGAGCAAGACATTTTAACGGGAAAAAACATATTTTAACAAAAAATAATATATTTTAAGGCAGATGGCCCACAGATAAAAAATGGCGGATTTGAAACAACGGGTCTTTGCCAGCGATTCTATCGGCGGGCATTAACCCTATTCATGGCTTGGATAATCCCATTATCAAGAATGGACAGACAAGCATCAACCGCATCAGCAATGGTGACATCCAATTCTTTTTGTTCGTCAGGGGAAAACCGACCCAGCACGTGTCCCGTCACTCCCCTTTGGCCACCATTCTTTAGGGCATTGGGATGCCCGACACCGACCCTCACCCGAATACACTCTCGCTTACCAAAGGAGTCAATGATGGAACGAACGCCGTTATGACCGCCATGGCCCCTTCCCTGGACAATTTTGATCTTTCCAAAATCAAGATCCATGTCGTCATGAACGATAATAATATCCGGCAACTCGATTTTATAATAAGCAGCAAATTTTTGGATGGGTCCCCCGCTCCTGTTCATATAGGACATGGGCTTGACAAGAATAACATCCCGTCCTTTAATTCTGCCCTTTACATGGACGGATTCAAAGCGGGCTTTATTCATCACAAGAGAGGAGACGGCGGCAAGGGCGTCAACAACCAGAAAACCGATATTGTGACGGGTCTGGGCATAATCCGTTCCAGGATTTCCCAGACCCGCAATCAGCTTAAGATTTGAGTCTGACATTTACTATAATTTTATTCGACAGCTTCTGTTTCTTCAAGAAGATCTTCATCTTCTTCAGAAACTTCAGATTCATCCGTTGTCGGCGGAACAATGGTGATCACCGTAAAGTTGACTTCAGAGGGAATCTCAACCGCCCCCCCCAGATCAATATCTTCCACGTGGATGGAGTCACCGATATTCAACTCAGAAATATCCAGTACAATGCTCTCCGGCATATCGATAGGTTTACATATTATATCCAGCTCACGCCGGATAATCTGAATCATGCCGCCGCCAGTTTTCACTCCCGGGCATTCACCGGAGGTTTCAACGGGAACCGTCACGGAAACGGTGTGATCCATATCCACTTCATGGAGATCCACATGGAGATATTTCAGGCTAAAGGCATCCATCTGCATAGCCTTGAGCATGACTGCTTTTTCAGTACCACCCTCAATTTTCAGATTGAAGAAAAGGCCGGTATTTCCGTGGTCTCGGACAATCTTGACAAATTCAACCATGTCAAGAGAAAGCATCATGGGATCTATTTTTGCCCCATAGACAATGGCGGGTATGGCCTTACTAGTTCTTAATTTTCTAGCAGCACCCTTACCTTTTGTTTCTCTTATTTTTGCGTTTAGTTCAATTAATTCCAACGTTTTTTCCTCCGTTTCTGCAGTTTGTTTAGCAGAAGACTAAATATAATTTTTATACAAATAGAGAATTTACAGAATCACCCCGATAACTGCGGACAATTGCCTCACCCACCAACTTGGCAATGGAAAGCGTTTTAATCTTGTCACATTTC
Organism: Desulfobacteraceae bacterium; assembly: GCA_016743945.1. Taxonomy (GTDB): domain Bacteria; phylum Desulfobacterota; class Desulfobacteria; order Desulfobacterales; family Desulfobacteraceae; genus NBML01. The sequence goes on from JADGFI010000002.1 coordinate 201,560, forward strand.
TTTGCTTCCTCGGACAAGGGAATGGTATCCGTTGCAACAAGGGAATTTAAAGAAGAGTTTTGGATTCTGTCAATGGCAGGACCGGAAAGGACAGGATGGGTGCAATAGGCATGAACTTCCCTGGCACCCTTCTCCCGGATCACGCTGGCCGCCTCGGTCAGCGTTCCTGCCGTATCCGCCATATCATCTATGATAATAGCTATTTTATCCTGGACATCCCCAATGATGGCCATGGCTTTGGCCTTATTCGGCGCACTCCTTCGCTTGTCGACAATGGCAAGCCCGGCATGAAGGCGCTTGGCATAGGCCCTGGCCCTCTCAACCCCGCCAGCATCAGGCGAGACGACCACCAGATCATCGGAAAAACGGGTTTTAATATCATCAATAATAATGGGGGCAGAATACAGATTGTCCACGGGCACATTAAAAAACCCCTGAATCTGTCCGGCATGGAGATCCATTGTAATGACTCTGTCAACACCGGCAACATCCAAAAGATCTGCAACAAGCTTGGCAGAAATAGGAACCCTGGGAGACACTTTTTTATCCTGACGGGAATATCCAAAATACGGAATAACTGCCGTGATCCGACTGGCAGAAGACCGCCTGAACGCATCGATCAGAAGCAAAAGTTCAACCAGATTATCATTCACCGGATAACAGGTGGACTGGATAACATATATCTCCCTTTTTCTAACGTTCTCATGGATTTCAACCTGGGTTTCCCCGTCACTGAAACGGTTGACTTTCAATCTTCCTAGGGGTTTTGCAAGATACTCTGAAATTTTCTCAGCCAGTACCGGGTTGGAGTTCCCTGCAAAAATGGACAAGCCATTCATATCAAATCTCTTTTTTTTAGTATATTAAGTTTGGCTGGGGCGAGAGGACTCGAACCTCTGAATGCAGGGATCAAAACCCTGTGTCTTACCACTTGACGACGCCCCAGTACATTAAACTCAAATCTCAGCGCTTTAACGAGGTCAAAAAAATCTTTTTTGACCCTCCAGACCATTTTTTTGCAAGCAATCCATATGCGTTCCTTGCATCCTCTGGTCCTGAAAAAAGAGCAAAAAGAGACGAGCCGCTTCCAGACATGTATACATTTCTTTCCAGCAAAAACTCCATCTCCTCTTTAACAGAGCCGATCTCAGGGTATAAACTGCATGCCGACACTTCCAGGTCATTGTACAATTTCTCCCCGCTATCGCCCCCCTGCCCTCCTACCAGCGCATTCAAACCAGTATTCATATTATAATTACACCGGGATGTCAATCTAAACTTCAGATTTTTAAAAACATCTGAAGTTGAAGCGGACACGCCTGGGTCACATAAAACCAGATAAAATTTTGGCAGGTTTGAATATTTTTCCAATCTTTCTCCCACACCTGTTACCAGGGAAGGCATTCCAAAAATAAAAAACGGAACATCTGCCCCCAGACGCAACCCCAATTTCATGAGTTCTCCCTTGGAAAAAGCGTTGGAACAATATTCATTCAATGTCATGAGAACGGTGGCTGCGTTGCTGCTGCCGCCACCAAGCCCACCGCCGACAGGTATCTGTTTTTTAATCTGAATAAAGACCCCATCCAGGGGAAATCTGCCCTTTTGTTTTTTATAGGCGTTAAAGAACAAATTCGCTGCCCGATATGCCAAATTTGAGTCGCCTTCCGGCACATCAGGATGATCACAGGAGACCCGGATACCGTTTCCTTCAAAAACAAAGTCCACTTCATCCCAAAGATCTATCTGTGTCATCAAAGAATAAAGTTCATGATACCCATTTTTTCTTTTTCCGGTCACATGCAAGAAAAGATTAACCTTGGCAAAGGATACTCTTTTCAGACTCACGCCTTTGCCTTGACATATGCCAGACGAAGCTCACTGAGCAGGGCTTTTAACAGATTCTCTTCATCTTTGGTCAGATTCCCCCGGGTTTTTTCTTCCAGCATGGCAATCATGTCAATGGTATGCTGTGCCAGTTCAAGGTTTTTGGCTTTTTTACCCGTTGACGGATCCTCGACATTGCCCAACTGAACAAGTCCGGTTGAATACAAAGACAAAATAAAGCCTGAAAAATCAATTTTGGGCAGGGTCTTCCCGGTGGGGGAACCCTTTAGCCCCTCCTTCATTGTAAATCCATCTCCCTCGGGCATTTCATCTCTCCTTAAAATTATTTTTTTTACGTCTCATCTTCAAGTCGGATCACAATATCCGCCACTGTGGTACCCTCTCCTTCTCCATGGACAAACAGCGGATTAATATCCAACTCCACAATGGTGGGGTGATTATCCACCATAGCCTTCAAAGCCACAATGTTTTTCTCAATGGCTTCTATATCAGAGGGTGCCTGCCCCCTCAATCCTTTTAAAATCGGATACCCCCGGATGCTTTTTACCATCCGCCGTGCCACATTGCGCCCCATGGGGGACAGCCGGAAGGCAACGTCTTTGTATACCTCAACAAAAATCCCCCCCAGTCCGAACATGATGGCATGACCAAAAACTGGATCCTTTGTCACCCCAAGGATCACTTCCTTGCCTTCAGGCGCCATTTTCTGAACAAGAACGCCGGTAAGCTCGGCATCAGGATCATAGGCGCGGCTACTTTTAATAATCAATCCAAAGGCCTGTTCAACCTCCTGGGCATCCTCAAGTCCGACCTTGACCCCACCAGCCTCCGATTTATGCAAAATTTGGGGAGAAACAATTTTCATAACAACCGGATAACCGATTTTGCCTGCAATTTGCACCGCCTCTTCCGCTGTTTTGGAAAGGGCCATGGGAATGGTTTTAAACCCGTAGCATTTGAGAATCTCATTTCCGTCCAGCTCTCCCAATATCTTTCGACCTTCTTTGTTATATTTTTCAAGAATGGCCGTTGCCTTTTCCCTGTCATAGCTCAAATCATACTGGGGTAAAATTTTTCTAAAAGACCACTTCATGCCCTCCCGCAAAGCCCCCAAACTTCGGGCGGCACTCTCTGGAAACTGGTAAACCGGAACCTTATGCTTTTGCAGCAATTTAACACCGTCGGACACATCCACCACCCCCATAAAGGCACACAAAATCGGTTTGATACTGTTCCGGGCTATTGTTACGATAGCCTCTGCCGTACCAATGGCATCGGTCATGGACTGGGGGGTCAGGATAATCAGAACGGCATCCACTCCCCGGTCGGCCAGAACCGTTGCCAGGGTGTTTTCATACCGGTCCTTGGCAGCATCTCCGATTACATCCACGGGGTTGTGAAAATTAGCCGTAACCGGCAGGTATTTTTTCAATTCCTTGACCGTGTCCGCTGAAAATTGGGCCAGTTTCAATCCAGACTGTTCACTCATGTCCGTGGCAATAATACCGGGCCCGCCGGCATTGGTCACAATGGCAACCCGATCCCCTGTAGGATATTTATTGGCCGCAAAAGCCTGGGCATAATCAAATAATTGATTTACGGTTTTGCACCGCAAAATTCCCGACATGGTAAATATCCCGTCATAAATGGCATCGGAACCCGCCAGGGCGCCGGTATGGGAAGCCGCCGCTGCCGCTCCGGCAGCAGAAGATCCAGATTTAATAACGATCACATGGGTGGGATTGGTACCGGAAGTCATCTGCCGAACTTCCGTGACAAACTCCTCCGAGGTTCTGGACAATTCTTCCATATAGACCATGACCACATCGGTATCCGGGTCTGCATGGTAATACCGCAGCAGATCCAGTTCATCCACATCGGCTTTGTTGCCGATGGAAATAAACTTTGAAAACCCAAACCCCTTATCTGCCGCATAATCTAAGACCGCCGTACACAGGGCACCACTCTGGGAGATAAAAGACACATTGCCGGGCTTGGGCATCCTGGCGGAAAAACTGGCATTCAACGAGACTTTTTTAGACGGATTGATCACCCCCAGACAATTGGGCCCCACCAGCCGCACGCCTGCCTCGGCACAGAGATTTTTGATCTGAATTTCCATCTGAGCCCCGTCACCGCCCACTTCCTTGAAACCGGCGGACACAATAACGATCCCCTTTACCCCCTTGGCAATACACTCTTTAACCGAGCCAAGAGCTGCCTTGGGGGGTAAAATAATCATGGCAAGATCAATGGGATCCGGTATGGCGGCAATACTGGTATAGCATTTAACACTCAGGACGGACTTGGCCTTGGGGTTTACCGGATACAGGGTGCCGGTGTATCCTCCGTAGAGTATATTGGCAAAAATATCATGCCCCACCTTTCCCTTCTGGGTTGATGCCCCGATAACCGCAATTGTCTCTGGAGAAAAAATAGCATCCAGCTTGTCCATATGATTCACTCCCTTATTATCGATATAATGGCGTCTTGATTTTTTTAGTATTCTTATAATAATATTGTTTTTGGGCCGTAAGTAAAGACAAAAACAAAAAAAAATGCAAGGGTATAAAAAGTTGCCTACTCCACCAAAAAAAAACGCCGGTATCACCCTTGGCAATACCGACGTTTTTTTCTATCAAGCTGACAAAAACCTATTGGAAAACACCTGATTCTGCTTATTTAAGAGCCAATTGAGCAGATTTAAGGGTATTTTTCATGAGCATGGCAATGGTCATGGGTCCAACCCCGCCCGGAACCGGTGTAATGGCGCCGGCAATTTCCTTGGCAGCCTCAAAATCAACATCTCCTTTGAGGATGGCTTTTCCGGTTTTTTCATTCATGCCCACCCGGTTTACGCCCACATCAATAACAGTGGAGCCCGGTTTAATCCATTCGGGTTTCACAAGATCCGGCACACCAGCAGCCACAATCAGAATATCCGCCCGCTTGCAATGGGCGGCAAGATCCTTGGTCCGGGTATGGACAATGGTCACGGTGGAATTGGCACCAACGCCTTTTTGGGCCATCATCATGGCAATGGGTTTTCCCACAATATTAGATCTGCCCACCACGACCACTTCAGCACCGGAGGTTTCAGTTCCTGAACGAACGATCATCTCCTGGATTCCCGCAGGAGTGCAGGGAAGAAATTTGGCTTCGTCACCGCCAATCATGAGCCGCCCCACATTGACCGGATGGAAGGCATCCACGTCTTTGTCAGGATCAATGGCATTGAGAATCTTTTTGTCATCAATCTGATCCGGCAGGGGCAGTTGAACCAGAATACCATGGATATCCGGATCATTGTTGTACTTATCAATCAAGGCAAGCAGATCTGCTTCTGAAATATCCACAGACTGGTCATCCTGAATTTCATGAAATCCACAACTGATAGCTGTTTTAACCTTTAAGGTCACATAGCTGATGGAAGCGGGGCTGGATCCCACCAGAATAGTAACAAGACCCGGCACCTTGCCGGTTTTTTCTTTCATCTGGTCGACTTCGGCTTTGACCTCTGCGAGGATCGCCTTTCGTATTTCAGTTCCGCTGATAATTTTAGCAGTCATAATTTTTCTCCTGATGTCTATCAATAACCGATCTTGGGAAAAACTGTCCCCAAGACCGGTTATCGCTATATAATGTCGTTATATATAAGGAAGGGCTAAAATACGCCCTGAACCTTACCGGTTTCAACATCCACGTCCACCCTCTTGAATGCCGGGTTGGAACCGGTACCAGGCATCAAGCTGATGGCACCTGCCACAGGAACGATAAAACCCGCACCGCCATAGGTGAGAACTTCACGAATGGTCAATCTCCAGTTTGTGGGAACACCCTTAAGGGCAGGGTTGTCAGACAGGGACAAATGTGTTTTAACCATACAAAGCCCCAGGCCTGCCAATTCAGGATCTGCCTGGATCCGTTTAAGGGCAACCTCGGCTTCGGCAGAATAATCCACACCGTCGGCGCCGTATACTTCCTTGGCAACCAATTCAATTCTCTCTTTAACCGGCATATCCAGTTCATACAAAAATTTGAATTCGGATTTTTCTTCACAGGCCTCAACAACGGTTTCTGCAAATTCGATGGCGCCGTCGCCACCATGTTCCCAGTGACGAGAAAGAGCGACCCTTGCGCCTTCAGCTTCGCATAGCTCACGAACCTTTTCAATCTCGCCATCGGTATCTGTATAAAATGCATTGATACATACAACAGGAGAGATACCAGCCTTTCTGACATTTCTAATGTGATGGATCAGGTTGCAGCAACCCTTGGCGACCCATTCAACGTTCTCAGTAAGATACTCTTCGGGCATGGCCTTACCAGGAACCGGAACAGGTGCACCACCGTGGCATTTAAGGGCACGGATGGTGGCAACAACAACGGCGCAATCTGGCTTAAGACCGGAATAACGGCATTTTAGGTTCCAGAATTTTTCAAACCCGATGTCGGCACCAAAGCCTGATTCTGTGACATGGTAATCAGCAAGTTTCAGACCGACTCTGTCAGCAATAATGGAGCTCTGGCCAATGGCGATATTGGCAAAGGGACCGGCATGGACAATTACAGGCTGACCTTCAAGGGTCTGCATCAAAGAAGGATTAAGGGCATCCACCATCCAGGCTGTCATGGCACCGGCCACCTGGAGATCTTCCGTGGTAACAGGTTTGCCTTTTTTGGTATAGGCAACAACAATTTTGCCCATTCTTTCACGCATGTCTTTTAGGTCTGTGGCAATGGCCAAAATCGCCATAACTTCAGAAGATACGGCAATACCAAACTTAGATTTCATCATGAAACCGTCGGATTTACCATTAACCCCATCAATACCAATGATAATATTTCTAAGTGACTGGCAGCAAAAATCCATGATCCATCCCATTTCAACCTTTGTGGGATCAATATCAATACGTTTCATGCCGGAAAGTCTTTCAAGCTGCTCGTCGGTATAGTTTCTTTCATGCTGAAGACGGCTGGTCAAGGCAACCATTGCCAGGTTATGGGCATTCATGATGGCGTTAATATCACCGGTAAAGCCCAAAGAAAAAGGAGTCAAAGGAATACACTGGGCAAGACCGCCACCGGCTGCAGACCCCTTGATATTCATGGTCGGCCCGCCGGAAGGCTGGCGAATGGCAGCACATACACTTTTACCAATTTTACCAAGCCCCTGAACAAGGCCCATGCTGGATGTGGACTTTCCTTCGCCCAGAGGTGTGGGTGAAATGGCAGTCACATCAATGTATTTTCCGTCAGGTTTGTCCTTAAGCCGATCAAGAACCGCCCTGAAATCTATTTTTGCAATATAGTGACCCTGGGGAAGAAGCTCTTCTTTGGTGAGCCCCAGTTTATCACCTATTTCATAGATGGTGAGCATTGTTTTCTCTGCGTCTTCTGCAATTTCCCAGTCTAAATGTTTTTTTGGATCTAATGCCATGGTTTACTCCTTTATTGATTTGGACTCTTAGGAACGAGTCTGTGATAAAAAGTATTGTGAAACCAATTCTACCGGTTTTTGGACCTAAAAGACTAACTGAGTATCCTAACTATATAAATAAAAGCAAAAAATCAACTTTTTTCCACAAATTAAATTCCGGGTTTTAGTCGTGGAGAAAAAACGGATAATGATAAATTTTCATCGAAAAAGTAAAATTAGTTAATGTAATACAAAAAAAATTGTTAAAAAATTACATAGATACAAATTTAATAAATTTTATTCAAAAAAAAACAAAAAAAAACTTTTTCGCCTTTACGATTTCAATTTATAAACTAAATCAAATTCAATCGGCGATAGCATCATTTCCATACTGGCAAAAGCCTTGATAATCCTGGTATTTTCACATTTTCAGTCTTGTTTCAATAAATGCACTCATCTATTGACAAAAAACACTACAAATTATAAATCATATGCTGTTATCAGATCATAACCTAAAATATAGGGGAGATATATGGGAAGAAGCATCCAAATTGTGTTAACACTATTTGATTTATTCATTTCCCATCATATTTGCTCTTCAGTGATAACGTCACGTCTTTTTAACCCCCCCCCAACTCATAACTATCTTAAACTCTAGGAGGTAAAAGTGGGATTTGAAATAACCAAAGAAACGTATGCCGGCAGTATCAAAGGCATCACCATTGGCAAAGGTGATACCGCCCTTACCGTCGGCGGTCAAACAAGTTATCCTTTTTATCAGTTTGAAGGAGAGATGCCCAACAAGCCCGTGATTGCCATGGAAATTTGGGACATCACCCCCGAAGACTGGCCCGAAGCCGCCTTGGCTCCCTTTAAGGACGTTGTATCCGATCCGGCAGCATGGGCGAAAAAATGCGTGGATGTATACGGCGCCCAGGCCATTGTTCTCCAGCTGAAAAGCACGGACCCAAATGACCTGGATGCAAGTGCCGACGATGCAGCAGCAACCGTTAAAAAAGTTATGGGTGCCATCAATGTTCCCCTGATTGTATGGGGCTGTGCAGTCCCTGCCAAGGATGAAGAAGTCCTTAAAAAAGTTGCAGAAGTATGTGATGGTGACAACCTGATCATAGGTCCCGTTGAAGAAAAAAACTACAAAGGAATCGGCGCAGCCGCCATGGGCTATGGCCACACGATCATTTCCTCCTCTCCCATTGATGTCAACCTGGCCAAACAGGTGAACATTCTTCTTGAAAACCTTGGGGTTTCCCTTGACAAGGTCATTGTTGATCCCACCACAGGGGGCTTGGGTTATGGACTTGAGTATTCTTACTCTGTTATGGAACGCCTTTCCCAGGCAGCCATGACCCAGGGAGACGACAAACTCCAGAATCCCATGATCAATAACCTTGGCAATGAAGTCTGGAAATGTAAAGAAACCAAACTGACGGTTGAAGAGGCCCCTGAACTGGGTGACCCTGAGACACGTGCCATTCTCATGGAAGCGGTCGGTGCCGTATCCTATCTGATGTCCGGATCCAGTATCCTTATTATGCGCCACCCTGAATCCATCAAATTGACCAAGGCCTTTATCGACCTGATTTCAGACGGTGGTTCTGCCATGGATGTGGCTCCCATCGCCAAACGATTGGATGATGTCGACATTGATTTTGCAGGCCTTTCACCGGCAGCAGATCTGACCATCGAAGAAGAAAAAAAGAAAGCAGCTCCTGCCAAAAAAGCAGAACCGGCCAAGGCAGCAGTTGCGCCTGCAACAGCGCCCAAAGCAGAAGCAAAACCCGAAGCCACGGTTGAAGCCAAGATTGAAGCACCGGCAGCACCCGCCGTAGATCCGGCAGCAGTAGCCAAAGCCGCTGCAGAAGCTGCGGAAAAAGCCAAGATGGATGCCGAAGCCAAAGCCAAAGCCGACGCCGACGCCAAGATTAAAGCTGCCGAAGATGCCAAAGCCGCTGCAGAAGCTGCGGAAAAAGCCAAAATTGAAGCGGCAAAACAGGCACAAAAAGATGAGGCTGCAAAACGCCAAGACGAAGAAGAAGCGATCAGGGCAAAACGTGCTGCTGAAAGAGCAGAAGCTGCGGCCTCAAAAATCGCTGCACCTGCTGATTCCATTAGTATGACGGCTGCAGTTTTCCAAAAAACAGAACTTGAAAAAATTATAGAAAGCCTGGACAGGACCCATAGAAGATGACCCAGAATACTTCAATCAACATAATCATTAATTTTACGCATCATCAGAAAATTAACAGGAGGAGGAACCTCTAATGTCAGAAGATAAAAAAGCAACTGTTGCTAAAAAAGCAAAATCGCCGAAACTGGTTGATCCCAAAGAAGTGTCCATCGACTTGGGAACTCAGGAACTACAGGCTCGCGCACAAAAATTAGGCATTGATACGGTTTTTGACAGGGCCGCTAATATGAAAGCTTGTAACATTGGCGCCCAGGGAACATGCTGTAAAAACTGCTCAATGGGGCCTTGCAGGCTTCCATTACCCAAGAACGGCATTGAAGGCGAAGACGAAAGAAAAGGGGTTTGCGGTGCCACTGCAAACACCATTGCAGCCAGAAACTTTATCCGGATGATTGCCGGCGGTGCATCCGCCCATTCAGATCATGGACGCGGCGTGGCAGAGGTATTTTTGGCAGCAGCAAGAAAAGAGACAGACGTTTACCAGATAAAAGACACTGAAAAACTATTGGCCATTGCGCCTTACCTTAATGTCGCCATAACCGTTGAAGTAGACGGGGAAACAAAAGACAGGGATATGGATGAAATTGCCGTTGAAGTCGGTGAAGTTGCCATGGCTGAATGGGGAAAACCCGAAGGCGAGCTCCTTTACATGAAAAGAGCACCCGAGGCCCTGTATGAAAAATGGAAAAAACAAGGGGTTCTTCCCAGGAACATAGACAGAGAAATCGTTGAAATCATGCACAGAACCCACATGGGCGTTGATCAGGACTATAAAAACCTGATGAAACAAGGAACAAGGGCTGCATTGGCTGATGGCTGGGGCGGCTCCATGCTGGCCACAGACCTTCAGGATGTACTTTTCGGCACCCCCTACCCCCTCCAGTCAGAAGCAAACCTGGGCATCATGAAAGAGGATCATGTCAACATCATCGTTCATGGTCATGAGCCAATCCTTTCTGAAATAATCGTTGCCGTAGCCCAGTCCCAGGAAATGGTGGATTATGCTAAAGAAAAAGGCGCTGCCGGCATCCAGCTGGGCGGAATCTGCTGTACTGCCAATGAACTTCTCCAGCGTCACGGAATTCCCACAGCAGCGACCTTTCTCCAGCAGGAATTTGCCATCATTACCGGTGCCTGCGATGCCATGGTTGTTGATATCCAGTGTATCATGCAGAACCTGGCCAATGTTGCAGCATGCTTTCACACCAAATTGATCACCACCCACCCCATTGCAAAAATGGAACAGGACAATGTTATTCATATTGAATTTGATGAACATCATGCCCTGGAAGACGCCAAACGCATCGTCAAAATGGCCATAGACAATTTTGAAAACCGTGGCTCCGATGTTATGATTCCGCCTTATAAGACAAAACAGGTTGCCGGTTTTGGTGTTGAATCCATCCAATACCACCTTGGCGGAACATTCCGCGGCACCTACTACACCCTGAACGACAATATCATCAACGGCCGTATTCGTGGTATTGCAGGCGTCGTTGGTTGTAACAACGCCCGGACCAAACACAATGACGGTCATGTCAAAGTGGTCAAAGAACTGATCAAAAATGATGTCATTGTTCTGACAACGGGCTGTAATGCAATTGCCTGTGCCATGGAAGGACTGCTCACCCCTGAAGCCGCTGCAGTTCACTGCGGCCCGGGACTTGCTGAAATTTGTGAGACGGTGGGTATTCCACCGGTTCTCCACCTGGGTTCCTGTGTAGACAACAGCCGTATCCTTCTTGCCGCAACAGAAGTGGTTAAAGCCGGCGGTTTGGGTAATGATATCTGTGATCTACCGGTGGCAGGAAGTGCCCCGGAATGGATGAGTGAAAAAGCTATCTCCATTGGTCACTACTTTGTTGCATCCGGTGTTTATACTGTTTTCGGTGTCACCCTGCCCACATCCGGCGCACCGGTATTCCATGATTATCTTTCCAAAGGATTTGAAAAAATGTATGGCGGCATGTGGGATCTTGAAATTGATCCTGTTAAACACGCACAACTCATGATTGCCCATATAGATAGAAAAAGAAAAGAGCTGGGCATTGATAAGGCAAGGGAAAGAGTCATGATGGATATGGCATCCCGTCAGGCCCTGGAATCATAGAGTCCCTAGGAAATGAAACTGTTTTTTTACAGAAAAAATAATTTAAATCCTCAACGAAGGAGGAACAAAATATGTCAAAGTTGATCGCATTTGCTGCCATTCAAGGTGGATATAAAGTGGTATCACAAGTTGAAGGAGAACTTGAAAGAGCCCTTCAAACATATGATGCAAGTACAAAAGTCGGATTCCCGAATACCGCATACTATCTGCCGGTAATTTATTCTCTGACCGGGCTTAAAGTTGAAACCCTCGAAGACCTTAAAAAACCGATGGAATTTGCAAAGGGACTTCTGCCGCCCCATATTAAACTTAAAACATGGCTTCCCTACCTTGGCCCATTACTTGACGCCGGGATGGCAGGTATTATCGCCTATGAAGTAAAAGAAGCCCTAAGATATCTCAATGACCCTGATTTCTACATTGCCCAGGAAGACCCGGATATTGAAAATGGAAAAATCTGGGTGGGTGCTGCCGATGATACCATCCTGAGAAAACGTGGGGTAGAATTTGTCGATGGGTCTGCTCCCGGGTTTGCCGCCATGGTGGGTGCAGCCCCCAACAAAGAAATTGCCAAAATGATCGTGGAAGATTATCAGAAGAAATCTTTGTATATCTTCTGTGCAGCTAATCACAACGGAAAAACCCTGATCCAGCAATGCCTGGATGCTGACATGCAGATTGGATGGAACACCCGTATCGTTCCCTTTGGTCCGGATATTTCTTCTGCTGTATTTGCCCTCGGGTTTGCCAACAGGGCTGCCATGGCATTTGGCGGTGTTCAGCCTGGCGATTACAAAAAGATTCTCATGTACAACAAGGAAAGAATCTTTGCCTTTGTCAATGCCTTAGGTGATGTGGGAACCGAATGGGGAGTAGCTGCAGCCGGTTGTGTAAACTGGGGTTTCCCGACCATTGCAGACACACCGATCCCCGAAATTCTGCCCACGGGTATTTGTACCTATGAGCATGTGGTAGCACCGGTTGCCCATGAAGACATGTGCCAGAAATCAGTTGAAGTCAGGGGTCTTAAGGTTCAGATAGCTGAAATTGATATTCCCTGTGCATTCGGTCCTGCATTTGAAGGTGAGCGTGTAAGAGGAGCAGATCTTCATGCCCAATGCGGCGGTGGAAAAACCCAATGCACCGAGCTTGTTAAAATGGCGGACATGAATGCCATCGAAGACGGCAAGGTTATCATTGACGGTCCGGATATTGACGGTATCAAAGAAGGCGAAACCTTCCCACTGGGAATCAAGGTAGAAATCGCCGGCCGCGAGTTCCAGGAAGATTTTGAGCCCATCATGGAACGTCAGATCCATCACCTGGTCAACTATATCCAGGGGATCATGCATATAGGTCAACGGGACATCTCCTGGGTTCGTATTTCTAAAGCCGCCATTGAAAAAGGCTTTACCCTGAAAGATATCGGTGTGGTTCTCCATGCCAAATTTCACCAGGATTTCACCAAGATTGTCGATAAAGTCCAGGTTACCCTTTTTACCAAAAAAGAAGATGTGGACAAGATGACCGCCCTTGCAAGGGAAAACTACCTGTCACGTGATGCCCGGGTGGATAATATGACGGACGAGGATGTTGATATATATTATTCTTGCACCCTATGCCAGTCTTTTGCTCCCAGCCATGTATGCTCGGTAAGCCCTGAGAGAACAGGCCTTTGTGGTGCTTACAACTGGATGGACTGTAGGGCTGCCTATGAAATTAACCCGACCGGTCCCAACCAGCCCATTGAAAAAGGCGAATGCATTGATGCGAAACTTGGCCAATGGAAAGGGGTTAATGATTTTGTATACAAGGCCTCCAGAGGTACGGTTACCCATTACAACTTCTACTCCATGGTCGTTGATCCCATGACCACCTGCGGTTGCTGCGAATGTATCGCTGCCATGCTGCCGGGGTGTAACGGGGTGATGACCGTTGGCCGGGATTATTCAGGAGAAACCCCCTGTGGGATGAAGTTTACCACATTGGCCGGTGTCATGGGCGGTGGTGCTTGTTCTCCTGGATTTGTGGGTCACTCCAAACACAACATCACCCAGGGTAAATTTATCCTGGGCGATGGCGGACTGTTAAGAATGGTCTGGATGCCCAAGATGCTCAAAGAAGAGCTCAAAGACCGGATTGTTGCCCGGGGAGAAGCAATGGGAGTTCCAGGGCTGTATGACATGATCGCCGATGAAACCGTTGGTATCACCGAAGAAGAGATCATGCCCTTTCTCAAGGAGAAAGGTCATCCGGCACTTACCATGGAGTCCCTTGTAGGATAATTATTAAACAAAAAAAGGTGCGGCAAACTTCTAAAATTAATTCTGCTGCACCTTTCCCATAAAGTTGTAAAAACTTAAGGAGATAAAAATGGCATTAACTGGTATACAGATATTCAAACTCCTTCCCAAGACAAATTGCAAGGAGTGCGGAGTCCCCACATGCCTTGCCTTTGCGATGAATCTTGCATCGGGAAAAGCGGAATTGGACGCCTGCCCCTATGTTTCCGATGACGCAAAGGAAAAACTGGCCGAAGCCTCGGCACCTCCCATTCGCCCGGTTGCTTTGGGCAAGGGTGTCCGTAAAACCACCACGGGTGGAGAAACCGTTCTTTACAGGCATGAAAAAACCTTTTTCAACCCCACTGTCCTGGCCGCCACTGTTGCTTCTGATATTGATCTTGCAGTTCTAGACAATACCTTAAAAGCTTACAATGCCTTCCAGTATGAACGGGTAGGACTGAACCTGAGACCTGAGCTTCTGGTGGTAAAAGATGCCGGTAACGGAGCTGCCGCCTTTGCAGCTGTTGCAGGTAAAATTGCCAAGGAATCTGAATTCAACCTGGTTCTCATGACCCAGGATTTGGGTGTTATGAAGGCGGGTATTGAAACAGCCGGATTCAAACGTCCCCTGCTCTATGCCGCAACAGCAGCAAATGTAGACGAGATGGGAGCGCTTGCCAAAGAAGCAGATCTTCCCTTGGCCGTAAAAGCCGAAACAGTTGAAGCCTTAATTCCCCTGACGGAAAAACTCACCGGCATGGGTCTCAAAGATCTGGTTCTGGATTCTGGTTCAAGGGAAATAAAACAGCTTCTCGAAGATCAGGTTGCCATGCGCCGCGCAGCTCTCAAGGCAGGCAACAAAGCCCTTGGATTTCCGTCCATTTCCTTTCCAAGTGAAATGGCGTCCAACCTGGACATGGAAACCATGATCGCAGGAATGCTGGTTGCAAAATACGGCGGTATTGTGGTTCTGTCTGACTTTGCCTCGGAATCCCTCTTCCCGCTGCTTTTGGAAAGACTCAATATATTCACCGATCCCCAGCGCCCGATGACGGTTACCGAAGGTATTTTTGAAATCGGCAACCCCGATGAAAACTCACCGGTTCTGGTGACCACCAACTTTGCCTTGACATATTTCATTGTTTCTGGTGAAATCGAAGCCAGCAAAGTACCGGCATGGTTGTTGATCAAGGACTCTGAAGGACTGTCGGTCTTGACTGCCTGGGCTGCCGGTAAATTTGGCGGTGATGATGTGGGTACCTTTGTTAAAAAGAGCGGCATCATGGACAAGGTAAAACATACCGAACTCATTATCCCCGGATATGCGGCTGCCATTGCAGGGGATATTGAAGAAGAACTTCCCGGCTGGACCATTACGGTTGGCCCGAGAGAAGCCGCTCACCTGCCGGCTTTCCTCAAAACAAAGTAAGTAAGAAAAGGGGTGGGACACCCGTGTTTCCCGCCCCCTTTAAAGATTCACAATTGTAAAAATTAAAGGAAAACTATATGATTCTATTTGGTGAAAGTCTGAATGTAATTTCCACAGTAATTGGAAAAGAATTCAAAGAAGCCGATCCTGCCAAACGAAATCCTGACCCCATCCAGAAAGAAGTTCTCAGGCAAAAAGAACTGGGTATGGATTATATTGACATCAACCTTGGACCGGCTAAAAAATTTGGAACAGAACTGATGCCATGGGTGGTTAACGTGGTTCAGGAAGCAGTTCCGGGAATGCCCCTGTTGCTGGATTCATCCAATATCGATGCCATTGAAGCAGGCCTAAAGGTCTGTAAACCCGCTGATAAGCCCCATATCGTCAATTCGATCATGGCAAGAGCCGAAAGATATGAATCAATGGTGCCCATGGCTGCCAAATATGATGCCGATTTTGTGGCGCTCATGTGGGGGCCGGACGGTCTTCCCAGGGATGAAAACGAAAGAGCGGCCCTTGCCGTTGAACTGCTTTACTATGCCAACGAAGCTGGCATTCCCAATGAAAAAATTTGGGTGGACGGAATTGTTACGCCGGTGAATATCCAGCAACAGCAGTGCATGAGTCTTCTCAACTTCCAGATGATGCTCGAAGATATGGCGCCGGGCTCAAAATCCACCTGCGGACTGTCCAATATTTCCAATGGACCTCCGGAACATCTGCGCGGTATTTTAAACCGTACTTATATGGTTATGCTTGAAAAATATGGTATGAAAGCTGTTATTTCCGATCCCCTTGACACCAAACTGACCGCCATTGCAAAAGGTCAGCGCCAGGACATTGTGGACCTGATCTACGGCATGATGGATGGCAATGAACCCGATATTTCAGGTCTTGAAAAAGAAATGCAGGATTATGCCAAAACCTATAAAGTCATCATGGGTGAAACACTTTACTCTGATTCATGGCTTGAAATTTAGTATTTTGTAGCATTTATTTATAAAGCCCCTGGCCGCTTTAACGGTCAGGGGCTTTGCTTTTTTTATTGCCCCACGACTTTATTTTTTAAAATTGAGTCTTATATTCAGAAGAAATACCCTTTTTACAGGATGGAATGAATTGGAAAATAAAAAAACAATTGAAAACTGGTATTATGTGATAGTCCAGGACCCTGACACATCAGCAGAACAGTTCGTCGGTTTCGCTCAAGAGGATACCAATGAAAAATTTCTTCCGGCCTTTAAGACCAAACAGGATGCAGAAGCCTGCTTTATGCTGATGCCCAAAGATATCTTTAACGGAAGATATGATACCCATGCGATCATTGAAGAAGACCTGCTGGGTGCGGCGGCTGAAAACGGCCACAAGATTTACCTGTTAGATGAAAAGGGATCCCTTCTCAAACCCTTAAATTGAGACCTCTTTTTTTATCTGCCTGGTTGTAACCAATAATTTTTAGGAGCACAAAACCGTGAGTTTAAAACTTGCATTCGGCGGAAAAGGCGGGGTCGGTAAGACAACGGTCACCTCTCTTATTGCCCGGACCATTGCCGCTTTAAATAAAGAAACCAGCGTGATTGCCATTGATGCTGATCCGGTTGCCAACCTGGCGGCAGGGTTGGGTATTGATGAGACCCAACCCATAACACCTGTGGCAGAACTGTCCGATCTCATTGCCGAACGGACAGGCGCCACCCCCGGTACCATGGGGGGATTTTTCACATTAAATCCCAAGGTAGATGACATCCCGGACCGATTTTCCATTGAAAAAGACGGGGTAAAACTACTGGTCATGGGAACGGTAACCCATGGGGGTTCCGGCTGTATCTGCCCTGAAGCCACCATTTTAAAAGCCCTGATGAATCATTTGGTTCTTGCCAGAAATGAAGTGGTTGTCATGGACATGGAGGCGGGGGTTGAACACTTGGGGAGGGCCACTTCCGGTTCTGTGGATGCCCTGGTAGTGGTGGTAAACCCGGGGAAAAGAAGCCGGGTGGCAGCGGATAAAATCCGGAAACTGGGCCAGGATATCGGCATAAAAAATGTTGTCATCCTGGGAAACCGGGTCAAATCAGAAGCAGACAAAGCATTGATCCGGGAAAGCATGCCGGATTATGAAATCATCGGATTTCTGCCGGAACTGGATGAAATTATCCAATCCGATCGGGACGGTGTCCGGCCCTTTGATGATATTTCAAATATTCCCGAAGAATTAAAGGCTGTCACCCTGAAACTGATGGCCCTGGATATCCCCATTTAATTTTGCTGCCTTAATATTGCTTCCCAAAAAACCGTCATGGGCATTGGGAAGCATTTTTTTTGCCCGACACTTGCTCATGCGTTAAGCGCCGCCAGGGTGGTATCCAGCATCCGATTGGAATAGCCCCATTCATTATCAAACCAGGCCTGGATCTTGATCAGGCGTTTGCCTGAAACCCGTGTCTGGGGTAAATCAATAATGGCAGACCTGGAGTCGTGGTTAAAATCACAGGAGACCAGCTGCTCATCACAGACCCCTAATATGCCTTTAAATTTAGTTGCAGCGGCCAGGGTTAACATCTGGTTAATGGCATCGGCACTGGTATCGGATTTGACCTGCAGCGTAATATCCATGAGGGAGACATTGGTGGTGGGAACCCGAATGGCAAGGGTTTCAAATTTTCCTTCCATTTGGGGTAGAATCCTTACAATCCCCTTTTCCAGGGAGGTGCTCACGGGAATGATGGATTGCAGGGCAGACCGAGTCTTGCGCAGATCCGTGCCATAGGCATCTATCACCGGCTGATCCTGCATGGCCGAATGGATGGTGGTAATCGCTCCGCTGTCTATGCCCAGGTGCCGCTCAATGACATCTATAATCGGGATCAGACAATTGGTGGTGCACGAAGCATTGGATATAATGGCATGCTCAGGCCTTAAGGTATGATGGTTGACCCCGTATACAATGGTGGCATCCATCTCGTCTTTGGCCGGGTGGGAATAAATCACCT
The DNA here is from genome assembly GCA_016743945.1 of Desulfobacteraceae bacterium. Classification (GTDB taxonomy): domain Bacteria; phylum Desulfobacterota; class Desulfobacteria; order Desulfobacterales; family Desulfobacteraceae; genus NBML01. The sequence goes on from JADGFI010000002.1 coordinate 219,853, forward strand.
TGCAAGCTCCGGACAAAAGGTGAAGTTCCGCCGATTCCCTGTCATTGTGCACCCCGGTACAATCGAGCACCACATCCACAGCAAGATCCTTCCAGGGCAGGTTAACGATATTTTTTTCCTGAAAAAGATGGATGGTGTCCTCTCCGATCAAAAGCCCTTGCTTGCATTTTTTAATCCCAAGGGGAAACCGACCATGGGTGGAGTCAAACCGGGTCAGATGATAGAGGGTTTCAGCCGGGGCTGTTTCATTTATGGCCACCAGATTTAATTTATTATAAAATCTTCTTGATTCATACAAGGCCCTTGCCACGCACCGCCCAATTCTTCCATACCCGTTAATTGCTATATTGAATGTCATTCCATTTCACCAAACCCAAATATTATTTCAATTAATCGGCCGCATCCATAAGGACACGGCCTTGTGAAGCTATACCATAAACCGGCCTATAATTTAAGCCAATTCTTTATCCCTGACTGCCCGGCAGATCCGGCAACCGTCATCTGAACAAAATTTGCCGGAAAAACAATCTGTAAGGAATATTTTTTGGGTAGCCTTTCTTTTCTTTGCAATTTATAAAAAAAACAAATGTTAACCTTATTGAAACCCAAACGCCTTATCCAATATTTGGTGGAAAACTATGCTTCCTTGGCGAAATCCCCTAAATGACGACACCGCACTCATAGCCCACCTGCGTGGTAAAGGCCTTATTGTACTTTCCGGGTGTGCACATTCCGGGATTGTTAACACTGTAAAATATGCACAGGAAATAACCGGTATAGATAAGGTTCATGCAATTATGGGTGGATTTCATCTTACGGAGCCGAATTTGCCCCCATCATTGAGACAACGGTTAAAGCGCTAAAAGACATTAATCCGGATTTTATCATTCCAACTCATTGTACCGGACGAAATGCAATGATGCGGATTCAAATGGAGATGCCGGAACAGTATCTTTTGAATATGGCGGGGACGCGTATGGTTTTTAAAGGATTAAAAACTCAAGATTAAACGCCCTGGCACGGTGAATCCAATACCCGATGAAGGAGACAAAAAAAATGAAACTCTCAATTACAATTTGGGGTAATAGGATTTCACCGGTTTTTGATTCTGCGAATACGTTGATGATCGCCCAGATTGATGGTTCAAACGTTGTCCATCGGCAATTCGAGAAATTTAATCCCAAACAGATACACCAAATTGCATCAACCCTAAATAATTTCCAGATAGATGTTCTTATCTGCGGGGCCATAACCGAGATCCAATCGCAAATAATTGAAAAAGCAGGCATAGCGCTTTTTTCATTTATTACTGGCAATGCAGACAAAACACTGGTTTCCTTATTAAAAAAACCAAATCAAATTTCAAAATTTTTAATGCCCGGCAGTATCCCGGATATAAGCCTATACAAAAACTTGGTATGATGGAAATAAGCCCTACCCTCATCTGCATCTAATCTTATAAAAATGCAAAAAAATTCTAGGTATATTTTTTTGTCATTTATTGATAATCTTTATCAAATGATACGCAACATCCTAAAAACGTTAAAAGGGAGGTTATCATGTCTGAAAAGAAAAAACTAACAACCAATGCTGGTGCACCCGTCTCTGACAATCAAAATGTAATGAGTGCCGGACCTCGAGGGCCACAATTATTGCAGGATGCCTGGTTCCTGGAGAAAATGGCTCATTTTGACCGGGAAGTAATCCCCGAACGCCGTATGCACGCAAAGGGATCCGGCGCCTATGGAACCTTCACCGTTACCCATGACATCACCCGGCATACAAAGGCAAATATTTTTTCAAAAATCGGAAAGCAAACAGAGATGTTTCTTCGATTTTCCACGGTGGCCGGAGAGCGGGGTGCCGCTGATGCAGAAAGGGACATTCGCGGGGTTGCCATGAAGTTTTACACACAAGAGGGAAACTGGGATCTAGTGGGAAACAATACCCCTGTATTTTTTTTAAAAGATCCCAAAAAATTCCCGGATCTAAATCATGCGGTGAAGCGGGATCCGAGGACCAATATGAGGAGCGCAAAAAACAACTGGGATTTTTGGACATCTCTTCCGGAATCGCTTCACCAGGTAACCATCACCATGAGTGAAAGGGGAATCCCCTTTTCATATCGTCACATGAATGCCTATGGCAGTCATACTTACAGCTTGATTAATGCGGACAATGAAAGATTCTGGGTAAAATTTCATTTTAAAACACAACAGGGAATCAAATGCCTCACCGATGAGGAGGCTGACGCTATTGTGGCAAAAGACCGGGAAAGCAACCAGCGGGACCTTTTAGAGACCATCGACAAGGGCGATTTCCCAAAATGGGATTTGAAAATTCAGGTGGTACCGGAAAAGAATGCATCAAAGTTTCCCTTTAATCCCTTTGACCTTACCAAAGTCTGGCCCCATAAAGAGTACCCCCTCATTGATGTGGGCGTGCTTGAATTAAACAGGAATCCTGAAAACTATTTTGCTGAGGTGGAGCAGTCTGCGTTTAATCCGACCAATATTGTCCCGGGAATTGGATTTTCCCCGGATAAAATGCTCCAGGGTCGTCTCTTTTCATATGGAGATACCCAACGGTATCGACTGGGTGTCAATCACCATCTTATTCCCGTCAACCGTGCCCGATGCCCGGTTCACAGCTATCACCGGGATGGTGCCATGCGAGTGGATGATAACCACGGCGGCACCCTTGGCTATGAGCCAAACTCTTATGGACAGTGGCAGGAGCAGCCTGAATTTAGCGAACCCCCACTGGATCTTGAAGGTGCCGCAGACCAATGGAATCACCGTGAAGACAATGACGATTATTACACCCAACCGGGCAACCTGTTTCGAGGGATGAATGCAAATCAGCGGCAAGCTCTTTTTGGCAATACGGGTCGAGCAATGGGGGATGCACCTGAAGAAATTAAAATCCGCCATATCGGTAACTGCATGAAAGCTGATCCAGACTATGGGAAAGGTGTTGCAAAAGCACTTGGAATAAGCCTTGACAAGATCCCGGAATAATTTAATCGAAACGTACCGTCACCCAAGTTGCCGGGAAAACAGACAGTCTGTCTTCCCGGCAATACCATTTTATCCAGATTATAGAAAAAATTTTGGGTTCGTATAAATTTATTTTTATTATTTTTGCAATGGGATATCCCATTTTTTCATATACTTCCAGACGGCAGTTCTGCTTTTGTTAATCTGTCTTCCAACTTCTGCTTTATTCCATCCACAATCGTCCAGCAACCGAATCAACGATTCTTTGGTCAAAGAAGAAATAGGATAATTTCTTTCCATCCGGAGTGCATTTTTTTGCGGGTTTAATGTAAAATCAGTTTGATGGAATTGGGGTTCTCTGATTTCCACAGGCAAATCCGTTAATGCAATTTGATCAGAATCACAGATAACAAACCCATGTTCAATGGCATTTTCAAGCTCCCTGATATTTCCCGGCCAGGAATGCGCCATTATCCTTTTCATCCCTTGTGCATTGACATGGGTAATTTTTTTATGTTCCCGTTTGTTCCCTTTTTGGATAAAATGATGAACCAGCAAAGGGATATCATCCCGTCGTTTTCGCAGGGGCGGGACATTTATGGGAAAGACTTTGAGCCGGTAAAAAAGGTCTTCACGAAATTTACCCTGGGCGGTAAGGTCATAAAGATTTTTATGGGTGGCGGCAATAATTCTGATATCAATCTTTATTTTCTTTGAGTCCCCCACCCTTTCGATTTCTCTTTCCTGGAGAACCCTGAGCAGTTTCACCTGCATATAGGGAGTGAGCTCACCAATCTCATCTAAAAAAATGGTGCCCTTATCCGCCTGTTCAAATCTGCCTTTCCGATCCCGATGGGCACCCGTAAAGGCGCCTTTTACATGACCAAACAATTCACTCTCAAGCAGGGATTCGGAAAGAGCTGAACAATTAACGGTTATCATGGGATTTTCAGCATTGGCAGAATTATAATGAATCGCAGATGCAACCAATTCCTTTCCGGTTCCGCTTTCCCCTTGTATCAGAATATTGGCCTGGCTGTTGGCAGCAGCTCGAATGGCATCAAACACATTCTGCATGGCAACACTTTTCCCGATAATATTGCCAAGCCGATAAACATGTTTAAGCTTTTTTTGGGCTTCTTCAGCCCGCTTTTTAATTTTTTTAAGCTCGGTTAAATCCGTAATCGTCTCTACAATCCCGAGTACCTTGCCATCATCATCCCTGGCCAACCTGGCATTTTTTATCACTGCGATGTCATAACCGTCCCTATGCCGGATGAAGCATTCCTTGGCTTCGGTTTTTCCATGCCGTATCACACCGCACTTTGTTATGTCAGCAGGACAGTTTTCTCCGAAACAGCGACTGCATTGCAGCAGGCTGCATCCTTTCCCTACGGCTTCCTGGGCAAGATAGCCGCTTATTTTTTCCATGGACTTGTTCCAGGATGTTATAATGCCATTGTCATCCAGGGTAAACAGGCCTTCCGCCATGGTGTCAAGAATCTGGTTTAAAAACTGAACATTCCATAATTCATGGGTTTCCATTTTTTTCCTTTCAAATTCAAAGATAAGTTATCTGTTCAAGATAAGTAACGTTACCATCCCCGTCAACACCCTTGATTATTTACCAGGAATTAATTTTTATCCATTGGTTTCATCTGGTTCCTTTTTTATGTACAAAAAAACGTTACCAATAGTTACCATGCGTTCTCAAAATCGTTCCTTTTTGGGAGAAAACAAATCCCATACATAAAAATAGCTATTTATCCTCTATAATTTCAAGTTGTTGCAAAAAAGATATCTATCATTGGTATAGTTTTTGAATGTTTTTTTTTAAAAACAACGTCTTTGTTAACAAGAAGTAGGGAGTGTAACTAAAATGGATATAAAGCAATTTCAGTCAAGCTTGAAAGATAAAGTTGTTCTGGTTGACTTTGGTGCAACATGGTGCGGGCCATGCAAAGCCATGGAACCCATTATCAAGGATATGAAAAAAAAATATGAGGGCCTCGCCACAATCCTTGAAATCAATATTGATGATCAAAGATCCCTGGCAACAGATTATATGGTTCAAAGTATTCCGACTCTGATCCTCTTTAAAGATGGCCAGGAAGTCAAACGACTTGTCGGGCTTCAACCCACTGCAGCCATTGAACAAAGCCTGAATGAAGCGTTGGAAAACCATTGATGACAAAAGTAAGGATCGCAGATGAAATAAGATAAAATTTGCGGTCCTAAAATAACCAATAAAATTGGGAAGGTTAAAATGGGCTATTGTATAAATCACCCTGAAATAGAGACCCGCTATCTGTGTATGAAACACAATATTTATCTTTGCGAACACTGCCTGGAATGTCGTGACCCTGATATTTATTGTAAATTTCGGTCATCCTGCGCCATTCACTTTATCTCCAAAAAAGGGTTTGATTCAAAAACTCAAAAATCCCTATCCAAAGAATTCTCGGTTGTATTCTTGCCCGATGATGTCCGTATAAAAATTCCCAAAGGAACAACCCTGCTTGAAGCAGCCCAAAAGGCGGATATATATGTGAATGCATCCTGCAATGGTCAGGGTTCCTGTGGGAAATGCCGGCTAATTCTTGAATCCGGAACTCTGGGAAATAAACCCACCTCTCTACTCAGTGATCGAGAAAAAGAAAATGGGTATATGCTTGCCTGTCAGACAAAGATTGCAGATAATATTGTTATCAGAATACCTGAAGAGACCCTGGAAAAAAAGCTGAAGACCGCCGGGATGGGTGTAGATGCCACCCAAAATCTCGCAGGGCTTGTACAAAAATTTGATCCCATGGTCAAAAAATACACCCTCAAACTTGAACCTCCCACGATGGAGGATACGGTCAGCGATCTTGAAAGGTTGAAACGAAATCTTAGGCGGGCCAAATGTGATACCGTTAAAATGAGTTCCGGAATCAGGGTAATGAGACAATTGACCCAGGCAGTAAGGCAGGACAATTGGAAGGTGACAGCCTCTGTACTCCAAAAAAAATGTTCATTGGAACTTGTGGATGTCCGTCCTGTCTCACAGGAGGAAAAATCACTTGGCATGGCCGTGGATATTGGGACCACTTCAATTGTTGTGTATCTTGTTGATATGCAGACAGGAGAGGTTCTCAGTGCGGCATCTGGACATAACAGCCAGTCGTCCTGCGGTGATGACGTCATCAACCGGATTGTCTGCTCTGAAAAAAAAGGGATAAAAAAATTACAAAAAATGGCCCTTTCAACCATCAACAACCTCGCTCAAAGGGCCTTGGCTTCCCTTGCACAATCCCATAAAAACATTGAAAACATAACCATATCCGGGAATACAACCATGGTCCACCTTCTTTTGGGAATTGATGCTCGACATATCAGAAGAGAACCTTATATACCGACCATCTCGGAATTTCCCATTATAAAGGCCAGAAATATGGGATTAAAAGCCGCGCACTATGCCGGTGTATTTGTTATGCCGGGACCTGCTGGCTATGTGGGGGGAGATATTGTATCGGGAATTCTTTACACTGGATTTCACAAGAAGGCTGATATAACCCTTTTCATAGATGTGGGCACCAATGGAGAAATCGTGCTGGGAAACAATGAATTTCTTATGACGGCAGCATGTTCCGCCGGCCCTGCTTTTGAAGGAGGGGGAATAAGATGGGGAATGCGGGCAGAAGAGGGTGCCATTGAAAAAATCACACTGAATTCTGAAACCTTTGAACCAGACTATATTACGGTTGACAACAAAACCGCCCGGGGCATTTGCGGATCCGGTATGATAGATCTTTTATCTGAAATGCACATCAAAGGCGTCCTCGGCCAGGACGGCAGGTTCAGGATAAACCCCGGTCATCCAAGAATGACCGTTTTTAATGATGAATCGGCCTTTATTCTTGAATTTGCAAAAAACATTGATTCCGAAGAGGATATCATCTTCACCCAATCAGATATCCGAAGCCTGACACTGAGCAAAGCCGCAATTTATGCGGGCTTCACCGTCCTTCTTGAAGAGGTCGGCATGGATTTTTCAATGGTTGACCAAATGATCATTACTGGCGGGTTTGGCCAATACCTTGATATTGAAAAGGCAATCACCATCGGATTGTTTCCGGATATTCAAAGGGAAAAATTCAGATACATGGGCAATAGTTCAATAGCAGGCGCTTACATGGCGCTGCTTTCAAATACCCATCGTCAACAGGCCATAAAAATATCTGACTCAATGACATATGTTGATTTTTCAAGCAGTACCCGTTTCATGGAAGAATTTACAAAAGCCCAATTTCTTCCCCATACGGAATCAAAGTTGTTTCCAAGTGTCACCCGGTCCTATTTAAATTCACCCTATCTAAATTAACATTTGTAATAAGGGAGTCTCGTATGTGGAAATTTCTCGGCCAAATAACGAAAAATCTCACCATTGCCATTCCGATCATAATGATTTCAGGCTTTGTATTTGGCATCATTTTTAATGCGCAATTTTTAAAAGGGCTTATCATCCCTTTTACATTTCTCATGGTCTATCCCATGATGGTCAATCTCAATTTTCAAAAGGTCTTGGAAGGGGGGGACACAAAAGCTCAGATGTTGACCCAGATCATTAACTTTGGAATTGTTCCTTTTCTTGCGTATTTCCTCGGGCTGATCTTTTTTAAAGACAGCCCCTATATGGCGCTGGGACTTCTATTAACCGGTCTTGTTCCCACAAGCGGCATGACCATCTCCTGGACAGGTTTTGCCAAGGGGAACCTTGAAGCTGCCGTAAAGATGACGATCATCGGGCTTACCCTGGGCTCCATTGCCACACCGTTTTATGTAAAATTTCTCATGGGCACCACCATTGAGATAGATTTTTTAAAGGTGATGCAGCAAATTATTATCATTGTTTTTGTCCCCATGATCGCAGGATTTCTCACCCGAAAAGCACTGGTTAAACGATACGGCCAAAAAACCTTTAAACAAAACATCGGTCCCAAATTTCCGGCACTCTCAACTTTGGGCGTTGTCGGGATTGTATTTATTGCCATGGCACTAAAGGCAAAAGGAATTGCTGCATCTCCCGGTATGCTGTTATACATCCTTGTGCCTTTGACCCTTATCTACTCGTTTAATTTTATCCTCAGCAGCCTTGTGGGCAAATTCTTTTTACCCCGGGGGGATGCCATTGCACTTGTTTACGGGTCTGTGATGAGGAACCTGTCCATTGCCCTTGCCATCGCTATTAATGCCTTTGGCAAGGAAGGCGCCAGCGCCGCACTGGTGGTCGCCATTGCCTATATAATCCAGGTGCAGTCCGCTGCATGGTATGTAAAATTCACGGATAAAATTTTTGGCCCCCCTGATTTAAGCAAAAAACATCCGGAACACTTGCTTGCCAAACCAGTTGAAGAAAAAACAGAAGAAAAAACAACCCCAGGCCAGAAACCTTCAATGGTGGCGGACATCAAAAAAGTATTGTTTGCCTCTGATATTTCCGCAACGGCTAGGTTTGCAGCCAGATATGCCTGCAGCATCGGCAACAAGTTCAATGCAAAGGTCTGGGTTATTCATGTGGTTCCCGATCTGCTGGAAACCTATTCATCGGAAGCAGGCATAATGGTTTCAGATGATAAAAATCAAACCGCTGACTTCAATAAAACGGCAATGGACGAAGCCAAACAACTTCTACAGGAGAGGATCCGCCACACATCAAAAAAAGTGTTGGCGGAAATTGAATTTTGTCCTCTGGCGGAAGAAAATATCATCATTAAAGCCGGAGATCCTGTTGAACAGATTGTAAAAACTGCCAAGGAAGGGAACTTTGACCTGGTTATCATGGGAACCCACGGACAGGGTGAATTTGAAGAGATAATTCTGGGAAGCACTGCCAGCGGTGTTATTCATAAATCCAATGTACCGGTGCTTGTGGCACGGCCCTCTTAGAGAACCCAGGGGCCGCCCCCCTCCCACTGATAATACCAGCACCGCTGTAATCTTGGTTTTTAACAAAAAAGATTTCATCCCCTGTTCCAAAAAACCAAGATGTAGCATATCCCGCCCGATCGTCAATAAATAAAGGAAGCAGGATTTAATCAAAGAGGCCCCATGACAGGCAGAAAAAGAGGTACCTGCACAGGCGAGGCTTAATAGTGTAAAAGTCTTCCTGCAAATTCATTTTTCAGCAGTAAGCCAGGATTAACTTAAACCGTTCGGCAAAAAAAACTAGCCCGACAATTTACAGAAAAAAAATTGCATTATCTGGTTAATTGATGGGTTGAATATAAATCAGGCCCATAAACTTCTGAAGTACTCTATAATTTTTGATCATAAAACCATGAAAAAGCCTACTATCTGATGGGCAATAAAATATAAAAATTGCAATTGTTGTAAATGGTCAAAACCGAGGATGATATTTTTTATCAAGCTTGAACAAAAGGAAATCAAGCAGATCGCTGTGATGTTGGTGCATATGCTCTTCAATGGCACGCCATGATGTAGCATAGGGAGTCCTTTTACCATGATATTGAACAGGTTCACCAACTTTTGAAAAAACAAAACCAAACTTGTACAATGCATGGAACAATTTATCTTCGGTTATCATATACATGTGTGTGATATCCAGTTCCTTGCACTTCTGGTAAACAGCCCGGTAAAGCCCCAATACAATGGCAGGTCTCCTCCTTCTTTCCCGGATCTCAGCACTGATTTTGTCTGAAACTCCTCCCTGGGACTCGGGAATATAGGATTCAATGCCGTGCATCCCATCTTCAAGCCTTCTCCTAAGTGTTTTTGCAACAGTAAGCCGTGATACTTCGGTTATCTTTTTTGATATTGGCCTGTCATGGAAATCTGTAATTTCCGATGCATGCTCAATTGGAAATCCTTTTCCAGAATCAAGAATCATTCTGACTGTCCCGATAATATCATTGTCTTCATTCACTGCAACAAAATGAACGGAATGGTCATCAAATTGATCGCGCTCAAGTTTATCAGGAAAATCATAGGGGTTCTCAAAACCGAATTCCAACGCATAAACCTCGTACCTGAGCCTGTAAATCTTTTTCTTAAGCTCTTGGCTATAAGCCTCCCCAAAGTAAAACTTGTCATATTCTAACAATTATTTTTCCATTTTTTTTGGGTTATTATTTACTCTTTTGAATCGTTGACTTAAATTTAAATAGATTCAGAGGAATAAGTCAAGTTAAAAGAATGCTAACCCTAAGGTTCTTTAAGAAGACATTAATTGCAGAAAAACACGATCAACGCTCCAAGCGTATAGTAAATTCATTGAAAATAGCATTATAAAAATTCCTTTTTTTGTGATTTAAAGATATCATCATCTGGTTTATTCATTATTTCAATTATGATACAGTGTAGGAAATATAAATGTCTAGTAGTAATCTGCCAGACTATATAAACAAACTATATTATTCGGGCTGCCATAAAGTTTTTAATGGATTCATAAAAAAAAGGAAAACTATAAAAGGGGCTTCAGGGATGAATCAATATCAGTTGTTGGACAAATTAAAAGAATTTGGTATTTTTTCCCAAAAAGACTACCATGATGAAGCTTTTTCGAGAAACATCGGCCTTTTCACGAAATCGGAACAAGAGAGGCTGAAACATTCAAAAATTGCTATCCCTGGCATGGGTGGGGTCGGTTGAATCCATTTTATATCAATGGTTAGAACCGGCATTGGAAATTTCAATATTTCAGATTTTGATATTTATGAACCCGCCAATATCAACCGTCAGTTTGGAGCCCGGGTTCCTGATTTGGGACGTCCCAAGATGGAAGTCATGAAAGAGCAGGCAAAAAGCATCAACCCTTTTATCAATATTTCAGAATTTTCACAGGGAATTGATAAAAGCAATGTTGACGATTTCCTTGACGGAGTGTCTGTGGTAATAGATTCTCTGGATTTTTTTGCTTTTGAAACAAGACGGATGATTTTTAAACGGGCAAGGGAAAAGGGATATATGTCATCACAGCAGGTCCCCTCGGGTTTGGATCGGCCATGCTTGTTTTTGCACCATCCGGGGGAATGGGATTTGATGAATATTTTAACATCAAAGAGGGTATGAAATCTGAAGAAAAATACCTTGCTTTTGCCCTGGGACTTGCTCCCAAAGCTATTCAATTCAGATACATGGATACATCCAAGGTCAGTTTCAAATCAAAAAAAGGGCCATCCCTGAATATGGCGTGTCAACTCTGTTCCGGGTTAGCAGGTACTGGTCTGATAACAGTCAAAGGATTTGACAATACCAATTTTCTCCAGGGAGGAATGGCCCTTGAAAGGCTCTGGCTGACCATTACGGATAATAGCCTTTATCTACAGCCCATGACGGCAATCACACTGTTTTTTCTTCGATATCTGCTTGAGGGTAACAACAATTTTTTAGACAAGCATTCAAATTTGCTGGAAAAAATCATTCCTGAATTCAAACAGGTTTTTCCGGATGTTGATTTAAAAGATGAAGCTCTTATCATGCTTTTCAGAATTGGAAAATCTTCAGAAATTACCCATAGAACCCTGCGAAAAAATACCGGGTCGTTCGTACTGAACTATTCAGGATAATGCCATATGAAGGGTCAAGTGCTTTATCAAGGTTATGATCAAAAAACTTGCTGAATTCATCCAAAAATCAATAATTAAAAAATCGGTTAAGGGTGTCCATGTAGGATCGGAAAAAAACAGATACTGGTTCAAACTCAAATATTCTACCTAGATGAAGGAGCATGGACTGGTTGATAATAACTCGGTGAAAGGGCATATTCAAGCAGATTATCAAATATGTTTTTTGGGGTTAAATGGCAATAAGGGCCGGGGAAAACAAAAAAATATAGGCCAATAAAATGCCCATTGATGACTTAAGCTTGAAGCTGGTCTGAAATATTTTGTACAATTTTTAAATTATCTTTTGTAAAAATATTTTCATCATTGAAGATTATTAAAAAGAATTTTAAACCTTTACAGCTATATAAGATTATTATATCAAAGCAGATTCAATCAGATCAATTGCAGTGCTGCTGTTAATATAGCCTTGAAGAAGAGATCTAAATGAAAGCGAATTTTTTAAAATCTCTCTACTTTTTAAAACTTTTTCTAAATTAGTAAGAAGAATCTGGGGATTGTGGGAATCCCTATGACGGTCTTTCCATGGGACAATGCCTGGTAAATCGTGCCATTGCCCCCATGGCAGACAACGATATCTGCCATTTCCATCACAAGATCTCCGTCAATAAAGGGCTCAACATAAATTCTACCAGGAATGGTCTTGATATTATCAGACTGGGCTCCTGTTGTCATGATGACAATATAGTCCAGATCCTTGAACAGACGGTGAACCATGGTAAAAAAATCACCCAATCCTGTTGTGCCCATGGAAATATAGACAAGTTTTTTGTTTCCTTTAGCAGGTGGCCACCACTCGGGCGGGTTTATCCGGGAGGGTTTCCAGGTTAAAGGACCAATATAATGAAAATTTTCTGGCAGATTTCTTGTGGGAAAATATTCAGGCACATCGGCAATCAAGGTCAAGTCAACACCTTCCAGACAATTTGTGGCAGTCATCTGTTTTCCTAAACCATGTTGCTTTGACATATGCTTGAAAACATTCATAACATTATCAAAAACCGATTGTTCAAATTTCAGCAAAAATGAATCAAGGAGATTTTCACTCCAATGGTGTTTCAAAAACTTATATATCAAGCTGTCACCGACCGGAAGATAGGGGATAGACCTGTATTTGGTGGAAGAGGCATTAACAATGGCAGCATGCTTGACACAGCAAATCTGGACGGAAACAGGGGCGGAAAATCGGCCGTCAGTTAAAACCAGATCCGGCCTGACCTTGTCGATAATCTCAATATCTGCCTCAACCATTTCTTCCAGGGTTTTGTTAGAGATAAATTTTAATTTATTGTTTCTGATATTGGAAAAAAGAACATCAGGGTCTGGCTCAAAAACTGGCAGGACCTCAAATCCCTCATCTTCAATAAATCCGGTCTTAGGGCTTTGGGCTCCGTTACCACACCGTTTTATATAAAAGTTCTCATGGGCACCACCATTGAAATAGATTTCTTACAGGTGATGCAGAAAATTATTATCATTATTTTTGACCCCCCTGATTTAAACGGAAAATGCCATGGACGAAGCCAAACAACTTCTACAGAAGAGGATCCGCCCCACATCAAAAAAAGTATTGGCGGAAATTGGATTTTATCTTCTGGCGAAAAAAGAATATCATCATTAAAGCCGAAGATCCTGTTTAGCTTGTGGCGCGACCCTCCTAAAAAGCTAGCGTCAGGCACCTCTGAAAATACCCTGCACCCCATTAATCCTGGTGTTTAAGAACTTCGGAGGGGAAGAAAAATTTTCCCCTCCGAAGTTATTTTGATCATTTGATCATAATTTTCCTTGACAAAGCTCTGTGACATCATTAGTATTATAGTCAAATGATCAAAACAAAGGAGATTTCATGCCCCGACCCAAAAGACCAAGATGTATCATATCCCGGCCGATCATCAAAGAATTCAGGCCTGAAGGCGTTGAAAAAAAAGGAGAGGTAACCCTCTCCCTCGAAGAGTTTGAAGCGATCCGACACATTGATTTTGAAGGACTGGATCAGAGCCAGGCAGCAAAAATCATGAACGTATCCCGGCAAACCTTCGGTAGAATTCTGAAAACCGGTCGGTTTAACCTGTCAAACGCCATTGTGAACGCATATTGTCTCAAAATAGGAGGCGGTTGCTATACGATGCACGACAATGAACAGGGACATGGACGTCATTGTCACGGCAGGGGACATGGAAGAAAAGGGGGTGGAATGGGCCATGGCAGAAAAACGCCTGAAGGACCCAACCACCCAATAATCAATGAATAAATAAAAAGGAGGCAATATTATGCCAGGACTAAATCAAAGAGGCCCCATGAATGAAGGCCCCATGACAGGCAGGAAAAGAGGCAGCTGTACAGGCGCTGCTGTTGACCCGGGTCAGGGATTTGCAGACAGAGGAATGGGGAGAGGAATGGGCAGGAGAGGATGCCAGACACCTGGTCGGGGAAGAGGGGGTGGCCAGTGGAGCTCCCCCGCTCCGATGCCGGGTTCTACGGATCAGAACGCATTGCAAAACAGAGTAAATATGCTTGAAGCAGAGTTGTCCGCCATAAAAGATCAGTTAAGAACGCGATCTGAATAACCGGCATGGCCGGAGCACGGGTATTTGCCCCGGCCACAACGGAAAATGAAACTCTTATAATTGCAATGTCTTGGCCAAGGTTTCATATAAAAACAATAGGTGCTGGATAATCGTACCAGCATATTGTCCAGCACCTTTCTTATTATTGTTTTTGATACCCCATGGGCAACTTTTTGAAACGACCGCCATGGATAATGGGATCTCCTTTATATCCCAGGGCCTTAAAATCGATATAATCGGTTTTATTAATCAACTCATCCACATCTCTCCCTTGGGATTTCATATAGGAAAAGTCTGTTCCCTTATGGGCAACCCTTTTAAAATCAACTTCCCTATTGTCCTGGTGACAGCGGTTACAGGTTTTATCACCTGCAAGGCTGTCATGGCACTGGACACAGGATAAGGCCATTTCCTTGGGCATGACCTCATGATCCAGCCGCCAGTACATCCAGGTTTCCTTCCACTTGTATGATCCGCTGTAGTCCAGGCCGACAGCTTTCATACCATCCTGGAAGGCTTTTTCCCAATCAAAATTTTTCCAATAGGCGGTGGTGTCATCCTTGTCCCGGGGCCAAAGATGGGGAACAAGAACATAGTCATGATCCGCATCAATGGCCTGGACAGCCTTCATTATTTTAAAGGGAACAATCTTGGACCCGGGGTCATTCATAGACCCCACAGGCTCGGTGATATTGATAACATCGGCATTGAGATCAACCTTATCACCCATGAGCACACGTTTCATAAACCCTGAATCCCAGGCATAGGTCGGGACCACAGACTCATCCCATTTAAATTCACCTTTTTTCTTGTTATAATCGGGCTTGCCGTATTTATCTTTTTTGGGCTTTCGTTTTTTATCTCCGGCCTTGGACCAGTCCCACCAGGTCTTGGTGGGTTTACATTTTGCATAAACCGGTGCATGACAGACATTACAGTCAAGGGTTTTTGCATGCTTATTTAAATGGTGATCCAAAACGCTGCCGCAATAATGGGGGTCTTTTGAATGGCATTGCTGGCAGGTTACCTCGCCCTC
Source organism: Desulfobacteraceae bacterium (assembly GCA_016743945.1). Classification (GTDB taxonomy): domain Bacteria; phylum Desulfobacterota; class Desulfobacteria; order Desulfobacterales; family Desulfobacteraceae; genus NBML01. Next base: position 235,079 of record JADGFI010000002.1, read on the forward strand.
GGCAACCGGGACGGATGAGCTTCTACCCGCAATCTTGTGGTTTCTTGTTTCATGACATTCTGCACAGGTAAAATCATATCCCCCCATGTGAACGTCACAGTTCCTGCTGGGCTCCAGGAGCTGCCTTGACAGATCCGCATGTTTAACAGCATCCCCTCCGCCACCATTAAAGTGACAGGAACCGCAACTGGCACGACTTGAATGCCCCACATTTTGGGCAATAAATTTTAGATCAATATCCTTTGCGGGCATGCCGGCATCCGGCCCGGGTTTTTTATACTTGCCGGTTGTATCATGGCAAACCAAACAATCCATTTTTGTCTTATCGGTAAAATCAAAGCTATCGTCTTTCCAACCATATCCTGCATGACAACTTGTGCAACGAGCCTCGTTGCTTATGGGACTAATTCAGTAGTTGTTCAGGGCTGTTGTGCCCTTGCCGTGCATGACATCCTTTCTATGCCCCGTTGTATAGGGAGAGGGCCCCTTCCACAGCCAGTGGGCTGTGGTCAGCATGTCTTGTGCCTGGGCATCATGGCACCGCTGACATTCGGCCGTCACCTGAAATGCATCCGGGTTATCCGGCAGTTTAACCAGTTCCTTATGGTCGGGAACATTCTGTAAATGACATCCCTTGCAGCCCACAGGTCCCTTGGCTTTTTCCTGGTGACATTCTATACACTGCTGATGATAGGCAGCTTTAAGGCCGATCCGTTCAGGATGATCCGGATTAAAAGACTCTTGATGACAAGCCGAGCACCGTGTTGTTTCCGATGCCGCTTCATCCTTTGGCCGGTAATGATGACATTTGCTGCAGTCGTTGGTAAGAGCTGCATGGCGCTTATGGGAAAATCTGACAGGCCCGTAATGGTCTTCGCGTTCCTTGATAATGGGACTGTTCATCAAAAAATAAGTGTCTTGAACATCATCTAAGGAAATGCCGGCATCCAGCAGGCACATCCTTCTATTCACCATGCAGTCATCCTTGTATTCCTTGATAAAGGGGACGACCTCCTTAGCCCTTTGCTTTGCTCGCTCCTGATCCGGGGCTTTCCAGACATCTGCCATACACAGGGCAGTCGTCAGGATCGCAAGACCAGCGAAAAAAATAATCTTCTTTATCACGAGGACACCTCCTTGGGTGCCTGTAAAACAGGCAGATAGGTCACAACAAATCTATAAATAAACATCAATGTAGCGATGAGCCCGAGAGTGACCAGAATTTCTCCGAGGGCCGGGAAATACCCATCTTCACTCAATGGCGGTTTATATCCTACGATGAATACGTTAATCCGGTTCAATACCACACCCGAGACAATCAAAGATGCGGCAATAAAAACACCTCTTCTGGAGTTTTTGACACGGTCAAAAAGCAGCAGCGCCCAGGGCACCATTACACCGAGAAGTATCTCCACAATAAAAGAATTGGTTTGATGGGTCCCGTCCAGAAGATAAACATAGGTGCCCCTGTAAAACATATCCCCAAGCTTGAGGAACATGTAAATTCCCAAAATAAAAATGGTAATCCGTGTCAGAGGCGCCAGAATGTTCATCTCGGAATCCAGCTTAAAGGAAGCGGTAACAAGGGTTGTTTCAAAAACCACCATGGGATACCCCACGGCAAAGGCCGAGGTAAGAAACAAAAGGGGTAACATCGGTGTATACCACAAAGGATGCAGCTTTGTCGGCGCCACCAGCATGAGGGACCCCAAGCTTGATTGATGCATGCAGGACAGGACAACCCCTAAAATGATAAACACCCACATAATTTTACCGATGACAGCATCACCCACTTTCAATATCATATCCATAAACCCGTTGAGTGAGGAAAGAATCCCCGGAAGGTTGACCCGGCCCTTGAACTGTTCTGCAACAATGGGGAAAAATTCAAAATAGAGCACATGAAGATAGACCATCACACACATGGCCACTTCAAAAAGCACGGAGTTGGTGTTCCAGTTGAATATGGGTTTCCAGATGGCCCAGGAACGCCCGATATCCACCAAAAGCCCCAGGACAACAAAGGTATACCCCAGGCCAGCCGTTAAAAGTGCCGGCCGTGTAATGGGTTCATAATAGTGCTTGCCTGCAATGTGGGCCAAGGCGGCCGTAGTGAACCCACCGGCAGCAAGGGCAACGCCTGTTGCCACATCCACTCCCACCCAAAGTCCCCAGGGTCTGGCATTGGTAAGATTGGTGACATAGCCGATGCCTCCTGTAAATCTTGCAATAATGGATAGTGCTCCTGCAATCATAAAAACCAGCATGACAAGCACACCGGGTGTCCAGAATTTTCTGTTTAAAGGACTTGCTTTATGTTCCATCAGGCGCCTCCTTTATTTTTTGGCTCCACAACTTTGTTTGATTTATACATGAACGCTCCAAGAACGCCAAAGAGTGCTAGGGGTGACCATAGATAACTGAACAGCGAGTGCTGTATGGTTTCGGAAAGTTTGGGGGATGGTATATCCGATAATACGGGCAAATTTACCCGCTCAAAGGGTACCGAGGAAATGTAAAGCCAAGATGTTCCGCCCACCTCTCGTTCACCATAAACATGATCTATATACACACCTGGATTTTCCTTGAGCCTTTTTTTAGCGACCGTTAAAAGAGATGCTCGCTTGCCAAAGGTTAAGGCTTCCGTGGGGCAAATGGTGGCACAGCCTGGGATACCGCCATCCTTGGAAATTCTGTCGTAACAAAAGGTGCATTTCATCACCCGGGGTGTGATGGGGTTATCATATTCATAGGCGGGTATTTCAAAGGGACAGGCCACCATGCAATATCGGCAGCCGATACATTTATCCACGTCATATCTGACAGTTCCCGTTTCATCCTTGGTCAAGGCGCCCACAATGCAGGCGGAAACACAGGCCGGATCCTGACAATGCATGCACTGAACCTTGGCATAGGTGGGAAGCGGTTTGTCAAACCCATCCAATTTGCCTGTAAAATACCGGTTTACAACTGTAAAAGCCTTATGATCCGGTCTTCTTTTCTTGTCATAAATCGTACATTGACAATTAAGTCGTTCCGGTGTGAGCAGACCATTCACCTCGGCGCAGGCTTCTTCACACTTGCGGCAGCCAACGCAACGGGTCAGGTCCACCAGGCATCCATAGGGATCCGGGGGCGCCTTTGACTCCCATGCACTGACAGATGAAGGCAGCACAGCGGCAGATACCCCGGCGGCTCCCATAAATTTAAAAAAATGTCGTCTGCTAAGTTGCATTTTTCCTCCCTTTTTTAATGTCTAGGTCCTTTTTTTATGCCAAGGCAGACACAATCAAGCAGTTTCTTGGTATAAACCACTCGATCATTGGAACGCTGCACAATCATTCTCAAATCCTGTACCACATCCATATCTGAAACAAAGACCTCTAGAACATCCCCTCCGTCCATGGATTTAAGACAGCTTTTACATTTGAGCAAATTCAGGGGTGAAATAACCCCCCTCAGGTCCAATCTGTTTTTTGATGTCATGCAAACCCCACGTGTTTAAATGTGTCATTATCACCCTTTTGAATGCAACAGACGTACCGCAAATATCACTCGAAACACCCAAGTTCATAACTATCTGTTTTTATATTTTAAATTATCGAACAAACACCCATGGCTTGACGGTTTATTTATTTAGGTGTACCTATAATATGTTTAAATACTATCGTTGATTAAACACCTGTTTAATCACTTAAACGACTGTTAAAGGAAAAGGCCCATGAATGACCATGAAATGAACACCTTCTGGAAAAAAATAGTGGATACGATTAATGACGGGCTCATGTTTATCGGTCCCGAGGGGTCCATTTTAATGGTCAACAAAGCCTTTGAAACGCTTACCGGCTATACATCCGAGCAGGCCATTGGTATGCCCTGCCACATGTTGGGGTGTGATGCCTGTGAACTGACTCTGCAGACAGGAAAAGAATCGGCATGGTGCAAATTATTTGAAAAGGGTCAAGCGGATATGAAAAAATGCCGATGCCTTGTCAGGTGCAAAGATGGAAGTTTCCTGCCGGTTTTAAAAAATGCCTCGGTACTATGGGATGAAAACCAGACAGCCCTGGGCGTCGTAGAAACCTTAACCGATATATCCGAGCTTACCAAGTTGGATGAAAAGGTCCATATTCTTTCCAGGCAAAGTGACAGAGAGGCTGATTTTTTAGGAATGGTGGGCAAATCACCTGAAATGCAAACTGTCTTTGATATGATCCGAAAAGCCTCTGAAAGTATGGCCCCTGTTATCATTCTGGGTGAAACCGGTACCGGCAAAGAATTGGTGGCAAATGCCATCCATTTATGCGGATCCAGAAAAAACGGCCCCTTCATTCAGCTCAATTGCGCCGCACTAAATGAATCCGTCCTTGAAAGTGAATTGTTCGGTCATGCAAAAGGCGCTTTCACCGGCGCTTACAGCAACCGTATCGGCCGGTTTGAAGCTGCCAATCATGGGGATTTTTTTCTGGATGAAATCGGCGACATCCCCTTATCAATTCAGACCAAATTATTACGGGTTCTTGAGTCAGGCCAGTTTGAAAGGGTGGGGGATATTTCATCGATCAAAGTTGACGTACGCATCATCACTGCCACAAACAAGGATCTTGAAGAGCTGATCGTCAAAAATGAATTTCGACAGGACCTGCTTTTCAGAATCAACGTCATCCCCATACACCTGCCGCCCTTGAGAGACAGGAAAGAAGACATCCCTCTTTTGATCAATTTTTTTATCCACCGCTTGAATTTAAAAACCGGTAAAACCATTACCGGAGTAAGCCATGATGCCATGGAAGCAGTCATGGAGTATCACTGGCCGGGCAATATCAGAGAACTGAAAAATGCCATGGAGTATTCGTTTGTTACCACACAAGGTCCTGCTATTCTGCCGGATCATTTGCCCAAAAAAATAAGGTTCCCCTCCCGGGTCAAGGCAGTACCAAAAGAAGAGAACTTCAATGAAAAATACCAATTAATCCAGGCGCTCAAACAGACGAAGGGCAACCAGTCAAAAGCAGCCAGACTTCTTGATATCAACAGGGTAACCGTCTGGAACCGCATGAAAAAATACGGAATAGACCTTGAAAAAGTCTTGTCCGTTTAAAAGATATGAGGCGCATCTTTCAGGAGTAGAACATGGATCAAACAAGAATCTTTGGCCCTGTCCCATCAAGGCGCCTGGGTAAAAGTATCGGAATAAATAATATTCCTCCCAAAATATGCACCTATTCCTGTGTGTATTGTCAACTGGGAAAATCTTTAAAAATGATCACGGAAAGGTGTGTGGATAAAAAAATATGGAAAAAACGGTCCAATTTATTGGCAAACTCAATTGTTTGCTGGCCGACAATAAACTTCTTGTTTCAACCTATAATAATGAACGATTTTATATAAGAAAACTGGCAGCACACTAGATCCGTTTAAAGGCAAAAGCCCTGGTGCATCCAAAGGACCCGTTACTTTTGATATATATTTTCCCATTGAGTGAAAATAATTCCGCCATTTTTTTTCACCATTTTAAACGGCAGGCCGGCTCGAATCCCCTGGCCCACTTTTTCCATGTCTGTTACCACTGATCCGCAAAGATAATCAGCACCATGGCGGAACAGCGCAGGAGAAAACGGGGTGGTGGGGCCAAGGACAATGATGGTTGCCCGGGATGCTCTGGAGAGGAACCAGGCCATTTTCCGGGTTAGAAGGGCAGTCCCTGTGACGGCAAAAACATCCAGGTCGGCCAGCACGTTTTCCCATTGATCACGGGGGACAGCACCCGGCACATCTTGTAATTCAAACAAATGGAAGGTTCCCACACGTTTTTTTAAGGATTGGGCAAAGGGAAATTCTCCCACAAGACCGGTAATTTTATCTTTGCCAAGCCGGGCAATAAGGTCATCTGCCGGAAAATTAGAGGGTTCAACATGCTTTGGATCAGGCACATTGCCGGCATTCAATGCGGCAAAGCCAAGAGAGATGGCAAAGGGAGACGGCTTGCTGATAAGGCCGGCCACTTCTTTGATACTTTTCCCAACCATGCGATGTTCCATCTCCTTTTCGGTCCCATGGGGCCTTGCCCCAAGCAGGGAAGAAAGCCCCATGCGGCCGCCGGCCTTTACTGCGATAAATTTGGATCCTGCTATGATCTCTTCCACAACAGCATCCGGCCGGATAATGGCGGACAGCATACTGTCGATAAGTTTTTTTTCTTCACCCTCAAGGGGGCGATCAGGAAGGACTGACGTGGTCTGGGTACATGAATAGGTGCTCATCTTGATTTTCCTTTTATCTTTTATCTTGTATTTTAGCCATACTCTCTAAAGGTATGGGGTCAGCAACTCCCGGCGGTTTTTTTTGGCAAATGATTAATTTGCTTTTACCCGATCGGCTGTGTGCTAGGGTAACATTGACAAAAATTTTCTCAAATGGGGATATGCCCTGTTTTACAAACTCCCGGGAATCCTTTGGCCCCATTGTCATCATCCGTATATAAAACAGCATTTTTATAAATCGTTTACGCGGGACTTCATGCTCCATAATCAATACCAACCCGCTTGGCTTTACCACCCGTTTCATTTCTAAAAGTGCCGCTTTCCTCACCTCATTTTTTAATTCATATAATGCATGGGAACAACAAACCACATCAAAGCTTTCATCAGCAAATGACAACCTTGCAGCATCACCATTAATAAACATTATTTTATCCGATACATCTTTATCCCTTGCTTTGTGCATCATACCAAGGGAAAAATCATATCCAACGGCCAAAATATCAGAAAATTGTTTTGCAAAAGCGAGCACAACAGACCCCGTACCACAGCAGATATCCAACACCCTGGGGTGTATTTTTTCTTCCAACTGAGCTGAATCCACCAAAAATTTGCGCGTCTCTTCTCCATAATTATGGGAATGTAATTTTATAAACAAATCATAAAAATAAGAAAAAACATTATAATATTTTTGCCGACCCCTTCGTATTTTTGACATGGTTTCAGAATCCTATATTTTTTTGACCAATTGGTTGGCGGCCGTTAACAAAGGGTCCCAAACCGGGCCAAATGGGGGGGCATAGGCCAAATCTGTCTGGGAAAAATCTGCCACCGTCATTTTATTCTGCAATGCCACGGCAAGGGCATTAATTCGGTGGGCCACCCCTTCTTTGCCAACCATTTGAGCCCCCAGCAGGCGGCCCGTTTTTTTGTCGGCCACCATATTGATATAAATCGGTGTTGAGTCGGGCTGCCCATGGGCACGGGACCTTGTTTTCACATTGTTTTCAACCGGATCAAATCCAGCATCTGCCGCCTCCATAAAATTTAAGCCCGACCTGGCAACCTCCAGAGAAAAAACCTTGAACACAGAGGTTCCTGCGACCCCTTGAAGACAGGTTTTCCTTCCACAAACATTATCGGCAACCGCCCACCCTGCCCTGTTTGCTCTTAATGCCAGGGGAATCCAGCATTTGTCATCGGTTACCACATGATACGCATCGGCACAATCTCCAGCGGCATAGATATCTTTATCAGAGGTTTGTAAATACTTGTCCACGGCTATGGAATCTGAAATTCCCAAATCAAGACCGGCCGTTTTTGCCATTTTACTGGAGGGGGCTACACCAAATGCCGCCAGAACCAAATCTGCATCAAGGGTTAAATTTTCACAGACAACCTGGACACCATTTTTCAAAGGAACAATTTTCTCAATGGGTACCCCTGAATGGATATCAATACCCTTTTGGGTCAGTTCCTGGTAAACAACCATTGCAAGATCCGATGACAGCCAGGGCAAAAAAACCGATCCCGGCTTAACCATGCTTATTTTTATACCTCTCTTTTCAAAGGCTTCACACATTTCAAGCGCAATATATCCCATACCGATGATCACCGCTTTTTTAATAGTGTTTTGAGCGATCATTGCTTTTATTTTTTTCCCGTCTTCAAGGCTTTTTAAAACCATGACCTGGGGCAAATCAAAACCCGGCAAATTATGAATCACTGGAACGGCACCCGTGGCAATCAACAGTTTATCATAGTCAAAAACAAACGGATCTCCGCCAATGGTTATTCCAGATACCTTTTTCCCCCCACGGTCCAGGGCCGTAACCCTATGTCCGGTTAAAAGGTTGATCTTATTTTTTTCAATAAACACCTGGGCTTTTCTGACAACCAGTTTGTCCATATCCCTTTGGGGATCCGCTATATTGTATGGCATACCACAGGCACTGTAAGAAACATCACAGGTTTGTTCCAGGACCATCACATCCATATCCGGATTCATTCTTTTGGCGCGACTTGCAGCGCTCATTCCTGCAGCATCACCGCCGATAATGACAAATTTCATACCCACCCCCTCTATATTTTTTGATTTTTTAACAGGTTCAATTGATCCATTAACAACCCTTTGAACCGGTCCAGGGTGATGGGATATGACTGCATGGGAATCCCCATCCAGTCACAATAATTTAGGAATTCTTCCGGGGTTTCTTCCATATACTGGTCCATGAATCCAATGCCGTCAAGGACAATGGCGCCCCCCGTATGTCTGGGAAAATTCTCATTGGCAATGGCTTTGTCCCAGCCCTTGAACACCTGGGTTTGATATTTAACCCACCCCGGGGTCATGAACCACACCGGTTCTCCTCCGGACATTTCAGTTGCAATCTGCTTCATCTTCTCATCACTTGCAAGCATTCCCATGCAGTGGCTGGCTTCGACTCTGGCAACATTCACGCCTTGTTCCTCGATGATTGTTTTCATCAGGCGGGTTGGATTATCAGGATTCACATAACAATACTTGCCGCCATAGACAACGATCACACCCGTTGCAGCTAACTTGGCTTTTTCTATATACTTTATGAGCTGGGTTTCAAGTTCCGGAATATCCTGGTGGAGCCCCGGGGTTGTATACAAAATATGCCGGGTATCAAGGAATCCGACTTTTACAAGATGATTTATTTCAGGACTCATGGTTCCACAGGCCACTATTGCGATATCACTAAAGGATCGTTCTTCCACGGTAACCTCCTAATATAATTAGCCCAATTAATACAAAAATATCAATTCAAAAATATTATTTCAATCTTTATGCCAAGGAATGATGGTTCTCTATTTATTTTCATAACTATCGATAATTATATAATAAAAAAATATCCTTTCGGCTGTTAATTCGTTAATTATGTATTGATAAAACAAGAAACGGTACCGCTTGTGCACCAAAACAAAGGGCAGAAGTGCTGTTTGACGCGAAAGATTTCAATATCAAGAAAACCCGAAAAAAAAAATCCGGGGCAGCTACTGGCGGTATATAAGCTGCCCCGGACTTTACGGAGGTGGTTAGTCAGACTTTTGGAGGTAAGTAAATGCCTTACATCTGATAACAAAAAAAATAGGATGCAGCGTTTATGCCAACTCACTCAATTAAAATCATAAATAATATCTAAACCCCTTATTATGAAAGGTTAAAAAAAAATTATCTTATTGCGCCTAATGTTGTGGCCCAAAAAGCAATCCATCCCAGCGTTACTTTTTGAATATTAAGCCGGTACCGGTAACGTTATAATTGCGTTACCAGTACCGATGGTGCCAGCGTCGCCAAATTAATAATAGCCCGGCTTGCCCAAGGTCATATCGACCAAGGCCAGATAGAATGCCCCCACACACAGCTCTGCACAATGATAATGATCCCTGGGCAGGGTTTCTAAAAATTCAATCACCTGCTCAGGGGTAATGTCCCATGCCGTTTCCGAGGACTTCCCCTGGGTAAACTCGGCAACCGTATTGCTGCAGGCAACCGTGTTCATGCACCCCTGGACCATGAAAGAAACAGATTTTATTTTCTCCCTGTTGCCTTTTAAAAAAAATTCCACCATATCACCACAGTCCCCCTTTTTTTTACTATACCCGTCGGGATTCTGAATACGCTCCATCCGGTCAGTACGCATGGCCATCTCAATATAGTTCAAGGAGTGGTGTTGAAAAAACGCGCTATTGGGATTGGATTCCATCGATATTTATTCCATTCTTTATAGGTTGATCTTAAAAAAATCTCCATGGTGCTCCAATAATACATCCATGGCATCTGGGGTGTCCATAATACCTGCAAAAAAAGGATTGCACCAGAGCTGTTTACAAAATTTAGACATATTTGGAAACCCAAAAAGCGAATACATGGGACGCAAAAAATTGCGTTTGTGAGACCTTTCTTATACTCCCAGATCGCCAGCGGTTTTTTCTATCCCCATAATCCCTTGAATTATAGGCCATCCTATAAATTTTATTTTTTCTTCGCCCATTGGCATGTGGTTTGCTTTTCACATTGACAGGGTATGAAGGATAAAAATTGCGCTATTCCAATAAATGAATTGAATACCCGATAAAGGAGATTATTAAAATGAAATTAGCGGTCACATCACAGGGAGACAGGCTTAATTCAGCACTTGAGCCAAGATTTGGAAGAGCAGCCTATATCCTCATTGTGGACACAAAAACGCTTGAATATGAAGTTATTGATAACAAAAAGAACAAAAATTGCTTTAAGGACGCCGGTATCCAATCGGCAGCCATGGTAAGCACGCATGGGGCAGAGGTGTTGCTGACAGGATTCTGTGGCACCAAAGCATTTGAAACCCTTGAGGATTCCGGTGTCAAGGTTGTCAATGATCAATCAGGCCGGATTATTAATGTTGTGCAAAAGTTTAAACAGGGCAATGTTGTTTTTGCCAGCACGGCCAACAAAGAACGATATTGGTAACCTTTTGTGAATTCATTCCCGCCAGATATGGCGGGGATATTGTTATTGGGACCCATCCAATTTTGCAAAAAAATTATTTAACGCACCAGAAGCTTGGCACCTGGCATGGGGATATATGGCAAGATCGTATTAAGCACGTCTTGACCAATGAAAAAACACGCCTGGCATACGATTGATGCTATATTAAACAGGCTTTGGATCCTTCCCCAAAAAGATAAATTTTGAAGTTTCCCCCAGGTTATTTTAAAAAGTATGGACAGACTCAGGATGAAATCCAAAAACAATGGAGTTCCCGATATCCAAATCGTGATCCCTCAGGTAACTTCGTGGCCAAATTGCTTCAAATTGAAAATTTTGGGTTTGCAGATAAACATTTAAAAAAACGCCATTGCTAGTAATTCTTTCTATTTTACCGGTAAAGCAATTTTCAAATTTTTCCATGCCAATGGTTTTCAAAGAAATATTTTCAGGTCGTATGGCCATATACTGTGCAGTGCTGCAAGCTTGGGAAGAGGGTGTTATCTCGATATTTTCTTCTTTAACGATTATTTTCCCATTTCGGTTGTGGATGGGATGAATGTTTTTCATTCCCACAAAAAAAGCCGTAAATTTCGAATTTGGTCGTTCAAAGATAGTTGCGATTTCACCCTGCTGCATAATTTCACCCGCCTTGATAATCGCCCCTCTATTGGCAAGGTATAATACGTCGGAAAAATTATGGGAGACCATGATGATGGTGATGTCCAGGTCGTCATGGATTTTTTTTAATAATTGTTTGGCATCTTCATGGAAAATAGGATCCAATGCAGATAACGGCTCGTCCAGAAGCAGCACACTGGGATTTAAAATCAGGGAACGTGCAAGGGCGACCCGCTGCTTTTCACCGCCACTCAAGGTTTGGGGATGGCGGGTGATAATCTTTTTCAACCCAAGTGTGGAAACCAGCAAATCAAACCGTTTCAAGGCTGTCTGTTTGGAGATCGAATGGTATGCGACACCGTAAAATATATTCTGAGTAACGGTTAAATGGGGAAAGAGTGCAAAATTCTGGTAAACAATCGCTATATTTCGTTTTTCAACGGCAAGACGGGTCATCTCCTGATTCCCAACCAGAAGGGTCCCGCTTGAAAAGGGAAGAAGGCCTGTTATACCTTCGAGCAGCAAAGACTTTCCCGATCCTGTGGGGCCGATTAATGAAAAAAAATCGTTTTTTTGAACATGGAGATTGATGTTCTTGAGAACAAATCCGGGCACCCTTAAATTGATATTTTTCAGATGAATCATGATCTTATCTGCACTGGGGATGGGTTGAATTTGACAACATGCGCAGTAAAATAAACAACCCGAATGAAATGATGATCAGCCATACAGCAATGGGTTGTGAATATTTTAATCCATAGGCTGTGAACCGCTCATAAATCATTACAGGAGCGGTCATGGGATGGTATGCCACGATGACAACTGCCCCGAATTCACTGATGGCCCGGGCCGTGCACATGATGATACCCAGTATCATGTGCCGCCAGGTCAAAGGAACCGTAATGCGCAAAAATGTAGAAAATTTTCCCGCACCAAGGGTTCGGGATGCATTTTCAAGTTGTATGGGAACACTTTCGAAACCGGCTTTTACCGTGTTGACATAAAAGGGGAGCCCCACAAAAAGCAGCACACAAATAATACCGGTCCGGGTGCCCATAATCTGTATCCCGATGTCGGACAGAAATCTGCCAATGGGATGATTTCTTCCTGTCAGACTAAGGATGGCAATGCCGACGACAGGATGGGGGATCATGATCGGTAGATCGATGATCCCCTCTATTATTTTTTTCCCAATGATCTCCTTTCTGGCCAGCATGTAGGCAAGAGGGGTTCCCATTAAAAAAGAAAGAATGCCTGCACCAAGGGAAAGACCGATGGATCTTGCAATGGCACCCATCACCTCTTTGTCTGATATCGTTTCCATCAGCATCGCCAAAGACGGCTGAAATGTCATCTGAAGCAACGGCAGTGTCAGCAGAAGAATCAATGGAAGACTAAGCAAAAAAAACAGACAATTTAAGGGCTCTATTCGTTTCATTTAGCCTAGTTTTTTACTTCCACCAAAGATTTTATCTCAGAAGGAAGCGTGTCTGCCATTTCCTGGGACGGCACCCGGCAGGGTATAAAGGGGGGTTGTCCCATCTCTTCTAATGTTTTCAAACCGTGTTCAGGCGAAAGCAAAAAAGCAAGAAAGGCTTTTGCGGCTTCGGGGTTTGGCCCATCCTTGATCCTGGTAATACCATAGGTGCATGATTTTCCTGTTTTCACAATCCAGGTGCTGGGTGTTTTACCAGTAACTTTCACCTGGGCTTGTTTGTAAAAGCTGTCATATTTGTAATTACCAAGGTTAATATGATCATCAAGGGTTACAAATTTTAAGCCGTGCTGAATCGCAACGGATAAATATTCCCAGGCATAATCCATATGGCCTGTTTTAAGCAGGTTGACAAGTTCAACCGATTTAGGCCGGATATTTTTTTTGGGGCGATTATCAATGAGGGCTTGAAAAAGACCGGCTCTGTTGTAAAATTTTTCAGCCAGCTGCAAAACCATAATGCTTCGGTAGCCACAGGGGTCAAGGTTTGGATCGGAATGGCCCCAAATTACACCCTTTTTTTGCAGTATTTCATACCAGTTTTTATCATTGATCTTGTCCGCATATTTGCTTTGATCCGTGTAACAGAGGACAAGCTGATTTGTGGCAAACCTTACATTCCAATTGGCAAACTTTGGAATAAGGTTGTTATCAATGACTTTATAATCTGCTGATGCCATGATGTCGGCAGGCTTACCAACCTCTGAAATAAGGCGTGCCATTTTGGTGCTGCCCCCTGCTTCTCTTTGCACATCAATTTCAGGGTATTGGGCTTCAAAGGCTCGTTCAATTTTTTCAAAAGGCACGGTCAGACTTCCTGCATGAAAAATACGCAATTTGCCCGTCGGTCCAGCCTGGACAGACGAAACAAAAACAGTTAAAACAAGGACAGATCCCATTAATCCGGTTAAAACAGCGGCCAGGAGACCCACTCTCTTCTTAATTTTTTTCATTCTTCCTCCTTTTTCGTTCATATTGGTATGTTTTTGCATAAAAAAATAGCGTTGCCTAAAAGATAGCAAAAAACATACCAACAACTCCAAAATCGGATAAGACATGCATTATACTTTTATCTCAATGGGTTAGAACCGCCTGGAACGATACCGTCCCCAAGAGGAACACAAAACTGCAACCGTTTGCTTAATTTAGAAGCAGTAATGCGATTAAATGCCGTCAAGAGCCATTTTTAAATTTTTCCAATATGGTATCATATGATTTTACGATTGTTTCCCATGAAAATCGGCTGGTATAATCGGACAAATTTTGACGCTGGGGAAAAAATCTATCCGGGTCTTTCAGGAATTTTTCCAATTTTTGTCCCAGGTCTGACGGGGCGGTATAAATAATATCGTCATGGAAATTTTGTGGTATAATTTCAGGATAGGAGAGCCTGTTTGGCAGTAAGGGGAAACACCCGTGGCGGATCGCCTCCACAATAGATATACCAAAATTTTCCTGGATGGCCGTACTGACCACCACACTCCCTTTTGCAAGCCAGGATCGATATTCTTCCCGGGATGAGACATAACCATATACCAAAAGTTCTTCCTTAAACATCTCTTTGGCCACCCTAAACACCTCGGGAATAATCTCGTATTGTTCCCCCAGAAGGGCCAGATAAAAACCGACCCTCTTTTTTTTCAATTCAGCGAGAACTTTGAAAAATGTTTCCGGTTTTTTGTCATAGTCCCACCGATGGTTCCAGATGATCAAAGGTTTGTCCAGAGAATTTTCTTTTAAGGCAAAAGGTGCTGCATCAAACCTGCACCCCGGGTAAAGAACCTGGCCTTTTTGCGCCAGTGCAGAAAGCATCCACTCGGGTCTTTTGTCAGGCATCTGTTTGATAAGAAGCCCGGCTTCCCCCAGAAAAGCATTAAAATGATACGCTGAATTAAAAAGGAGTCCATCTGCTGCAACCGCAGAAATAATATTGGCAAATCCCAGGTAAGACTCCTTTTTTCCATGGAATCCCAGGGGATAAGAAAGCTGATTCTCATGGAAATACATGACAATGGGCGGCAGATCCCGGCCAGCCAACCCCATAAAATCCGTTAAATTCATCATATCCGTGGTGAAAATCAGGTCATATTCGGCCAGATTTTTGATCTGGTTGATAAAATAGAGGGAAGCTCCTTGCATTCGCCACTTCCAAAAGCAGTCCGGCAGGGTAACAAGGTCCACATCATGGGATGAATGCGCAGCAAATCCCAAGGCAAAATCTTTATGGGATCCCCCAAAAAAGGGCTCAAGAAAGAGAATTTTCACTGCAATCCATCCTTATGAAAACTTTGAAATTACCTTGTTTGGGCTGGTAGGTCAACAGATGAAATCTTTGTTACATATGTTCGGGCTGATCATTTCAAATAAATATGTAATCGAGATTATTTTTAATTTTTCTTCCAGCGTTCATGTCTTTCAAAGGCATCATCGGCTGCTTTTATCAATGTTTTAATGTTTACCGGTTTTTTAAAATAATCTTCAAACCCTGTTTCTCTGCAATCAGAAAGTTCAAAAAGTGATGCATATCCTGTAATGGCATAAATAATAGACATGGGCATATTTTTTTTAACTTCCCTACATAATTCAATACCACTCATTGCCGGCAGATTAAGATCAAAAAACATGACATGGATTTTTTCATTTTGGAGCAATGCCAATGCATCTTCACCATTCTGGGCTGAACTGACATGATATCCGGCCCTTGAAAAAACTTGCTTCAACAAATTTATAATTGATGTTTCATCATCAACAATTAAAATTTTTTTATCAGACATCATTACTCCTCAAGCCCATTTAAATTTTAAACCACATCAATATCAATAATTTGAGTATTAATATAGCCCTTGGTTCTGTATTGCTTAATTGTCCAGCAAATATCTAATATTTTTTACCAGATCATCCATACCAAACGGTTTGAGCAATATTTTATCCGGTTTGCCGATACCCGCCCGGCCATCAAATATTTTCTCACTAAACCCGGTACATAAAATCACAGGGATTTCAGGGCGCAGATTTTTTATTTCCACAACAAGTTTATCTCCTGTCAATTCCGGCATTGTCATGTCGGTGATGACCAGATCAAATTCATATGGCGAATTCTTAAAACATTTCAAGGCATCTGTGCTCATATCGTGTGACGTAACTTTATATCCAAATCGGAATAATACCTGTTCGATGATATTCAAAACAGCTTTTTCATCATCAATAACCAAAATTCTTTCATCCCCGTTTAACAAAGCGTTGGATAGTGTTTTCATATCCATATCCTCATTTTTTTAATGTTTATTAAAAATTTGTGTTTATTAACGTAATGATGGTTCCCTGTATTGTCTCGTCTGTTTTAATATCATTATTTTTGGTACCCGCTCGGTAAAATTGTTGTCAGGGAATGGTATAGTCCGTTCAGGCTCTCAGATAACCCTACAAAGAAATAACCGCCCGGTTTTAATGCCCTGCAAAGATTGTCGACAACTCTTTGTTGTGTCGAAATATCAAAATAGATCATGACGTTTCTAAAAAAAATAATATTGAATGTATCAGCATGGAATCAGAAACATCCGATGCGAAAATGCTCAAAAAGAATGAATTGGCCAGCAATTAAACCATAATTAAAAATACTTCTTCTCCACTGGATGAGGCAGCGCTCCATATTTTCAATGGTATTTTTTTTCATTAAGGACCACGCCGGATTCTTCACAAACAATTCGGGAAAGTTTTTTATGCTGCCCAGGGCTTAAGTCTGTTTTGGTTACCATAAAATATTACCGTTAAATTATAATTTACATTGATTCTAAAAGTAAAATTGTTTTGCTGGCGATAGTGTTGATATCTTGTACATAGTCAGCTGCGCCGCTGTTTATTGCTTCCTTGGGCATGCCAAAAACCACACACGATCGTTCATCCTGGGCAATCGTAACGGCACCTGCCTTTTTCATGTCCAGCATTCCGGCGGCACCATCTTTGCCCATTCCGGTCAGAATGATACCCAGGGCATTGGCCCCGGCAAATCTGGCAACGGACTTGAACAATACATCCACCGCAGGCCGCTGGTAATGGACAAGGGGGCCGGTTTTAACCTCTACATAATATCTGGCGCCACTTCGTTTAAAGAGCATATGATAATTGCCCGGTGCGATCAAGACCTGGCCATTTATAACCGTATCCCCGGTCTGTGCTTCCTTGACCCTCATTTGGCAAAGCTCATCCAGACGTTGTGCAAAGGAGGTGGTAAACTGGGCAGGCATGTGCTGGACCACCACAATCCCCGGGGTGTTGTGGGGCAATCGAGTCAATACATTTTTTATGGCTTCCGTTCCGCCGGTGGAGGCACCAATGGCGATGATTTTATTGGTTGTGGCGGCAAGGGCCATGGAGCCCATGGATGCCAACGGTTTCTTCTGGGTATTTTGAGCGGGTGACGCCATCATTCTTGCCCCATAAACCGCCCTGATTTTTTCTGCCAGCTGCAGGCTCATATCCCCCACAGAATAGGATGCATTCGGTTTGGAAATGACCTCAAGGGCACCTATAGAAAGTGCCTCAAGGGCAATTTTGCTGCCCTTGGTCGAAAGAGAACTGACAATGATAACCGGAAGGGGGTAATATTTCATCAGTTTTTTTAAAAAGGTGATGCCGTCCATGCGGGGCATTTCAATATCAAGGGTAATCACATCGGGCTTGAGCTTGACAATTTTATCCCTGGCAACATAGGGGTCAGGCGCAGTACCGATAACGATAATTCCTTTCTGTTTCGACAATTGTTCAGAAAAAACTTTTCTAACAACAGCAGAATCATCTACAACCAAAACTTTAATATCATGTGGCATATAAAGAGGCTCCGATCTTTCACGAGTTCATTACTAGGGCAATAACCATTTTTGCTTCAATAGTTTCAACAATGGTAAATATCTCTTTCTCAAAGATTTCTGAAACATCCATCATCTCGGGAATACCCAGCTCAAATGCAACTTTAGAATCTGTTTTACTCAAGGCATTGCCGCAGACCATGTTCAGCATTTCTGTCAATGTTCCTGAAAGATGATCCTGTGTAAGGTTTCCATGACCTCAGAAATCGAGGTCTTCATCGCTGTCATCAAACGCTTCTTCATACGTTACTTCTCCAAGGATTTTGACAATTAAATCTCTTATCGTTTCAGCCGTAAAGGGTTTGGTGACATACCCGGCTGCACCGCAATCCATAAACGCTTTGATTTTGGCATCATTGCCCTCGGTTGAAATCACAACCACCGGTATATCCTTTGATACCTCATCTTTTTTTATGGTTTTAACAAGGGCAAGGCCATTCATGACAGGCATATTGTAATCGGTCATCACCATATCAACCCAGTTGTTTTTCATCAGTTCAAGCGCTTCTTTCCCATTGGCTGCTTCAAGCAATTTGGACTTGCCATAACCCGCTGCCGTCAGCGTTCGTTTTATGACCGAGCGCATGGGCAAAGAATCATCCACTATCAATATTGAATATGACATTATTTTCCCCCTGTTTTTTTTAGGCCATGTGCAAGAGTGTGTCAACTTCCTGCATATTCATGCCAAAGTCTGCAATAATCATTACCAGATCCGCCGCAGACAGATTAAGCTCGCGCATCACCTGATGTTTAAACCGGTAGGCGAGGCCGTCAGATCCCACCCCGTTTCCCATCATCATGCAGATGCAGTCCGCAAAATAAACAGCTGCAATCTCCTTGTCGCAAATTTTGCTCGCATCATTCAGGTGATGGTGCCGGATGATGTTGATCATCCGGGGGCTAAATTTCCACATTTTTGCTATCATGGAACCCAGCTCGGCATGATCGATACCCAGAACCTTTTTTTCTGCTTCCAGGAAGCTAAAATTTTTAGTTTCAACCAAATGCCTGATTTTCCCAGCCGCATCCCATACATGTTTTTCTAAAATAATTTTCCCGATATCTTTAATCAGAGCGGCGGTAAACAGGGTGTTTTTATTTTTTAAGGACAATTTTTCGGCCACCAGCCTTGTGACCACTGCTGAAGACACGGAATACTTCCACATATCGCCTTGGGCCAAACCATACCCTTGCTGGTTGCCGGAAAGCGCCTGGGCACCTGATTTTATGAGTACAAGTTCAATCACCTGATCCGTGCCCAGCATATTCACAGCATCTTTAATGGACTCTACCGGATTTTTAAGACCAAAATAGGCAGCATTGCACGTTTTTAAAATGCTGGCTGTGATAACAGGATCATATTGGATCACATCGGCAATATCTTCCATTGAGCTCGGACTATCCACCACAGCCAAAAGTTGATGGGCCACGGCAGGAATCGGTGTCAGGTCTTTGATCTGTCTCATAAGCGTTTGAAGGGATGTCATATTCTCTCCTCCCTGGCCCCGGACGTTTTTACATAAATATCTCCTGTCCCTATTTCAAGCCTGACGGTTCGATTTGTATTTCCGCCGACATCTTGTTTATTAATCATCACATGGTTCTTAAAAAACATTTTTTTAAGGGCCAGGTAATTTCTTTTCCCAATATTAAAGAACCCTGCCTGATCCAAAATTTCCGCACCGCCTGCAACATAGACCTTCATTCGTTGCTTGGCCGCTCCCAAGGTGTACGCTATTTTGAACAACCGGGGTATCCCGGAATCAGCGAACATATAGGGTCTTGCCGTTGCCTTTGTCTTGTCAATGGAGGAATCGGGGAGCATATAGTGAAGAATTCCGCCAACCTTGACAGCAGGATCGTAAATGACAATCCCGATACAGGAACCTAAAGAGTATGTGATAATTGATTCCGCTGGGTTATTGCTCACCTTCATATCTGCAACACCAACTATTTGTTTCATTGTGTATCCTTTTTATTATGGCACCTCAACCTGTTATCCTTTGGAAACAATTGAAAAAATACCATGGATATCCAGAATCAAGCCCACTCTTCCATCGGCCAGGATCGCACCGCCGGAAAACCCATCCACATTTTCAAGATTGCTGCCCAGGCTTTTAATGACATATTCGTCCTTGCCCAGCAGCTCATCTATGAACAGGGCTCTTTTTTCACCCTTTGATTCCACAACCACCACAAGGCCGTCTTGAACAAATTTTTTGTGATGACTGCTGCCATAGATTGCATTTAACCGAATCATGGGGACCAAACTGCCGCGGTCCTTGACCATCTCGCCTTTACCCTCAACCGTGAAATAATCCTCTTTTCCAGGCTTAAATGCTTTTTGAATGGCCATGGTGGGAATCACATATTTTTCTTGATCAACCCTGACCAGCATTCCGTCAATAATCGCAAGGGTCAGCGGAAGGCTGATCGTAAATTTTGTGCCGCAGCCTTTTTTAGAGGCAATGTTCAATTGTCCCCTGAATTTTTCTATGCCAGACTTGACCACATCCATGCCCACCCCCCTGCCGGAGACATCTGTAATTTCTTTTGCCGTGGAAAACCCGGGTTGAAGAATCAAATCATAGACCTGCGCATCGGTCAGTTGTTCATTGCCGGTGATAAGACCGGTCTCTTTTGCCTTTTCAAGAATTCTCCTTTGATCAAGCCCTTTCCCGTCATCTTCAATTTCTATAAAAATATGCCCCCCCCTATGATAGGCGCGAAGAATAATTTTACCCTGGGAGGGTTTTCCATTTTTAAGACGGTCTGATGCAGATTCAATCCCATGATCACAGGAATTTCTGATCATATGCACCATGGGCTCATAAAGTGCATCGACCACATTTCTGTCAATCTCCGTATCTTCTCCAACCATGTTCAAATCGATTTTCTTGCCTGATTTCTTTGCCAGATCCCTGACAAGTCGTATCATTTTCATAAAAGTGGCTTTTATGGGGATCATTCGCATGGACATGGCAATATTTTGCATATTGGTGACGATCAGTCCCAATTGAGACACATTTTGACTCAATGATGGATCATTTATTGTTTTTTGTTTCAACATGGACTGAGCGATAACAAGCTCTCCTGCATAATCCACAAGATCATCCAACTTTTGAGTGCTCACCTTGACCTGGGCATCCACTTTCTTTTTGGGATGTTTTTGCGCGATCAAGGCGGATGCGACCTGATGGGTTTGAATCTTTTTTTCTTCAACCAGTATTTCTCCAATTCTTTTCTCCGGTTGATTTTTCTGGATTTCAAGGGCCTGGTCAAGGGAATCCTGATCCACTATTTTTTTCTTGACCAGGATTGAGCCCAGGGGTTCCTTATCTCCCTTTGTCAAAGAGATCTGAAGGGTTTGAAGTTTATCTCTTAACTCATTGACATCGATATCATCATCGGGCTGCATGAATCCTTTCTCTATTCCTTGACTAACCCCGGCGATGAGGATTTTTAAGGTATCCACTGACTCAAGGATTACATCCGTGGCCCTGGCATTAATTAAAAAGTCTCCGCTGCGGGCGCTGTCCAAAAGATTTTCTGTGGCATGGGCAAGCTTGTTTATTTTGGGCAGGGATAAAAATCCAGATACCCCTTTAATGGTATGAAAAGGGCGAAAAATATCATTGATAATATCCATATTGCAAGGGTCCTGCTCCAAATCAATCAGATTTACCTCAATGGTATCAAGATTTTCCAGGGCTTCAGATACGAAATCTGTCAGGATTTCCATATCGTCATTTGATATTTTTTCGGGTGATATCTTCTCGGGTGATATCTTCTCGGGTGAAATTCTTTCCGGATCTGCCTGAATTTTAATATTAGGCGCATCTTCAGGGTCTATCTCTTTGATTTTTTGTTCTTTTTGGAAATTATTTTCCAATAATTCTAAAACATCCGAATAATCAAAGGCAAAGGGTTCTTCTCTTTTCAAATGATGTAATATTGATTTAAGAAGCAACAAACCTTCTTCAATGGGCCTGGTATTATATATATTTTCCAGGGTCATTTTTTCTACATAGTTTTTACAGGCAATACAAATTTTATAAAATGTGGGGGGGTCAATCTCCTTTGAAATATCAATGAGTTCGTCCAGGCTATTGAGCATGATGCCAAGATCAGGAATCTCTCCCGGGCAAAAACCACCGATCATTCCGCTGAACTCATCCAGTTTTTCTTCTAATGGTTCAAAATAATCAGTGGGATCAGCTGCATTTTCAGGTGTAATTTTCTCTGGCATCCCCCCGATTTGTCCCTTTTCAGCTAAACTTTGAAATGCCTTTGCAATATCAGAGATAAAAGCGCCCAAGGCCGTTATTTGCTCAATACTGTTTTTGGAATTATTCTCTATGCTGCGGCTAATCATATTCCGAATTCTTATAATTTTTCTGGCTTCCAGTGTTAATGAAAATTTTAAACAATGGGTGTGAATATTTTTCAATATGGGCAACAAAACAGACAAACTCTTTGGTTCTTCCGGATCTGCCAGAACAAGTTCGCAGGAAAATTTTTCAACCAAATCTTTAATTATCTCATAGGACATCATAAACACCTTGTTTTTATTTTTTTTCAAAGATAGCCATTCAAAAAGATAGCATTCATTTTACAGCAAACACCCATTAGAGAATGCAAATTTATGCTGCCGATTGAAATTCAGGAATTTAGAACCCAATCCTGTTTTTTTCTAAATCCCTGAACTCTCAATCTTCAAATCGCGTTGTTAAAAATTTTCAAAATCCTCATCATCATCAAAAGGAATCACCTGGTCGGGTCGAACTTCTTTTGAAGCATGGGCCAGCATTTTATTTTTTCCGGCCCTGGCTGTTTTTGATTTAGTAGAAATAGTTTTCATTTGACGATGACCTTGAAGGGCGCTGCCCTGGTTTGCACTGCCGGTAACCAGCATGACAAGTTCACCCACATAGTCCTTGAGTTGTTCTGCCTGGGCATTCATCTCTTCCGATGCCGATGCTGATTCTTCTGCATTGGCAGCATTTTGCTGGACCACTTTATCCATCTCTGTTATGGCAATATTTACCTGTTCGATACCATTGGACTGCTCTTTGGAAGCTTCCGCAATTTCAGAAACAATGTCACCAACTTTGGCTGCACTACCGGCAACTTTACCGAAAGCATCATTGGTACTGGAAACCAGTTCAGACCCATCATTTACTTTTTTAACGGTGCCTTCAATCAATACCGCAGTATTTTTTGCCGCATCCGCCGCTCTCATGGCAAGATTTCTCACTTCATCGGCAACCACGGCAAATCCGGCACCGGCTTCACCTGCTCTTGCCGCTTCCACTGCAGCGTTAAGGGCCAGCAGGTTTGTCTGAAAGGCAATTTCATCTATGGTTTTAATAATTTTAGAGGTTTCTTCGCTGGCCTTGGAAATATCTTCCATTGATTTTATTAATTGTCCCATGGATTCGTTGGCAGTTATTACCGTCTCCTTGGCCCCTTTCATCAGTCCGTCTGCATGGTTTGCATTCTCCGTATTTTTTTGGGTCATGGAGGACATTTCTTCCATGGAAGAAGAGGTCTCTTCTATGGAGGCGGCCTGCTGGGAAGCACCTTCAGCCATGGACTGACTGGAAGAAGACACCTGGCTTGAGGCGGATGCCACCTGATCGGATCCCTCATTCAAGCCTGCAATAATGCGATTAATAGGTCCGGTGATGCTTCTGGTGATTAAAAATGCAAAGAAAATACCCAAGAGTACAGCAATAATGGTTCCTATCAGCATAATCCTATTGGCAGTTGATATCTGACTTTCCATTTTTGCCTTCTGGTCTGCCTTGGCAGATATACAAACGGCTACTGCGTCCCCGGCCTCCTTGACCATGCGCCCGCGAGACTTGTCCTGCAGGGCGGTCAGGTCGGTATAATGGTCAAATCCAGTGTCATACGCCTTGACAGCTTTCATAAGTCCATTAACCTGATCGATATTTTTCTGCTGTTTGAAACGGGATTTCAGATCCTGGGCCAGGCTGGTTATTGCTTCAAGCCCGGCATTGACCTCATCCCTCGATTTTTGGTCTCCGGAGATGATGAATTGCTTTCCATCTTTCCGGGTCTCAAGAACCCATTTGATAATACGATTGGCATCATCGGACTTTATCAGTTTGTCGGTCAGGAAGGCATCATTCTGCTTTTGCTCCTCGGCCAGTTGGGCCTTCTGGTCTGCACGGATTTCATATATATAATTTATTGCGGCAGTAGCTTTTTTGCTCATAACCTGATTTGCTTGCTCAGACCGGTTTTCAAAAAATTGCAAGGCTGCTTTTTCATAGGCCTGGTAACTTGCAATGGCGGCATCTATTTTTTTAATATTGGCCCCATTGGTGAAACGAGTTTTCATATTTCTGGCCAAATCAAGAAAGCTCCCATTAATTTTTTTCCAGGCGGTTACCACCTTGGGATTATATTCATGGGTCAGGGAGACCCGAAAGGCCTTGGCATCCAGGACAATTTTGATCATGCCGTTGGCATCATCCGCCAATGCGATCTTTTCTTTGATCCGGGCAGTATTTTTTTCCCTGATCTCAGTCAGCTGAATTTTCATCTGACTTCGAACATCTTCGGCTTGTTTAATGACAATGTCTGCCTGTTCTCCCATAACAGCCATGGTCTGGATTTTCTGATGTCCAAAGTCAACAAATTGATCAAACACCTTAAGGTAGGAATTACTTTTGTCAATTACACGATCCATCTGGTCTTTGTTTGCCTGCTTGGAAAAACCATTTTTTAATTCACCGGCTCTATCTTTTGTGCCGTTCAGAAAATCTTCCGCCTTTGCAACAAGGGCATCATCGTTACGCACCATATAAGTTAGTACCTGCACCCGGGCATCCGTAATGGATTTCACCAGTTCATTGGCCCCTTCGGACTTTGACACTCGATCGACAACCCCTGAAAGGCTATTAAAGCCGATAAAAGCAACAATGCAAAGGAAAATCAGCATTATGCCGAATCCCAATGAAATTTTTAACCCTAAACTCAAATTTTTCATACCCATACTCC
Organism: Desulfobacteraceae bacterium; assembly: GCA_016743945.1. Taxonomy (GTDB): domain Bacteria; phylum Desulfobacterota; class Desulfobacteria; order Desulfobacterales; family Desulfobacteraceae; genus NBML01. Next base: position 259,853 of record JADGFI010000002.1, read on the forward strand.
TAGGTGAAATAATGTTTTATTGAACCTGATTATTTTACAAACCACTATTAATTACTTTTAAAAAACATAAAGAATATTACGATACGCCCCCAAGGCCATCCATTTCCTCGGCTGACAGCACCTTATCAATATTCAGTAAAATTTTAACCCCTGCGTTTATTTTTGCCAGACCCAGGATATATGCCGTATCCAAGGCAGTGCCGAAAGCCGGGGTATCCTCAATTTCGTTTTCCTGGATATTCAATACTTCTGAAACCGCATCCACCACGATGCCGATTAACACCGTACTGGTTTCCAACTCTATTTCCACAACAATGATGCAGGTCCGATCGGTATAGGGAATTTCCCCCATATTAAATTTCAGCCTCAGATCCATCACCGGGATGACCTTTCCGCGCAGATTGATAACCCCTTTTACAAATTTGGGTGTTCTTGGCACAGAAGTGATTGGCATCATGCCGATAATTTCCTTCACCTTGAGAATACCGATGCCATATTCTTCTTCATCAAGTGAAAACGTCAGGTATTTTCCTGTTTTATTTATTGTGCCTGTACCTGCTCTATATCCTGTCTCAACAAATTCCGTCATTTTTTTCACCCTTGGATTTATATTTTTCAATTATCGGTAGATACACATGGAACTGACTTCCTTTTCCCGGCTGACTTTCCACTGTAATCCCCCCCCCATGGTTTGTTATAATACGATGGGTGATGCTGAGCCCCAAGCCGGTCCCCTCCCCTTTTTCTCTGATTGAAAAAAAGAGTTCAAATGCCTGTTTCAATGTTTTTTCATCCATACCGCATCCTGTGTCTTTCATTGAAAACTTTATACACTCCTTTGTTTTCATATTCAGACACTTCATTAAATTGGTATCAAGCCTCACCGGTTCAAGACTCACATCAAGGAATCCTTTTTTTTTATTTTTCATTGCATGCATTGCATTAATACCAAGGTTCATGATGACCTGCTGAATTTGAATCGGATGGGCAAGGACCCTATCAGCCCCGTCGTTGATTTTTTCTCTGATTGCTATTGTTTTTGGCAACACAATTCGCAAAAATGTCAGGCTCTTTTTAACCAGAGGTTGAATCCCGACAGACTCAAATTCTTCATTTTCTTTTTGAACATATGAAAGGAGCTGTTTTGAAAGGTTTTCACCTTGCTCACTCACCTTTCGTATGTTCTTCAAATTCTGGGAAAGAAAACTTTCACCGGGCAGATCAAGAAAGGATAGATCAACGTACCCGTTGATGGACATGAGCAGATTATTAAAATCATGCACAATGCCGCTGGAAAGCATTCCCATGGTTGCCATTTTCTGGGACTGCATCAGCTGTTGTTCATAATTATGGGATCTTAGTTTCTCTTTGCTGTTTTGCGCGGCTGTCCCAACGATATTACAAAGTTCATCCTTTTTTATCGGTTTTTGCATGTATGCAAACAAATGATGCTTAAATCCTTCGGATGCCGATTGAAAGTCCGGAAATGCAGACATTAAAATAGTGGTACAAAATGGTTGTGTTTTATGAATATGCTCAACCAGATCCATACCATTATGTGACTCAAGAAGTCTGTCAACAAGTGCAACATCAAATTGTTTTGAATAAAGGATTGCTTTGGCATCCATAAGCTGGCCGGCCTTTATCACATCATATCCTTCATCCATAAGTATCGATGCAAAAGAAAATCTTATATTTTCTTCATCATCAACGATCAGTACGTTTGTCATCTTAAATATCTTTGTCCTTTGACAATATCGAGTTGGTCCAAACAATCTTATAATCATGGATGCATATATCAATTTGTGTGCCAGGCGAACAAAAAGGCAGTACGTAAACTGATTTTAATAATTTTATCAGATAGTTATACTAAAAACACCATTTTTCATTGGGGAGGGAGAAGGGGATAAAAAGGGTGTGCGCGGCATATAAGTGTGCGGCACAAATCTGTGCCGGGCACACCTATTGCTCTAATTTTAAAATTTTATATTCTTCGATTTTTCGATAGATGGTTCTGCGACCGATGCCAAGCTGCCGGGCGGCTTTGGATTTGTTCCAATCGGTCTTGTTTAAGGCATGAACAATTTTTTCTTTATCGATGGAAACTTCGGGACAAACAGGGGTTTCAGCTCTTAAATGTTCTTTTATTTCCATGGGCAGATGATCCAGCAGCAAGGTTTGTCCCTGACATAGAACAAACCCGTGCTCCATGGCATGTTCAAGCTCCCTGATGTTTCCCTGCCAGGGGTAATTCATAAATGCACGAATCACTTCATTGGACAGCCCGCCAACCTGTTTTTTAAACCTATTGTTAAACACCCCTAAAAAGTGTTCTGTCAAAAGAGGGATGTCTTCCCGCCTTTCACCAAGTGAAGGGATGGGGATATCCACAACCTTGATCCTGTAATATAAATCTTGCCTGAATTCCCCTTTTTTTATTTTTTCCTTCAGGTTACAGTTTGTGGCAGCAATAATCCGCACATCACTTTTTATCGGGGTGGAGTCCCCCACCCGCTCAAACTCTTTTTCCTGGAGCACTCTTAAAAGTTTAAGCTGGATTAAAGGAGAGATATCTCCAATCTCATCCAGAAAAAGCGTGCCGTGATCCGCCATTTGAAATCGCCCTTTTCTGTTTTTAACGGCGCCTGTAAATGCGCCTTTCACATGGCCGAACAGCTCGCTTTCAAGAAGATTCTCAGAAAGGGCGCTGCAATTAATTTTCACAAAAGGCTGTTCTTTGCGCAGACTATTATGGTGAATGGCATGGGCAACCAGTTCTTTGCCGGTTCCGGTTTCACCGGTAATCAAAACAGTAGTATCGGTATCCGCCAGGTTTTCCAGGAGCGCATAAATTTTTTGCATCCCAGGGCTTTTTCCGATGATATGGTGAAATTTATGACGTTCCTTTAACTGGCGCTCAAGATGGGTGAGCCTTGTAATATCCCTGATGACAAGGACAGCACCAAGGGACTTTTTGCCCTCATGTCTGAGGGGCGAACTGGTTAAAAGCACTACCTGCCGCGGTTTATCAGGGTGCCTGCATTCAAGGCGAAACTCCTTGATTGTCTTTTGGGTTTTCAAGGTCTCTTTTAGAACATCCAGGCATGACCGGCTGCAGTGTGTTTGAATTTTTCCAAAATTTTTCCCAATTATATCTTTGACACAAAACCTGCAGATATCTTTGACAATTCCATTGGCCTCAATGACCTGCAAATCATTGTCCACCGTCACAACCGCATCTTTTAAACTTCTGAAGATGGCCTCCATATTACGGCGGACGCGTATATTCTCCATTTCCAACCGTTTTTTATTGTCCAAAAGTTTTTTGTGTTGAAGACCATGGCTGGTGATGCGCAAAAGCGTCTCTTTTCGAATGGGTTTTGAGATATAATCAAAGGCCCCGAGGCGGAGCGCCTCAGAAGAGGTCTCAATATTGGGTTCACCGGTTATCATGATAACAGGGCAGTGCAGTTCTCTTCTTTTTATTTCACAAAGAAGATCAATTCCGGTGTGGCCGCCAAGGATGATATCCGTAATTATCAAGTCGGGTTCAATATCAAAAATACGGTTGAGTGCTGAATCATAATCCACGGCTGTCATTACATCATAGCCCTGGTCAGCCAGAATCATTTCAAAACCAAAACGAATATTTTCTTCATCATCAATGATAAGAATCTTTGATGTCATATGCCCTCTTTTGATGACCAGCCGTTAAAAATCGGCAGGTCGACCATTACTTTTGTGTATTCACCCTCTTTGCTTTCAAACCAAAGTTTGCCTCCATGGTTTTTGATAATTCCATGGCTGATGGAAAGCCCAAGTCCCGTCCCTTCTCCCTGGGGTTTGGTGGAAAAAAAGGGATCGGCCAATCGATCGACAAGATTTTCAGGGATTCCCAGACCTTTGTCATAAAAGGTTAAGCGAACATGACTTTTCTCTTCTATGACAATGATTTTTACATTGATTTGAAAAATTTTGTTTTCATGGGGATCTGGATATTTTTTCCGCAGGGCGTACCGTGCATTGCTGATGATATTTAAAAAAACCTGCTGAAGTTCCTGACTGCGTGCTCTAATTTTCGGAATATCAGAAGGGAAATTTACAGACAGATGAATCCCCTCCTTTAAGATCTGTTTTTCCACAAGTTCCAGTGTGGATTGAAGGATATCACTAATATGGACAGGGCTGTGCTCTTCCTTTTTATCCCTTGCAAACGAAAGCAGGTTTTTTACAATATTGCTGATTCGTTCTCCTTCATGGATAATTCGCTGCGGAATATCTTTGTCCCCGCCAAGTTTTTGAAATTTATCCGTAAGAATTTCAGCAATACTGATGATACCGGTAACCGGATTGTTAATCTCATGGGCAACCCCGGCTGCAAGTTCACCCAGGGCAGCAAGATGGCCCCTGCGGATGATCTCGGCCTGGAGGCATTTTTTTTCAGTGATATCGCGTATCACCATAAGGGATTTTATTTCTCCTGTGTCTTCTTGAAAAGGCGAGAAAACAATATCATAACTTTTTTGATTCAAAAAATTTGTTTCCACATGCTGAATACAATTATGGGTTACGGCTTTTTGCATGAGGCAAAATTCACAGGGCGCTTCCAGTTGAAAAATAGCTTGATAACATTTTTTGCCGACCAGCTCACCAAATTGTTTTTTGAAAATATTATTCTGGAATTCAATAACATGGTCCTTATCGGCAATATAAACCCTGTCTCCAATACCATTTAACACACTTTGAAGTTTGTCATGTTCGGTTCTTAAAAATTTTTCAGCCCGCCTTAAGTCTTCCCGGGAACGTATTGCCAGAATGCCATAGGCCAGATCGTTGGCAAGCTCCTCTAAAAGGCTTACCTCTTCATCACCAAAGGCGTCTTCTCCGGCGGCATAAATGCCCAGGGCCCCGAACACCTGATGCCCGGAAATCAAAGGCAGGGCAATGCCTGAAAGATACCCAAGCTCAATTGCCTTTTCTCTCCAGAAATCAAAATGAGGGTCGGAAGAAATTTGTTTGCTGACAATGGGTTTTTGCTCACGAATGGCTCTGCCAACAGGACTTTGGCCCAAATCTGTATCCGCCCAGGTAATATTCAGGCTGTCCAGAAAGCCTTGCTCAAATCCATGCTGGGCCACGGGACATATGCTTTGCGCTTTGTCCTGCACCTTAAAACCGATCCAGGCAAACCGATATTTTCCGGTTTCAACAATAAGCCGGCAGACATTATTAAGAAGATCCGATTCATTTACGGCATGAACGATAACTTTATTGCAGTCACTGTGCAGGTTCAATGCCCTGTCGGTCTTTAGATTTATTTTTTGCATCCTGTTATATTCACAGGCTTCGGTCAAGGTTTGGCTGATACCATTGATAAGCGTTTGCTCCTCATTTAAAAAAGGGCCTTGATCCCGGGCAGGAAATTCTTTTAAATAAAAAACCTCGACATGGCCCTTTTTGGGGTTTGAAAGGATAATATCAGAGGATAGTTTCCAGGGGGTCTCTTTAAAATTTTTTGAACGATATTCCTTTTCCCTGAGCCGTACCCGGCAGCAGGTTGATTCGGGATACTGCCAGCCAGCCGGGATGAATGTCACCGCATCTTTGAAAATCTGATCAAGGGTTTTGCGAAGGCGTAAGGAGTTTGTTATTTTATAGATACAATCAAGTTCTTTCAGGCGTTTGCCAAGGTCAGACATGATCTGTTCGTTTTTTTGGCTGATCAATATTTGCGTTGTAATATCGGTGACAATGCCGCCCATCTGAACCGGTTCACCCGCCTTACTATAAACAACCGCTTTTTTATCATTGACCCACCGGATCTGGCCGTCACTCCGGATGATCCGGTATTGGCTTTCAGAAGTCCCCTTGTCAAACAAAAGTTGAGCCTGTTTTAATACCGCTTCACGGTCTTCGGGATGAACCGCTTTAATCCACAATTTTGGGTCTGCATAAAATTCGAATGGCTTTTTACCGTAAACACTTTTAACAGCAGGGTTAATATAGAGCATCTGCCCGTCACGATCAGCGGCCCAGACAACGTCCTTCATTGTACGAAGCAGTCTGTTAAACCGGTTCTCACTTTCCTCTAATCGCTTTGCATACTGCACCTGTCGGGTGATATTGATCGCCTCTACCGCAACAGTCTTTATTTGGCCATCCTCCTGGATGACAGGCTTGATATAATATTCATTCCACACGCCCTGGCGCTCATCCTCGCCGAGAAAAGGCTCTCCCGTGTCAAAAACAGCGGCAACTTCCTTTCTGCGGCGGGCTATAACTTTTTCCGGAATAAAGTCCCAGACACAATTGCCTGTCATTTTCGCACAGGTCGTGCCGAATCGGGCCGCACAGGCCGGGTTACAGTCTAACACAATTCCTTTTGGGTCCAATAAAACGATGGCAAGGGAAGAGGTGTTTAAAAGAGAACGTGTTTGTTCTTCGCTTGCCTGCAAGGCTTTTTCAGTCTGTTTTTGTTGGAAACAAACGTGCTCTAATTTTTTAACCTTTTGCGCTAATTCTTCATAACTGGGATTTTTAAGCATAATAAACTCGAAACAATAATTAGATTGTATTCATTAATATAATAAAAAAAGGTACCTTACATACATCAAAATCATTCACAAAACAATAGAGCCCCCCCCCTATTTGTTTCAAAACCAACAAAAATTTAAAATCGAAACCTTTGGGGGTACCATTTGTACTCACTTGGCCTGAATTCTTAAATTTTGTATTGACAATACCCTAAAAATTTATTTTGTACTGAACAGTCAGTTTATAAAATCACAAAAAAGGAAAACCCAATGGAGCCCCTGACATCCCAGCCCCATAGAAAAGACACGTCATCCCCCTTTGCCATTACACGCTACCATGACACCCCCTAAGTTCCGTTGCCGGATATGTGACCCTGTGCGAAATTTCAAGAGCCAACGCACCGGTCCTGGCAGGCCTTGCAGGGGATCGGCTGACCCAAGGATTGGACCGGTTAATCAAACGCTATAATCTGCCGTTTGTGGCCTTTAACCAGGGATCTATCTGCCATTTGGAGACCGTGGGTACCATGCTGTTTCATGTTCCCTGGTCCCGGCCCTGGAAAATCCCGGGTACCATCCGAAAAATCCATGCCCGCAAACACATCATGGAACAGATGGGAGCCGCCTATATGGCTGAAGGCATCGTGACCCTGGTCGGCAGTCGCCTGTATACAAGTGCGGCAGACACCGATGAAATTATTGATGATGCCCTGACCCGGTTTGAACGGGTTTTTCAAAATATTGAAGGGGTATAAGCACAAAGCACAAAGCACAAAGGAATTTTAATAAATGAACCATCCTAGGAACAACGACATGGACAAGATAAAAAAAGCCAAACAGATCGTCTGCGATGCCCCTTAGCGTGGAAGGCGATATCCGCCCATCTTCGGGAAAAAAACTCCATGCCCGAATCTATCAAACCAGAGGAAAAATTCAGGCGGTAATCCATACCCACCAGCCCCATGCATCAACAGTTGCCGCAGCCAGGCGCGACCTGCCCCCTATTTTAGATGACCAGGCCCAGATATTGGGTCCCAGTGTCCGGTGTGCTGCCTATGCCATGCCCAACACAAAAAAAATAGTCAAAACAACCGTTAATGCTCTAAAAGGACGTTTTGCAGCCCTCATGGCCAACCACGGTGCCATCACCATCGGACGCACCATGGAGGAAGCGATTATAGCGGCCCTGGTATTGGAAAAGGCCTGTAAGGCATTTATTGAGGCAGAATTTCTGGGGGGTGCAAAACCGCTCTCCGGGGTGGAAGCCTGGGTCATGCACAAGGTCTATTTATTCATGTATTCCAAAAATAAAGAAACAAACAAGTAAAGCCCCTGCCACATATCTGTTTCAAGAGTTCCGGGACAAAAATGTCCCGGAACCCTGTTCCATATCCCTGCCCTTGATACAAAAGAGACAGTCTATATCTTCATTTCACTTTTTACATCGATTCTCCTTTTTTTACCCAACCGGGTAAAACTCCCTTGAAAAGACCCTTTGAATTGTTTATGCTATTTTATTTTCAAACGATCTTAATTTTCTTGTATCAGCCCTTTTCGAATGTGGCATAAGAATTGCTTTTCAGGTTGCTATTCGGATTTCTATTCGGGTTGCAGAAATCAAAAATCGGTATCTGAAAAAGGACACAGGCCATAAAAAAACAATGAACAATCCAATAAAAATTATCGACACTGTCTATACCTTTTATAGGGATGGGTTCAGGGGAATGACCCTGGGAAAAAAACTCTGGAAAATTATTCTGATTAAGCTGTTTGTGATGTTTCTGGTCTTAAAGCTTTTTTTCTTTCCCAATTTTTTAAATACCAATTTTCACACCGATGAAGAAAAAGGAAACTTTGTTCTTGAACAAATGACACGCAATGCAACTCCGGACAAATGATCTCACCACACCAACTTAATTACTTAATTTAACAGGAGGGAAAATAATGATCGACATTGACTTGAGCATGGTAAACTGGGCCAGGGCTCAATTTGCGCTTACTGCCATGTACCATTGGATATTTGTTCCGTTAACATTGGGGCTCTCCTTTTTATGCGCCTTTTTTGAATCCATTTATGTTCGAACCGGAAACAGGGAGTGGCGGAACCTTACAAAATTTTGGATGACCTTGTTTGGCATCAATTTTGCGATAGGTGTTGCAACGGGAATAATTCTTGAATTTCAATTTGGAACCAACTGGTCCAATTATTCATGGATCGTGGGGGATATTTTTGGTGCACCCCTTGCCATCGAAGGAATTTTTGCTTTTTTCCTTGAGGCAACTTTTTTTGCTGTCATGTTTTTCGGCTGGAACAGGGTTTCAAAACGCTTTCATCTTTTTTCCACCTGGATGGTCGCCATCGGCTCCAACCTTTCCGCCGTATGGATCCTTGTGGCCAACGGCTGGATGCAAAATCCGATTGGGATGATCTTTAATCCGGAAACCGCCCGGTTTGAGATGAACAGTTTTTCTGAAGTTGTTTTTAACCCCGTGGCGATTTCTAAATTTGTCCATACGTCCAGTTCCGGTTTTGTAATGGCATCTTTATTTGTACTCTCTATTTCCTGCTGGTACCTTATGCGGGGCAGGCATCTTCAAATGGCAAAACGCTCTATTATTGTGGCCTCGGTCTTTGGGTTGCTATCTTCAAGCTATGTGGTTCTCACCGGAGATGAATCCGCCTATGAGGTAGCCCAGAAACAACCCATGAAGCTTGCTGCCATTGAAGGGCTGTATAAGGGAGAAACACAGGCCGGCATTGTTGCTGCCGGGATTCTCAACCCGGACAAAAAACCCGGAGACGACCAGGATCCCTTTCTCATAAAAATGGAAATTCCCTATCTTTTGTCTCTTTTGGCAAATCGATCGATTGACTCATTTGTACCGGGGGTGGACGACCTTGTCTATGGCAATGAAGAACAAAAGATAGAAGGGGTGGGATCTAAAATGGCCAGAGGTAAAATGGCCATCGCTGATCTGGCCGAATTTAAACAGGCAAAAAAAGAAAACAACAGCCAACAGGCCGAAACTTCATTGGAAAAATTTAGGAAAAACCAGGATTACATGGGGTACGGATATCTGGAAAAACCCGAAGAGGCAGTTCCATCCGTTGCGATCCCCTATTATGCCTTTCACATCATGGTGAGTTTAGGTTCCCTCTTTCCTGTTCTTTTTGCCCTCTTTCTTTTTTATGGCCTGAAGGATTCTCTTCCCCAAAAGAAATGGCTGCTTCCCATTGGGCTAATCTCGGGGTTTCTGGGACTGATGGCCCAGCAGTCGGGATGGGTGGTGGCAGAGGTTGGCCGTCAGCCCTGGGCAATTTACGGACTATTACCCGTTAAGGTGGCAACAACAAATCTTGCAGCCGTAAATGTCCAAATTACCTTCTTTATGTTTTTAGGATTATTTACGCTCTTACTGGCTGCGGAAATATCCATCATGCTCAAACAAATATCCATTGGACCTTCGGAAGGAGAGTTAAAATGATCTCAAACCTTGACTATGCAACCTTGCAGCAGCTTTGGTGGATAATCTGCGCCATTGTGGGTTCACTTTTTTTGTTTCTTACCTTTGTCCAGGGGGGGCAGACCCTTTTGTGGCAAATCGCTAAAACCGACATTGAAAAATCATTGGTGGTGACTTCCCTTGGGCGCAAATGGGAAATGCCCTTTACAACCCTTGTCTTGTTTGGCGGTGCCTTGTTTGCCGCCTTCCCCAAATTTTATGCCACAAGTTTTGGAGGTGCCTACTGGGTATGGATACTGATTCTTTTTTCATTTATCATCCAGGCGGTGAGCTATGAATATCGGAAAAAACCCCATAACCTTTTAGGGGCAGGTGTTTATGAATTATTTCTTTTTATAAACGGTTCCGTGGGAATTCTGCTCATCGGGGCAGCCGTGGGAACCTTTTACACCGGCTCAAACTTCACCCTTGACCTCTACAACAAAGTCACCTGGGATTATACGTTGCTGGGAATCAACCTGAGGGGACTTGAGGCAGCCTTTTCCCTTTTCAATCTTTCCCTTGGCATTTTTCTTGTCTTTAATGCCCGGATTTTGGGGGCTTTATACCTTTTAAACAGCATTGATCATTCTTTAACCCCGGATCTTGAATCAAGATTGCGCAAGGGCGCCTGGACAAGTTTTCTCATTGCCCTTCCCTTTTTGCTCTATGTGCTTATTTGCCTTCTCGTGATGAAAGGCTTTGGTGTAGACAGCACAGGCACAGTTTCTCTGGTCGCTTCCAAATATTTGTCAAATCTTTTGGCCATGCCCCATCTTTTGGTGCTCCTGCTTTTGGGAATCGTGCTTGTACTTTACGGCGTTGTCTCATCTGCGTTCACGCAAAGCGACAAAGGAATCTGGTTCAGCGGATTGGGAACTGTATTCGTGGGTCTTGTTGTCCTCTGCCTACCGGCATTTAATAACACGGCATTTTATCCGTCAAAACTGGATCTCCAATCAAGCTTGACCATATATAATGCGTCCTCTTCCCTGTTTACCCTGACCATCATGACCTATGTTGCAATCGGCATACCCTTTGTACTTGGCTATGTCGTCTATGTCTGGAAACTCATGGATTCAAAAAAACTGACCGTGGATGAAGTAACCCATGAAGAATCATACTAGCCGTTTTGTCACAAGACAGACCCTGCTAAAAAAAAAGGAGACCGATGTTAATGAGCGCAATACTTTTGATACTCTATGTTGTTTTGATAATTGCATCCTATAAAGGGGCAATATTTGCCCTTCAAAAATCGGATTTATTATAACGGATCATTTTTTTTCCAACTTGACTCGTTGGGATATCGTTTAACTTATAATCAATAAATAAAGGAGAGTGTAGTATGGACAAATATGTATGTGGACCCTGTGGTTATGTGTATGACCCCGCCGACGGCGACCCTGACAATGGGGTTAATCCGGGAACCAAATTTGAAAATCTTCCCGATGACTGGTGCTGCCCCATCTGCGGCGCATCCAAAGATGAATTTGATAAAGAAGATTAATGAGTTTGATAAAAAAGATTAGACTATTAAAATAATATGGTCCCTGAAGCTCATGGAGATTTTTTTCTCTCCATGGGTCTTCAGGTCTACGGCAAGGCCGGATTCAGGAGCAGTAAAGTTTTTATATCCGGCCTTTTTTATCGCTTTTTTTTGTAGAGAGGAAACCATGGCCCTGTCTGTTGTGGATCTTTATGTAAAAATCCTGCCGAGAACCAATTGCAAAGACTGCGGGTTTCCCACCTGTATTGCCTTTGCCGGCATGGTGGTATCGGAAAAACTTCCCCTGAAAAATTGTCCCCACATCGACCCCGCTCTTTTGGCCCCGGCCCAGGAAGAGCTGAACGAACAATATGCCCTGGGCAAATGGCTAAAAAAAGATATGGCAGGCGAATCCCTGTCCCTGGCAAAGGAAAAAACCGCCTCCATGGCTCTTGAAGATATTGCCCAGAGAATCGGTGCCAGCCCCGGCACCCCTGACGGTCCCTTGAAAAAAATTGACCATATCGTTCTGCCCTACTTTAACCAGACCGTCCTTATTTCTAAAAACCGGGTGACAGACTCAAACGGAGGCGATTTGACCCGAAACGAACAAACGGTTATCTATATCCACATGGCATACGGCGGCACCACCTCGCCCACCGGTAATATGAAAAGTTTTAAAGAATTTCCCAATACCGTCTCCAAAATCGTTTCCATGAGGGACCAGGTGGAAACGCCCTTAAAGAAAGCCTTTTCCTCCCGAAAAGATGCCCTTGAAATCGCCTGTAAAAAAACGGGCGGGACCAATGTAAAGGACAGGTATGAATCCTTGGATCTGGCCTTTCAGTTCAGGGTATTCCCCAAAATCTTTATCACCCTTTTGTTCTGGGATGAAAGCGAAGGATTTGAGGCCGATGTAAAACTGCTCTTTGACGAAACCGTTTTAGACCACCTGGATATTGAAGCCACCCTGTTTTTGAGCGAACACCTGGGCAGGTTGCTCATAAATTCAGTCGCATAAATTCGGTCACATAGATCCCCGGTTACATAAATCCAATGACGGCATAAATAAGGGGAAAGGACACAAAAGAAAAAAGAATGCCGTATCCAATGGCAGCATTGGCCACATCGGCCCGAAGGTTGCCTGCCGCCGCCAGAATCCCCGCCATCACCATGGAAGGCATGGCCGCCTCAAAAACCGCCACCTGAAAAACAGGCCCGGAAATTCCCAGGACCAAAAGGAAAACCAGGGCAATTATGGGAGAGGCAATCATCTTGAGCCCCATGGTAATCAGAATGGGGGTTACATTGGACAGGGGCTGGCGAAATTTGAGCTGGGCCCCCACACTGAACGTCACCAGGGGAATCAGGGTGGAAGAAAGTCCCTTGAGGACAAAAAGAGGGGTGGATGGTATGGGAACCCGGGAGAGCAATAGCCCCAAAACCAGTGCTGTAAAGGGAGGGAAACTTACTATCCGCAGCAAAATAAGTTTCAAAGATACCTGCTGGGAGCTGCCGTAAACCGACATGACAATGGCACCAAAGGTGGCCAGGGCCAGAAAAGACCCCAACTGGTCATAAAGAATGGCATATTTCAGGTTCTGCTCACCCAGAAAAGTTGCCACAATAGGAAATCCAAAAAAGGAGGTGTTCCCCAGGGCGACTGCGAGCATCACTGCCCCGGTTAACGGCCGATTCCACCCAAGAGCCTTTGAAATTAGAACAACAGCCCCCACGGACAGGAAGACCAATATCCAGGGGACCAGAACCAGAACCAAAAGGCTGGTATCAAAAACAAGCCCGTTGAGTCTGAGCAGCACAGTTGCCGGAAATGAAATCCAGATCACATATTGATTGAGCACCTGGGGGGTATTCTCGGGAAAAATCGGCAGCCTGTGCAAAATATTCCCCAGGGCAAGCAACAGGATCAGATAGACCAGATTTTCCATTTTACAAATTATCCATTTTACTCATTGTCCACCATGTAATTGACTCGCCGGGCCTGGCTGCTTCCTGCCAGGAGCAATGCCATGATACCGACCAGAATTACCAAATTTCTTTTAAACATTTTATAATTCCATTTTTTTAGTTCGTGTATCGGGAATGGGATTCACTCTGGTTCAATAAAATCAGCCGGGTGCCAAATCAACATCCGGCTGAATACCGTCATATTTTTTTTTATTTAACACAAAACCGGTTTCATTGTCCCGATTTTTTTACAGGCAGGAGATTTAAAAAAATACAGGTCTAATATTTTTTGCCCAGATAAAAATACAATGCATGGTGGTCACCTTCAGCCCTGCCATAGCCGAGGTATACAGGCCCTAACAATGTATCCAAACCCACAAATATACTGCCGGCAAAAATCGCATTGTTAAAATTCATCTGGTTTTTATCCTCCCAGACATTACCGGATTCCAGGGTCCCACCGATATAGGTTGGCAACAGGTTAAAATCACCTATTTTATACAGGTACATTAAACTCAACAGCCCCAGCTGACTGCCGTTTAACTGGTCCTCATTAAATCCGGAAAGATTAAAGAGCCCGCCCAATCTAAATTTGTTTTGGAGCGGCACATTATCATCCAGGGTGGTGTATAATTTTACACTGGTAATCAATGTATTCTTTTTCCAGCTCATTGCGATCTGCCCCTTCAGACGGATTTGATCAAAATCATTGTCCGCCCCCAATATGTCATCGGACCTAAGATACTCTACCAAACCGGAATATCCTTTACTGGGAAAATATAAATTATCCAGGGTGTCGGTGAGAAGGGTTGTGTAAATTTCCCCCTGGTCAAAATCATAATCCGGCCAAATAGGCGTACCGACCTTGCGTTTTGCATCGCCTTTCAGTCTTCTCAAACCAATGCGGGCTTCTCCCCAGGTACCAAATTCTCTACCAACGGCAAGATCACCCCCATATTGAGTCAACCGGTATTCAGCCAATTCTTCACCGGCATTTGCGTAAAGGTTCATGGTATATTTGTTATATAAAAGTTGGGGGTGAATAAAATAACGGGAATTGTAATCAAGGGGCTGATATATTTCCGTGTAAAAACCGGGGGAACTGCCTATCTGAATAGCACTTCGCCATTCACCATTGAGGTGGTTTATTGCTGTTCGTGTATATGAAACAGCCAGGTCATAAAAGCTGTCTCCATCTTGATTTCCCCCCATGGAAATTCCTGCCTGGAGATAATTGGGTCCCCAGGTTTTTTCCTCAATGTTGATCACAAGCCCGGTTCTCCCCTCTTCTTGAATAATGTCGTAGGCAATATTCTCAAAAAGTTCCAGGCCATATATTTTGTCTATATTTGCCTCAAGCTTTTCCACATTTAAAGGAGCACCTTCCACAATTTTCAGGCGGGCATAAAATACCTGGTCATTGAGTTTTGATTTATTGTTAAGCCTTATAAAATCAATCACAGGGAGTTGGGGATCTCTTTTGGCAAGACGTTGGTGTTGGGCTGCCAGGTAGTTAGCATAAACTGTTTTTGAAACCGATAACCGTGAAAGAGCTTGTTTACTTTGTTCTGCTGCTGCAACACCCTTGGGAATTGCTTCACCTGCCAGGTTAAATGATGAAGTGGTAATCTCCCCAAGGTCGGGGACAATAAACACATCCTTTGCCGTAAGGGTGGCAATTTGCTCTTCCGTATTTCTCCGTGTCAAGATTCCAGTCAATTGCTGGGTAATACCCAGGGCAGAACTCAAGTCTTCTCGTTGGAGCAGGGGGGTGCTGATGTCAATTGCAATGACAATATCAGCCCCCATTTCCCGAACAACGTCAATGGGCAGATTATTACTCACTCCGCCGTCAACCAGAATTTTACCATCGATTTCAACCGTGGCAAAAACAGCCGGGATGTTCATACTGGCTCGCATGGCCATGGCCAGATCTCCTGAACCCAGAACCACCGCCTTCCCGGTTACAATATCCGTTGCTACCGCCCGAAAGGGAATTCTGAAATCATCAAAATTATCGACCCGGCTGGTCGGCATAACCAGTTCCTTGAGAAGCAGATCTATGTTCTGGCCCTGCTGAAGACCTGATGGGAGTTTTATTTTAAGGTCGTCACTGAGCCCTGGTTTACTTTTTACCAGATAACTTCTGTCATCTGTTTTGCGGCGAAAAGATCGATCGCTTCTGGGAATATTATCTTGAAGAGCTGCATCCCAATCTATGCTTGTTACGACCCCTTCAATCTCAGCCGTTGTCATCCCGGAAGCATATAACCCGCCAATAATAGACCCCATACTGGTTCCGACCACATAGTCAATGGGGATGTACATTTTTTCAAGTACCTTTAGCACCCCGATATGGGCAGCCCCCCGGGCACCGCCGCCACTTAAAACGACACCGATTTTAGGACGTTTTTTTTCCTCAACATCAGATGCATGGGCAACCCATGCCGACCCCGCCAGCAAGGCAATAAAGATACCAATGAAGAGAATTATGCTGTTGGGTCTCCTGCTCATAGTTTTTTTCATGGATTCTAAGCTCCAAAAATTATTCTATTTTCTTCCCCGCTGTTTTTTCAATTCGGCAAACAATCCAGTCAGCCAGCGATTTTTGACTCACTCCCTTGATCTCCTTCCGGACAAGTTTCAGGGAAAGTTCGGCCCGGGCCATGGTCTTTTTCCCCCCGGCGGAACCAAATTTCCCAAAAGCATCCTTGGCGGTATTTCCGGCTCCTTTTCTCAATCCGTCATTGCGCAGAATAATGATCAGTTCCCTTCCCATGACCCCGGAGATGATGCTCCAATTGACCCGGGCAACGTTCAAGAAAAAATCTGCCACCACCACCAGCTCATCTGGTTTGGAAATAATTCCGGCATGGAAAAAGGCCCGGTTGTTGACAACCCTTCTTTTTTTAATGGCAAGGCCTAAAAAATCCATATTATTCTCGGTTATCAATGCCCGCTCCACCTTTGTAACGATATTCATGTCTGCAAACCGATACAAATACTGGAATGCCCGGATATCTCTGAGATTTGCCTGACGGGTAAAATCGGCGGTATCGGTTTTAATGCCCAGCATCAGGGCGGCGGCAAGTTTTGCCGATGGCTTTATTTTCAAGGTTTTTAAATATTCGGTCATGAGGGAGGAACAGGCTCCGTACCCGGGCCTAATATCTGCATAGGCGGCCTTGTCACAGGACAGGGGATGATGATCAATAATAACATCATAGGTAAAGGGGGAAAACGCCTCGTTGTGATCCGGCTGGGAATCCACCACCACAAACCGCTGAAACGTCTCTTTTTTTATGGATTCCAAAGGGATAAGGCCGGACTCGGTATACTCAATCATGGCCAGATTATCCGGTCGACTGATCCTGTTAAAATGGGCAATGGTAACCTCTGCAACCTTTCTCCAGAGGATTCGTTTGATTGCCATGGCAGAGGCGATGGCATCGGGATCTGCATTGATCACCACCAATACCCGGTCCCCCTTGGCAAACCGGGCGGAAAACGTTTTTATTCTTTCTATATTTCTCATTTACTTTCCGCCCCGGGGAATCTTTCCCCGTGGTTGCTGCTGAAGAACAGGGTAATGGTAATAAAGGCGTATCCGATAATGGCCAACAGGGCGAACCCACCGTAAAAGACCCCCAGGGGGGCCAGGACAATGGCAGTTAACCAATGGATAAAAATAACCGTGGGGGAATGAAGCTTGATGGGAAAATCATCAAACCGGCAAATCACGGACAAACCGCAAAGATTCCAGCCGTAAAGGGAGGCAAAGACATGCATGTGAAGCAACCATTTTATTCGTTCCGGATCATAGTCGTCTCCCATCTGATAAAAAATATAGAGGATACCGGAAATGGCCGTGAAAATCAAAAACCCGATACCCGAGGTTAAAAAAAGCTTTTGCTGCATCTTGTCGGCAAAGGTTGAGTACAGGTAAAATACCGTGACAACGGCTATAAAAAGGGCAGTTGTCACAAATATCTGGGGAATAAAGCGTTCAAACAAGATAAAGACAAAAAAGATGATCACCCCCAGGGTAATGGTCCAGAAACACGCTTCCATAACAACTTTTCGACCGGCCCCTTCAATCTTTTTCAGCATTGAAAAAACAAGGGAAAGGGTAATCAGGGACAAGGGAAAAGAAAACCCCAGAAAAAAGGTGTTTAGGGTCAATTTTTCCATGGTCACCCATTTGAAATATTCATTGTTCAAAATCACCAGGGATGCCATGACAATGCCCGTGGAAAGGCAGAGCAAAGAGGCCTGGTGAAATTTGTCGGACACACTGACTTTTTTTTGAAAAAACTGAATGGGGAACAAAGAAAAATTTTCAATCCTCACCTTTTCCACCAATATATACAGGCCCACAGAAACAAGTATGGTGAGAGGATAGAGCAAAAAGAAAGCGGAAAATGCATAGATAAGGGAAAAAAGAAAAAACAGCCGCACGGTTTTGGAAACCCTTGCCTGTCCCTGGGTATAATACAACAAAATAGAGCCGCCGGTGCATAGATTAAACAAAAAGATATGAAGCCGTTCAAAACTATAATTTTCGACGGGGAAATATATATTAATGAAACCGAATGCCAGGGCTGTAATCATCAGAAAAGAGAACAAGGCTTTTAATTTGTTATTCATTGGGGAATCCGTTTTAAGTTATCGGTTATAAACTATCGGGCTGATGCTCTCGCGCGTATTGGATTATGTTTGCGTCACTTTCCCAGCATATCTTTCAATGCCGGAACCAACTCATTATGTTCAAAAACAAAACCGTTTTTTAATAATTTTTCAGGGACCACCCGGGCAGAGGTCAAAAGGGTCTCTTTGCCCATGCTTCCCCACAACCCAATGGCCATCCACCGGGGAAGAACAAAAAAGGCCGGGCGTGAAAAGACCCGGCCAAGGGCCCGGGTAAATTCTTTATTGGTAACGGGATGGGGAGCTGTCAGGTTGACCGGACCTTGAATGGCCTTATTTTCCAAGATATGGAGGATACCGGAAAGCGCATCATCCATACTGATCCAGCTCATGTACTGACTTCCATGGGACAGCCGGGTGCCAAGCCCCAAGGAAAAAGGCAGCATCATTCGGGCAAGAGCCCCCCCGGCCGGGGTAAGGACCACCCCAATGCGCAGTTGAACCGTCCGAATCTTCGCAGATTCCGCCTTTAAAGAGGCTATCTCCCATTGGTCACATACCGAAGAAATAAACGAGTCTCCCCTTGTATCCTTTTCCGTGAGTACCCGATCTTGTCCCTCTCCATACAACCCAATGGCAGAAGCGGAAATAAAGATGGCGGGCGGTTTGGTCATTTCACTCATTTTTTGTGCCAACAGCGTGGTGGGGGATACCCGGGAATCAAGGATCAATTGTTTCCGATCCTTTGTCCATTTGCCCCGGGAGATATCCACCCCATTCAAATTGATCACCGCATCAATGGGCCCTGCTTTTTCCATATCTAAAATATCATTGTAGGGATCCCAATAAAGTTCATCTTCGGCCAGGTTTGACGGATCTCGGACCAGACGGATCACCTCGTGGCCGCAGGTACGCAGAAAAGGCACCAGAATCGAACCAATGGTGCCGGTGGCACCGGAAATAAGGATTCGTTGTTTTTTAACTTTGTCTGCCCTTTGTTCCAGGTCATGTTTCAATACCCGATGGCGGTAGTCAAAGACCCTTGCCAATTGCCTTTTGGCATGGCCGTAAAAGGGAAGACTTAAAACCCCCAGGGGCAGTTTATACGCCACCTGGTCCTCCATAATGGCCCTATTTTTACCCTGGGTATGGAATAAATGGGTATGGACCCATTTGCCAAAGGGCCCTTTTGTCTGGTGATCCTGAAAAAGGACATTTTCCTGGTAGGCGATATGTTCGGCTTTCCAGATCATGGGAATTTTAAAAAGGCTCATCTGAAACCAAACCTGAACCCCTTTATCGATGCCATTGCCCCTGCGGCAAATCAATTTAAGGGGTGCCCAGGGCGGTGTTAGCCTCAAGATAGCGCCGTTCCTGGCATGCCAGGCAAACAATTGTTCAACCGGCACATTAATGGTGGTTTTTTTTATAAATATCCGGTCTTTCATGATATCTCTTTTATTAAATCATTCATTGATTTTAAGGATCTTATACTATAATAATACCAATCAAGTTGAAACCTTTTTTTATCACCCATCCTAGGCTCTCATTGCAGGCACGGCCTTTGCATCGGTTTTTTATTAGTTTTGAATTAAAACTGGCAATACAATGATTTCGTGTAAGATGGTTTATTATTATTTTAACTTTTTTGGAGGATATGATTATGAGTAAATATGAATGCCCCTGCGGATATGTATATGACCCGGCCCAAGGAGACCCTGACAATAGTGTTGGCCCTGGAACATCATGGGATGACCTTCCTGAAGACTGGGTTTGCCCCCTTTGTGGTGCTGCCCAGGAAGATTTTGAAAAACTGGACGATTAGATTTTTAAAGAGGTGGTTACATGTATAAACCCATTGAAATAGCAGATGGGGTATTTTCTGTTGGATGCCGGGACTGGGATATCCGTGATTTCCACGGATATTCAACCTATGAAGGTACCACGTACAACGCCTTTCTGGTTCTAGGCGAAAAAAATGTTCTCATTGATACGGTTAAGGAGCACTTTGGAGATGAACTGCTGGCCAATATCAGCAGAATCATTGACCCGAAGCTCATTGACATTGTCATCAGTAACCATACGGAAATGGACCATTCCGGTGCCATTCCAAAGCTGATGCATAAAATAGGGGAAGACAAACCCATTTATTGTTCTAAAATGGGGGCCAAAAACCTGGAAGCTCACTTTAATCGAAAATTTAATTTTCAGGTGGTGGGAACCGGAGATACACTAAAGATTGGCAACCGGACCTTTTCCTTTCTTGATACAAAAATGCTCCACTGGCCGGACAGCATGTTTACCTATCTTGTCGAAGATGCCATCCTCTTCTCAAGTGATGCCTTTGGCCAGCACTATGCCGGAGACATGTTTTTTGATGATGAAATCGGCGATGAAATCATGCCCCATGCCCGGAAATACTATGCCAACATCCTGAATCATTTTTCCCCCAGGGTCCAGGCATTGCTCAAGGATGTGGCCAAGCTGAACCTGAAGATCGACATGATCTGCCCGGACCACGGGATTCTCTGGCGGGAAAACCCCTCCAAGATCATTGATGCCTATGACAAATGGTCCAGACAGGAACCAACCCGAAAAGTAGTGGTCCTTTTTGACTCCATGTGGAAAAGTACCGCAAAAATGGCCCAGGCCATTACCAGCGGCGTTGAATCCGAAGATGTCAATGTCAGACTGATGAACACCCGAAAATGGCACAGAAGCGATATCATGACCGAAGTATTGGATGCCGGTGCCATTGCCGTGGGATCCCCCACATTGAACAATAATATTTTCCCTGTGATTGCCGATGTCATGACTTATATCAAGGGACTTCGTCCCCAGAACATGCTTGCGGCAGCCTTTGGATCCTATGGCTGGAGCGGTGAAGCCGTTAAAATTTTAAACAAAGATTTTGAAGAAATGAAGCTTACCATTATTGATCCGGGTGTTAAAATTCAATATGTCCCTGATGAAGCAGATTTGGAACGCTGTTTTGAATTAGGGATAAAACTGGCAAAAACACTCAAAGAAAAATTATCTTAACGATATAATAAATTCGGAGGGAACAATGGCCAACGAGTTCAATGCAAATGATATCCTGGAAATAGCAAAACAGATTGAAATAAACGGTGCACGCTACTACCGTGAAGCCGCCAACAGGGTGGATGAAACGAAACATAAACAATTTCTTGTGGGCCTTGCAGAGATGGAAGATACCCATGAAAAAACCTTTGCCGCCATGCAAAAAAGTCTTGAAGGCTCAGCAATTTCAACCATGACATATGATCCGGAAAATGAAAGCGCACTTTACTTAAAAGCCCTTGCCGACACCCGGGTCTTTTTTGAAAAAGATCAGCCGGAAACCACCATGAAAGGAATTCTTGCCGCTGCCATCACAGCGGAAAAAGATTCCATTACCTTTTATCTTGGCATGAAAGAACTCATTTCCGAAAAAATGGGCAAATCCAAAATAAATGATATTATCAAAGAAGAAATGAGTCACATACGAATGCTTGCAGGCAAACTTATGGAATTTAAATAGATTCAATTCAACATAAAAACCCCCACTGTTTCCCAAGGGAAAACAGTGGGGGTTTTTATTAACCGAAACTCATTTAAATGAAAATCAGGACTTCCAAAGGCCGTGAAGATTACAATAGGCCAATGCCGTCACCTTATCCGATTCGGTTTTAAATGTGGCTTCCGGCGCACTGGTGGGCGTTAGCATCTGCCGCTGTACACAGTTACCCTCACAACTGACAAGCTCAATCCATTCGATCCAATGATCCGCCGTCATGGGATGGGCCACACTGCCAACTTTGACCAGGTAGCCGCCATCCACTTTTTCAATAACCGGTATATGCTTTTCCACCGCTGCATCCACTGTATTTTCCACCAAACGGTCCATTGCCTGTCCACAGCACATAACCGGTGGTGTCTCGCCATGGAGGACCTGTACGATATTGCCACATTTAGCACATTTGTAAATACCCATCTTTTCTGCCATTGAATTCACTCCTTTTTTTTGGTGTTTTGTTTGAACAAACTGATAATCGATTTAAAAACAGAGCTAATAATTTTATATGTTATTTATAAAAGATTTACCATGAATATCTGAAAAGTTTGCTGTTAGGATTTTATTCGTCCATTGATTTTTCAATTTTTTTTCATCCTGATTTTTTTCAGCATGGGTGACCTCTTTGAAAAGAGAAGCCATTTGAAAATATATTTCATTTTCCGATTTTAATGCCCCGTAATAATTTACAGAGAATACATGAATATCCTTTTCCAATCCTTTCCCACACCTTTTTTTCTTTTTCGGGATATTAAATTTTGCCATGTAAATTCCTCCTGAAGTATCTGTCGCAAGGTTATGATTTTACACTAGGTTTTTAGCAAGCATCATACCAAACAGGGCTATTTTTTCTTATTTTTTTAAAAATAACGAAACGAATATGGGTTCACAGGTCTCGTTCGGATATAAGTGCCAGACAAAGGACTCCCTTGAATACAGATCTGTCTCAGACAATCGTACCACTGCCCCATTTGTCCAGTACAAATATGTCCCAGTACAAAGATATCGTAAAGAATAAGTGAAAAGAATAGGGAATAATAAACATTATCAAAATCACGACAAAAAAATCAAGGCTTAATTTTTTTGTCGTGATACGCCACGAAAATGCCAAACCAATTGTGGTTGATTGAGCTGATACAAATTAATCCTATATCAACTCAAGGCAGTTGATCATGGTGGACAGATGATTTTTCTCCGCCTCGGCAAGGGTAAAAAACATGTTCTTAATCACCGGGCTCTTTGAATGCTCAGCCATGGCCTTATACAAATCATAGGCGCAAAACTCCAATTCAATGGCAAACTCAAGGATATCAACTTTATTATCAGGGGAAACCCCTGCCAGAAATTTCTTCATTTCGCCAAGGGACTTTCCCCCCTCAAGAATATCGCCGGGACATCTATCAAAAACATCCTCAAAGGTAAGACTGCTGGGTTCCCGGACAGAAAGCATTTTAAATATGCTCTTTGCATGGCCCACCTCCTCCTGGGACATTTTAACCATGGTCCCATGCAAGGGGGTCCCAATAAATTTTTTCTTTGCAGCGCCATAGAAAAGAAAGGCCCCCTTTTCAAAATTAATGGCTCGTTCCATGACCGCCACCAATGTCAGGCCGGAAGAGAAATGATCCACCCGGGGAACATCCAAAAGAATTTCTCCGGTATAGGACATCATCCCCCCCCTCAAATGAAATGCATTCTCTTTTTTCAGCCCCACCTCGGTTGCCAGCACGACAGCCACCTTTGATCGGCTGCCGTGGCGGCAATAAAAAATCACCTTCCTTGTTTCATCAAAAACAAAGGGATCAAACTCAATCTCTGCAAGGGGGATATTCACCGCACCCGGGATGTGATCCAGGCGGTATTCTGCAGCCTGGCGGACATCCACGATTAAAAACGCCTTTTCCCTGGTGCCCGCTATCAATTGTTTCAACTGATCAGCTGTTAATTCACGCATTGGGTTGTCCTTTCTTTGGAGGTACACCTATCTCCCAGATACTGCGCAATTCTTCCATATGTCGAATCAGAACCCCCATAAAAGCCGCCTCTAATTCCAGCATTTCCCCATCTTTTTTCCGAAGCCACTCCGAGAGCCAGGCAAACCGCAGGGCCAGAATATACTCGGGGAAATACTGCCACCCAATTGGGCTGATAATCCCGGCAGACCTGATCTTAGCTAAAAAGGTGGTGACCATGGGCATGGCAAGTCCTTCGGGATTTTCTATCCCGGCGCACCCCAAAAGGTTGGCGGCATCATAACAATCGGGCTTCAGGCCGGTGAATTCCCAATCAATGACAGCCCTTATCCGATTCTGATCCCAGAGCACATTCAAGGGATGAAAATCACCGTGGCAAAAAATTTGGGGCAGGCGATCATGGGCATCCATGAAATTTTGCCCCAAAAATTCCAAAAACGGGGAATAGAGATCGTACATCTTGGGTTCATGAACTCGCATATCTGCAAATAATTTTAAGATATAGGATTTAATGGAAAAAGAAGAAAAAGTTATTTTCCCGGAAAGATCCCGGGATGCCGCTGCCATTTGAATCAGAAACAGGGCCATATTCTTCCCGGTCTCGGCCGAGGCCAGCCAGCCGGGTCGCGCAAGTCCGGTACTGTCCAAAAAGGAGGATATCTGAAAACAATCCCCCTTGAAAAAGGGAAGAAACTCACCTTTTTGGGTTGGTTGCCCCCCCAATGCCTGGTCAAGCCCCTGGCAATTTAAATGGTCAATTACGCGCGAGACCCTCTCCCGGGCAATAAATTTTTCCCTGGGAAATTTTTCCAGCAAAAAAAGCTCTCCTTGAACCGTTTCAATAACGGCCCGGGAAAGAGAACGCTCCGGGCTTCCCTGGATATCAAACTCGTGACGGACTTGCTTAAAGCAAATCCCCCATTGGTCTTTCATCCATTGAAGAAAAACCCTATCCTTGGTCTCAAATAATTCGTTCAAAGGCCTTTCCCAATTTTAAATCATGGCCGCAATGCTTTTTCCATATTCCTGAGATACCTTCATCCCGCCTTCCACCCAGCTGGCCTTGAGCATCAGGGGACCTGCAGAAACCATATTCATTCCATAAATATTGGCCATGGTATCGTAAATTCTTCCCGGTGCTTCCCCACTCCAGCCAAAGGCACCAAAAGCTCCGCCGGGTTTTCCTTTCAATTCTGCTCTTTCCGCAATAAACAAAAGCTGTTTCATGGAGGTAATCATTTCCCCATGATAGGTGGCGGATCCGAATACGTACCCGTCATATCCCTTTAGGTCTTCTTCATTTTTTATCTCGTTAATTTTTTTAACATCGGCCCCATGCCCTGACATGCGAATGCCTTCTCCAATAAGATTGGCAATTCCCTTTGTTTCATCGGATCTAGTTGCAAAAACGATTAAAATATTTCCCATGATTCCTCCTTAAATTAGGTGCTGAACCGATTTAAAAAAAACAGTCACAAATAATGTTTTAAAACAATATATTTGAATCCACCATTTGAATGGTCTTTGTCCCGGTCATGAACATGGCCTTTTTCAATGTTGTGTGAATATGGTCAAGGTGAAGCCTGACGCCCAGGGTTCCGCCGCCGACAGCCGCCCGGATGATATCCCGGCCCAAAAGTACAGCATCGGCACCAAGGGCCAGCATTTTTAATACATCATACCCGGTTCGCACCCCGCCGTCCACGGTGATGGTGACCAAATCCCCCACCTGTTCCCGGATCAGGGGCAGAACCTCCGCCGTTCCAGGCGTGGCGTCCAGCACCCGCCCCCCGTGATTGGAAACCCCGATAACCGAGACCCCTGCGTCCACACATTTTTGAGCGTCATCCGGCCGCATGATTCCCTTGGCAATAAAGGGCAGAGATGAGAAGCGTACCAGTTCTTCAATATCTTTTACACTTTTTTTGAAGACCGGTTGACCCTCCCGGGCCATGATGGTGGAACCGGCGCCATCCAGATCCACCCCAACGGCGAAGCATCCATAGGATTCGGCCCGTTCTATCAATTCTTTGAGCACCTCCTGGGACCGGGGTTTAAATATGGGAATGCCATATCCGCCACAGTCTTTCATGGCCTTGAGCGAGGGATGATTCTCCGGGGTATAAAACCAGGTATCTCCCCTCAGCCCGATGGTGCCCGCCTCTTTGGATCCGAGTAAAACAGATTTGCAAAAGGCGGTTTCATCAATGGCATCATTGTACTTTTCCGCTCCTGCCGTTGAAGATGCCAGCACCGGAAAATCCAGATCCATTCCGAGGAAAGAACAGCGGGTATCCGGCTCGAAGTGCTCCCCGACCACGGACATATTAAACCGGATGGCGGCAAGGGCTGTCCCATTGGCCCGGAAGGACTGGCCGGATCCGGCGCCCCCAAGACCAATGGGCTTCCCATAGGCTTCCTTTTGACAAATTTTATCAAAATTTCCGTCACAAGAGGGATAAACGGCACAGATGCCCTTCATTTTTTTCCTGGCAGCATCCCGGACCGCGTCCAGGTTCCGGGGAATGGATGGGGTCTCCATGATCATCCGATCATCGGATTGACAACCATCACAGGTGGCAGGTTTTTCTTTACTTGTAAATTCAGAATGGCAGACAGAGCAATACCACAGGCTCATTGATTTTCTCCTCTAAAAGTTGGATCCGGTTGCGCAATTCACAAAAAGAATCAGGCCTGATTCAAAGATATCATTCATTCGATCTTTGGCAAAGCAATATTAAACCAGGGCCTTATCTTTTCTTCATCCATAACAACAACCAGGCTATTTGATAATTTGATACATTGCAAAAACCAGGCCATTTTAACTTTTTATATAAAATAAAGCTGCCCTTGATGAATGACTTTAACCTTGCCAAAACGGCACAAAATATGCAAAAGAATAAACTATCGGATAACAAGATTGGAAGATTCTATAAAATATTACGCCATGGATTCTGATCGTTCAAACCATTTACTAACAGACAGACCTTAAATTTAGGAGACCATAATGGCCACGGAAAAACCCACACTCTATGCACTGAGCACCTGCAGCCATTGCAAGTCAACAAAAAAATTATTAACCGAATGTGATGTTGAATATAATTATGTACAAGTCGATGACCTGGAGGGAGAGGAACGCAAAGCCATTTTGGCGGATATCAAGGCCTTAAATCCACGGTGCTCCTTTCCCACTGTCAAAATCAACGAGACGGTTATTGTTGGCTACAAAGAAAAAGAAATCAAAGCGGCATTGGGGATAAAAGATGAAAGTTGAACAGCTTTATACGGCACTAAAAAAATCACAGGAAGCCCGGGGCATCTATTTTAATAAAGACAAAGACCTGGTATTTGAGCTGCTGGAATCGCTTTTGCTCAACAAGGAGCGTTACGGGTATATGGCCTGCCCCTGCCGTCTGGCCTGCGGGGACAGGGAACAAGACAAGGATATTTTGTGCCCCTGCGATTACAGGGAACCGGACCTAGAAGAGTTCGGCACCTGCTATTGCGCCCTCTATGTATCAACGGCCCTGAACAATAATGAAATTGATGCCCAATATGTCCCGGAAAGAAGGCCCCCTGAAAAAATGTTTTAATGCCAATATTTGAATATATAGGAGATAACCATGAATGAAAATGAATGTACGCCTGTCTTAAATACAGGCCTCCGGGGAATTGAGGTGGCAAGCTCCAAAATATGTGATGTCCGGGGCAAAGAAGGCAAACTCATCTACCGGGGTTATTTAATTGAAGGATTGGCAAAAAAGGCAAGCTTTGAAGAAACCTGTTTTTTACTCCTCTATGAACGGTTGCCCCAAAAAAAAGAATTGGCAGATTTTGACCAGAGTTTAAAAAGCAAACGCCGGGCCCCGGAGAATCTGTTTGCCTTTTTAAAATCCCTGCCCCGGGACACGAACCCCATGGATGTTCTCCAGATGGCAACCCCCCTGCTGATGCAAACCGATGCGACTGCAGGCAAAGAAGGCATGGAGAATACCCTTTACAGTGCAGAAAACCTCATTGCAGGGTTGCCCACCATCACAGCTGCCTGGGACCGCATCCGGAACAACAAGGAACCCGTTGCACCGGACAGCAGCCTGAACCATGCCCAAAATTTTTTGTATATGCTCAATGGAGAAACGCCGGACAAGGAGACCGCCCATTTCTTTGATGTAAGCCTGGTCCTCCATGCCGAGCATTCCTTTAATGCCTCCACATTCACGGCCCGCCAGGTGGCCTCCACCAAAGCCCATATCTATGCATCCATATCCGCGGCCATCGGCTCCCTTTCAGGGGCCCTCCACGGCGGGGCCAATGTCCGGGTCATGAAAATGTTAAAGGAAATCAACACCGTTGACAAAATTGACGGCTATATCAAGGATATTTTAGATAAGGGGGGTCTTATCATGGGCCTTGGCCATGCCGTATATCAGACCGATGACCCCCGGGCCATTATCATCGATCCCATGAGCAGACGCATGGGGGAATTATCCGGTGATACCCGCTGGCATGAATTGTCAAAACAACTTGAGATCAGGGGTAAAAAAGCATTCAAGGAACACAAAAACAGGGAAATTTTCTGCAATGTGGACTTTTACTCCGCCTCCTTGTTTTATGCCATGGGCATTACAACGGATCTATTTTCCCCCTTGTTTGCCATTTCCCGGGTCAGTGGATGGAGTGCCCATGTCATTGAGGAACAATTTGCCATGGCAGCACCCAAGCCCTCCCTTTACAGACCGGGAGCCGCCTATGTGGGGGATTATTGCGGGCCGGATGAATGCATTTATACAGAGATTGAGGAACGATAAGGCTTACTTTTCATACAAAATTTTATAACAATTTTTATAACAAGGGAAAAAAAATGAAAAAATGGCAGTGCAGTGTTTGTAAATATATCCATACGGGAGAGAGACCCCCGGAAAAATGCCCGGTGTGCGGAGTCGGCAGTGAAAAATTTGTACTTCTTGACGCCGGGAAGGATGCACCGGCAGCAGACAAAACCGCTGTCAGTTCAGCTCAAAAACCTGCAGCTCAGACAGATTCGCCGGCCCCAAAACCTTTGCAACCCGCACCTGCGGCACCTCCTGCCAATTTGTATGAAAAAATTATTGGCCTCATGGTCAAGCACCATGCCCATCCGGTCTCGGTCCATATTCCCAACGGCATCCTGCCGGCGGCCGTCGTGTTGTTTATTCTGGCCTGGGTCTTTGATGCACAGCTTTTTGTCAAAGCCGGGTTTATCAACCTGGTCTTTGTAATCCTTGCCCTGCCCTTTGTTTTGTTCTCCGGAATCATTGAATGGAAAAAGAAATATAACCAGGCCCTTACCACTCTTTTTAAAATCAAAATCATGGCAGCGGCCCTCACAGCCACGGCCTGCCTGATATCAGTGATCTGGTATCTGATTGACCCGGATGTGCTGGTATCTGCCAATGCCTGGATTTTTATCCTGGTCAATATGGTCATGCTGGCATCTGCCGGCATTGCAGGGCACATCGGAGGGAAACTGGTATTCAAGGATTAGCGTCCCCCCCCATCTCAAGGATCAGATCTCAAGGACAAGCCCCACAGGACAATGGTCCGATCCCAGAATCTCATTATCGATAAAGGCCTCTTTAACAAGGCCTTTATCGATGAGATCTTGGGTCACAAAAAAATAATCGATGCGCCACCCGGCATTGTTCTTCCGGGCACTGAACCGATAGGACCACCAGGAATATTTGATGGTGTCCGGATGGAAATGGCGAAAGGTGTCCACATATCCCATTTCTACCATTTTATCCAGCACATCCCGTTCAACCCTCAAAAATCCGGACCGCTTTGAATTGGGCTTGGGATTCTTCAGGTCAATATCATTGTGGGCGGTATTAAAATCCCCTGTTATAATCAAGCTTTTGCCCTCATCCCGCAGTCCTTGAGCATATTCGAGAAACCAGTCATAAAAATCCAGTTTATAGGCAAGCCTGTCATCACTCATCTGGCCGTTGGGAAAATAGATATTAAACAGGGTAAAGGCATCATAATCCATCTGGATTACCCGGCCCTCCCCGTCAAACCGGGGATTCCCAAAATCGGTTATCACCTTTGTGGGAACTGTTTTTGAATATGCGGCCACTCCGCTGTATCCTTTTTTCACCGTGGAATAATTCCAGAAGGATTCAAAGGAGGGCATCATCATTTCATCGGTGCGCTGGTCCGCTTGAAGTTTGGTTTCCTGGAGCATTAAAATATCCGGGTCCATGGTTTTTATGGATCCGAAAAAATCTTTTTTCACCACAGCCCGCAGGCCGTTCACATTCCAGGAGATAAGTCTTATGGGGTGTTTTACTTTTGTCATGGGGAAGTCTTTCTCTAAAAATTAAAGGAGTAGATTCATGATCCCTTTCGGAGCATGATCCTGGCATCGGCAATGACACACCTGTCCTTTGTGCAAATAACAGGATTCAGGTCAATGGACTGGAAATTTTCCTCCAGGTCCATGGTTAAAGATGAAAAATTTACCACCAAATCGGTGAGTCGTTCCATGTTCACCCCTGGTTTTTTGCGGTACCCCTTGAACAACTTTTTCGCCTTGAGGGAATTGACCATGGAAGCCACATCTCCAGGGGTCACCGGGGCCATGCGGATGGCCGTGTCATTGTAAATTTCCACGGAGGTCCCGCCCAGTCCCAGGACAACCACCGGCCCGAACTGGAAATCATTTTTAGCGCCAATGATGATTTCAAGGCCGCAAACCATTTCTTCTACCAGGATCTGTTCACACCCCTTAAGGGTTTTTAACCGGATCATCTCCTGTTCAAGAATTTTTTTATCATAAATGCCCGTTACAACGGCATCAAATTCAGTTTTATGAAGAATTTTTTCCGATACGGCCTTGGCAACCACCGGACCGGGGGAATGTTTTAAAAAACCGGTGGCAACCTCAATGGAATCGGTCAGAACAAAACGAGGGATATCAAATCCCTGGTTTGCCATGATCTGTTTGGCATCGGGTTCCAATATCCAGCCACGGTTCTTTGAATTTTCAATGATACCCTTGTCTAATTGACTTAACTGGGTCTTACTTAACCGGGTCTTTAACATGGTCTGCACCTCTTTAACGCCTTTGCCATTAGAACAGCTCCTTCCACTGAAGATGCCACGGGAATGTTGTTGAGCTCAAACCCTTCGATGATGATCTTGTACTTGTCTTCATTGGGAACATAGGCAATCATGGGTTTGCCTTCATTCCTGGCCACCTGGGAAAGCTTGGCACCGATATCAGCGGAAATACCCGGAGAATAGGGCAGCAGAAGGGCCAATATGCAATCAATATTTTCATCCCGGGCCAGATGGCGCACCGAGGTTTCTATATCGCTGTCCACACAGGACCCGGTCAGATCCAGGGGATTGGTCAAAGAAGCAATATCTCTGATTTCCCTGGTGAGGTTCTCCCTTATGTTTCCAACGGTTTGGGAAGAAATACCGGGAATATTCACCCCCTGGACAGCACAGGCATCTGCCGCCACGACCCCATGGCCGCCGCTCAGGGAAACAATTCCCACATTCCCCCGGATTCCCTTGGGATAACAGCTCAGGGCCTCACAAAAGGAGGTCAGTTCATATTCATTGTCAGCTTCTGCCACACAATATTGTTTCATGATTTCGGAAAAAACCCGGTAATCTCCGGCCAAAGAAGCGGTATGGCTTGAGACAGCTGCCATTCCCTTTGGACTTTTGCCTGCCTTTAACACCACAATGGGTTTGGAACAGCGTTGTGCCCGGCAGATAAATTCCCGGCCTTCCCTTTGCTCAAATCCTTCAATGTAAAAGGCAATCACCCGGGTTTCAAGGTCATTTTCAAACCAGTCAATCATGTCAATTTCCCGGAGGACGGCCTTGTTACCGATACTCACCCCCAAAGAGATACCAATTCCCTGGCCTGCAAATTTCACCATCTGGTCCACAAGCACACCGCCGCTTTGTGAAACAAAACCGACATTCCCTCGTTCGGGCCGGACAATGCGTTCCCCTGGAAGAAAAAAGGTATCCACAACATCCGGGGCGTAAATTCCCAGGCAATTGGGTCCCACAAAGGGGAAATTTGCCTCCCTTGCAATATCGGTCACCCGCCTTTGAAGGTCATGGTTGCCCGACTCGGCGAAGCCTCCGGAAATAATCACGGCCCCTTTCACCCCATTTTTAATGCAGTCTTCAACCACCCCGGGAACAAATTGGGCCCGGACGGCAATGACCGCCATGTCCACAGACCCGTCGATATTCCCCAATTGCGGATACAAGGGTTCTCTGTTAAGCAGTCCCCCTTTGGGGTTTACGGCGTAGGTTTTAACCGGATACCGTAAATGATTTTTCGTATAAATAACATTGGCAGGGTGGCTGTCCTGGGTAGTGGAAACACCGATCACCGCCATTGAGGTGGGCCTGAAAAGATATTTAAGATCCATTGTTTTCCTTTAAAAAAACAGGGAAATTGACAGGATCGTCAATTCCCCTGTTATATTGGATCAATGATCCGAAAAGTTCTCCGATTAATTACCAGATTGGTTATCTGATTAATTGTCCGATTAATTGTCCTGGTCAGCCAGGTAATCGTCATACATGGTTTCAAGACCCAGTTTGTGCTTGGCTTCTTCCTGTGCCAGGATCAAAAAAACTTTTTTGGCATCTTCATGGTCTGTCTGTCCGGCAAGTTCCGTATAAAGTTTAACCGCAACCTCTTCTTTTTTCATGGCAAGTTTGAGGATTTCAGGCATGGGCATGCCTTCTTCATATTCTTTTTCCACCATGTAATCAGAAATTTTAAGATCTGTGATTGTCTTGAATTCATAGGCATCAATTTTTTCTCTGTTACCGGAGATATCAGATAAAAGGGCCACATGTTTTTCTTCTTCCTTTGAAAAACTTTCAAAGGTTTCCTTGAGGGAGGCACGGGTTGCCTGCTTTGCTAGGGACGCATAAAATTCAACCGCTTCTTTTTCTCTGTCAGTGGCAAAGGTTAGTATTTCATCAACTGATCCGAATTTCATGTTTCTTTTCCTCCTGATTGGGTTTAATTAATATTTAATCTTTTCAATAAATTATTACAAATCATTTAATAATATTAGTAATAACACTCATGCAAAAGCAAATTGTATACCAAATTTTTAAAAAATTAAAGACCCCGGGAAAGAGATTTTTATTGTTTTTTTAAAAATTTGGGCCTGGGCTTCCCAGTCCCTGCACACCATTGCTAAAAAATCGGATCCCGCCGAATCTGTCTCAAACAAAAGTGTCTCACCGCAATCCCCATAATAACCCACGACCGATGCATTCAATAAAGTTGCCGGCTTTCCTTTTTCCATGGCAGCGACCAGATGCTTTGTGGTCAGAATCCTGGAATCATAGATGGCCTGCTTATATTTTTTTGTCCATGGTTTAAAAATATTTTGACCGGCCAGATTAATCACCACATCGGCCGTTGGGACATGGTCCTGCCAGGCCGGTTACAAAATAATTTTCAGCAAGAAAATGGGCTGCAAAATATTTTCCCACGAAACCGGACCCGCCGGTAATCAATACTTTTCCCATAAAATTTCCCCTAAAAAAGATTGTTAGCCGGGGTTATAACTTTTCATCCCCATCTTCATCCTTTAATTCATAGGCAAAGATTTCGTCCCAGACAACCGCTTCACACCCCTTTGCTTCCTTTGCCAACCCATCATATAAAATTTGTTCTTCTTCTGATTCCCAGGAAATGTCATCGTAGGGGGATACAAATTCAATCTGACTAATCTTGAGACCTTCTTTCTCAATGGTGGCCTCAATTCTTGGAATGGCCTCCCGGACATCCCGGGTATTTAAAAACAAATAAACAAAACCGCCCACACAGTCTTCATAGGCCGACGGATCTAAAATATCAAATTCAACACTTGTCCAATAGACGTTCATCATTTTCTCCTATAAATTTTAATTAAATTTCAGGACGATATTTAATCTGAACACCCTTTAAAAAATTACGAAGCATCTGGTCTTTGCAGGCTCGATAATGTCTATTCTCAGGTTTCCTGAAAAACGCGCTTAACTCGGGCTTGCTGATACGCACATCTGTCAGCCACATGATCTCAATAATATCCTCGGCTTTCAGATCCAATGCAATTCTTAATTTTCTAAATACAATATTATTGGTTAATACCTGTTCGGGTTCGGGCTGGAGACCTTCTTTTTTACCCCGTTTATCATGGATCAACCCATTCAAAAAAACTGCCAGCTGGGGATCACTGCATTCTTGAAATGCAGGGTCATCCTCTTTTTTCAGCCAATCGCTGATCTGACTCCGGGTTACCAGAAGACCTGCCAGGCCAAACACAGCAATCATTTTTGAATCGCTAAAATCAAAGGTATAGCGGATCCGGCGCAGGATATCATTATTGGTCATACTCTTTTCCTTATTTAAACGAACATTATGTCACCCTTTATATCCAACCGACTTACCGGCGGGTTACCAGGGTGTTTTTAAAATCAAATGAGTTTACCATTAAAAAACAAATAATCAAAGTACTCTCACGGCAGTTTCACTAAGGGTTGGCCAATCCCCCCCCCTATCCAGCATGCAGATGCCTTTTTATGATTCGCTGTTGAATACATTGTTGAATATATTGTTGAATAAAAAACCAACGCCTTTAAAGGAAGTTTTCTTTTTTTCCACAAATTTACCCGCAGTGTAAAAAGAAATCACCTGTTTCCAAAACACAAGTGCCTCATTATTTTTTAAGGTGACGGCGACTTCCCAACTGCCACAACACTGGTCAAATATATGTTCGGCCAATCTACGCCCCCACCCGCTTCGCCCATGATTTTTTTGAATATAGAATTCTGCCATGGCAAACCCCTCACGATTGAAACGCAGGTGTTGATTGACCAGGGCAAAGCCAATGATCGATTCTGAGTCCTTTAGAATGTAAATCCGTCGATCGTTTGCCATGGAATAGTCTTGTAAATTTTTCAGTCCCCCTTCACACCAGGCATCAAAATTATAAATGGTATAGAACTGACGCATCCACCCCAGATATTCCCTGAAAATCGGGATTATTTCTTCAATTGTTTCCAGTCGGGCGATCATCATTGCATTACTCGATACACGCTATAAAATTCATGGGTTCTCCTGGTGAATTTTCGGGTCAGAATATCAATTTTATCTCGTTCACGAGATTTGTTTGAACAACTTTTTTTTGGCTATAGTTTGTCAGGCACGCCAAAATAGTCAAGACTTTTCCGACCTAACGATTTTCCAAAAGAGTGTATCAAGCAAGAATAGGGTCGCAAATTAATAGGACAAGAGTTTTCCTAACGGCATTGCCTGTAGCACTTTAGAATCAACAACAATGGCCAGGATCTCCATGATGTCGGAGAGTCGCTGTATTTCGGCCATGGATGTTGCATGAATGCCGGCACGATCCAAAAGCACATCCGGTGCCATTTTTAAAATGGTATAAAGGGTTTCACTATCAAGGGATGTTGATGGAAAGAAAGGTATTTCACATTTTAGCAATCTTGCCTTACCGTGCATTTCCCAAAGGGTTATAGATTTTCTTTCCCTGGCCAGAACCTGGAGTTCATCTGCTGAAATTGCGGCAAGACGGCCAATGGTTTCAATCTTGTGCCGTTGAAAAAAAGATGCCCAGTCCGTATTAACCCCTTTGATATCTGAAATCCGATGATCACCAAAAATATCCAAGAGCAAATGTTGCGGCGACACAAGCGGCAGCGGATCACCATACAATCGGGCCTGAAGCTTGCCATCCAGTTCCATTTCAACATCCCATCCATTGACCATGAAAGGGTAGCGATTCACGATAACAGAATCACTACCCTCCTCTTCACCAAAACGAACCCGAACCTGCTGCACCTGGATGAGCGGGGCATCATATCTTGCCAGGGAAATTGACTGTGATATTTCACGGACCAACAGTGTGACAAAATCACCCATTGTTTTTGGAATTGTCTCTTCTTGGCTCATGTGATTGTTTTAAATGTTATTTCAACTTCACCATAAACATTGGCCTTGACCTGTGAGCTCTGGGGAGATGTGTCATCGGCCTGCTTGACCATTAATTTGACATTGGGCAAAATTCTGGCCTTGGGCAGGGTAAATATACTTTTCCCGCTGGCACTCAGCACAGAAGCTTTTGCCATGGAACCGACCTTGGCTTCCATGCCCGGGGCAACAGTTTCTCTTGTCTCCGATTCCAGTGCCTGGTTTTGTGTTGATTCGGTAAGATGAAAGGTGAGTTTTCCGTTTATTCTGCCCGAGTCAACCACGACCCGGGGCAATCCCCTGGAAATGATTTGTTTGACGAGTCCCAGATGGATTTCAGCCATTTTAATCCGGACATGACCGGACACGGCATCAACTGCCCCCTGGGTCAAAAACAGCTCCTCCCCCTCTGCCATTAGATCCTCTTTATTCAATTTAATACCAAGGACAGCCAACAATGAAGGACTTTCTATTTGATTTTTCTTATCCGGAAAATACGGTGACCCGGAATATATGGCGCTTGGCTTATCCTTATCCTCGGGGCGGGGAGGAAAAAGACCCGAGACTTCCCCTGCCACATCTGAATCACTTATCTGCTGGCTGGCATATGCCTCCTCTGTAAGGGCTGCAGATGCCAACATTTCTGCATACCGCTGCTCCTGGTCTATCTGACTGGTAATAACAGAATCAAACACCTCGGACATCAACCGGGCCATGAACTCGGCAAAACCGACTTGAACAGGACTTTCCACATCAGCCATACCCATTCCCCCTATTGGTTAAGCGGCAGATAATCGGTTTTAATATTCAGGGTCACCCCACCAAAGATTTGCACCCGACTGCCGGAAATATCCCGCTGGGTCTCTTTGGTTGTCCTGATATTAATGCTGGAAAAAGAAGTTGAGGCAGATGCCTTTCCCCACAGGGAGAGCAGACCGCCGGTCCTGGCTTTGGCTCTGAAACGAAAGGTATCCCGATGATAGTCACTGCTGTTTTTCTGATAAAAGCTGGCCCCATAGGTCGTAAAGGTCAGGCGGGTTTCGATTGTCCCGCTTTCAACCACAATGCGCAAAATACCCTGTTTGACCATCTCTTTAAGGATGTCGTACTTATTTGCCGCAAGCCGAATGGCCACCGCATCCATGATGGCATTCACCCCGTTCTGGTCCAGGGCACCCGTGGCCGCCACTTCATTGTCGGCGGGGACGGCTGCTTCTTCCGGAGTGGATAAGGCAGTGTTCAAGGCAGCGGCATCTGACTCGGCAAGGGTGGTTCCGGCAACCACCTTTGTGGGAACTTCAGCCGTAGCAGGATTTTCAGGCGGCAGCACCTGGGCCAGAAATTGCAAAATCTGTTCTCCACCGATGTCGTCCTTGGTATTATTGATATAATCGCTCAAGGATTGGGAAACCGCTTTTAAAAGCTCTACATACGCCTATGTCTGCCTTATATTGGCCGACACCAGTGCATCAAACACATCGGTTACCAATTTGCAGGTGAACTCGGGAAAACCGATTTCATCGAGCCTGGCAGCTTCTGTTACGGCTGCACTTGTTCCATTTGCCATAATTACCTCCTCTTTTCTTGTGTCACCTTTAAAAACAAGGATTCGTCCCCAGACCAGGATATAAAATTACGAAAACCATTAAAGAGGGAGAAACAAAAAGTACGAGTGGAACATTTGAATTTATTCAAAAAGCGAACAGAAACGGTTCAGGGCATTTTTTAAACAGAATCCTGGACGATCCGTCAATATAAGACAGGCGCTTGTTTTTTGTCAATAAAATTAAAAAAAAACACAATGGGTAACCGAGGTGAACACCCAGCCGGACCGAAAATAAAGAGACTGGATATTCACCTGCAAAATTTTACCAAGGGATCAGCCGCCCCCTGGTATTTCAAAACTGCGCTATCTTCTTCCCCTTGGATTGCCTTTTTTTGACGATTGAGGAGAACGGGATCCGGGGCGGGGCGAATTTTTACCCGGTTTTTTTCTATCCCTGACAGATCGGGGTTTTGTTTTACCGCCAGGCGTTTTGGCTCTGTCTGTTTTGGCTCTGTCTGTTTTGGCTCGATCTGTTTTGGCAGTAGCCGCTTTACCGCGCTGCTTTGAGATTTTTCTTTGATCAACAATCTCTCGGATGGCCTTGTCTGCCTTTTTTTCGCTGGAAGGATTATTGGGACGCAATAGTACAAACTCCGGAACCACCCCCCCAATGGTAAACCCACTGACCTCTTCCCTGGGAATTTTTTGTTTGAGCAGGGCTTCAATGGCCTTTAAATGAGTCCTTTCTTCAGGACTGACAAGAGAAACGGCAATTCCGCTGACCCCTGCCCGCCCGGTCCGGCCGATGCGGTGGATATAATCTTCCGGGACTTGGGGCATATCGTAATTTACCACATGGGGCAGGTTGCTGATATCAAGCCCCCTTGCCGCCACATCCGTTGCCACCAAGGTACGAATCTCACCGTTCTTGAATTCTTTGAGGGTTCTGGTTCTAAAGGACTGGCTCTTGTTGCCATGGAGGGCCGCGGCAGAGATCCCTTTTTCAACCAGCCTATCGGTGAGCTTATTTGCCCCGAATTTTGTACGGACAAAAACCAGTATCTGGCTCCAGCGTCCCTGGGTTATCAAATGGATGAGCAGATCACGTTTATGGGATTTGTTCACCAGGTGAACCTTCTGGACAATGGATTCTGCGGCTGTATTGCTGGGGGTTACCTCGATATATTCGGGTTCCGCCAGCATTCGTTTGGCAAGATCCCGGATCTGCTGGGTATAGGTGGCGGAAAACAGCATGGTTCTGCGGTCTTTTGGAACCAGTTCCAAAACCTCGGAAATTTCCTGGCTGAACCCCAGGTCCAGCATTCTGTCTGCCTCGTCAAACACCAGAAACTCTATCTGGGAAAGATTCAGACCCCTGCGGCTGGCAAGATCCAAAAGGCGACCCGGTGTTGCCACAAGGATATCAATACCCCGCTTCAACCGATCTATCTGGGGGTCAATGTTAACCCCGCCGTAAACAACAGTGCACCGAATGGACACCCGCCTTCCATAGGCCTTGATGCTATCCCCCACCTGGAGGGCAAGTTCCCGGGTGGGGGCCAGGATGAGAGCCCGGGGGTGTTTCCTTTTGTCATTGCCCTGGCTCAACAATTCAACCAGGGGGAGAGCAAATGCATCTGTTTTTCCCGTTCCTGTCTGGGCCCGGGCAAGGATGTCCCTGCCCTCAAGAATTGCCGGAATAACCCGGGTCTGAATGGGAGTGGGGGTGGTATACCCCTTGGACTTAACGGCATTAAGCAATTCGACCCGAAGGCCAAGTTCATCAAATGACATGTATTCTCTTCTCTTAAACTTTAAGGTTAAGCTTCACCAGGACTTATACCATAATTGGGGAAAAATGTCCCATCATTTCCAGGACATTTCGGGTAATTCAAAGTTGACCAGGACACCCCGGGAGAAATCTTCCCGGGGTGTCATTGAGGGTGATTACATCAAAGCGCTGTTGATCATGAGATGGCAAAGAATGCTCGCCCCGTATCCCAGGGCGATCACCGGTGTCCATTTGAGATGGGCCCCAAAGGTATAGGTTCCCCTGGCGGTTCCCATGAGGGCGACACCGGCGGCAGAACCAATGGCCAGCATGCTGCCGCCGGTACCAGCGGTGAGGGTCACAAGAAGCCACTGGCCCTGGGACATGCTCGGGTCCATGGTTAGAACGGCAAACATCACCGGGATGTTGTCCACGATAGCCGACAGCACCCCGACCAGGCAGTTGGCCCAGGTGGCGCCGAGATCGGCGTACATGAATTTGGATACAAGTGACAGGTACCCAAACTGGGCAAGCCCGCCAACGCAGAGGATAACGCCGTAGAAAAAGAGAAGCGTATCCCACTCGGCCCGTGAAATCTTTTTCATAATATCAAAGGCAGAGAACTCTCCCTGGCTGTTGCAGTCCCGATCCCTGACCCCCATAATGGCGTCGTACTTGTGTGTCCGATTCTCGTGGCGCTTGATGTGATAGGAAAAAAGACCCAGATAACTCAAACCAAACATCATGCCGGCGGCCGGGGGAAGATGGAGAAAGTTGTGAAAGCTGATAGCCGTCGCAATGGTGGCAAGAAAAAGTGCCATGATGGACCAGGCCCCGTACTTCATGGTAACCGCTTCGTCCAGAGCCTCGGGGACATCTTTGTCCACAAAAAAGCTCATGATCACAGCAGGAATAAGCCAGTTTACCACCGCCGGAATAAAGATAGCAAAAAATCCGGAAAAAGCGATTTTGCCCTTCTGCCAGACCATGAGGGTGGTAATATCACCAAATGGAGAAAAGGCGCCTCCGGCATTGGCGGCAACAACGATGTTGATACAGGCAAGGCCGATAA
This sequence comes from Desulfobacteraceae bacterium, assembly GCA_016743945.1. Taxonomy (GTDB): domain Bacteria; phylum Desulfobacterota; class Desulfobacteria; order Desulfobacterales; family Desulfobacteraceae; genus NBML01. Next base: position 299,940 of record JADGFI010000002.1, read on the forward strand.
AGGCCTTATTTTTCCCACCCACGGCCATGGCAACGGCACCCATAAGAAGGGCTGTGGTAAGATTGTCTGCCACAGGAGAGATGACAAAAGCCAGGACCCCCGTAATCCAGAAGATCATCCGGAGAGAAAATCCCCTGGAAACCAGAAAAGCCCGAAGGCGCTGAAATACGTTTCTTTCCTCCATGGCATTGATATAGGTCATGGCCGCCAACAAAAATAAGAATAGTTCGGCATACTCCAAAAGACTCGCCTTGATTGCATCATGGGCCGTGTGAAAATCTCCCATGCCCGCATAGGCAAGGGAGACCAATACCCAGATTGCCCCTGCTGCAAACAGAACCGGCTTACTCTTTCTCAGGTGGATAGTGTTCTCCATGGGAACCAGGGCATATGCCCCGACAAAGATAATCACCCCAAGATATCCATAGAGGGTAGCTGTGAAGTTGACAACTGTTGCGGCGGCCCCTCCCGTTTGGGCAGCAACCGCTGCCGGCAAAAGCAAAAGCCCTGCTGTAATCAATAACTTTTTCATTGTATTCATGGTATAATTAATAGTCCTTTTTTCCTGTGATAATACGGTAAGAGCCGTATTCGTCGGTTGCGCCATCATCTTTTGCCGACACGGCTTTATTGTTTAATATTAACGCCATTTCCATAAAACCGTTTTCATGGTAAAATTCCCCCTGGTAAAGCGACTCAATTACGAACAGAAGGAGGCAGATAATAGTCCTATGGAACATTTCGGTCAAATAGATAATATAGCTAAAACCATTCGTAAAAAGCGAATATAAAACCATGGAATGGCTCAATTACCACCATCTTTTTTATTTCTGGACCGTAATGCGGGAGGGAAGCATTACCGCTGCCTGTAGCAGACTGAGTCTTGCCCAGTCAACGGTGAGCGCACAGCTGGGCAAGCTTGAGGAGGCCCTTGGAGGCAAACTGTTCAACCGCCAGGGGCGCACGCTGGAGGCCACCGATCTGGGACAGCTGGTATTCCGATATGCCGATAAGATATTTCCCCTGGGCCGGGAATTGATGGACCAGATCCACAACCGCCCGGTGGTCGGCCCCCTCTCCCTAAAGGTGGGTATAGTGGACGTGGTCCCCAAGCTCATGGCCAGAAAGCTCCTGGAACCGGCCCTTTGCCTGGACAGAAAGGTGCGCCTTGTCTGTCACGAAGGCAAGGAGAAAGATCTTTTAGCAGAGCTGGCATTGCACAACCTGGACCTGGTCCTGGCCGACGGCCCCATTCGGTCCGGCCTCAGCATCAAGGGCTACAACCATTTTCTGGGGGAATGCGGGATCACCTTCTTTGCCGTGAAAGGGCTTGCAACGCATCTGTCAAAAAATTTTCCCGCCTCTCTGGACAACACCCCCATGGTCATGCCCATGGCCATGACCATGCTCAGATGCGCCCTGGACCAGTGGTTTGAAACGCTTTCAATCCAGCCTGTGGTGGTGGCCGAATTTGAGGACAACGCTCTTTTAACGGTGTTCGGACAAGCGGGAGACGGCGTGTTTGTGGCACCGACCATCATCGAGTCCGAGGTAAAAACCCAGTACCAGGTGGAAATCATTGGAAGGTGTGACACCATCAAGGAACGGTTCTACGCCATCTCTGTGGAGCGGATACTCAAGCACCCTGCAGTGGTGGCTATAACAGATATCGCCCGCCACTCTGTCTTTACCCCTGGCCAAAACGTATGACAAAAAAATAAAGGCCTTTAAAAAGAACAGGGCCATGAACCTTTCGGTCCATGGCCCCAAAAAAACGGGTCAGGTTATTTTTTTTTCTTCAGGGCAATGGTAATGCAGACCACAGCCCCTCCCCAGGTAACGCCCAGGCCAAGCACCATCATAATGATTGCAGATGTTATCATGTTTTATCTCCTTTTTTTTCCAAGCTAATTATTTCCGGGCTGATTATTTCCGGGCTTTTTTCAAGCTGTCTGCCTGAAAAACAAAACTTAAAACCAGAATGGATATTACCAAAAACCACCCGAAATAAAGAAGCGAATTCATGGGATATCTGCCATAGGGAGTTTTGATATCCCCCACAAGGTTGGCAATACTCATATACCCAAGAACGGCAGGGGTGATTATTTTAAGACAAAAAACCCACCAGGAACCAACCCTAAAATCCGAAATTTTGTTAATATGGTCCTGAACGACCTCCAGCCGACACACCCAGGTGAGGAAAATAATTTCAACCAATCCGGCAGCCAGGACCCCAAAATTATTAATAAACCGGTCCACGATATCCAGGACCAGCAGACCACTGTGGGTTGCAAATACGACCCCGGAAGCAAGGCCAACCATACAATAAATCGTCACTGCCTTTTTCCGGTCGATATCAAATTTTTCCATGAGAGAAGCCACCGAGACCTCACAGATGGAAATCATGGAGCTGAGTCCGGCAAAAATCAGGGCCAGGAAAAAAAGAGTGCCGAATAAAACAGGACCGGGAAGGCTGTTAATGGCCCGGGGGATGGTCACAAAGGCCAGTCCTACACCTGAGCTGACCACCTCGTCAACGCCAACTCCCTGGTTCAAGGCCATGTTACCCAGCACAGAAAACACCAACACCCCGCACAGGATGCTGAATCCGCAATTTACAAAGGCGGTGATAAAGGCATTATTAGTGATATCAGACTCCTTTGGCAGGTAACTTGAATAGGTCAGCATGATAGCAAATCCAATACTCAAAGAGAAAAATATCTGGCCATAGGCAGCCATCCAGACCTTGAAATTAAGAAGAGCGCCAAAATCAGGCTTAAACATCCAGTTCAACCCTTCATAGGCGCCTTCAAGAGTCACGGCCCGGAGGGTAATAATCAGGATCATTATAAATAAAAGGGGCATAAAAATTTTACTGGCAGCTTCAATCCCCTTTTTCACCCCTTTAAAGAGCACAAACCAGCAAAGACCCCAGGCTCCGGCAATTGAAGCAAAAATAGGCCAGCGGATCCCCCCAAATTCCAGAGGACTGTCCGACAGCTGAAGATAGGTTTTGAAAAAGAAATCCCCGGTGTCTTGCCCCCATCCCTGGTTAAAGGCCAGGAAAAAATAGGAAATCGACCAGCCCACAATGGCCACATAATAGATGGAAATAATAAAGGACACCAGGATCTGCCACCATCCCACCCATTCCCATTTGGAAGAAAGCCGGGCAAAGATCTGGGGGGCAGACCCCCTTGTTTTATGCCCGGTTCCGAATTCAAGGATCATAAAGGGGATACCGGCCGTCAACATGGCAAAAAGATAGGGGATAAAAAATGCCCCGCCACCGTTTTCATAGGCCACATAGGGAAACCGCCAAATATTTCCCAGGCCGATGGCCGACCCGATGGCAGCCAGTACAAATCCTGTGCGGGTTCCCCATTGTTCTCGTTTTTTCATTATAATTAACTCCTTATTTTTTTTTAATATAATCCAACAAAACAGCGTAGATACAGTATTTCTAAATTTTAGTCAAAGGCTAAATTATTCTTTTCTATTGACAAGGAGTTTTTTAGAGTTCAGGACGATCAATTCAGATTTAGGAGAGTACCAGCACCCCCATAGACCTCAGGCCAATGCCTTTTTCAGGGGACAGTTTTCAACGATTTGCCCGCCCTGGCGGTAGGCGTGGAGTATTTCCATGGATTTTAAGGCCAACGCTTTACGGACTTCCCGCCGCTTTCCTTTTACCCGGGGAATAGGCATTGAATCATAGGCAGTCGTCTGGTGGCGCATCCAGGCAATAACAGCTGCCCCAGCGCGTTGGGCGATGGGAATTCTCCGGGTTCTGGCCACAGTCCCGCTGTTGACAGGGGTGGCATGGGCGGTGATTTTTTCACCCAGAAGCCTTGCCTCTTTCTGATATCTCGGATGAAAATCGAGGAATTTGATAACTTCGGCAAAAAACTCACTGACATAGGCCGCTTGCCTGGCCTTTTGCCGGGCAAGGTCCCTCGTTCGTTGTTTTGCATATTCAGGGGTTGACCGCCTGGCCTGAATCTCCCCCTGGGAGTTCAAGATATCGGCCCCATTGGCCCAGATTCCCTTTGAAATCATCCGCCTGCCCTTGCGAACCTGTACAACCCATACCTTTCCCTTGGCTTTTACGCTTTTGGTAATGGCGGCGTCACCGGCCGGAAGAAAGGCCCAATCTTCCGGTGGTATCAGCGCTTCCCCGGATTCAGTAAAAAGGGAATCCTTTGTCTTTCCGGGCAGAACAATTTTGTGATCATAGCCCATGGTCACCCGCCACACCGTTTAAGAATTTTTTTCATATTGTCTGCCTTGGGGTTCTTGGTGACGGTTAATGCAGTGTAAATGCCAGATACTTGATGGTTGCGCCCTTGGACTGTGCAGCCTTTTCAAAGGCGGAAACAATGTCACGGGCACCGAATCTGCTGTCCTGGGCCCCTTGGATATCGCTTTCATGAAGATCCGTCACTGCTTCCACCACCTGCCCTCCCCAGCTCTGAACAGATTCTTTAGTATAATTAAAAAGCGACTCACTGTCGGTTTTTAAATGCACAATCCCCCCGGGAATGAGCAAGTGGGCATAGGCATCTAAAAACAAAGGAGCAGACAGCCGATTCTTGACACTGCGGTTCTTTAAATGAGGGTCAGGGAAGGTCAGCCAGATCTCATGGATGGACTGTTGAATAAAAAAATCCTGAATACGCTCAATCCTCACCTGGAGGAACATTACATTTTCAAGGCCCTGGGCCATCGCCTTTTCAGCCCCCACACAGATGCGATGGCTCTTGCTGTCAATTCCCAGATAAAGTTTACCGGGATTTACAGCGGCAAAGGAAAGACTGTGTTCTCCTTTGCCGCAGCCAAGTTCTAACACTTTTTCCATGCCCGTGTACCCCTGTGCGTACCAGGGATACACGGGCAATTTAGATTCACCAAACTGGGTAAAGGTCACGTTGGGCAGCTGTTTGACACGTTCATACTTGTGAAGTTTTGTTTTTGCCATGGTTATAACCTGCCCATACTATCATTTATCAGGCAGCTTGCCCTTTAATAAATCCCCCAGCCCGGCAAAGGGATTATCCGTAAAGTCATTGTCCGGGGTATTGTCCGTTGGCCCTTCAGCATAGGCATCGGCAACCTGGTCACGGGAATGTTCATTGTCATGGCAATAAATGCACAGCAGCTCCCAATTGCTGCCGTCGGGGGGGTTATTGTCATGGTTGTGATCTTTATGGTGCACCGTCAACTCTTTGAGTCGTTTCCCTTCGAACTCACGGGCACAATGGCCGCAGATCCAGGGGAAAAGTTTGAGGGCGCGTTCCCGATAGGTTTTTTCACGATCCCGCTGGCTGCGGTGGGCCTCTGAAACAATCTGTTTGATATTTTTGTCATCCGCTGAAGACATTATAGATCCTCCCTGGCATAATTTCATACCCTGTACCATCATTTTAAAAGGCCATTCCCATACCACATTCCATGGATGGGGTCATTATTTTTTTTTTTACCAACCCCAATTTGTAAAGCCTAGGTCCCTAGGACGGATCCCCCAAAACCCGGCGAATACAGTCCGCTAATTCTTTCATCTGTGTGGGTTTCATGAGAACTGCCCGGATACCCGTCTTTTCAGTTTTGGTTTCATCTATCTTTGAACTATATCCGGTACTGAGAATAATCGGGATATCTTTTTGTATGGAAATCATCTCCTTTGCCAGGTTTTCTCCTGTCAAATGCGGCATGGTCTGATCCGTAATGACAAGATCGAATTGATCCGGATGCCGGCGAAAGGAACTCAGCGCCTCTTGACTGCTGGTATGGCTGGTTACCCGATACCCCAATCGTTCAAGCCTCATTCGGGTCACATCGACAATGGCAGGTTCATCATCCACAACCAGGATATGCTCGGTTCCCGTCAACAATGGTGTACTTTTTTTATCCATAACTTCCATTTTGCCCATACTTTCCGGTAGAAAAATTTGAAACTCAGAGCCTATTCCCGGCGTACTGCTGACACGGATCAACCCCCTATGCCTTTTTACAATGCCGTGAACCATGGCCAATCCCATTCCAGATCCCTTACCGATTTTTTTTGTGGTGAAATAGGGATCAAATATCTTGTCCATAATTTGTTTTTCAATCCCCTGCCCGCTATCTTTAACCGTTAATTTCACATAAAATCCTGTTTTCAGATCCGGATATTCAAAGATTTGAGCAGGGGTAATTTCCATGCGATTTAAGCGTATCTCAAGGACACCCCCCTCATTTTCCATGGCCTGGGCCGCATTGGTGCAAAGATTCAAGATCACCTGGTAAATCTGGGTCTGGTCGGCAAGAACAGGTCTGCAGTCAGAATCGATGTCCAGACGGATATCAATTGTGGTGGGAATGGATGCCCGAAGAAAATCAACCGCTTCCGTCACAATCAAGGGAATCTGGACAAGAACAAGTTCCAGCTCTGATTTTCGACTGAACGTAAGGATCTGTTTTACCAGGTTTTTAGCACGGTCACCCGCTTTCAACACCTCTTCAATCTGAAGTTTGGCAGGGTTTCCCTCTGGAATCTCCGCTTTTGCCAAATCAGCATACCCAATGATTGCGGCAAGTAAATTATTAAAGTCGTGGGCAATACCCCCGGCAAGGGTGCCGATCGCTTCCATTTTATGCGCCTGGCGGAGTTGTAATTCCAGATTTTCTTTCGCCTGTTCTGCCTTTATCCGGTCATCAACTTCCCTTAAAAGAGTTTCATTAACGGTTTGTAATTCATTTGTTCTTAATTTAACTTGTGATTCCAGACCATTGACAAACTCTTTAATACGGGCCGTCATAACATTAAAGGTAACGGCAAGTTGCCCGATCTCGTCCCCTGCCCCTTCATCAACAAAAACATCCAGATTTCCTCGCCTGAGTTCTGTGGCTGTTTTTGTCAACTGAACCAGTTTTTCAGTGATGCTGACATTCAAAAGTTTCCCAATCCCCAGGGCCACAAACACTCCCAGCAAAGCAATCCCAGCCATGAGAATAACCGCCACTCGGTGAATGGATGCGATTTGACGCTTGGCCTGTGTCACCTCGTGGGTTACCAGTTGGACCAATAAACTGGAAATGGGAGCAACGGCTCGCTCCTGGAGGGAGAAATCATTGATAATAGATTTTATGTGAACGTCAATTTCAAGGATTTTTTTTGCAATCTCCATACTTTTATCCAGAAGACGAATGATTTTCTCCTTCTCCTGTCTATCAAGGGTCTTCCCATCTCTAATCTGCTGGGAAAGCCTGAAGGATGAATTAAAGGCAGACTGCATCAAAAAGCGTTTACGGATAATCCTGTATTCCAGGGTATAGGATTCCATTTCATGATAGGAGCCCAACAAAAATTCATGACCGACAAGCGCCTCTTCAAGCGATCCCAGAGTACCCACAAGCTGAGCCTCAAGTCCCCTGTCCGGTGCAAAAATCTGAGTAACCAGTTCCACCGATTTAATGGACGTTTTGGCAAACCGTGTGGCCGAAGACAGATATAAATTCAGATCAATCTGGGTTTTTTCTAGGGCAGAACTGACAGTGGATAGTTCAATCTTGCGTTTCAGAGCCTGACTGATCGTAATAACCTTGGCAGCCTGCCGGATAGCGGGTTGAAGATATTGTTGATGCGCCTTTTCAAAACCGATAAATGGATATTGTAAAAAAAAGGCATAGTATAAACGGCGAGATTTTTCCATCCCCCGATCCATATCCAGCACCAGCCGTTGTATTTCTGAACTGATAAAAATAGATTTTTCTGCATTTCGAACGATTGTCAACGAAAAATAACCCGTGGCCGCAACCATCACAATGAGAACAAGGAAAAGGCTGCCACCCAAACCGAATTTAGCGGTAATGCTCATTTTTTGCCAGTGCCGGCAAATTTTATTCCGTATGTTCATAAACACGATTTTCTTATTCTATATTCTCCGGGGAATATGTAAAGATAACATTTTCCTGTAATCCACTTACCCCTGCACCGGGATCATCCAGCCTTAAAATATTAAAGACCGGCCGGGAACAGTCTCCAAATTTATCACAGGCCAGCTCTCCTGTAACCCCTTTAAAATTTCTTGTCCCGTAAAGCGCCCTTCGCAGGGCATCTCTACCGATATGAAGCGTCCCATCCGGGTCCTGAACCCCTATTTTCTCGATGGCCCCGAATAATAGCCCGGCCGCATCATAGGCGTTAAGATAATAACTGCTGCCCGGCGGTGACTTATACTTTTCCCGGTACTCAAGGGCCACCGCCTCCACACGGGCTCCTTTTGGGCTGTCAGGGCCCACAAAATACATCCCCTTCCCCCTTGCCCCGACATCCTGAATAAAAGAATTGTCAATCAAGGCACCATCACTCATCAAAATAATATTTTCACAGACCGGGATTTCACGGGCCTGGAGGAGAACCAAATTGCCTTCGGGCTGAAACAAAGGGAAAAACAAAAGCTGGGCACCGGCATTCTTCACGGCGGTCAATACCGGATACATCACCGTCTCTCCTTTGTTAATGGTGGTATCCAAAACAATTTTACCCCCCTGTTCTTCAAAGGCCTGCCTGAATCCACTGGTCAGTCCCCGGGTATAAATATCGCCGTCATTAATGGTTGCCACCCGTCGAATACCAAGCTTTTGAAATGCAAATATGGCGGCCGCTTTCCCGGCATTTTCCTCATTGTTTGCGGTCCGAAAATATCCTGGATACCAATATGGGGCGGCTTTTCCACCAACGGATGTCAAAAAAGGCGCACTATTGTTGCCGGAAATCATGGTCAATCCGAATTCAGACATGACCTGGGCTGCGGTTCTGGCAGCTCCGGAACAGGTTGTCCCAAAAATGGCAATCACCTGGGGATCTGCCACTATTTTCAAAGCGGCATTGGCCCCCCCCTCACTGGTACACCCGGTATCCTCCACCTGTATTTTAAGGGTGTGGCCCAGTACTTGCCCCCCTTGTTTATCAATGGCAAGCTCAAGGCCCCGAATCTGTTCCTGGCCCAAAGGGGCTAACTTACCCGACAACGCCTGGAGAACGCCAATTTTCAAGGGCTCTTCAGGAGAGATATTCACACACTCAATGCTGTCTGTGCACTCAAAAGGCGGGGTCTTACCTTCGCAGGCAAAAAAGGCAAACGCCGCAACCAGATGCAGACCAGCTATAATTATGGACTTGAACCCTTGCACACGCGCCTCCATTTAGGTTTCGTAGATTGACATAAAACAATACCGCAACTTGGAGATGATATCAAACAATACCTTTATATACCCTGCTGTGTTGAAATGGTATCCTTAACAAAATTTTAAAATAAAGAAGTTGTATTGGAAGTGAGAGTTGTGACATAAAAATATATTAATTTAAGGTCCATTATATAAAATATTAACCCCTATTCAGGATTATTGGAATGGAAGATTTTGAAACTCTGCTAGAAGGATCTGCGAACGCCCATGGACATCTTTGCCCGGGACAGGTCGTGGGAGTCCGGATGGCCATGGAGGGATGTCGTCTCATCGGATTGGACAACCCGGCACAGCTGCCCCAGATAAAACAGCTCATTGTCTATGTAGAAATGGACAGATGTGCAACGGATGCCATCGGTTTTGTTACCGGGGTTCGGCTGGGAAGGCGATCCTTAAAATTTGTGGATAACGGAATAATGGCAGCAACCTTTGTTAACCTTGAGACAAAACGAGCCTTTAGAATCGTTTCCACGGAGCGAGCAAGGGATCTTGCACAAGTGGTTGCGCCGGAAATTGCTGATAAGCGGCAACAGCAGATTGAGGCCTATAAAAGGATGCGTCTTGAGGATCTTTTTGACATACAAGAAGTAAAGGTTGATGTGCCTGCATGCGATATGCCCGGCCCCACAAGGTTCAAACAAACCTGTGAAATCTGCGGCCAGGTGGTCAGGGACAAAAAAGAAGTCCTGAAAAATAATAAAATCCAATGCCGCCCCTGTGCTCTGGGTACCTATTATCAAGAGATAACATCAAAAGATAAAGCCCCCCCCCACAGGTAAGACAAAAAGGGGAAGGCAAAAAAAATCTGCCCTTTAAAACCAGACCTGCTGACGCGGCCGATGGATCACTCCCCCGACAGTGGGTCTGGTAAGTACAGTTTACTCGCTTCTTGACACGTATCGATCATTCGCACAAATAAGACCGGACCGCCTCGGTAAATACTTCAACCGCAATGGGAAGGGCTGTTTCATCCACATCAAAGTGGGGAGAATGGACCGTATGTACAATATCTTTATCCGGATTACCGCATCCGATACGCAGGTATGTTCCAGGTACAATCTGGGTAAACAAGCCGTAATCTTCGGCACCCATCTGGGGTTCGTAATATGCCAGGTTTTCTTTTCCCAGTATGTTGACTGCTGAGTCAAACACAGCTGACGTAACGGACCCATGGCATATTGTCGGCGGCACGCCATCATGAGACTGTAAATCGATTTTAACGTGAAACCCCTTCTCAATACCTTGGACAATTTCTCTTAACCTGTGGAAAATCATATCCCGGATTTTATTGTCAAAGGTTCTTATCGTTCCGGCGAGCATTGCCGAATCAGGAATGATGTTGGGTGCAGTACCGGCCTCGAACTGACCCAGGGTGATAACAGCTGACTCCAGGGGATCCAGGCTTCTAGAAAGGATGGTCTGCACTGCTGTAACAAAATGAGCCCCCGCAACAATGGGGTCCAGCCCCTTGTGTGGATATGCACCGTGGGCTCCTTGTCCCTGGATTGTCACATAAAAACTATCTGCACTGGCACTGGCAACCTTTTTGTGAAAGCCGATCTGCCCTGTCCGTAACTCTGTGCTCATATGGCCGCCGATGATTCGGTCCACGTCGGGATTTTTCAACCCCCCCGCATCTATCACTGACTGCGCACCATTAATCGTCTCTTCTGCAGGCTGGAAGAGAAATTTGATGTTTCCTTTGAGTTGTTTTGGCAAATCAGATTCCATGATTTTTTTTGCCACTCCCAGCATGATAGTCGTATGGCAGTCATGGCCGCAGGAATGCATGACACCCTCGTTGACGGACTTGTACGGCACATCATTCAATTGTGCCATGGGAAGCGCATCGATATCGGCTCGCAGTGCAATGGTCTTTTCCCCCGGCTGGCAGTTTATCAGGCCCACAACCCCGGTTTTAAGATCTGGTAATTCTTGAATCCCCACGCCTAGCTGGCAAAGAATTTCTTTAATTTTTTCGGTTGTACTAAATTCCTGATTTGAAAGTTCCGGGTGTTTATGAAAATCCTGCCGAATTTTACTCAACCAGTTATACATGGGGTGTTTTTCATAGTTCATAATCGGTTACCCTTATTTGTTTGTTGATTTACAAAGATTTCATGAAAAATTTTTTAGTGGTTTTTAAAATCTAAAGGCGCAAAAATCACACCTTGAATCCCGCTTCATTCTCGACCCAGGTGGGCAAACCACCTTATTTCCAGTTTTTTTAGCAGCCAGACAACTAAAAAGGTGATGGCCATATAGAATACGGCAGCCGCAAGAAAGGCCTCATAGGGGCTATAGTAACGTGCGTTGACAATTCTGGCAGCGCCTGTGATGTCAACAATGGTAATGACACTGGCAAGGGAACTGCTATGGAGCATGAAGATAATTTCATTGCTGTAGGCGGGTAAGGCTCTTCTGAATGCACTGGGCAAAATAATTCTTCGAAATCTTAAAAAGTATGACATACCGGCTGCCGTGGCAGCTTCTATCTCCCCGTGGGGAGTATTTTCAATGGCACCCCGGATAATTTCTACTGTATAGGCACAGGTATTCAGGATAAAGGCAAAAAGGGCACAAAAATAAGCCTCTTTAAAAAAAAACCATAAAAAAGAGGTCTTTAAAGGTTCAAACTGCCCCATACCATAGTAGATCAGAAACATTTGGACCAGGAGCGGAGTCCCCCTGAAAAAATAAACATATACCCGTATAGGACCCGAAATAAACAGGTTTTTTGATGTCCTGAGGATGGCAAGGGGGATGGCAAATATCAACCCGATGAGCAGGGAAACAGAAACCAGGATAAGCGTATTTTTCAGACCTTCAAGATAAATATCCATATTGCTGAAAATAATTGATATATCCATGATCAGTCCTTTATGACCCCGGTACTGTAGCGGGTGTTGAGCCAATTTAAAATCAAAAGGGAAATTGACGTCAGAATCAGGTAATTGATGGCAACAAACAAGTAGAAGGTAAAGGGTTTTCGGGTTGCTCCTGCCGCAAGGGCAGCCATCCTGACCATATCGTTCAAACCGATAATGGAAACAAGGGCCGTTGTTTTCATCAGGACCAGCCAATTGTTACCAAACCCGGGAAGTGCATGACGGACCATCTGGGGCAGTAAAATTCTGGAAAACACCTGGAAACGGGACATGCCGTAGGCGTATCCCGCTTCCATCTGGCCGATGGGGACCGCCAGAATGGCGCCTCTGAAGGTTTCCGCCATATAGGCCCCTATGATAAACCCGATGGTAGAGACACCGGCAAAAAAAGGGTTGATGTCAATATATTCTTCATACCCTACCATCGGACCCATCTGGTTAATAAATATCTGGCCGCCAAAGAAAATCAGGAGCATGAGAACCAGATCCGGTATCCCCCTGATAACCGTTGTGTATGTCTGGGCAATCAGGTTTAAGACCCTGGAACCTGACAATTTTGCAAGGGCCGCTATAATACCTAAAACGGTTGAAATCACAAGGGATGCAAGGCACAATTCTATGGTGAGAAGTGTGCCTTGCAAAATATTGGGTCCATATCCCTGGAGATTAAGCATTAATTTCCATATACATCAAAACCAAAGTGTTTATCCTGGATTTTTTTATAGGTTCCATCGGCAATGATCTTGTCAATGGCATCATTCAAGAGATTTACAAGGTCAGTATCTTGTTTTCTAACCCCGATTCCGGCACCATTGCCAAACCATTTGCTATCGATTAAGTCAGGACCGACAAACTCAAAATCCTTGCCTTCCTCCTTGTTCAGGAAGCTGTCTGAAGCCACAACACTGTCCGCAATAAACATGTCGAGTCTTCCGGCAACAATATCAAGACAAACCTGATCCTGGCTGCTGTATCTTTTGATAGCAACAGCCTTGCCGTAATTATCAGTCAGGTATCTATCATGGGTGGTGGCACTTTGAACCCCAATGGTTTTGCCCTTGAGAGCTGCTTTGGAGAAATTGGGAATCAAGCCTTTTTTTGCAACAAATCTTGCAGGGGTTTTATAATATTTTTTGGTAAAGCCAATTTTTTTCTTTCTTTCTTCGGTGATGGACATGGAGCCAATTATGCAGTCATATTTTCTTGCAAGAAGCGCCGGGATAATACCGTCCCAGTCCTGGGTAACAATTTCGATCTCAGCACCTGCAGCAGCGATAAGGGCCTTGGCAATGTCAACGTCAAAACCGCTGAGTACACCGTCAGAAGTAACATAGTTGAATGGAGGGTAGGCGCCTTCCATGGCAACCCGAATTTTTTTCCAGTCTTTTGCAAATACATTTCCTGCCGCAAAAACAATAGTTAAGATAATCAATGTGGACATTAATTTTTTCATACCATTTCCTTTTTTATAAAATTAAGTTTAAAAAATCAGCTTTAAAAAATTTATTTGTTTATTCAATGGTTGCAATAAATTGTGCAAACCGTTTTGATTTCGGTTTTTCAAATACCATTGCAGGTGCGCCATCTTCTTCAATTTTACCATTGTGCAAAAAGATCACACGGGAAGAGACATCCCTTGCAAAGCCCATCTCATGGGTTACCACAATCATGGTCCTGCCTTCCTGGGCAAGGTTTTTGATCACTTGAAGCACCTCACCCACAAGTTCCGGATCAAGGGCGGAAGTGGGTTCATCAAAAAGCATGACCTCGGGTTCCACGGCAAGCGCCCTTGCGATGGCTGCCCTTTGCTGCTGGCCGCCGGAAAGTTGTGCCGGATAAGCCTTTAATTTTCCCTTTATGCCAACTTTATCCAGGTAATATTCTGCTTTTTCAATGGCCTCGGAACGGGGAACCTTTAAAACATGGATCGGTACTTCAATGACATTTTCCAGAATCGTCATGTGGCTCCAGAGATTGAACTGCTGAAACACCATGGCAAGCTTTGTACGAATCCGTTCCACCTGCTTGATATTTTTAGGTTTATTGACTCCTTTTCTGTCTTTTTTTAATAGAATTTCTTCTCCGCAAACTGTGATTTTTCCTTTGTTGGGCATTTCAAGAAAATTAATGCAGCGCAGCAGCGTGCTTTTCCCGGATCCGCTGGAACCAAGCACAGAGATTACATCTCCCTTGCAGGCCCTAAGGGAAATCCCTTTTAATACGTTGAGATCACCAAAGCTTTTGTGAAGATCCTCAACTGATAATGCTGTGTGATGCTTATCCATGGAATAGTGTCACCATTATTAATAATTATCCATTTTTCGATAGAAAGCATCTTTTTTAATAGGTTTGATAGTATAAGTAAAGGTTTTTATGATAGATTTGTTCTAATGTGTCACCGTCGGTGACACTAATGGCGAATCGCCTGGGCAGGACAACTATTTTGAATTACTTCCTAACCATTAATGTTATGGCCCAATCCCGGCAGGTCCGGCAGTGTAATTATTGATGCGTTATAGGTGATACCGCCCTGAGCCGGAGCTTTCTTCACAAAAAGAGGCGCATCAAGGTCATACCCGGTGATGACTTTTTTGGCAGCGGCAAGATGAGCTGCCGCTGTCACGCCGATATGGCTTTCCATCATGGAACCGATCATGCAGCCCACACCGGCGGATTCTGTAATGGCGGCTATTTTCAGTGCATTGTAGATACCGCCGCACTTCATCAATTTAATATTGATACCGTCAATTGCATCCATATTAATGATCTCCATGGCATCCTGGGGGGAAAACACGCTTTCATCCGCATAAACCGGCACATCCGTATTATTGCGAACAAATTTCATGCCTTTATAATCCCTTGCATGAACCGGTTGTTCAAGAAGGTCAATACAGATATTCTCCCGGGCAATTTTGTCCATGAAAGACACGGCTTGTTTGGGGCTCCATCCCTGATTTGCATCTATCCTGAGTCTAATCTCAGGTCCCACGGCCTGGCGGACGGCTTTCAAGCAGTTTACATCAAGCCCCGGCTCCCGGCCTAGTTTCAACTTGAGTATACTGAATCCGTTTTTAACCGCTTCCCTTGCATCAAGTGCCATTTCTTCCAATGTGCCGATGCTCACGGTCATATCTGTTTCAAGGCACTTGCCATCACCGCCAAGAAACCGATATAAAGGTGTTTTATAAAATTTTCCGATAATATCATACAGGGCCATATCAACCGCGGCTTTTGCGGAATGATTCCCCTTCATACAGGCATGAAGGGTTTGCATGACAATTTCAAAATCTCTTATATCCAGCCCGGATAAAGCTTCATGGATATGCTGTATCGCCCCTTTAATTGACATTGCTGTCTCTCCGGTGATAACAGCTGTGGGGACAGCACATCCGATACCGGTAAACCCCTTTGTTTCAATAAAGACACAGATATTTTCAATCTTGTCAACGGATCGCAAAGCGGTTTTAAACTTTTTTTTCAAGGGAGTAAGAATGGTTTGTGTTCTGATGTTTTTTATTTTCATAATTTTTTTTCGTTATTATAATTTGTTTTCTGATCAAAAATCCATGAACAGATCGATCACGTCTCGGTTAAAACCTTTGGAAGCCAGAAACAATTGTTTTGTATACTCGTGACCAAAGGTTTCATTCTCCAATTGCTTCTTTGTTACGGTTTCTATGATCCTGCCATGGTTCATCACGGCAATGGTGTCACACATATGGGACACAACCGCCAGGTCATGGCTGACCAGTATATAGGTCAACTTTTTCTCTTTGCCGATTTTCTTTAAAAGGTTCAATACTTCCGCCTGGATGGATACGTCCAGAGCGGATGTGGGTTCATCCAAAAGAACAATGGATGGTTCCAGAATAAGGGCCCGTGCCACGGCAACCCGTTGCCGCTGACCGCCTGAAAGTTGATGGGGATACCTGAACCGGAACCTATTATCAAGCCCCACCTCAGCGAGCACTTTTTCCACCCGCATGTTGGTCTGGGTCAGCCCATGAATCTTGAGGGGTTCTTTGAGTGTCTTGTCAACGGTATGTCTTGGGTGCAAAGATCCATAGGGGTCCTGGAAAACCATCTGAACCTTTTTGTAAAACCCGGAATCTCTTTTGGATCCCTGGATTTCATCATTGATGGTGATCTTGCCTGTCCATTGGTTCAACAATCCTGCAATGCAGTTTAAAACCGTGGATTTACCAGATCCCGATTCCCCCACAAGCCCGAAAAACGCATTGGAGTTTACCGTAAAAGACACATCTTTTAATGCATGGTTTTTTGATGTCCCTGTTCCAAAAAGGATATTTAATTTTTCTATTTCCACCATATCATTTATTACCTGCTATTTTGTAAAAGACCCATTGGGACAAGACCCATTGGGCCAAGACGCATTAAGCCAGGCCTCATCCCGATTCAGTATGGGGAGAAACTCGGCATTTCCCTGAATTTTCGGCAGACAGTTTAAAAGTCCTCTGGTGTAGGGGTGGCAGGATTTGTGAAGATCTTTGGCGCAGCATATTTCCATGATTTGACCGGCATACATGATAATCACCTCATCGCAAAAGGAAGACACAAGCTCCAAATCGTGGCTGATAAAAATCAGCCCCATGCCCCGTTGGGTTACCAGATCATCTAAAATCGCCAGGACCTGAAGCTGAACAGTGACATCCAGGGCAGATGTCGGCTCGTCTGCAATCAATAGGGAGGGTTCGGGTATCAACATCATGGCAATCATGATCCGCTGGCCCATGCCCCCGGATACTTCATGGGGATATAGTTTGTAAACCCTTTCCGGATCTCTGATCCTCACCGCTTCAAGCATGGCAAGTGTTTTATTTCTGGCTTCTTTTTTGCTGACACGCCTGTGGGCCAGGTAGGCTTCTTTGATCTGTCTGCCGACGCATCTGACCGGATTCAGAGAATATTGAGGGTCCTGCATGACCATTGAAATCCCCTGCCCCCGAATTTTGCGCATCTCTCGTTCATTTTTTTCAAGCAGGTTTTCGCCCTTGAACTCGATTTTATCCGCCCTTATCCGTGTATGGGAAGGCAATAGTTTTAAGATCGCCCTGCCGGTGACGGACTTTCCCGAACCTGATTCGCCAACAATACCCACCTTGTTTTTCCCCACAGAAAAACTGATATTTCTAACGGCATGGATATCCCCTTTTGGAGAAGGGAAAAAAACATTTAAATTTTTAACCATCAGCAACTCTTGTGGTTTCATTTTAATTCTCACTTTTCGGATCAAGAACTTCTCTTAACCCGTCTCCCAGAAGATTAAAGGCAAGGCTGACAATAAAGATGGCAGTTCCGGGTATGGTGATCAGCCACCAATGATCCAGGATAAATGCCCGGCCGCTTGATGTCATGGCACCCCATTCCGGCAAAGGAGGCTGCGCCCCAAGCCCCAGAAAACCAAGCCCTGCTGCCGTCAGAATGATTCCTGCCATATCAAGGGTCACCCGGACAATCAGGGATGACAGGCAAAGGGGCATGATATGTCCGGTGATGATCCGCAGGGGCCCTGCTCCCTGCAAACGAATGGCATCAATGAATACACACTTTCTGATGGTGATGGTTTCTGCCCGGGCAATTCGGGCATAGGGTGGCCAGGAGGTTATGGCGATGGCAATGACGGCATTTTCAATGCCAGGTCCCAGTGCCGCCACAAAGGCAAGGGCTAAAATCAGCTTTGGAAAGGCCAGAAAAATATCGGTGATCCGCATCAAGATGGTATCCAATACCCCGCCAAAATATCCCGAAACCGTTCCCATAACAATCCCCACCGGCGCTGCGATAATGGCCACCAATCCGATGACATACAGTGTCAATCTGGACCCGAAGACAATGCGGCTGAAGATGTCCCTTCCCAGTTCATCGGTTCCAAAAATATGGGAATAGGACATGGGTTGCAGCCGGTTGTACAAATCTGTTAAAAGGGGATCATAGGGTGCGATCTGATTTGCAAATATGGCCATGAAAATAAGAGCAAGGATGATGACAAGACCGAGCACCGCCAGTTTATTGTTTAAAAACGCACGCATACCCAGGTATATTCTGCCGCAGTTTGCCTGGAAAGCGGATTGGGGCGTATCCGTTAATAACCAGGATTTTATGGTCTCTTTTTGCATTGCGTTTGTCTCGTTCCTATTTTTTTAACATCCGGGTGATTATTTTGCCCTGGGATCAAAGACGGTATATAAAAAATCTGAAAACATATTGATACTCAAGAAAATAGTTCCCACCACAATCGTACTCCCAAGAACTGCGTTCATATCGGCATTTAAAAGAGACCGGGTAAGATAAAGACCTAACCCGGGCCATGAGAATACCGTTTCCGTAAGAACCGACCCCTCAAGAAGGGTACCAAAACTCAAGGCAACCACCGTAATAAGGGGAATGGCACAATTGCCCAGTGCATGCCCCCATATGACACGCCACTCAGCAATACCTTTCACCCGGGCTGTGAGCACATATTCCTGCCGCAACTGATCAATCATAAACGAACGGGTCATCCGGCTCAGATACGCCATGCTGTAGTATCCCAAAAGCGTGGCCGGCAAGATCACATGCTTTAGTGCATTGAAAAATATATCCCTTTCCCCGGCAAGGATGCAGTCAATCAATAAAAAACCGGTTACAGGATCTACAATATCTTCATAAAAAACATCAATCCTGCCGGGACCGGGAAGAATATCCAATTGCACATAAAACACCATAAGACCCAGAAGGCCCAGCCAGAAAATGGGAAGAGAATACCCAAGCAACCCGATAACCCGGGTGACCTGGTCCAGAAAACTTCCCCGATAAACAGCGGAAAACACCCCCAGGGGGATGCCAAAGACCACACCGATGCAAGTGGCTGTGATGGCCAGTTCAAAGGTGGCCGGAAAAACCCTCAGGATATCCTCAAGCACCGGGCGTGCCGTCAACACGGATACCCCAAGGTCGCCTGACAAAACATTGCCAAGATAAATAAAAAACTGGTGCCACAGGGGAAGATGAAGGCCCATGGCGATATAGGCTTGTTCATAGACTTGGGCCGAGGCCTTATCACCGACCACAGCCAGGACCGGGTCGATGGGAACGACCCGGCCTATCAAAAATGTCACCAGAAGCAGGCCTGTAAAGGTCACGGCGACAATGGCAACAGTCTTGAGACTCTGCTTTAACAGGTTTGAAAGATTCTTATGTTTGCTTGGGTTAAACATCTCCTTGAACTATCTGGCCTATTTGGTTGTGGCGTGATAAAAATTACTGTCAAAGGTTGGTCCGAGGATAAACCCATTGACATTTGATCGTCTGGCCAAAATCTCTATATCCTGGAACATAATAACAAATGGAGAGGTCTGCTGATGTTCCCGCTGAAGCTCAATGTACATTTGTGCCCGTTTTGCGGCATCAAATTCCAGGACAGCAGCATCTGCTTTTTTTGTCATTTCAGGAATCGCCCAGGCATTTCTCCAGGCAAGGGGTTTTGACTTTGCATCGTCTGAATTGTCGGGATTTCTGGCAAATGTATCTGCATTGGTGTGGGGGTCCATGTAGTCGGGTCCCCACCTGCCGATGTAGATATCATGGTTTCTGGCCCTGTATTTTGTCAGGGTCTGTTTGCCTTCTCCGGGTATGATGTCAAGCTTAATTCCCCCCAGGGCCAAAGATGCCTGTATGGCAACAGCCATGGAAGTTGTGGGCTCGCTGTTACGGGTATCCATGGTGATGGAAAAACCATTTTCCAGACCCGCCTCCTTAAGAAGGGCTTTTGCTTTTTGAACATTCAAGGAAAAAGGGAGATCTTCCAAAGAGCCCAGAAACCCCTTGGGCAAAAACGACTGGTGAACCGTGGCGCGTCCGTCAAGAATGGTGGATGCCATGCCCTTATAATCAATCAGATATTTAAAGGCCTGTCTTACCTGGGGAATCTTCAAATATTTATTTTTCTGATTTAGACCCAAATAGTAAACAGCCCCCTTTGCTTTGCTCTCAATCTTGATATCGTTATTTTTTGCCAGACCTTTGATATCATCGGGCTGAAGGTTTCTGGCAATGTCGATATCTCCTTTTTCAAGCAGCAGTCTCTGGGTTGTTGATTCCGTGATATGTCGGAGGATCACCCGTTTTAGCTTTGCTTTTTCTCCCCAGTAATCATCATTCCGGTCAAGAAGAAGCGTCTCGGAGGGTTTCCATTTTTTCAGGGTGAACGCACCGGATCCTGCATAATTTGTTTTCAGCCAGTTGTACCCCAGATCCCCGTCCTTTGCATGGGCCATAACCACTTTTTTATCCACAATAGAGCCGGGAGTAGCGGTCATGCAATACAAAAAGAAAGTGGGTGCATATGCTTTATCCACCGTCAGCGTAACAGCATATTGTCCTGTTTTTACAATTCTCTGGTCGATATTTTCAGGTGTGAATCCAAATTGTGTCAGGATAAAAGCCGGAGACTTATTGAGTATAATAACCCGTTTCAATGAAAAAACCACATCGTCTGCACTCAATTTATTGCCCGATGCAAAGGTGATATTTTCCCTGATTTTAAAAGAATAGGATTTGCCGTCCTCTGAAATCTTCCAGGATTCGGCAATGGAACCATAAATATTGCTGACATTATCAACATCGTAATTGATCAAGCGGTCATAGGTGTTTGCAGCAAACTCCGCTCCGGCAAACTCAAAAATCTCAGCAGGATCAAGGGTTATGATTTCATCCATAACGCCTGCCATAACCAGCGTATCCTTTGGAGCCGATGCAAGCGCCATATTTGCACCCAACACCATAAGCGCTAAAAACAGTAAACACAATTTTTTCATGGTTCCTCCTTTTTAAAAAAACCTTATGGTTAAAAAATACTAATTTTAAAAATGCATATTAAATAAATGAGCTAAAGGAGGGAACATTACAAGACCCGCCTATACAATTAGCATATTCAGATCTTGTCCAGGTCGATGGGCAGTGGATTACCCTTCTGAATAAACAAGGTGATATGAGGTTTTTAGGTAGCATGTCAAAAAGTTATATGCAAGAAAAAAAACAGGGATTAAAATTTGGCTTTAACACCCGCATATTTTTTAACAGCATCCTTATACGCCACAAGAATCGCTTTCTGAGAACTGCCAAAATACCGTTTTGGAACCTCTTTTTCAATGTCAGGAGAGACCCCCCCCATGTTTTGTCCCATAAAAAGATGCCGTATAAATTTACTTGTAATTTCCAGGGTTGCGGTGCATCCCACATCCATGACAAGGTCGGTTTCAACATCAACCACAAAACTGATAAAAAACATTTTAAACCGCTCTGTTATGGCGTTGTCAGTACTTGTTTTAGCGTGACCGACAATATAAACTGTGTTTTTTGTGTAATCCATATTTCAACGCCCGGATATCGAGCACCCCTGTGTTTAATTGCCTATAGGATATGCTTAAAATACCCATGGGCATTCCCATGGCAGATTTTATCAATAACCCTGGGTAAAATCCCCTGTTTTTCCATTTCCAGAACCAGATTGGGAAGGGAATGAACGCCTGATATTGTCTGGGGAAGGGAGCTGACACCGTCAAAATCACTTCCCAGTGCCAGACAGTCTTCCCCGCCAATCCCTATCATATGCCTGGCATGTTCCACCAAAAGAGAAAGGGGGGCATCCGTAAGTTTTGACAAAGCATCGTGTGAGATTTTCCGGGCATCCTGCCGGGTAATGGTCTTGTCTTTAAACCCTTTGAGAATCTTATTGCGACATACCAGTTCATGTTTATAGTATTCCGGCTGGATAAACCCGGAACCATAGGTGAGGCCAATCACTCCCCCGGCATCGGCAATCAATTTTATCATATCATCGGAAAGGTTACGGTCATTTGGGCACACTGCCCTGGCATTTGAATGGCTTGCCACAAAGGGAATTTTTGTGATGGCCGCAATCTCATAAAACGCCTTGTCAGATGCATGGGAGACATCAACAATAACCCCCAGCTCATTACAATATCGGATAAGCGCTTCCCCCGATTTTGTCAGCCCGCCCTTATTGCCAAACACTGTCCCGCAAAACGCATTGTCATCCCAGGCAATGGTCAGAAGCCTTACCCCGCGTTGATAAAAGTGTTCCAACATTGCCGGATCACCCTTTAGTGGGGTTGCACCTTCAATAGCAATGATGACGGCTGTTTTTTTTCCAGATGCCACGGGATCGGCAAGATGTTCAAAAGATGTGGCCGGAACGAGCCTGTCTTCATGTTTTTCAATCAATGCTTCAATGGCATCAATATAAGCATTGCAGACCTCAAACTCCTGGCCGGGATGATGGGCTGACATAACAAAACAGGCAAATACCTGAACAACGGTGTTGGATGAAATGATTCCCGGCAGGGTAACATGGAGCGTGTCCGGTTTTGTAAAGTCCAGATCCTTATCAATAATTTTTGCTATTGTATCACAGTGGAGATCAATAAATTTCATATCTTGCCTTTTTTTAAAAAAATCTTTTAGCCATGCAACTCTCGTTTATTTTTATCCTTATTTTTTCAAACATATCTTTATTTAAAATATATAGATAAGCCATAAACCGAAAAGGCATAAAAGTATAGTAAAATAGTCAAAAAATAAAAATTTTTTATCCATCGCCAGCCTGACCGGGGTGGATGTCGATCAAAACATTGCTCAATCTGAACACCCGTGCAAAAAAGAGGATAATAACTTTTGGAACCTTTTTTAATCCCATTAAGCTGAGAACCGTCGGGTCAGTAGAATTATTCTCATAGAAAAGCTTAACATCCGGGCCTTTGGATGCGTAGATATCATGCCTGGACAGTGCAGAAGGTCGATAATGCCCCCATCGATAGTTACTATGTTTGCAGCTGAATTTCTCATTTGAGTATAAAAACAGGGAACCGGACTGAACATGAGCCTGCTTTAACCCATTATAAAACAGGACTTACCCTATGGCCCTGACCATCTATGGGATAAAAAAAGGCCTGGCGGATGGCCCGGACCGGATAATCACCAGGTCCAAAAAGCCAGGTGTCACCGGATCAAATACTTTTTTAACTTAATAGTTTCCCTGATTGACTTTACTATGAACTCTATATATAGATAAAGGCGCAAACAAACCTTTCTTCTATATATCTCGAGTTGCGAAACTGTAACCGACAGGGCGGAGCTGTCCAGGCAAGCTATTTCGTTCAAGTTATAAAATTTGCAGTCCTTACAAGTCAAGGGGGCTTTTTGTTTCCTTTATCGTTCTGGATTTGACGGTATGGGTATAGATCATGGTTGTTCTCACATCACTGTGCCCCAGAAGCTCCTGAATCGTTCTGATATCATAATTGGCCTGGAGCAGGTGACTTGCAAAGCGATAACCCGGTTAATCTGGTCTTTCAAATCGTCACGGATCGATTCCGGAAGCGGAACTGTTCGATCCTTTTTCCCTTTTCCATCATGTATCGTCAGCACATGGTGATCAAAATTAAAATTATGAATCCTCAATTTCAGGCATTCCGACAACCTGAGACCACACCCGTACAAAAGTTTCACCACAAGATCAAAAGGATACTGCAAATTTTGAAGAATACAATCAATCTCTTCCCTGGAAAGCACAACCGGTATATAGGGTTTTCTTTTGGCTCTAACAACCCCTTCTATTTTTCCAAACTCCTTTTTTAAAACATGCCTGAAAAAGAACAACAGCCCATTAAAAGCCTGATTCTGAGAAGAGGCCGATACTTTCTTTTTTACGGCCAAGAAAGTTAAAAACTCTTTCACATCATCAGGCGTTAATGTTTCAGGCAATTTATCTTTTGTAAAATATCGGAGTTTTTCAGCCCATAAAGAATAGGCTTTAAATGTTTTTTTAGAATAATGCCGCAGTTTAATTTCATTTTCAATTTCTTCAATAGCCAGAACCCATGGATTTTTATCTGCCTTTGAATCAAGCAGTTTTATATCTTCATGAATTTCATGGAGGGGAACATCTTCGAATGGGCTTTCCGATTTTTCTATCCCTGAATAATATAACTCCACCGCTTTTTTTGCCTGAGACTGCTGTAAGAGTGTCTGCTTTTTTTCTTTCAGTTTTTCCAGAAAAAGAAAAAGACTTTTTATCTTCGCATATGGATGGGTATATTTTTTACAAAAATCCAGGTAATATCGAAGCCATTTTTTACAATGGCCATATTGATCCGGTGCAATATCACTGTTAATCAACAGCAAATCATATTTTTTTTGAAGTACCTCAGGAATTTTAATCATGATATCAAACTTTGATAATATTCAAATTCGCTTGTTATCCAGTTAGGATTTTTATACTTGACTTCATTTTTACTGTCAAGCTATAAAAAAGTTGAAAGATACACAGAACCACACAAGTACTTGTTATGGTGCGACACGAAGTCGCGGTATTGGCTGTTTGGCACAGTTTTTCAGAGTGTGACCAAACCCGATATTCTCATACCGGTACCCTAGGAGGCATGCTGCTCCGGTGCATCCGGCAGTGGTATGAAGCCCTTCCGACAAAGTACCAAATCCTGCAAGCGCAGGAGGGGTGAAAATCGTGAGACAGACACCTTCCGGGAAGCCTCATCCGGGTAAGGGCAAGGGTTCGAATGATAGGGTCAGCAAAGGCAAATGTCTACAGCACCGTTAAGTACAACAAGCCTAAGAGGCTGTCAGGCTTGGACCAAAAGGTAAGCGGCCAGGCTATGGGTCTTTTAACTGCCCATACTGAGATGCAGTGCCGTCGGTGTAGAGTACAGGCCTAAGTCATTCACAAATCGGCAATACTGTGGAACGTGGAAACCCCGTACCTTTGCCTGAATCAATCCAGGCAGGTGAAACCGCAAGGCACACTGTTGGAGGTGCGGGAGTAAGATGCAGGAAAAAGCGAATGCCATCCGGTAACAGGATGGATAGGGATTGCGGAAGCTGTTGAAAGATACCAACATTATCCCATCCGAAAGGAAGCTGACGTCCGGCTGGTGTGTATACAGGCACATCAGGGCAGGTGTTTCTTTGTGAGAGAGTTTGAAGAATCTTTTTAGGAGGGAAAGCAAATGACGGCGGTCTTGTGGCCAGCTGGTGCACCCATCGGCAAATATACAGTATGGCGGTCCATTAACTGGAAAGCTATCAATATATTTGTGAAAAGACTGCAGATGCGTATTGCAAAGGCTGTTAAAGAGAAGAGATACGGCAGGGTAAAAACCTTGCAGTGGCTTCTCACGAAATCGTATTATGCCAAACTGTTAGCCATAAAACGTGTGACCTCCAATAAAGGGAAACGTACCGCAGGTGTGGACAAGGTTATCTGGACCACAGCAAAGCAGAAAACAGAAGCAGTGAGAACCCTCAACCGGAAAGGATACCGACCCCAGCCTCTCAGGCGAATCTATATTCCCAAGAAAAACGGCAAGAAACGGCCGCTCAGTATTCCCACAATGACCGACAGAGCCATGCAGGCATTGTATAAATTTGCACTGGAACCGGTTGCGGAAACACTGGCTGATCCGAACTCTTATGGGTTTAGGTTATATAGACGGTGTGCAGATGCAATTGCTCAATGCTTTAATACACTGGCCAAAAGCTACTCGCCGGTCTGGATACTTGAAGCCGACATAAAAGCCTGTTTTGACGAAATCAGCCACCCATGGATGCTTAATCATATTCCAATGGATAAGGAAGTTTTGGAGAAGTGGCTGAAATCTGGATTTATAGAAAAAGGTCAACTATTCCCCACTGGAAAAGGGACGCCGCAAGGCGGCATTGCTTCTCCGACGCTGGCCAACATGGTGCTGGATGGACTGGAAGCAACGGTAAAAGCCTCACACCCAGGCAGAATTCAGGGCATAAGATCCAAAATCAATGTGATCAGATATGCGGATGACTTTATCATCACCGCTCAATCGAAAGAACTTCTCGAAACGGTGGTAAAACCCGCAGTGATTAGCTTCCTGGAAGAAAGGGGACTTTCCCTGTCGGAAGAAAAGACAAAAATCACTCGGATAGACCATGGGTTTAATTTTCTCGGACAAAATGTTCGCAAGTACAATGGCAAGTTATTGATTAAGCCATCAAGGGATAATGTTAAATCCTTTTTGCAAAACATCCGTGAAACCATTCGTAAACATCGGGGATCGAAAACTGTCGCACTGATACACGACCTGAATGCAAAGGTCAGGGGATGGGCAAATTACCACAAACACGTTGTATCCGGCAGAATATTTAACTATGTTGACGACCAAATCCGCATGGATCTGTGGCGGTGGATGAAAAGAAGACACCGGAATAAGAATACCGGTTGGCTTTATAAAAAGTACTTGTCAAAAGGGTCCAGACCCGGGCGATTTTCGACCATGGTTAAAAACAAAAAGAAGAAAACGTCCAAGACATACGAACTCATCCGGGCGAGCAGTATACCGATCATGAGGCACATAAAAATCAAAGGGGAGGCAAATCCATTCGACCCAAACCATAAGGGTTACTTTGAAAAACGCCAGCATTTTAAAATGTACAGCCCCCACAAAGTGCCCCCTGACAAGATATGGCAATCACTGTAGATTGCTTGAAAGACATATTATGATAACAGCCGGGCAGCCTTGATAGACATAGCCTTAGAAATGCTTGAGCCGTGTGATGGAAAACTATCAAGCACGGTTCTTAGGGGGGAAAGGAGCCGTAAGGCTCCTGCCCTACCCGATCGGTTTTAATTCAAATTCAAAATGAGGTCTTATGAGCACAATTGAATTGCACTTGTTCCGAATTAAATTTATTAAACCAAAGCAGGGGTTACTATTCAACAACAATTGGACTCCTGCTAATATATTTAAGTCAGCACTTGAAGAAAAACCTTCAATAGAATTCAGAGAAGATCATATTTGGCATATTGGAAATCTTCAGACTTTGGACAACTCAGGTGGTTCATTTGCAGTTGGAAGAACTACAAAAACAACAGTAGCAAAATACGATCTCGAAACAGGAAATTTTATTGAAGAATATTTTGAAGAAAGCCCATACACATTATGTCTTTATGATTTAAATATAGGGTTAATTGCAATTGCAAAGAAATCTAAACTTGCTCCAACAACGAATGGAATTGCAAAAAAACTCAACAAATTACTTAGTGCATCCAAGAGTGTAAGGGAAAACGATATAAATATTAAAATTGATATCATCAGTGATCCTGAGGGTTTCATACAAAAAATTAAATCATCTTATAGTTTGAAAAAATTCACATCACATTTTACAGGCCCTAATCCTTTTGATGCTGATGAACTGTTTCAAAAGCCACTGTCTGTTTATTGTCAAGCTATCAATGGTGATAAGGGACAAGTTTTAGTGGAAGGTGACTCTTTAGATACTGACGTTGCAATTTCTATTGCGAAGTCTTCAGCATCAACAGGAAATGAAGCAAGTGCAAATATCGTTTCATACCATGGAGGAACCGTTAAAAAAATTAATTTGAAAGGCGACCCTGTTAAAAGATCTTATAAAGAGGAAGAGTTTAAAATGGAGGTTGCCCTAAACGAAATGAGGCTTGAGTATCAACGAGTTAGGGGGTAAACTTGGAAATATTAGAAATTAATCAAACAGAAGAGTTAATAAAGTGTATTAACGATTTACCAAACAGCTATATTTTTCGAGGCCAACCTGATTCTTCATGGCATTTACAAACAACTCTTGAGCGTGCATGTGGCAACAAATTTAATAAAGACTTGCAAACAAATGTGAACAATATTCAAAAGATGAATTTTCCGCAAGATTCCACTTATACGATAAAGAAAATATTCAGCCAAATAGTATGCTTGAATGGCTTGCTGTTATGCAACATTATGGGGTTCCTACAAGACTTTTAGATTTCACTACTAGTCCTTATGCTGCCTTATATTTTGGATTAGAAACTTATAATATTGTCCAGCGTCCAAAAATATCGCTTTATTGTATAAATTACTCTCAGTTAATGGATGTTTCATTGAAACTTATATCTGATGAAGACAATGATTTTAATGAAACAAGAAGTTCAATTATTGGAAAAAAAGATCAAATTTTTGAAGATACGGTCGATCGCTTTAATAGAGGGATTCTTTGGGTTACAGAACCACAGCGTTTAAACAAACGAATTGATAGACAAGCAGGTTGTTTTCTAGTTCCAGGAGATAAGGGAACGGGTATCGAAGAGTTACTAAATGATGAAAAATACTCTACTGTCCATGTTATAAAATATGAAATATCAGATAAACTCATAGAGGGTATTTTTACTTTATTACGAAAAATGAACATTTCAGGTAAAAGTATTTATGGTGATTTAACAGGGTTAGCCAAATCAATTTCGTTAGATTTAAAGGTATATGCCGCATAACAAATCAATAAACTCTGACTAAAAAAGCTGCGCTTTTTTAGCAGGTTATCTCAAGCGTTAGCTGTCAGAGAATACTATGAAACATAAATTATCACTTTTTGAAAATGCAATTGACAGTTTAAATGAAAGTTTATCCCTGTTTGAAAGTGCTCAAACAAAAGGGGTTGATAGATACAAGTTTGCCATTTTGAACCTCTGCCACTTTGCGGAACTATTGTTTAAATATTTTGCTTATTTGATTGAACCTGACAAGGTATTATTTAAAACTAAACATGGTGAAAAAAAATCTATTGGCCTTTGGAAAGCACTTGAAATACTTGATTCTAACAAAGCCCCAATCGAAAAAAATTTGAAAGATGATCTGGAATGGATAAAGAATCTTCGAAATGATATTGAACACTATGAATTCACATATAGTGCGAGTGAGGTTGAGTTATTCTCAGGGCGTATTTTAAATGCTGTTATGAAATATTCAAATGAATATTCTGACATTGAACTTCTATGGAATATAAATGAAAATTTAAAGACAATTGTTTTAAACCTTTGCAAAAACTACAATGATAAGTTGGACATAGCTCTTGCCATAGTTAAAGAAAAAGAAGATCTGGATTATGCTGATTGCCTGTCCAATGGGGGGATGGAAACTTATTGGTATAAATATACTTGTCCTCAATGTGATCAACCCACTTTTATTTCGGACTCAGACTCAGAGACCGGTTACAAGTGTATTTTTTGCGGCAATACTGATTCTGATGAAATGGAATATACATGCGACTCATGTTCTAATCTATGGCCTAAGTCTGAATTAAGTTACTTTGACTATACCGGTGAAGGAGATTATAGGTACATGTGCCCTGTCTGTCTTCATCATCCGGATTATGTAAAAGACAGCTAACAATTGCACTCAAGCTGACCAAAAAAGCCGAGTTTGGTTATCGTTAATTTACAGGTTGTCGTGTCGGCTTTTATGGCAGCTTACTGCGACGTTATATAGGAGTTCAACTTGGCAACAACTATCGAAGATATCATGTACGATGAAATGATAAATGAGCTTCATCATGAAGTTGTAATGAAAAATGCGGCTTTAGAGCAATGTATTTATATTTTCGTGGAAGGGGAATCTGAAGAAGCTACATTTCAAATGTTATTAGAAGATCAGCTCTGTGGTTTAAATTTCGAAAAAATTGGAGTTGTTATCGCTAACTATAATGGCATCGGCAACTTACAACATGCAGTGCGTCTACTGAGAAAAACTCTCAGTCATGATAGGCCAATTGTTGTTACGTATGATGATGACTTGGAAGGGAAAAGTAAGCTAAAGTATTTAAGCGAACCACTCATAACTCCTTTCAAAATCCCTCAAACTCCAGTTGTGGAATTTGGAAACGGTAGTTGGGGAGGTTCATTCGAGGAAGTGTTTTCTCCTGATTGTTTTTTAAGGTCATGTTTCGAGGGGGAAGTGCTGCCAGGAAATTTTACAGGCTCACCAAGTGATTTTTCTTTAAATTTTGATAAAGCTAAACCTTGGATTCCTCAGTTAGCTAAATATGTGAGTGTGACTGGTTGCCATCCAGCTTCCATTAACAAAGTATTATTAGCTGAAAATATGGCGCATAATTGTGACCCTGTTCCTGATGCTTTTATAAAACTGGCTGAGACAGTTTTAGATTTGAGAAAACAAAACCCTATTAAGCATCCCGATGATGTGGAGCTCCCAATATAACTAAACGCTGTTGTGGGACCGCTGGCGCTCCGCGCCAGTGCCCTCGCGAAGCGAGGCGGCCCCAAAGCTCAACGTTAGCTACCTGTATCGAGGTAAGATGAAAGTTGATTTTACAAATGTGATTTCAGGTCTTTTTTTATTTTGTTTGGGTATTCTCATATCCAATATAGCCGAAATTCCAATACTAAAAATGTTTAAAATAAGTGATATAATATCAGTGGTTGGTGTTCTTATTGGTCTTGAAGCCCTAAATACATGGAAAAGGCAATTTAGCTATACACAACGTCATAACAAAATTGAAAGCTTAGAAAAATCTTTTCGGAACTGCCTAAAATCATTTTATAAATATGGAGAAGAGTATTTAAAATTAGTTAAAAAAGACGAGCTTTCAAAAATGCACTCAGTTGAGCAATGCCACGAATTTAGACGTCAATTAATGGATTACCGAGTTTCATGGAGTTCTACAGAAGAACTTTTAACAAAAAAGAATTTTGCTAATTTTATTTTTAAACCCGATCTCCTTCAGAAGGAGCTTTATACTTATTTTAGTTTCATTCATTCAAGAAACGAAAACAATACATCTTATGAACCTGATATGATGAAATTTCATGAGGCTATGGCCGGACTGCAGGAAAATGGTTTGAAATCAATAAGAAACTTAAAAAATAGCTAACAATGCAAATGCACTCGGACAAAAAAAGCGGCGCTCGTTCCTCGCTCTGCATTTTTTGCCGGTGATTTGCGGCGTTCTACATAAGGAATAGTCGTGAAGATTGAAAAAATAAAGATAAAGAATTGGAGATCAATCATAGATGAAGAATTGCAAGCTCAAGATTTGATGGTAATCATAGGCCAAAATAATCATGGTAAATCTAATCTTCTCACAGCCATCCTTTTCTTCTTTGGAGAAATAAAGCATCAAGATCTCGATTTTAACCATGATTCAACGGAATTGTTTGTGGAAATACGATTTAGTGACTTAGACGATATTGACAAAACAACATTTAAAAAATATTTGACATCAGAAGATCATATACTCGTAAGGAAGTCAGCTTATCTTGGTGGCAGTTTTGAATACCGTGGCTATATTGAAAATCCAAATGATGAGTGGCTACAAGAAGCAAATGCCTCGGCCTATACGAAAAGGGAAATATCTGTCAGTCTTCCTTTCCATCCATTTCTTCCCGATACGGGTCGAGTAAGTAAGCAAAATATTATTGAAGCCCAGAACTTTTATATTGAACAAAATCAAGCTGATATTGAGTTTAGCTATGAATTGGAAACAACCAACTTCTTGGGATTGAAATCTGTAGCGAAGGGGATTTTTGGTGAAGTGTATTTTATCCCTGCTGTAAAAGAAGCATCAGATGATTTTTCTTCAAAAGATTCTAGTGTCTTCGGAAAAATGTACTCTGACGTTGTCGCAGCAATGTCAGAAAATAATGAAGATTGGAAAGAAACGAAGGAAAAGTTAGGCAAACTGTTTTCCACTTTAAACAAAACTGATAGCGATGGTAATAAAAACGATGAACGCCCAAATCAATTATCAGATTTCGAAGAAGAGCTAACCGAAGAATTAGTGGCTTGGGGGGCGAAAATCGATATTGAAGTCAATCCCCCAGATATAGAAAACGTCTTTAAAGCGAATACACAAATTTGGATCAATGATGGAGTAAGAACGGATATCACAAGAAAGGGCCAAGGTTTACAACGAGCATTAACAGTGGCTTTAATCCAAGTTTTAGCAAAAAGATCTAAAACTGTGATGGAAAATAATTCCAATAGTAAAGGAAAACGTCAAGCCTCAAGTTCAATATATTTCATTTTTGAAGAACCAGAATTATACCTTCATCCACAAGCACAAAGGTCCTTATTCGATTCTTTCGTAGAGCTCTCCAAGTCGGGTAGCCAAGTGATCCTTTGCACACATTCAAGTGGGTTAATCAATGTAGAAAGATATAAATCAATCTACATTGCCACGAAAAAAAATGATATTGAAGGGACCAAGATGAAACAGTGTACCGAAAATTTATTTGAGGGCAATTCAAAGAAGGATTTTCACCTTTCATATTGGATAAATCCTGATCGTGGAGAGCTTTTTTTTGCCAGCAAAGTTGTGCTACTTGAAGGCGCTACTGAAAAAACAGTATTACCTCTTTTGGCCAAAGAACTGAATGTATTTAAATACGAATACACTCTAATAGATAGTGGTTCCAAAGATAATATCCCGCTCTACATTCGCCTGCTGAATAAATTTTCGATACCTTATGTGGCGGTTTATGATAAAGATCATCAGGCACATAAGGGTACTGATGCTATAGCCTCAGCCGACAAATCTACTCAAAGAATAGAAGAAGAAATTGATACGGATATTGGTTCTTCTATTGTATTGGATAATGACATAGAAGAGGAGATAGGCCTTCCTGCTGGAGGTAGAGGTAAACCTTATGTTGCTTTGAATCATATCAGCTCAGAGGACTTTACAATAAGTGAATCTATGATTCAAAAGATTCGGTCAATATATGATGCAGAAGCTTAAAGCGAACTAGTGTGGAAAACATAATTAATTCAAATAATCAAGGTCAAAAAAGGGGCCAGGTCTTTATTTGACCCTTGCTGGAAAATTTAACAATCGACATGCACCGGTTTCACCGGTGCATGTTCAAATTCACGGCGCCCGCGGCCTCGTATTGAAAGTTTTTCTTGATTAAAACAACATAAAGGAGCTCTTTGGTGAATAGAGATTGGTTTGATTTTAAATCACTACACGGAAATATTGCCGGGGCTAGAGAAGCCTTTGAAACCAGTTGTGAGTCACTTTTTAGGAAAATTCATAAAGACAAAAATGTCCACCAGGTTAGAGTAAAACAAGGTGACGGCGGAATAGATATATTTATTGGAGAGTTTGGGATAGAGCCTATATCAGTTATTCAGTGTAAGTTTTTTATAGAATTTTTTGACGATAGTCAGAAAGGACAGGTAAGGAAATCATTTAAAACTTCAATAGAATCCAAAAAATATGAACTGAAAAATTGGATGTTATGTGTTCCAATAATGTTCGATGTTGATCAGCATGCTTGGTGGGCAGGATGGAAAAAACGAAAATTAGAAGAGTTCTCAAAACCAGAAGAATTTATCAAACTGACCACAGGAAATGGATTGATCGATCTTTTTAAAGAATATGGACTTTACCATGAAGTGTTTAAAATTACTGAGTCGATATTAATAAAGGACACAAATTTGAAGTTAACGAAATACATAGAAGAGTCAAAAAAAAAAGACCTTTGTTTTGAACCTCCATTAGAAGAAAAAAATAAAATAAACAAAGTCCTATTCAACAATTATTCACCCGAAAACGAAAAATATTATTTGGAACGTAATATAGATAAAAGTATAGTTTCAGATCTTACCCTATCAGATATCTGGGTATTCGGAAAATCGGGGACGGGAAAGACTACATTAATCAATAGAAACTTAATTATAAACAAAATTGATTTCATTTTTTGTGATATGAGTTCTATTACCATTAGTTCAGTGGATCAAATATTTAGTGAAATTATTTATGAGATTACCGATAAATTTTCCTGTGATTTATTACCTGACAATCATAATCAAATACGTTTAATATCGAAGCTTTTAAACACCAATAAAATCACCGACCGGTTTGTGATCGTAATAGATGAATTATCAATTCCTAAAGTATCACTTCTTAAAGCATTTGCGGACAAAATAATTAATTTAGTAAACTATTATAATAATAATTTTGATAATCAATACATTCGGTTTATAGTTTCCACTATTAAAGAACCAAAAGAAATCATAAATAATAAAGAAAAGGCTTCAGAATACTTTTCCTACCTATGCTCCGATAACTGGGGTTATTCTGATTCGTTATCTGAGTTGCTCGAAATTATAATCGACGAAATTAATTTGGGATATGATAGCACCCTAAGAAAGTCTATAGTCAGCAAATCAGATAATAACCCTAGACTTTTGAAATACATTATTCGAAAAATACTCTTAAACGATCCAAAAGATAAACTTGAAACTCTAAAATTTATAAACACTGCTGTGAAGGAATTTTATTTATTATGAGTAAAATTCTAAAAAAGTACACTTTAATTCCGCCTGAACTGTATGTCAAAAGGCACGCTGACAGACAATTAAAAAGCATAATTGATGAAATGGAAAGACCTGGTTATGTCCTTGTAGCCCACGAAATGGGCAAAACAAACTTATTGTTAAATGCAAAACGTGAATTTGAGAATGCAGAGCGGCTTTTTGCATATGTTGACCTATCTAATCCTTTTGATGAAGAGCGAGATTGCTATCAAAATATTATTGACTTAATAATTGAACCTAAAGAGGATCTATCAAATAAAGTATCCTCAGAGATATGTTCTCTACGAAATCGCAAATTGCCGCCTCATAAAGAGTACCTAAAATCGTTACGTATAATTCTAAAAAAAATAAAAGGCACTTTAATTATTTTATTAGACGAAATAGACGCTCTGAAAAATTTTTATTACTCAGACCATATCTTCGCACAAATTAGAAGTAATTATTTTTTCAGAACAAACTTTCCAGAATTAAAGAAAGTCACTTATGTATTATCCGGCGTCATTGAACCATCTGATTTAATAAAGGATAGAAATAAATCCCCATTTAATATCGGTGAAAAAATATATTTGAATGATTTTTCGTATGACGAGCATTTAGAATTTATAGAGAAAAGTAGACTACAATTGGCAGAAAATCTAATCAAAGGAATATTCTATTGGACTAAAGGAAATCCTTTATTGACTTATGACATCTGCTCAGAAATTGAGGACAGTTACCGGGGAAATAATATAATAAATAACCAACTGTTGGAAAAACTAATAGTAGAAAAATATTTATCCACTTATGATATCCCACCAATAAGTTATATCAGAGAGCTTGTATCTAAAGATAACGAAATTCGTTCTGCAGTCCTTAAGTTGCAATATGGAGATGCAAATATAAGTGATGAAGTAAAAAGAAAACTATATTTATCAGGTATTATAAATTTAAATATCGTTGATGATGAAATAAAAATTAAGAATCCTATAATTAGCAAAAGCATATCTATTGAATGGTTAAAGTCTGTTAGTTTCAAATCCTACAATAACTTTGAACTCGGTGTAGAATATATTACAAAAGAAATACAGCTTTCTGAGGGGATCTCTTTATTAAAAAAATATCTAAAAGATGATATCAATATAAATTATAGTAATAAGAGATATGCGCACTATTATATCGGTTATGCTTATCATAAATTGAAGAAATATGCGGAATCTAATAAGTATTTAGAAAAATATATAATTCATAGAGACATTTCATCAGATCTGCACTTTCGCCAAAAATGTTTTATTGGATTAAACTATCTAAAATTAAATGAAATCGATGAAGGTAAACTCTTTCTCGAAGACATTGTTGAAAATTATAAGAAAGGAGAACCTTATTTAATTGCATTACTTAATTTAGCAATAACCCTAATATCCTTTGATAGACAAGGAAATGAGAAAAGGGCAATTTCTCTTCTCACAGATTTAGTTAATTGCTCTGATATTGTCGATTTGGATTCACTTAGTTACAACTCTTTCAAATCAATAGCGCTATACTATTTGGCACAAATCTATATTATCCGAAAGCATTCGAACAAAGCATTGGAAAAATTGACTTTGGCTATTGAAATTGCAACTCCAAAACAATTACCTAAGCTATTTTACAAAAAACTGAAACTCAAAAAAGACGGCAAATACAAAAAAAGAATCATTAGGTCAATCATCGATAATTTTTTGTCCTTTGATGACAAGAAAACAGACCCATTATGCTATACAGAGGAAGACAATTATACCTACCTCCTTACCATCTATGAGGAAAACCATAGAGCTTTGTTTGATGAATTATTAGAATAT
The DNA here is from genome assembly GCA_016743945.1 of Desulfobacteraceae bacterium. Taxonomy (GTDB): domain Bacteria; phylum Desulfobacterota; class Desulfobacteria; order Desulfobacterales; family Desulfobacteraceae; genus NBML01. Next base: position 336,063 of record JADGFI010000002.1, read on the forward strand.
ACAATCGTATATTTATATAAAGATACTGTTAGCAGGAGTGAGTATCTTTTTAGGTTAACTGAAAAAACGAATGATTCAAAAATTATTTATAGTATATTAAAATCGTTAATACAAATAGAAGAAGAAATTCAGGATGAAGTTCTTCTATTAAAAATCTATAGGCAATTATCAATCACATCCTATAAAATAGATTTAGAATTTATAAGTTATTTCCAAGAATATAAAATGTTATTCTCTAAATCGAAAGGTAAACTAATAGCAAATGATTTCGCATCATTTATGTATGCAATAAAATATTTTTCAAAAAAAAATGAGTTGGATCTTGCCCTCAATTTATGCATGGAAATAGAAGCCAAATTTGATGAAGAAAAAGGCGGAGGCTTCCAATATGAAATTCTCATTATTTATCATGCAGTTACAATGTTTTATTTTGATAAAAACGATGGGACAAAAACCATTGAGTACGCAGACAAGGCATTAGATTTAGAATCTGTCTTAAAAAGAAAAAGAACCTTTCGTAGCGAAAAAAAGTCGGTCGCTAATATGATTAAAGATGTGTGTGCCATAAAATACTCATTAGTCAAACGGGAACCCTATAGAAAAAAGTATAACTTTAAGAGGAATGAAAGGATAACAGTAAAATATAAAGATGGTTCAATTAAAAAACAAATAAAATTCAAAAAAGTGGAGATTGATGTTTTATTAAATAAGTGTTCGATTGTTCCATAAAAATTCCACTCGAATGGGGCGGAATCGGGCCAAGTGAATCCATGCAACCCACTGTAAATAAAGGAAATTTTTGTAAACTCTCAAAATTAGCTCTTGGGGGGGGCGTGGG
>JADGFI010000300.1 GCA_016743945.1 Desulfobacteraceae bacterium
ATATAAAATTAACAAAAATAGTTTTTACTTTTGACATATTATATAATTAACATATTTTTTTTACTTTTTTACTTTTGACTTAATACAAACAAAAAACAGTAAAATTCGCTTTGGATGCTAGTATTGGATCATTTTTATTTTTTAACTTTTTTTATCCTTTTAAATGTAATATTTTAAAATGTTTGAGTTTATTTATTATATTTTAGTTATTATTTTAGTTTATTTATTTTATTTGTTATTTAATTCAGACATGATGAGTAGATCACAAGGAGTTTTTACATTATTATTGTATTTACATTTTTATCAATAAATCAATATCATGGTATATATGGTAAACTTATTAAGAAAATATTAATAACTAATACGACATAATATTCAATATTTATAACATGATGAATCCATCGTATAATTAATATATTATATAGCACTTAAAAAAGATTGTTTACAACTTTTATGAAATTTTTTTTTGTTAGATAAATCGATGGCATCCTCAACAACAACTCAATACGAATACATAC
>JADGFI010000301.1 GCA_016743945.1 Desulfobacteraceae bacterium
TTATGATACCGTATATAAGGGTGTGGGTGTGTGTGTGTGCGTGCGTGTGTGTGCGCGCATATGTTTGTGTGTAGTGTACATATACTACTATAGTATACTACTACTACTACTACTACTATATGCGAACGTGTGTATTCCATCTTTAGTTGAGTGAATGGTGTATGTATGTGTGTCAGCGATTTGTTCACACAACCGCACCTGCGTGTATTTCACATTATAAGTCATAAGTTATGTAATACAAGTGTCTGCTTTAATTGTAATCACTACTACATGTATTTGAATGCGATATCTATTTTCGTGAAATTTCACTATAATGTATGAGTCATCATCTTTACGTAGAAAAAGAAGTTGTTAGAAACATTATGTATGTACGATTTGTTGTTTATTTCATTATTTTTGATTATTTTCATTTCCGTTTTCTAAGTCTTATTTATGTAAAATACATGAAGCATATCTATCTAATGGACTGCAGTGTATCTATTTAAATGGCTACGTCAGTTTTATATATTGTTATATAT
>JADGFI010000302.1 GCA_016743945.1 Desulfobacteraceae bacterium
GTACATACAATGTACATTTTTATATGTTTTAAGGGTGACTTTACACAAATATATTATTTTTAATGTTGTCCGTTTAAATGTATGTATATGTTTATAGAAGCAGCAGAAGAAGCAGAAGCAGAAGCAGCAGAAGAAGCAGAAGCAGAAGTTGCAGAAGCAGCAGAAGAAGCAGAAGCAGAAGCAGCAGAAGAAGCAGAAGCAGAAGTTGCAGAAGCAGCAGAAGAAGCAGAAGCAGAAGCAGCAGAAGAAGCAGAAGCAGAAGTAGAAGCAGCAGCAGAAACAGAAGTTGCAGAAGCAGCAGAAGAAGCAGAAGCAGAAGTAGAAGCAGCAGCAGAAACAGAAGAAGCAGAAGCAGCAGACGAAGCAGAAGCAGAAGTAGAAGCAGCAGACGAAGCAGAAACAGCAGAAGCAGAAGAAGCAGAAGCAGCAGGAGCAGAAGTAGCAGCAGAAGCAGAAGTAGAAGCAGCAGGAGAAACAGCAGAAACAGAAGAAGCAGAAGCAGCAGAAGAAGCAGAAGC
>JADGFI010000303.1 GCA_016743945.1 Desulfobacteraceae bacterium
GTACTACAACTGTACTACAACTGTACTACAAGTGTACTACAAGTGTACTGTAATTGTACTACAACTGTACAACAAATTTACTACAAATGTACTACAAATATACTACAACTGTACAACAATTGTACTACAACTAACCACAGCAGAAAGGGCAAAAGATTTGAATAAAAATCCCTTCCTGGAATATCGATTGGATTCGAATATATAGAAATCACCATCAGCAGAGATTTCACCTCCGATAGCTCTGTTGATTAGGATATAGAGTTGGTATTAGATTATATTAGCACATTATAGGCAAATTATTGGGCAAATTATAGGCAAATTACGGGCAAAATATAGGCAAATTATAGGCAAATTATTAGGCAAATTATAAGCAGATTATTGGGCAAATCATAGGAAAATTATGGGCAATTATAGGCAAATTATGGGCAAATTATATCCATACATAAACCGCGACCTTATTTGAGTATAAAATTAATCTGATGGTATAAAATAAATTAATATATTTAATATATAATAA
>JADGFI010000304.1 GCA_016743945.1 Desulfobacteraceae bacterium
GCTAGTAACTTCATCACCGTGACAACGGAAGTAATCTCTGAGAATCGTTACACCGACTACGACGTCTACGAAGAGGATCAATTCTACTATTACCGTGTGTCATGTGCCAATGTAGCTGGACACGGACAATGGTCCAAACCAGTGGGTCCCATTTATATCAGAGACTCTTTTGGTTGGTTTAAGTGTTGTTTTAATGGCACCCATTGGTAATGGTGTCACTGATATGGGCCAATATTAGGCACTATACTTGATACACTTATATACTAATATTTAATACACTCATATAATCATATAAATTCATTGTATTGTATTGAGTGAATTGTATGATATTATAAAAATCCAAACATCTTAATATCATTAATATCAATTGCATTTATAAATCAATTAAATTAAATTATCATTTAAATTATCCATTATTTAGATTATATTACATTTTTTAACATTTTTAATATAATTTCGAAACCTATATATCATAGTTCTGATATGATGATTTATATAGTATCTATAGTACCTGAAA
>JADGFI010000305.1 GCA_016743945.1 Desulfobacteraceae bacterium
GCATACACGATATAAATAGCCTGGATTTACCTGGATTTGTCACTTTGTCAAAGGTGAACTACATGTGAGTGTGTGTTTGGTATTAATTACATTAGCTGTTTGTATCATTATTATTACTACTACTACTACTACTACTACTACTACTACTACTACTTCTACAACGACTACTATTTCGGACAAGAGTCATTGTCCCATTTATTGGAAAAATATAAAAAAAATATAAAACGATATAAAAAAAATATTAATCCGGTGGGCTGGGATGCACCATTTGGGATGTATATTATGCAGCATAATAATGGGCACATATGCATACATCGAAATCAATTGGAGTATGGGTATATGTTAGTATTGTGGGATGCTGGGTAGGGATATTGGTAGGTAGGAACGTGAGAACGTGGGAAGGTAGGATGGGAAAAATAGAGTATGACGTGAATAAATATAGAGTTAGCACTATTCTATAATGGACCATTGGTGGCATACTATAAATATAGCAAGTTTACTTAACTCGCATATAATG
>JADGFI010000306.1 GCA_016743945.1 Desulfobacteraceae bacterium
GTTTGAGAGCTGGCAGCTATGTCCCTACAACGTGCCCCGCATGGACAAGGAGACCGGCCTGTGGAGCAAATGCGACATGTGCGTCGACCGGGTCAAGGCCGGCATGCTGCCGGCTTGCGTCCAGAGCTGCCCCACCGGCACCATGAACTTTGGCGACCGGGACGAGATGCTGGAACTTGCCCAAAAGCGCCTGGCAGAGGTCCAAAAGACCAATCCGGACGCCTATCTGGCCGATCCCGAGTCGGTCCGGGTGATCTATCTTTGCGAAGCCCCCCCGGAAAACTACCATGACTCGGTGCTGGCCTCGGTGGAGAAGAAGCGGGCCCTCCTGGCAAAGGCCCCCGTACGGTCCAAACAGACCCGCAGGGAATTTATCACTGGCAAGTTCGGTCCCAAGACCAACAAGGCTTAACCCAAACCTAACTGGAGAGTAAACATGAAAAACATATACTCTGTGTGCCTGCTTTTCATTGCCATCATGGTTGGCACCGGCCTTGCCGTCAATGCGGACCAAGGG
>JADGFI010000307.1 GCA_016743945.1 Desulfobacteraceae bacterium
CCATGTCAGATGCCAATTTAAGTATTCCAATTGGATAGTGATAGGTAGATGGTGTCATCTAACAAGTGTCAGATTAACAACCGCAGGTGAATAGTGTCAAGTTAGCCGTGTCAAATGTCAGTTTAATAATTCCAGCTGAACGTAACTAGGTTGGCTGTATCACACACGGGTTCAGTAGTTACGAGGTATCAGATGTACGGGGTCAGTATCAAAATGGCCGGAACATGTCCACGTGAAGACTAGCCCATATCCAACACATTCCATCGTCCTACTACCGATCGTCCGTTACCCTAGATGCTGGACGACTTCTCTAGCGGTAGCACTTCTAATCCGTGTGTTCTGTTCACCTCTTTCTACTACTGCTGTTGCTACTACTACTACTACTACTACTACTACTGCTACTACTACTACTGCTAGACGACGGATTAGTAATTATTTAGCAATTGAAAACTGCACCTGGGCTTGTTATTCATGCATTTGCATCGTATACAGCTTATTCCGTATACACCCATTATCC
>JADGFI010000308.1 GCA_016743945.1 Desulfobacteraceae bacterium
GTTAAAAAGTGAAATAATATTTCTAATTAAATCAATGAGTTTCAATAAGTTTGAGGTCCGAGATAGGCAAAGTAAAGGAAGTTTCGAATGATCTATCAATACTTCTATTTATAATTGGAATAATATTTGTTTGAATAATACAAAGATTTGATAGTCTACATTCATAAGTATTATCCCATATCTCGATACCATATATTAAATTTGATAAAATAAAGAATTGTACAACAAATTAAGATATTTTTATTACATAATAAATCAATATGAATATCATACTTTAATCTATTATCCATATTTATACATACAAAATTACATGAATTTACTATATCGGTGGTTAATTATCAATGATAATATTTTTGAATGTTTTTTCAATATTTAATTTCAATTTATTTTGCTTAAACCACCTGACTAAATTTATTATACATATTTTTTATAAAATTAGTTAGTTCATCATTTGATTGTACACTTATATAGATTGCCATATTATTGAAAATATTAACTAGGTCATTAATAAAGAAT
>JADGFI010000309.1 GCA_016743945.1 Desulfobacteraceae bacterium
GCAGTATGGAATGAGTTCACAAAAATAAAAAAAAATTATATAATTTTATTCTTTAAGAATTATACAATGCAAATAAATTTCATTGTAAATTTCTTTAGATTTATTTTTTTAAATTACTAACTATCCTTTGATCTATTTACAAATATTATTTCACGTATTATACTATGTTGTTAATGAAAGTGTTGGTATGAAAATCATAGAAATATAATAAAATAATTGCCTATAAATCTACAATATATAATTATTTTACATATATTTGCAAAATGATCATGAAAAATAAGTATTGACTGTATTTTTTTAAAAGATTTTATGTCAAATTTGTTAAATAACATTATTAACATATATTTGTAATTTCATATGAACCTTTAGTATATCTATAAATAAATACACTCCGAATATTAACATATTTTAGAAATTGTATATTAAATACATATGATAATGCATGGTTTAGCTATCATATGTAAATAATTGCAATTCTTATTCCATAACTATTGTATCCATCTACAATCATTATAG
>JADGFI010000030.1 GCA_016743945.1 Desulfobacteraceae bacterium
TTATTATAACCTTTATTCATGGGGTTCCTCAAGCTTTTTCTTTACTAATTTCCTACTTTTTTATGCAACGACAGGGTATACTCTCCTCGGAAACCGATAACAAAAGTGTCTGGTTTCACGGGGGTAGCAAATTTTTACGCCAACTTATTTACCAATTTTGTATATGTAGATTTAGGATCTATTGAATTGCCTTTCCCTCTTTTCTTCTTTCCCTTGACAAAGCATCCCAATGTCGGCAAAGAGAGAGAGCCAATAATGAATAAATGGAGAGTTTTCTAAATTTGAACAACAAAATATTCCGCCAGAAATCTCTGGATACCCTTTCCTCTCCGGAACAGCTTGACCAGATCATGCAGGTAACCAAACCCTTGGGATGGGCAGGTATTTTGGCCAGCTTCCTTTTAATCGCCATTGCTCTTTTCTGGGGACTAAAAGGAGAAATCCAGACCGTTGTTTACGGCCAGGGGATTTTACTCAAGGAAGGATCCATCTATGATGTGGTTTCCCTGGGTACGGGCCAGATCCAGACCACCCGGGTACAGGTGGATGATGAAGTCGTTAAAGGCCAGGTGATTGCCACCCTTTTTCTTCCCGACTTAGATCACCAGATCAAGGAGGCCGGGGACTGTTTGCAAAGCCTTGAAGCGGAAAAAAAGATGATCTGGTCCCTGGGGGATAAAACCACCCGGCTCAAACACAAGACCCTTGATAATCAGCGCCAAACCCTTGAAAAGACCATTGTGGACGGAGAAGAGCGTCTCATCTTCCTTAAAAAAGAGCTGGAACATGAAAAAGTATTTCTGGAAAAGGAACTGACCACCAGCAACCGGGTCCAGGAGAGCCAGATCCGGTATGATAAAGGAGTACAGGAAATCATGGGGTACAAAAATGACCTCAATGATATTTCGGCCAGGGAGATGGATCTTTCCGCAGATTTCCAGAAGGAACGATTTGCCCTGGAGTTTAAAATTTCCCAGGCCAGACTCAGGATCAAGGCCCTGGAGGAAAACCACACGCTTCAAAGCCGGATCATAAGTCCCCACAAGGGGCGGGTGCTGGAAATATTTAAAAACAGCGGCAAAGTTATTCAAACCGGGGAACCCATGGCCAGTATTGAAGTGGCCCGGGGCAAAAAGGAACCCTTGTCCGTGTTTGTATACTTTCCGCCACAAGAAGGCAAAAAAATTCGCCACGGGATGACCATGCGGATTATTCCTTCCACCATAAAAATGGAAGAACACGGGTATATGCTGGGCAGCATCCGCCAGATCTCCCGGTTCCCCGCCTCCCAAAAAGGAATGCTCAGGGTACTTCAGAACCAGGACCTGGTTACCAGCCTCTCCCTTGGCGGTGCCCCCATTGGCGTGACAGCCTCTCTTTTGGCAGATCCTGCCACCATAAGCCAATACCGGTGGTCCTCGGGGGTTGGGCCGGAGACCACAGTGGAAAGCGGCACCCTGTGCACGGCCAGTGTGGTTGTCACCCGGCAGGCACCGATCCGGCTTGTTTTTCCCTACCTGAAAAAAAATATACTTGGCATCGGAGAAGGACAGGAAAAAGGGCAGGAGAAAGATGAGTAAATCCAGTGTCCTGTGGCATCACAAACGGGTAAAAACCCCCACCGTGATTCAAATGGAGGCGTTGGAGTGCGGGGCAGCGGCTCTTTGCACGGTGCTTGGCTATTATGGAAAATTTGTCCCTTTGGAAAAACTCAGAGAGGAGTGCGGTGTTTCCCGGGACGGCAGCAAGGCCGTTAATATCCTTAAGGCCGCCAGAAAATATGGAATGGTTGCCAAGGGGTTCCGAAAGGAACCCAGGGGACTTGGGACCCTGGCCCTGCCTTTGATTTTGTTCTGGAATTTTAATCATTTTGTGGTTTTGGAAGGGATAAAAAAAGATCGGGTTTTCCTTAATGACCCGGCCACAGGGCCCAGGATTGTGACCTTTGCAGAATTGGATGAGGCCTTTACCGGTGTTGCCCTTTCGATTTATCCGGGGCCTGGGTTTAAAAAAGGGGGACGTCAGCCAGGCATGCTTTCCGCCTTGAAGGGCCGGTTTCGCGGGGTAAAAACAGGGGTTTCGTTTGCCGTGCTGGCAGGACTTGCTCTGGTTATCCCGGGCCTTGTCATTCCCGTATTTTCAAAAATTTTTGTGGATGACATCCTGGTGGGGCAAAAGACCAATTGGTTAAAACCCCTGCTTTTGGGCATGGCCCTAACCCTCCTTTTCCAGGGCTTTTTGACCTGGCTTAAGGAAACAAGCCTGCTGCGCCAGCAGGTCAGTCTTGCCCTTAGTTCATCGGCTCGCTTTTTTCACCATATTTTACGGCTTCCCTATGTTTTTTTCACCCAGCGCTATGCAGGGGAAATCGGCTCCAGGGTAATGATCAATGACCGTGTGGCAGTTATGTTGTCCGGGGAACTTGCCACAACCGCATTGAGTCTTTTGACCATCGGTTTTTATGCCTTGCTGATGTTTTACTATGATGTGGTTCTGACCGTCATCGGGCTTTTTATTGCCTTTCTAAATTTTGCTTTTCTCAAATATATTTTTAGGAAAAGAACGGATTTGAACCAGACGGTTCTCCAGGAGCGGGGAAAATTAACGGCCACAGCCATGAATGGTCTGACGCTCATTGAAACCATCAAGGCCACGGGCTCGGAAACTGACTTTTTTACCCGGTGGGCAGGGTACCAGACCAAAAACCTGAATGCCAACCAGGCGCTTTTGTGGTGGACCAACCTGTTGAGCCCAATTCCCATTATGCTGACCATACTGAATACGGCCGCCATTCTCGGTGTGGGGTCCCTGCGGGTCATGGACGGCCACATGACCATGGGTATGCTGGTGGCCTTCCAGAGCCTGATGGCAAGTTTCATGGCACCCGTGGGCCAAATGGTCAATTTAGGCTCTCGGTTCCAGGAGGCCATTGGAGACATGAACCGCCTTGACGATGTTCTCTCCTACGACCAGGACAGCCAATACAAAAAAAAAGGGGGGGAGACTCTGATAAAAAAAGTAAAACTGACAGGAGCGCTGAGGCTCAACAAGATAAGTTTCGGATACAGCCGGCTGGCCCCCCCCCTGGTGAATGATTTTTCTCTTGAGATGCAGCCGGGGGCAAGAATAGCCCTTGTGGGGGCGTCGGGTTCGGGCAAGTCCACCATTGCTAAAATTGTGTGCGGCCTGTTCCAGACCTGGGAGGGTGAAATCCTTTTTGATAAAATGGACCGGGAAAAATTTCCCAGAAGGGTGATGCTCAATTCACTTTCCTATGTAGACCAGGATGTTTTTCTTTTCAGCGGTACTATTCGTGAAAACCTGACCATGTGGAATACCGCTGTTAGCGACCACGATATGGTGAGGGCCGCAAAGGATGCCGCCATCCATGAAGATATTTCCCTGCGGCCAAATGCCTATGACAGTCTGGTGGCAGAAGGGGGGAAAAATTTTAGCGGGGGCCAGCGCCAGCGACTTGAAATTGCCAGGGCCCTTATCTCCAACCCGTCGATCCTGGTTCTGGACGAGGCCACCTCTGCCCTGGATCCGGAAACGGAAAAAAATATTGACCTGGCCCTGCGCCGCAGGGGGTGTACCTGCCTAATCGTTGCCCACAGGCTTTCCACCATCCGGGACTGTGACGAGATTATCGTGCTGGACAAGGGAAAGGTGGTTCAAAGGGGTATCCACCAGGAGTTGATAACCCGGGACGGCCAATACCAAAGGCTCATTGAAAGCTAAAAAGTGAAAGTTAAAAAGTGATTTAAGAAAATGACAGACCTTTTAAAAGATATATTTGATAAAGAAGGAACCCTTTTTAAGATCAGTGGAAATTCTCCGATTTTGCTGATGGGAAAAACCTCTGTCTGGTGTGTGCTTTCCGGCCATGTTGACCTGTTTGCCGTCCAGTTGGAAAAAGGCCTAATTTCAGGGCCCAAAGACTATTTTTTCAGTGTTGAAGAAGGGGAGATGCTTTTTGGAATGGACCTTGGGGATTACGGCATGGGCCAGGGCTTCCAGGCCGTTGGATACCCCGGAACCTGCCTGGCGAAGCTGAATCTTGAGCGGATCAAGGATCTGGGAATGGATCCGTTATATAAGACCGCAATCGCCTATTGTATTGACCGCTGGGTGATTGGCCTCTCAAGGGGGTTGACCAAAGATATCCGGCCCTTTCCCCGGCCGGATATCCTTCTGGACCCAGATATCCACATATCGGTTGATGCAGACACGGTTGCCTATCCTAGGCAGGGGCAATTATGGATAAAATATAAAAAGAAAAGCGGACTTTATATCAGCACGGAAATGGTGGGTGATAATGATGCCCTGCTGCCCCTGGGCCAAAAAAGCTGGGTTCTGCTGCTCAAGGGATCTGGCATTGAAACCTTATCCACCCAGGATGCACTGTCAAACAACCTTGTATGGCCTGCACTTGAATATTTTTATACCCTTATCTTCCAGATCGTATTTCTCAACACAAGCCTGAATGCCGTTGATATTTATAATCTTCTTGAGGAAAAAACCCGACAAGACAAACAGGCAAAAAAAGAGGGGCTTGCCCGTCTGGCATCTGTTCTGGATGAAAACAAGGGGGGGGATTCATTTGACAAAAAATTTGATGACCCTCTGCTGTCTGCCTGCGGCATGGTGGGAAAACAACTTGGAATTTCCATTAAAGAACCAGGGGCCGGGAAAGGAAGTCGCCTGACTATTGAAGATATTGCCCGGACCTCTCATTTTAACATACGAAGGGTCAAGCTGGCCCCAAAATGGTGGCAAAGGGACAATGGTCCCCTGGTGGGGTTTATGGGTGAAGATAACCGGCCCATAACGATTTTACCCCTTTCCCCGTCATCCAATGAGGTGATTGATCCATCCACTGATCAGGTTAATGGTCAGGGTAACGGCCAGGGCCGGAAAATAACAGCCCAAACAGCCAGGGAAATTGCTTCCCATGCCTATGCCTTTTATCGTTTTTTCCCGGATCATGCCCTGTCCTATTTTGACCTTTTAAAATTCGGAATAAAAGGATGTGCCAAAGAGGTAAAATGGATTGTGATTCTGTCGGTTATTATCGGTCTTTTAAGCCTGATTATCCCCCTGGTCACGGACCTTATTTTCAGCGAGATCATTCCCGGTTCCGGGCGTCATCGTATTTGGGGTATTGTGGTGATCCTGGCAGGTTTTGGCATTACCACAGCTCTTTTTGAACTGACACGAAATATCGGAATTCTCCGGGTGGAAAACAAACTTCACTATTTTATTGAGTCTGCCATCTGGGATAGGATTTTACGGCTCCCCATTCCTTTTTTTCAACAATATGAGGCCGGAGACCTGGCATCCCGGGCCATGGGCGTGAACACCGTCCGGCAGATGGTGTCAGGCCCTGTGGTCACCATTATGATCGCCAGCATTTTCTCTTTTTTTAATTTCTTTTTACTCTTTTACTACAACAAAAACCTGGCCCTTGTTGCCACGGGTCTTTTAACTCTGGCAGGTGTTGTGATTGCTTTTTTTTCAGTTTCCCAGCTTGGATATTTTAGAAAACAGACCCGGATAGAGGGGAAAATTTCCGGGCGGGTACTTCAATTTTTAAATGCAATAACAAAGCTGAGGGTTTCAGGCTCCGAGGACAGGGCCTTTTCCATATGGGCAAAGGCGTTTAGTCAACAAAAAAAAATGGCGTTTAAGGGCGGGAGATTTGAAACCCTTCTTGCAACATTTAACAGCGTATTCGGATTGTTTTCCCTCATGGCCCTTTTTTCCTGGCTCATCCTCCAGGAAAAGGGGGCTGGTATGGGGACGGGGGAATTTCTGGCATTTAATGCAGCCTATGCAAGCCTCCATGCCGCCGTCGTTCAGATGATCCTGTCCTTAAATCAATTTATCCTAGCCGTTCCCTACCTTGAGAGGCTCAAACCCATACTTGAACAAATACCCGAGACAAGCTTTGGCAAAACAGATCCTGGTGAGCTTGACGGAAAAATAGAATTGTATCAAATCGGATTTCGGTACACCCCGGATGGCCCTGCCATCCTTAAAGATGTTTGCCTGGCGGTGGAACCCGGATCATTTGTGGCCATTGTGGGGCCTTCGGGTTCCGGAAAATCCACACTCATCCGGTTGCTGCTGGGATTTGAAAAACCCCAATCCGGCACCATTTACTATGATGACCAGGACCTGGCTGAGTTGGATGTGACAAGGGTTCGCCAAAACATGGGGGTGGTGATCCAGGGCGGCAATGTCATGGCCGGTGATATTTTCAACAATATCATCGGAAGCTATCCCCTCACCCTTGATGACGCATGGAAAGCAGCCGCCATGGCCGGTCTTGACGAAGACATTAAACAAATGCCCATGGGGATGAATACCGTGGTGATGGAGGGCGCATCCACACTATCCGGAGGACAGCGCCAGCGGCTAATAATCGCCCGGGCCATTGTGAACAGACCCCGGATACTCATCTTTGACGAGGCCACCAGCGCCCTGGACAACAGGACCCAGGCCATTGTCAGCCAGAGCCTGAAAAAACTCAAAGCAACCCGGATTGTGGTCGCCCACAGACTTTCAACGATCAGGGATGCGGACCGGATCTATGTGATGGACAAGGGGGAGATCGTAGAAAGCGGCAGGTATGAGGATCTCATGAAAAAAAACGGTTTGTTTAAAAAACTTGCCCAGCGCCAGATTCTTTGAGAATAATAAGAATGGAAAAAACCTCAGAACAGTCGGCAAGATAAAATTATCATAAGCAAAGTAGACAGATTCCTCAGCACTCTTCAAGTAATATAAAGGAGTAGAATTCACTATAATTAAAAACAGGAGGAAGAAATGGACCCAAATGAATTCCAAAAAGCGTATGGTAAATTGGTGGCCAAAGCATGGGCGAATGATGATTTCAAGGCCCAGTTATTGTCAGATCCAATGACGGTTTTCAAGGAAAATGATGTAACTATTCCCGAGAAGATTGAGGTTCGAATGGTTGAAAATACAGAAAATATACGATATTTTATTTTACCGTCGGAATCGTCCGATAAATTGACTTATGAAGAACTTGATGGGGCTGCGGGTGGTATATTTTTGTCGCCTTTCGGGCCTTGATCATCGTTTCGGCCATTTAAAGATACCAGGTAAAATACCCTAAAACTTGAGATCAACCCCTTTTTCAAAGGAACCCATAATGAAAATGACCATCAGAACCCATATTCTCCCCATGCTTTCAATTGTTCTTTTATTCCTGCTGGTTCTGGCCACACCCCAGGGCTTTGCCAGGCAATACACCCTCACCGGCAAAACCATGGGCACATTTTACAGTGTTAAATTTATTTCAATGGAAGAACAATCCCCCGCCATCTGGCAACAACGGGTGGATGTCCGCTTAAAAGAGGTAAATGCAAGACTTTCCATGTACAATCCCAGAAGTGAAATTTCCCGGTTTAACCGAACCACCGCAAACCAGCCCTTTAAGCTCTCCACTGATTTTTACCAGGTGCTGCTGGAATCCCAGCACCTGTATCAAATTACAAATGGCGCCTGGGACGGAACCGTCAAGCCCCTGGTGGACCTTTGGGGATTTGGCACCAAGAACAGATCCGACACCCTGCCAGATCCCCATCAAATCCAGGAAGCCCTTGCCAGAACGGGGTTTCACAAGTTGACACTGGCAGATCATTTGCTAACGAAAAAAGAGGCCGACATCACCCTGGATCTTGGCTCCATTGCCAAGGGATATGGGGTGGATGCCATTGCCCGGCTTTTTTCCACCAATGGGATTAAAAATTTTCTGGTAGAAATCGGCGGCGAAGTGGTGGGGTCGGGGAAAAACAAGAAGGGACACCCCTGGGTGGTGGGCATCACCCGGCCTGAAAAAAATGGATTGAACCCGGCCTTATATAAAACGATTTCCCTGGAAAACAGGGCTATTGCCACCAGCGGCAATTATCGAAATTTTTTTGAACGAGACGGCAAGCTCTTTTCCCACCTCATTGATCCCAAAACCGGATTCCCCGTTGGGAATAAGGTGGTCAGCACCTCGGTGATTGCAGAAAACTGCACCATTGCCGATGGACTTGCCACGGCATTGATGGTCATGGAGGTTCAAAAGGGGATCGACCTTGTCAATTCCCTTCCCAATATCGAGTGCCTGATCATCCAAAAACAGGGCAGTGGATTTACCTCCACCCAGTCAGACCAATTTGAGGCCCTTGAGAAAAAATAGGTTTTAATTGTACAGCGCACCAACAAGGTCAGTTAAAATTACGATTCATATTTTCGGGAAAAGGGTGAAAAATCCTTTCCGGTTAACAAAAAAAATATGGCGAATGATTTTTTGTATTGACAAAAAAAAATCATCATGAATATATAGATCGTACGACCGGCCTATTTATAATTTAGAGGTGACAATGGGTAGAAAAAGCATGGCAGATCAAAGGCGAAGCAAGATTGTTCAGGCGTTTTACAAATGCGTTGTTAATGAAGGGTTTGCCAAGTCATCCATCAGAAAAGTTGCAAAAGAAGCCGGGGTATTGCCAAGCACACTTCATCATTATTTCAAAGATAAAAATGAAATGATTTCAGAAACAGTGGAATATTATACGACGCTTCTTTCCAGCGAATTTATCTCTCAAAAAAAAAATAGTAATAAAAGCCTGGCACAAGGACTTGAATACATTTTCAGTTCTGCCATGATCAACGAAGAACATACCGGTTTTTTCCTTGAATGCCTGGCAGAAGCAAGGCACAATCCCAAGGTCAGGGATTCCATTGCAAAATTATTCTGTCATTTCAGAGAGATCATAATTGATCAGCTAAATGAAATAGAGACAATTAAGCAGATGAACCCTTCTCAAAAAAAGGGGATTGCATCCATGATCATTGCCATGCATGAGGGCATTGAGCTTCAATGGTTTGCGGATCCCGACGCTGTTTCCCTGGAAGATTCTTTGAATTTTACAAAAAAAATAATGGAAAAAATGTAAGTGCTTTAAATCAAACAGTCAGGAGCCAGACATATGGGTGATACCGGGAATTTGGAGTATGAAAAATACAAAGAAATTTTTAGCGGCTATCGATATCCATTGGCCTTTGTGGATTTGAACAGGTTTGATGATAATATTGCCTATGTGGCAGCTACCCAGAAAAAAACAGGCAAATCCATCAGGATTGCTTCAAAATCAATACGATGCCTTGACCTGATCAAACGTGTTTTCACAAAAGGGAAAGATGCCTACCAGGGAATTCTTTCCTTTACCATGGAAGAAGCAGGCTTTTTGATAGATAACGGACTTGATGATATAATTGTAGCATATCCGTCTATCCAGCAAAGCGATATTGATATTTTTGTTGATAAAACAAAACAAGGGGCAACCTTGTCCCTGATGGTGGACTGCCCAACGCATTTAAAAGCCTTGTCCCAAGCCGGAGAAAAGGCGGGGGTGATACTCAATGTCTGCCTTGATATTGATATGTCCTACAAACCTTTTGGGGCCCATATCGGGGTGAGGCGAAGCCCGGTTCATAGTGTTGAGCAAGCGGTTCTTTTGGCAAAAGCATCCCAAAAAATGGCCGGGATCAACATTAATTCGGTTATGGGATATGAAGCTCAGATTGCATCGGTAAATGATGATTATCCGGGACAATCCATAAAAAACACCCTGCTTAGATTTGTAAAAAAGCGGTCGGTAAAAGAGCTGACAAAACGACGTGAAAAAATTATTAAAGCCTTGGAATATGAAGGTCTTGACTTAAAGATTGTTAATGGCGGAGGCAGCGGAAGTCTTGTGTCCACAGGGTTGGACAAATCCGTAACCGAGGTTACAGCAGGTTCTGCCTTTTTTGCTCCGGCTCTTTTCAGATATTTTAATGAAGTAAAATTTACGCCTGCTGCATTTTTCGGACTACAGGTTGCAAGAATTCCGACCAAGGGGGTCGTAACCTGCCAGGGCGGCGGATATGTAGCTTCCGGTGAAGTGACCACAAGCCGGCTGCCATGGCCTGTGATGCCCAAAGGCTTAAAATATATTTCAATGGAGGGGGCAGGCGAGGTTCAAACCCCTCTTATTATTCCTAAACATGCATCTGAAATAAAATTATGTGATCCTGTATTTTTTCAACATGCCAAGGCAGGGGAATTGTGCGAAAGATTTAACAAACTTTATTTAGTTGAAAATAACCAAGTTATTAAAAGTGTTCCAACCTATCGCGGGCAAGGGAATGCGTTTCTATAACCGGCATGGCCGGAGCAAGATTGGCTACAAAAGAATATGAAAGTACCATTTTAAAATTTGTCAGCGACTTTCATATAAATAAAGGAGGAAAAATGAAAAAGGATCTTTCCCGGGTTTTTGATTTTATTTTTGTGGGGGCAGGCATTTCAGGTCCGTTTATTGCCAATGACCTGTGTAAAAAAGGGTGTGATTGCTTAATGTTGGAAGCGGGTAAACTTTTTACAAGAAAAACCTATCCTTCCAATGGGCTTGACGGCACCTCACAGCTTTACTGGTCGGGAGGAATGGAGCTTGGCCATGATTGTAAACTTGCTTTTTTACGCCCCAAGGTTGTGGGCGGCGGCTCAATTGTTAATCAGGCCCTTGTTGATAGGTTTGACGATGCTGCCTTTAATTCATGGAAAGATGCATCAGGTGTAGATTTTTTTAATGTCAATGATATGGAACATTGGTATGACCAGGCTGAATCTGAAATAGTCATCCAGGAAATCCCTGCTGAGTTTAGAAATAAAAATGCGGAAATCTTTGACCAGGGGTTTAAGAACATGAAATATCAGAACGCCCCTTTGCGAAGAGCCCAAAGTAATTGTTACCTGGAAGAGGGAAACTGCTGCATAGAATGCCTTAACGGATGTAAGCTCGGCAGCAAACAGAGTACTCCTGAAACCGTGCTCAAAGAAGCCCTTGAAAACGATCTCACACTTGTTCCCGAAATTGAGGTCACCCGGATCATTGAAAAAGATGGTGATATCAAAGTGATTGGAAAGGATGCAAAGGGCGGAACCGCAACATACCGGGCAAAGAACCTTGTTCTGGCGGCAGGTGCAATTGGAAATGCAAGGCTTTTATTAAACTCGGGGTTTAATAAAAAAGTAACGCATATCGGTCATGATTTTTATTGCCACCCCCAGTTTATGAGTTTTGGGTTGTATGATGAAAAAATCAATTCCCATAAAGGGGCGTTCCAGGCATTTAAATCAGATGACAAGGGATTCAGGGAAAACGGATACAAACTTGAAAACGTATATGCAGGTCCGGAAGGCTTGGCTTTGCTGGTGCCCGGTTTTGGAATTCCCCATCACAGGCACATGGAAAAGCTAGCTCATTTTGCCTGTATCGAGGTGTGTACAAGAGATACAAATCCCGGGCAGATCAAGGTGAACCGCAAGGGCAAGGCGTTGATAAGAAAAGTTCAGAACGCAGAAGACTTGTCCCGCAAGGCAAAGGGAACAAAAGTGATAGAAGAGATTTTTTCATCCACCGGGGCCAAGCAAATCATCCATGGCCAGTTTGGTATCGGCCTTCATTTAATGGGATGCTGCCCCATTGGCACAGATTCAAATAAATCAGTCATAGATCCGGAATTCCGGCTCCATGGGTTTAAAAATATTTTTTGTGCAGATTCAAGCATCTTTCCAAATGCGCCTGGAATCAATCCCTCTTTAACCATTATGGCACTTTCCAAGAAAGCTGCTCACAGCATATTAAGGAGCCTGTAAAAATGATGATTTCAAAATATTTCTCACAAAACCAGCTAAGGGGATTTTTAAAGGTTGGCGATATTGTTCTGCCGGGAACGGATATATCGCCGTCATTTTCAAAAACCGGATGCGTTCATCACATTGACCGCATGGCAAAATATTTGAGTGAAGATGATCTGGGCGGTTTGCAATTGCTTTTTGGTGTTTTCAGGTGGACACCCAAATGGATTATTTCTCTGATCATGTCAGCCTGCGGGCATAATAACCGTTTTCCAGGATTTATAGGGGCTGGGCTGCGGATGATAGAAATAGGCGTGAAGGGAGCTACGCTTTCTCCCTATTATTCCAATCTGACCTCCCCTGAATATACAGGTAAAAAAGTACATGACATCATTGGATGGAACCCCAAAATAGTCGTGAAAGAAGACCAGGTATATCAAAAACCTAAAAAGATTAATCTTGAAAATCCAGCACCTGAAGATATAACGGCTGTCTATGATGTTTCAAGAACGGTCCAACAGGACATCAGGGACTGGGGAGTGAAAAAGCGCCTGGAATTTATTACAAATCTTAAGGCTGTGATCTTAAAAAATCAGGAACACATCCTTGACAGGGTGCAGCAGGATACCGGCAAGTCAAGGTTTGATGCCATTACAGCAGAAATATTCGGGGTTTTGGATTTCCTGGATTATCTGGAAAAAAACGCCGTAAAAATACTTTCTGACAGAAAAGTGCCCACGCCCTTTGCATTGATGGGGAAAAAATCAAAAGTTTATTTTGAACCTCTGGGAACGGCTCTTTTGATTTCTCCCTGGAATTATCCTTTTTACCAGGCCATTGTTCCCATCTGCCAGGCATTCATCGTGGGAAATGCTGTTGTGTTCAAACCGTCTAAGGCCACCCCCCTCAAGGGGCTTGTGGAAGACTTGCTTGGGCAGGCGGGTTTCTTGCCGGGCTGGGTACAAATTGTTTACGGTCAGGGCGGTGTCATCGGTGATGCCCTGGTGGATGGAAGGCCGGATAAGATATTTATGATCGGAAGCGGATCTGTGGGAAAACGCATCATGTCCCGAGCAGCAGAACAATTGATTCCTGTGGAACTTGAACTGGGCGGCAAAGATCCCATGATAGTATTTGAAGATGTGAATATTGACAGGGCTGTTGCAGGCGCTGTCTGGGGTGCTTTTACAACCACCGGCCAGTCCTGTACCTCGGTGGAGAGGCTTTTTGTGCATACCGATATTTATGATGAATTTAAAGAAAGGCTTGTGAAGGAAGCCTTAAAACTGAGACTTGGCACCGATACAGACGGCAGTGCCGACATCGGGTCTGTTACAACAAAATCCCAGCTTGAAGAGATAGCAAGACAGGTGGATGATGCAAAACAAAAGGGCGCCAGCTTTCTTACCGGCAAAGACTGGGACGGTAAAACAGCCTTTGTTCCCCCCATGGTGATCGAAGGGGTTACAAAAGAGATGCTTGTTGACCAGGAAGAAAATTTTGGCCCTCTGCTGCCAATCTATTCTTTTTCAAGCGAACAGGAAGCTGTTGAGCTTGCCAATGACCCGGAATTCGGACTTTCTGCAAGTGTATGGGCAGATGACCTAAAAAAAGCGGATCGTGTCACAAGACAGATATACACAGGGAATGTTTCAATCAATAATGTCATGCTCACGGAAGGCAACCATGCACTGCCCTTCGGCGGTGTGCAGAAAAGCGGATTCGGCAGGTATAAAGGAGAATTTGGTTTTTATGCCTTTGCAAATATTAAATCCATACTGGTGGATAAAAACAGCAAAAAGATGGAGGCCAACTGGTTCCCGTATACCCCCAAAAAATATCAATTATTTTCAAATCTGACAAAGGCGCTTTATTCCCCCGGAGTTGTTGCAAGCTATATCAAAGGTGCAATTCACGGACTCAAACTTGAAAGTTATGTGGGTAAGCTTTCAAAGAAGAAATAAGAGAATAGGGTGACAAAAAAAAGAAGCTGGAGGAACTTGTTATCGCTTAAATTAATACTTTTGCAAAACTAAAAAAGGAATTTAAAGCATGACGGAAAAAGAAATCAGATTATATAATTATAGATGGATTGTGCTATTTGTTTATGCTGTGATCAACATTGTGGTGCAAATACAATGGTTGACATTTGCCACCATAGCCAGGGAGGCAAAGATAGTATATGGTGTAACCGCCTTGCAGATTGATTTTTTTTCATTAATTTACATGCTGGTGTTTTTAATTGTCTGCATTCCTGCATCCTATATCATAGATACCTATGGAATAAAGATCGGAATTGGAATTGGAGCCGTGTTAACAGGGGTTTTCGGACTGATGAAAGGCATTTATGCCACTGATTATGCAATTGTTGCCATATCCCAGACAGGATTGGCCATTGCCCAGCCTTTTATTCTTAATTCCGCAACAAAGTTATCCAGTCGCTGGTTCCCGGCAAACGAACGGGCTACTGCCGTGGGAATAGCAACCCTGTCCCAATTCATCGGTATTTTAATTGTGATGATAGCAACTCCTTTGATGATCTCCAAAACGACTGAAGGAATTTATGACATTTCCGGGATGATGATGACCTGGGGCGTTGTCAGTGCCATTGCTGCGGTAATATTATTGATTTTCCTGAAAGAAAGCCCCCCGACCCCGCCTGTTATGGGCGAAGAAGAGGATCGATTCGAAGTGTTTAAAGGGATAAAGCATATTTTTAATAATAAAGATATGCTTTACCTGATTATTTTCTTTTTTATTGGGTTGGGCGTCTTTAATGCCGTCAGCACCTGTATTGATCAAATTTGCCAGACCAAAGGGCTAAGCATCGAAGAAACCGGCCTGGTGGGGGGGATAATGCTGATTGCCGGTATAATTGGTGCTGCAGTCATTCCTGTTTTTTCTGATAAATATCTGAAGCGAAAACCATTTTTAATCGTCGGCATGGTTGGAACGACTATTGGTTTAATCGGACTTACCTTTTCACACGATTATTTTGGGGCTCTTGTGTTTTCCTTTATTCTTGGTTTTTTCTTATTGGGTGTTTGTGCGCCCATAGGATTTCAATACAGTGCTGAAGTTTCTAATCCTGCACCTGAGTCAACGGCCCAGGGCCTTGTATTGCTGGCAGGTCAGATCTCCGGAATTATATTTATCTTTGGAATTAATAAATTCGGTATCACTTCATTCCTTTTTGCTTTTATCGTGCTGATGCTGATAAACATATTGCTGACTTTTTTAATTAAAGAATCGCCTATCTCGCAAAATCAGAAATAATAGTAATTATTAAAATAAAGGAAAACTTTTTTCAGATGAAAAAATACCATCCTGGAATCTCCAAGATGCCCCGGTGTCCCAGGCGAAGTGTTTGTATCGTCAGCTAAACTTGGAATTTTAATTGCGAGGATAAAAAAATGAAAACATCGGCAGAATTTGTAAATACAGAGACTAAAAATAAAGCAGAAATAATTTTCAAGAAACAAAAAGAAGCCTATCTTAAGGAACCCTATATCCCCTATGAAAAGCGGATGGATATTTTAATGAGAATTGAGCAAATCCTGCAAGAAAATGATGATAAAATTTGTGAAGCGATCTGCACCGATTTTGGGAACCGTTCCCTCCACGAAACAAAAATTCTGGAAATATCCACCAGCATAATGGGATTGAGATATACCCGGAAACGGCTCAAAAAATGGATGAAATCCCAAAAGCGACATACCTCCCTGGTCTTTTTTGGAGGAAAGAACAAGGTGATCCCCCAGGCAAAAGGAGTCGTGGGAATTGTTACCCCCTGGAATTATCCTTTGTTTCTGGCTCTAAGCCCTTTAACCTGTGCCATTGCAGCAGGAAATCGGGTGATGATCAAACAAGCCACCAATTCTCAATCCCTGTGTCAGTTGCTGCAAGAAAAGTTCTCTGATAATTTTTCCGAAGATATGATTTCATTTTTACCGGACGTTCCTGCAAAGGATTTTTCCTCCCTGCCCTTTGATCACCTTATATTTACAGGTTCCCCGGAAGTGGGAAAAACAATTATGAAAACCGCTGCCAAGAACCTAACACCCATAACATTGGAACTGGGGGGAAAATCACCAACAATTTTAGCCGATGATTTTGATTTAAAAACAGCCGTGGAACGGGTGATGTATGCAAAACTTATGAATGCTGGGCAGACCTGCGTTGCCCCGGACTATTTGTTTGTACCCCAAAAAAAATTAGAGGGGTTTATAGAAATAGCAAAAACAATTGTTTCCAGTCGATATCCGAGTCTTGAAACCAAAGACTATACAAGCATTATCGATGAAAAAGCCTACCAGCGGCTCCTTTTCACCCTTGAAGATGCCAGGAAAAAAAAGGCAAATATTATCAATTTAATACCGGCTCCCCAAAGCAATAATGAATTGCAAAAAATTGCTCCCACAATTGTCACTGCTGTTAATGAAGAGATGACCCTCATGCAGAATGAAATATTTGGTCCCTTGCTGCCGATCATGACCTACCAGTCACTGGAAGAGGTCATTGAATATATTAATCTCCATGAACGCCCTTTGGGGCTGTATGCTTTCTCCAATGATCGAGTATTTTTGGAAACATTGATCAAAAATACCATGTCAGGCGGTGTTACAATAAATGATTGTGCCATGCATGTGGCCCAGCATGATATTCCTTTCGGTGGTGTTGGAAACTCCGGGATGGGTCAATATCACGGATACGAGGGGTTTGTGGAATTTTCAAAACTTAGACCTGTGTTCAAACAGGCAAAAAAAGCCCTGGCCATAACACCACCCTACGGATCAACATTTGACAAAATTTACCGTTTAATAAAAAAAATAAAATGGATTTCTTAGATACCCTAGGATTTCATTAAAACAATACAGGTCAAACCAGGGAAAATACATCGTCAAATGAGAAGTTAGCCCAGGGGGATCCGTAAGATCAGGTCAAATTCTCCAGGGAGAATATTAATTTTTACGAGGATTAAAGGGAGTGCTCTATGAGATCCAGATGTTTATCCGCTTTTTCAATCGCTATGATGACCGTTTTATTCTACACACCGCTCTTGGCTGAAACGCGACTGACCATTCTTCATACCAATGATCTTCATTCGCATTTACAAGGGTTTTCTCCCAACAGGGACTATAGTCCCACGATTACCGGCAATGATGACACAATGGGAGGATGGGCCCGGATAGCAAGTGTGATCAAAACCGAAAAGGCCAAAAGAGACAACCCGGTATTGGTCCTGGATAGTGGCGATTTCTTAATGGGATCCCTTTTTCACATGGTCAGCCGTGAACAGGCTTTTGAACTGGTGCTGATGAAGGAGATGGGAGTCGATATGACAACTCTGGGTAACCATGAGTTTGACATCAGGCCCGAGGGACTGGCCAGGGTTCTGGAGTCTGCTGTCCAAAAGGGTAAGATGCCTCAGATTGTCGCCTCCAACCTCATATTCGATGACACCAACATCAAGGATGACCGGTTGGAAGCACTTTTTAAACAGGGGGTGGTGAAACCCTATCAGGTCATGGTCAAGGATGGACTGAGAATCGGATTTTTCGGTCTGATGGGACATGAGGCCGCAGGTTTTTCTCCCTTTGCCTCTCCTGTAAAGTTCAGCGATCCCTTTGAAACCGCAAAAGAGATGGTCCGAGTGCTTAAGCAAGACGAAAAGGCGGACCTTATCATCTGCCTCTCCCACAGCGGATTAAACAGTGATCCGGAAAAATCCGAGGATGAGCTGCTGGCCCAAAACGTAGATGGTATCGATATCATCATCAGCGGCCATACCCATACCCGGCTGTTGAAACCGATTATTTGCAACGATACCGTCATCGTTCAGTCCTGGGCCTATGGCAAGCATATCGGCGTTTTGGATATGATTGTTTCTTCGGAAGGCGTGAGGGTAACGAAATATCAAGCGATCCCCATCAATGATGCCATTGCCGGGGATACCCATATTAATGATATGATCAATTCGTGCATAGACATTGTCAACCAGGATGTTTTAAAGCCTTACAACCTGCGCTTTGACCAGCCACTGGTAAAAACCGATTTTGATCTCAAACTGGCACAGGAGGAGACCAACCTGGGAAACCTGGTGACCGACGCCACCCGCTGGATGGTGGACCAGGTTGAATACGATCCGGCCGATCCCGGCAGCAGGGTTGATATCTCTATTCAGTCCAACGGAGTGATCCGTGACAATATCCTCAAGGGCGAAACCGGACTTGTAACGGTCAGTGATCTGTTCAGAGTGGTTCCCCTGGGTATCGGTTCGGATGATACCATGGGGTATCCATTGGTTTCGATTTATGTAAACGCAGCGGAAATAAAAAAAGTCTTTGAAGTGCTGACAACGGTATGCCCTTTGAAAGGCGACGATTACTATCTTCAGGTTTCCGGTGCTAAAATCTCCTATAATCCAAACAGAATGCTGTTTGACCGCGTGACAGACATAGCGCTTGAAGATGGTAACGGCAGTTATTCGCCAGTGAAATACTCTAGCGAGAACTCCCGGCTTTACAAGTTTGTCACCAATATCTATAACGCCACTTTTCTCAAGATCATCGGCGGCTTTACCAACGGTATTTTAACCATCGTTCCCAAGGACAGGCTGGGGAATCCCCTGGAAGATCTGGCCAGTGCCCGTGTGGATGGGGACAAAAGCATGCCCGGTATCCAGGAAGTCAAAGACTGGACCGCACTGATGAAGTATGTGCAGACCTTTAAAGACTCTGATGGCGACAGCATACCAGAAATCCCTGAACTATACCGATCCAATGACGGCCGCGTGGTGGCCCAGGCCAGTTTCAATCCTTACAAACTGCTGGCAGGAGGAAATTACCTTACCTGGATTGCATTTGGTGGTGTTCTCCTTGTCCTGGGATTGATTTTCCTGATCATTTATCTGCCGGTGAGAATCATCAGGAAAAGGAAAAATCTGCTTTAGTATCTGCCCCAGGGCAGACCTTAAGGCCTTCTCGTCTCCCACCTCCAGGGTATTGGGATCGACAAACCGGGCACGCTTTCGGATCAGCTTGTCCATGAAGGCTGACATCTCATGGATGACACCGCCGGCAAACTCGTCCCTGAGCATCCTCACCCGGCGCAGGTGGTGCCCAGGGGCCCGTCATCAATGATCACGTAGTTGTCTGTTTTCTGGGCAACGAGCTCCTGGGCGGTCAAACCGGCAGTACCAGCGCCGAGAATGGTCACGTCAACCTTTCTGGTCATGAGATTCTCCTTTGCGGATTTGAGTTGCCCTGTCGTTCAAGCAAACGTGTGTTTTGGGATTGTACGAATCAAAATTTAGCCGCGAGTCGTGTGCCTTGGTCTATGGCGCGTTTGGCATCCAATTCAGATGCGTTTTCTGCGCCACCGATAATATGAACCGGCAAAGTTATGATTTCATCGACCAGTTTCCGATTTGATTCCTGGCCTGCGCAGATGACCACATTGTCCACCGCCAGAAGTTTGGGGTTATCGGCAATGAGAAGGTGTAACCCTTGATCATCTATTCTCTTATATTCGCAACCGGAAAACATTACCACCCCCTTCCGGCTCAATTCCATGCGGTGAATCCAACCCGTGGTTTTACCCAGTGTGCCCCCCACCTTCCCGGTCTTGCGCTGTAGAAGATAGACCTTTCGGGGGGAGGGAGCAACCCTTGGCGTAACGCCCTCGACACCGCCCCGGGCCTTAAGGGACATATCGATTCCCCACTCAGCCATAAAAGAAGAGATATCCTGACGAACCGACAGGCCCTGGTGAATCAAAACCTCACAGATATCAAACCCAATTCCCCCGGCGCCGATTACCGCAACCTTTTTGCCCACCTCAACACCGTTCATAACATCGATATAGCTCAACACCTTGGGGTGATCAATCCCCTCAATCATGGGTTTGCGGGGGATGATGCCCGTGGCGATCACCGCCCCGTCAAAATCCCCCTGGTCCAGCATCACTCCTGTAACCATTTGGTTGAGCTTTAATTTCACACCGGTAAGTTCTATCCGGCGGTCGTAATAGCGAATGGTTTCAGAAAATTCTTCTTTGCCAGGAATCTGCTTGGCAATATTAAACTGGCCCCCTATTTTTCCGGCAGCTTCAAACAAGGTAACCCTGTGTCCACGGCTTGCGGCAATGGTGGCAAAGGCCAGACCTGCGGGACCGGCACCCACCACAGCAATTTTTTTGGGCTGCTCGGCGGGTTTAATCAACAATTTGGTTTCCTGGCAGGCCATTGGGTTCACCAGACAACTGGTCAATTTCCCGGCAAAAATATGATCCAGGCAGGCCTGATTGCAGCCGATGCAGGTGTTGATCTCATCGGTGCGCAGCTCAACTGCCTTGCGCACAAACTCAGGATCGGCCAAAAAAGGCCGCGCCATGGAAACCATATCCGCATCCCCCCTTGCCAGTACCTGTTCTGCCACATCCGGCATATTGATACGATTAGAGGTGATACAGGGAATCTTCAATGCGATTTTGACTTTGGCAGTGGCCCAGGTAAAAGCTGCCCGGGGAACTCTGGTGGCAATTGTGGGAATCCGGGCTTCATGCCAGCCGATACCGGTGTTGATAAGGGTTGCCCCTGCATGCTCAACTGCTTTACCCAGGACAATCACCTCATCCAGAGAACTGCCCCCCTCCACCAGGTCCAGCATGGACAAGCGATAAATGATGATAAAATCAGAGCCCACAGCCTCACGTATCCTGCAAACCACTTGTTTTGGAAATTGAATACGATTCTCATAATTCCCTCCCCATCGGTCATCCCTCTGGTTGGTACGCGAGGCGATAAACTGGTTTATCAGGTAGCCTTCAGAGCCCATTATCTCAACACCGTCGTAGCCGGCATCCTTTGCCAGCACTGCACATTGGACAAACTCCCGGATCAGCTGCCTGATGTTTTCATCTGTCAACGCTTTGGGCAAAAATGGACTGATGGGCGACTTGACAGCCGAGGGCGCCACCGCATCCGGATTAAACGCATAACGGCCCGTGTGAAGTATCTGCATACAAATCTTTCCACCTGCTCCATGCACGGCATCGGTAACAATACGATGGTTGAAAACGTCCTTTGCTGTTGCCATCAATGCCCCATCTGCATGAACAGCCCCCTCTCTATTGGGGCCAATGCCGCCGGTTACAATAAGCCCCGCGCCGCCACGGGCACGTTGGGCATAAAATTGTGCCATTCGGGTAAAACCGTCGGGCATTTCCTCCAATCCCAGGTGCATGGATCCCATCACCACCCTGTTTTTAAGGGTGGTAAACCCCAAGTCCAGGGGGGCAAGCAGATTGGGAAAAAACGAATGTTGAACATTTTCATTCATGTGTATTGCTCCCTTGCTTTATCGATAAATCAAAGAACCCATCTTATGTGTGGTCACTATCTCTTCGGGAGGTTGAAGACTCTGAACTTGAAAGCTGCAGTTTCGATAGCCACTTGGATGCAAGTCTGATCTGAGCACCATTTGGGAAAGTCTTTTCTCTGTCCAGTTTTTTTGAGACTTGAATCATTTTAATATCTGGAAAGAATTTTTTAAAAATTTCAAAATTTGAACTCAGGTTACTGTCATTCCATTTTACCTCCACCAATATCGAAGGAATATTACTGGCTGTTATACAAAAATCGATCTCTTTGCCATCCTTATTTTTCAAATAATACAATTTTCCTTCTTCTCCCAAACAATCTTCTCGAAAATGCAATTCTTTTTGAATCGCACATGCTACAGCATTTTCCAGTTTAACCCCTTTATCCCCTATAACTTGGCCTGTATCGTAGAAATAAAATTTAGGGGCTTTTTGAATA
This sequence comes from Desulfobacteraceae bacterium, assembly GCA_016743945.1. Taxonomy (GTDB): domain Bacteria; phylum Desulfobacterota; class Desulfobacteria; order Desulfobacterales; family Desulfobacteraceae; genus NBML01. The sequence continues at coordinate 21,528 of JADGFI010000030.1, forward strand.
GCTCTGGCAATATTTTTATGGAAAGGTGTCACTTTAAATAACACATACATGTTTTCAAGTATTGTTAACCACCTTTTCACTGTTTTGTCAGAACATTGTAGATCCTGTGCAAGCGAACTGTAGGATATCGGGCTTCCTACCCGGTATTTTAGTAATTGGATCAGCGTTTCAATCTGGGTGATTTGCTGTACATTCTCAAGATCAATAAGGTCTTGTTTTAGAATAATATCAAGATGAGACTTTTTCCAACGGTTATAGAATCGGCTTGTCCCGTTCAAAAATGGCTCAGGAAAACCACCAAAAGCCAAAAGTTTGTCCAACTCTGTCTCAAGATCATCTGGTGTCAAAAAGGTGCAAATTTCTTTAAGGTCCAGCGGGTGCATCCTGAATTGGAAAAACCTTCCTGCTAAAGAATCCCCACCCTTCTTAAAAGTATCTAACTTTGCACTGCCTGTCACAAGTATGGATGGCGGGATACCTTCGGTATCATAGATACCCTTTAGCCATGATTTCCAATTTTTCAGCTTGTGAAGTTCGTCAAAGATAACCAACGGTTTTGACCGATCCCAAGACTTTTTCTGTAAACTTAATCTATCATCAATATTGTCAAAGTTGAAATAGTCGAAATCGTTTTCCAACAGTTTAGATATGGTTGTCTTTCCGGTCTGGCGCGGACCGGTCAATAGGATAATTTTTTTATCTAAATCTTCTTTAATATATTTTATCAGGTATCGTTTCATGGAGACAATCCTGGCATAAATTCCGAAATAGTCAAGACTTTTTCGGAGCATAGACCGACAAAGTCAACAAAGTGCTGACGACCACAGCAATTCATGGCGGCGAAGTTGAGACCCGCAGGTTCCCTCGTTGCCAAAGTCATTTATACATCAAAAAATCGAAAGTCCCGGAAAGTTCATACTTTTCTTGACAAACAAAAAAATTTCCTATCTAAGTTATATTTTTTTATTAATAGGGAATGGAATGGAATGAAAAAAACATGAACTCACTCCGAGATTTTTCTGCACTGCCAAGGGTAAAATCCTCCCTCACTCTGCCTGCGCGTCTCGATTATCTTGAACCTGTTCAAGACTATGTACAGGGAATTTGCCAAATCCATGGATGTGAAAAAAAAGATATCCTCATGGTGATTCTTGCCGTTGAAGAGGCAATGAGTAACGTGATCCATCATGGTTACACACCTGAAGAAAGAGGTTCCTTCAATATTTCCTTTGACCTGGGTGCAGCAGACCTGACCATTGAAATCCATGAAAAGGGACTTCCCTTTGATCAGCAGATGCTGAGTTCCTGCGGAGAAAGCGACTCAAAAAAAATTCCTGATCCCCATCATGGGCTGGGGGTTAGACTCATGAAAATGGCCATGGACAGGGTTGAATTCCTCAACCTCGGCAAAAAGGGAAAACTTGTCAGAATGTCTAAATACTTCCGCCACGGCAAGGTGGACCGCTATCTTTCCGAGGATAGACTGCAAAGGAAGACAGCTTCGGATGAAGTGACGATGTCCCCTCCCTTCAATACCCGTCCCCTTGCCGTGGACGAAGCCATCGAGGTCTCACGCTGTGCCTACCGGGCCTATGGTTATACCTACCGCGACTTTATCTATTATCCCCAAAAAATCTGGGAATTGAACCAGGATGGACATCTGCGGTCCTTTGTGCTTGTCGACAGCCAAAAAAAAATCATGGGACACCTGGGCCTCTCCTTTTCAACTCCCGAGTCGACAATCGCAGAATTGACCGCAGCATTTGTAGATCCGGCATGCAGAGGTAAAAAACTTCTCGGACAATTGATGGACAAGGTAATGTCCGAGGGAGAGAAGAGTGGCCTGGAGAGCCTTTTCGTCCATGCTGTGACAAGCCACAGCGCATCCCAAAAAGGAGCGGCACGATCCGGTTTTACCCCCACCGGGCTTCTCCTGGCAGCCCTTTTTTCCGATCTCGAATTCAAAGCCATCACCGGCAAGGTGGCACAGAAAGAGAATGCCCTGCTCATGGTCAAACAGCTGCAAGCCAGGCCTCTTTTCAACCTCTGGGTCCCGGATCGATACAAAGAACAGGTTTGTTCTCTGGCAGCGGGCATCGGGCGAAAGGTCTGTGTACATGGCACCCCGAATCCCCTGCCTGTAATATCGGGGGGAGAAGGAAACCGGTATTATCAAGTGGAGGAGTTCAACTTTACCGAGATACGAATCTGCACCTTTGGCGAGGATGTCCTTGAAGAGCTTTGCCAAAGGGTAAGGGAATATGTAAAAAACCGCGTCGACGTAATTTATCTGTACCTGGACATAGAACGTCCCGAAGCCGCAACCTTTGCCACACGGTGTCTGGATCTGGGATTTTTCTTCTGCGGTTACATGCCGGGAGAAATGGCCGGAAAAGATGCACTGATCCTACAGAAACTAAACGATATAACCATTGATCTTACGATTCTTAAACTTGCGAATAAACAAGCAATTGACGTCATGGAATTCATACAGAACGATATGGCCACCCTTGGGGATAAATAAAAATGTCTTTTGATAACATTCAACACTACGCCAACCTGGCACCCTCTTTTTCAGGATCTTCCGAAAACAACAGAATCTTTCTTGCAGCCATGCAGGAAAATTATCAATTTCAATATGAACAGCAGCCCTATGTAAGGGCTCTGGCCTCAAGATATGATTTTTCGCCTGCAAAATTGAAAACCCATGAAGATATCTTCCATGTTCCCCCCATCTTTGTGGAGACCATGAAATACCATCGTTTTCTCTCCATACCCGAGGATCAGGTTGCCATGGGGCTGACAAGTTCCGGCACCGGCGGACAAAAGACCCAGGCCCTTTTCGACACCGAGGGGCTGGAACGTATCCAGACCATATCTGCCCGGATATTCAAGGACATCGGTTTTTGCTCGGATCGGCCGGCAGGCTACCTTATGTTCAGCTATTCCAGGGAAGACGCCCGGGAAATAGGAACCAGCTGGAGCGACGAGCAGGAGATGGGGTGCGCTCCCGTGGATGATGCCCGCTGGCTCCTGCGAAAGGGCCCGGACGGCCGTTTTGATTTTGATGTGAAGGAAGCAGCACAGGCCCTGGTTGAGCTGGCCCAAAAGGGTCCTGTCCGGATGCTGGGATTTCCAGCGTTCATGTTCCAGACCCTGGAAGAAATAGAACGGACAGGAATAAAGATCAAAGTTCATCCAGACAGTTTTGTCATCGCAGGAGGGGGCTGGAAAAATCACGCAGGCAAACCCATGACCCAAAATGAGTTTGCAGCTGAGCTGGAACAACGCCTGGGGCTTCCCCGGACCAACGTAAGAGACCTTTACGGAATGGTGGAACACGGTATTCCCTATTGCTCCTGCCCTGAAGGACACCACCACGTGCCGGTCTTTTCACGGGTTGCCCTAAGACACCCGGTAACCCTGGAAAGACTCGCCCATGGAGAGGAGGGGCTGCTCCAGCTCATCTCCCCCTGGAATGTGGCCCAGCCAAATTGTTCCGTCCTTTCCACAGATCTGGTCAGGATAAACACCGGATGTCCATGTGGGATTCCAGGGGAGTATATCTCTTCGATCAGACGTGGCGGAAACACGAAACACAAGGGGTGTGCCATATCGGCCCAGGAAATTCTCGACAGGATCCGTTCAGCAAGAAAGGAAGGTTAACCCATGAAAACCATGAAGCACTTCATATTCGGAACATTCAAACAAGGTTCCCAGGACTTGACACTGGAAGAGGGAAAGACCTTTTTCCATAAAGAGAGCATGCAAGATCGCGTTCAAGCTTTTGCAAAGGTGCCCCTGGATGATGTCTTGTCCCTGCTTGACCGGGTCGGACGCAGGCTCACGGAACCGGGCAGATACCGGGATCATATCCTGGAAATCATGCCACAGATAACAGGCTATTCCCTTCCAATGCTGGAAAAGGCCCTGGAAGCTTTGCAGGGACTCCTCTCCCGGGAGGGGCTGGAAGAACGCCTCTCCTGCCTTGGAGACAGAAGATCCCTGGACGGCTGGACCGTCTTTCGTGGAAAACCCTACCGGGCCCTGCCGCTTGGCGCCGTCTGTCACGTGGCCCCGGGCAATATTTTCCTTGGATCCATAGATTCCATGGTCACGGGAATGATTACCAAGAATATCAACGTACTCAAGCTGTCCAGGCAGGACCCGATTTTTCCCTTTATCTTTCTTGAGGCACTTCTTGAGGAAGACAGGTCAGGCAAGATCGCTTCGACCCTTGCCATAACCTCCTGGCACCACGACAACGCAGGGATGATGGAACTTGTGGGCCGGGAATTCGATGGCATCCTCCTTTTCGGGGGTGAGGAAGCCGTCAGGGAATACACAAGAATCAGTGCACCCGACACCCGGCTGCTGGCCTTTGGTCCCAAATTGAGCTGGGGTCTGATCCGTAACGGCCTGGAACCAGAAGCGCTTGAACGGGCGGTACAAGGCTTTGCCCTGGACATCGCTCTCTGGGAGCAAAAGGCCTGCACAAGCTGCCAGAACCTTTTTGTGGAAGGAGAAGACCTGGCCCGCAGGGTGGCCCACTCCCTTCACCTTGAACTTGCTAAACTTGACACGACCCTCCCCCAGGAAAAGATCACTCTGGATGAAGGTGTGGACATCCGCAAAGAAAGGGAACGGATCTTCTGGAAATCCTTTCAGGGAAAAGGCGAGCTCCTGGAAGGAAAAACCCATTCCATAATCCTCGGCAGGGGAGCAGACATCATTCCCTCTCCCCTGAACCGCACCATCTACGTAAACGCCCTTGAAGATTGGCAGGATCTTGCCCAGGGAAACATGCGCTGCATGTCCGACCATATGTCCACGGCAGGAGTGGCTGTGCCTGCCCCCCTGTTTGACGAAACATTAAAGGGGCTCGAGCCTCTGGGGGTACCGCGCTTTTGCCGTCCGGGAACAATGGGGCTTGGTACGGATGGGGGCGCCCCCCACGATGGATCGTATATGATCCTGGGCCTGGTGCGTCTCATAAACAGGGAAGATGTGCCTCTGGAACGGCTGGGCCGTCACTACGACAATGGGCAAAGGCGTGAACAACGCCTCCTGGCCGAACTTAACCGACTCGTGGATCAGGCAACAAAGAGTCCTTTCTATAAGGAGCTCTACGCGGATGTGAGGCTCCCCCTCACAAGCCTTGAAGAGTTTGGTCGACTCCCGGTTCTGGAAAAAGATCATCTTGAGGCCCACTGCCCTCCCATGGATACATCCATGCTCACAGCCCCCCCTGAATCAAGCTACATATTCAGCTCAGGCGGCACCTCCGGTGTTCCTCGACGCATCTGCTGGACAACCGAGGAGTTCAAGCAATCCCTCCGTGTGCTGGGGCAGGGATTTAACGCTCTTGGGCTCTCTTCAAAAGACAGGGTCGCCAATCTCATGCGATCAGGTTCATTGTACACAGGCTTTCTGGCCATGAACGGAGGGCTTGAGCAGACCGGTTGTCAAATTCTTTCCCTGACCGCCAACCAGAGCATCGACGAGACCCTGGATCTTATCGAAGAGCTGACACCAAATGTTGCCATGGGCATGACCAGCACCCTGGTGGAACTGGCTGAAAAAGCGCAAAAGGATAAGCGGGAAATCTGTTTTGACCGTATCTTCTATACGGGCGAGGCCATGTCCGACGCTTCAAGAAAACTTTTGAGCACGGTATTTAATGCCCCATGGGTGGGGTCTCTTTCCTACGGTGCGGTGGAAATAGGTCCCTTGGGTTTCCAGTGCAGCCACTGCCGACACGACCAATTTCATCTGGCAGAGGACTGGGCCTATCTGGAATTTGGCGATGATGGAGAGGTCTTTGCTACGGGGACGGCCCGCCTGCTTCACCCCATCATCCGCTACCGTATCGGCGACAGGGCCGCCTGGGTCGATGAACCCTGTACCTGCGGAAGAACGACCCCGAGATTCCGTCTCCTGGGGCGAAGTGATTATTACGTCAGGCTTCTCTACAACGACCTTTACATGGTGGAAATAGAAAAAGCGCTGACCCATTTTCCTGAACTGACACCTGTCTATCAGGTTAGTGTTCAGGACGGTGAAAATGGTATAGAGGCACGGCTTGTCATCGAAGGAGAAGGGGCTGCGGGACTCACGGACAAGGTGTGGAAAGCGCTGAAAAAGGAAGCTTCTGAATTTGCAGACCTGCCCGATTTTGGCTGTTCCCTTGAAATCAAGATCGTTGTTCCGGGCAGCATCCCGAGGATGGGAAGGACGGGGAAAATACGGCGCATCGTCGATCTTCGGGTGTCGGCGTAATCATGGCCAAATTTTCGACCCATCCCCTTGTTCGATTTCCCGATTTCAGACGTTTCTTCAGCGCCCGTTTCGTTTCGGCCATGGGAGACAAATTTTTCACCATCGCCCTCTCCTGGTGGGCCGTCAACGAAACAGGAGAAAAGGGGGCTCTCAACCTGGGATTCCTCATGGCCCTGACCCTGCTTCCATCCGTACTCCTCGGGCCCCTGGTTGGGACCCTGGTGGACAGGTTCGACCGCAAGCGCTGCATGATCGTTGCGGATGGATGCCGACTCCTGCTGGCATCTATCATGGCCGTTCTCCTATGGCAGGGTGGCATGACCCTTCCGCGCATGTACGTTCTGGTCTTTCTGCTTGCCTGTTTCATGCCCCTTTTCGAGTCATCCGCCGAAGGATCTCTTGCCTCCCTGACCGATGATCAAGGACTTTTCGCTGCCGTGGCCGTTGATTCTTCCGCGGTCGCCCTTTCCAATGTTCTGGGAGCAGCCCTGGGAGGGATTGCCCTTGCCGCAGTGGGTACGGCCGGGGCCTTTGGCTTCAACGGCGCAACCTTTGCCCTTTCCCTGCTTTTAATCTCCTCGGTGAGGACATCCCTTGTTCCCGATACCAGAACCGGTGGGGAGGGTGACCGGCAATCCCTTGGTCAGATTTTCTCCTGGCTTCGGCAGAACCGCGAGGTGCTGGGCATCTTGATCATGTTCGGAATACTAAATTTTTTTGCCGCCCCTCTCATGATATCCATCCCCATGATGGTCCGTTATGCATTTGACGGCAGCGTATCCTGGGTGGCGTTGCTGGAAGCCGGCCTCGCCCTTGGAACCGTAACCATGGCCTGTGTCATGAGCTTTTCATCGGGAGGAAAAACCCTGCTCAGAATCTTCATGGGCGTCATCGGAATGGGGGTTTCCATAATTCTTTTTGCCCTCTCGCCCAGCCCCTGGATGGCCATTCCCCTGGTGTTCTGCGCCGGAGCCTGCCTTGCCCTGGCAAGCGCCGCCGCCATGGGATTCTTTCAACGCACCGTCCCCGACTTCTTAAAAGGCCGGTTCTTCTCCATCCTGACGGCTGTGGCCTATTCGGTCATGCCCCTTGCACTTGCCCTGAACGGCGTGATCTCCCAATTTTACTCGGTACGCCTTGTTCTTGCAGTGGACGGCATCATGCTCTGCCTGCTCTCAGGATTTTTTTTCCTGGGTGTGTTCAGAAAAGCCCCGGCTTTACAATAAATCCAAAGAGGCATTGGGTCTATTGTCAAACAATTTCGAGCTCTTTTTCATCACCAGATCCCAAGGCTATAGCTATAGCGCTCACTTAATGGTCCCTCCCTGGGATGCTCCTTAAAAAATCGACATCCCGGTTTTTGTTGTAAACCACTCAAGGGCAAGGGTTCCGGCCAGGGAGTTACCACTTTTGTTAAGACCGGGGGACCAGGCGGTAATGCTCAGCCTGCCCGGGATAAAGGCTGCGATTCCTCCGCCAACTCCGCTTTTCCCGGGCAATCCGACCCGGTAGGCAAAATCCCCCACAGCATCATAGGTTCCGCAGGTGAGCATGAGAGCGTTAATCCTTTTGGCCTGGCTCGGGGTTAATATCTGTTTGCCGGATAGGGGGAATTGTCCATGATTGGCCAGTGTTGAAAAACTTTGGCACAGATCCACGCAGCTCATACTTAGGGCGCATTGGTGAAAATAGACGTCCAGAACTTTTTCAACATCATTTTCCAGGTTGCCGTAACTTTTGAGGAAATTGGCCAGGGCGGCATTCCTGAATCCTGCCTGTTTTTCAGATTCAGCCACCTTTACATCAACATGGATATTCTGATTGTCCGATAACTCCCGGACAAAATCAAGAATGGTCTGACTGGCATCCTTTGTATGGGAGAGGATGATATCCGCCAGGACAAGTGCCCCTGCATTGACAAAAGGATTTCGCGGGATCCCGTTTTCATACTCAAGTTGTACCAGAGAATTAAATGCGTTCCCCGAGGGTTCCCTGCCAATGCGTTTCAATAAATTGCCTTCCCCGATCAGCTGCAATGCCAGGATAAGGGTATATGCCTTTGAAATGGATTGAATTGAAAAAGATTCCAAAGCATCTCCCACAAAAAAGGTATTGCCCTTCAAAACCTGGACTGCCATCCCGAATTTTTCCAGGGGAACCTGGGCCAGAGCTGGGATATAATCAGCAATTTTCCCTTTGCTGACAAAGGGTTTTATCTCCTCAAAAATTTCTTCAAGTACGGTTTGGTAGTCCACGGTTCCCCCTTTGCCCTGGCTTATTCAGGAATATTCGGCCAACGGGTGGTGATGCCTTCATAATTTTTCAGGGTATATTCCTTTTCGTTTTTTTCACAAATATAATAATCCGGCATTAACGGAATTTTTCCAATGTTGGTGGCAATGACATACATGGGCTGGGCAAGGCCTGTGGTATGGCCACGTATGGCATCCCGGATGAGTTCGGCGCCCTTTTCAACCGGGGTTCTGAAATGGTCAATTCCGGGTGCAGGCTCGCAATAAAACAAATAATAGGGCCGTATTCTTACCCGCAGCAGTTTTTGGTGCAGTTCTTTAAATGTTTCGATATCATCATTTATGCCCTTGAGCAGAACAGCCTGGTTTCCCACGTTGATCCCGCATTTCAGCAGCTTGAATACGGCTTCTGCCGTCTGATCCGTTATCTCTTTGGGGTGGTTGCACTGGGTATTGATCCAGATGGGGACCCTGTGATACACCTCCAGTATTTTCTGAAGCCCTGAGGTGATTCTCTGGGGCAGTACGATGGGGGCTCGTGTGCCAAAGCGTATCATCTCAAGGTGATTGATTTCCCTCAGTTTCCGGATGATGTATTCGATTTTTTCATCGGACAGGACAAAGGGATCCCCACCGGTGATTAAAACGTCACGTATCTCCTTATGCTCACGAATCCATGCCAGACCTTCCTCCACATCCATGCGAAGCTGCAAGTCCCCGTCAACCACCAGCTCTTTTCTGAAACAATGGCGGCAATAATTGACGCATACCTGGGTAACGGTAAAGGCAACACGGTCCCGGTACTGTCGAGCAATGCTATCGGGCCGGACATCTTCCCTGTTTTCTTTCCAGATCAAATAATCGTCAATGCCGTATTGATTGACTTTTTCTGCCATGGACGGCAGAACCTGCCTCCTGATGGGGCAATTGGGATCGTCCCTGTCCATGAGAGAAGCAAAATACGGAGAGGTGCCCCATTTGGTTCCAAGGGTGGTAATTGCCTTTTCCTCTTCCGGGGTAACATTGATGATTGACTTTAAGCGGTCAAGTGTATTAATGCTGTTTTGAAGTTGCTGTTTCCATTCCTCCATGGTGAATCTCCTATATGTGCTTGTGTTACAGTTTTTTTCTCGACACCCGATTGGACTGAAAAAAAGCGCAACAATAGTGTTCAGTTCAAAAAGGTCGGGTTTTGTCCGGTTTTAAACGGCAGTATCAACCATTGGATCAGTATGCATATCTTTGATATTGCCGGTCTTCTGTAATTTTAATTTTCCGGAATATTATCTATGAAATTTCAGTCTCCAATTTTCCCAGGATAGATTCGGTATGTTTCAACCGTTTTATGGCCTTATCTCCCAATTCCTTTACCAATTCTGACAGCAATGTCTCGATGCAGATGGTGACTGAAACCAAGGGATTAAAAAAATAGTCCCCTGCTGTGGGGGTGATAAGATAATTATCGGTTTCCATGACCAGGGGGGATGATAAGCTGTCTGTAATCGCAATGATGTCCGTGGACTGAATTTTTCCGATATTACAGGCATCAACCGTGGCCTTTGTATAGGGGTTGAGACTGATGGCAACAAGCAGGTCCCCGGGTTTAAGCACGGATAAATCATCTGCCAGGGTATGGCCGGCCTGCCCGATGAGGCTGACGTTATCCCGAATCATTTTAAGATAAAAACCCAGGTAATGGGCCAAAGGATAGCTTCCCCGCAGGCCGACAATGAGGATTCGCTCGGCATTGACCAATAGCTTGATAATCGCTGCAAACCGCTGTTCATCAAATGTATCGGCCATGACCATGACATTGCTCCATTCGTCCTGAATCACCCGTTCCAGAATGGAATTTGTCCCTTCATTCTCAGCAGGTCCCTTGCTCAAAAAATTTTTTACCTGTTCGCTATAAAAATTTTTACGCTGTTTCAGGCCGTCTCGAAAAATATCCTTGAGCCCTGGGAAACCTTTAAAACCAAGTTTTTGGGCCAGGCGGGTAATGGCTGAAATATTGATCTCATTTTCCCGGGCTAGTTCGGATATGGATTTAGCTGCTGTCTCATCGGGTGTGTCCAGCATATTTTTTAAAATAGCCATGTTGCGCTTTGTGAGTCGTATCTCATGTTCGCCGTTGCGAATTTTGATGTAGAGGTGTTTTAACTCCTCCAGGCTTTTGGGAGTATGGGAGGTCATGATGTACAAAAATCCTTATATTAAAAAATCAATATCCGACGTGTTGCAAAAAACCTTTAAGTCTTGCAGTGGTTGGCGATTTTAAGAGTTCTTCCGGATTACCGTCCTCCGCAATCCTGCCTCCGTCCATGAACAAGAGTCTGGAGCCAGCCTTACTGGCAAAACTCATTTCATGGGTCACGACAACCATGGTGATGCCTTCTTGAGCCACGGCTGTCATTACGTTGAGAACTTCTTCCCTTAATTCGGGATCAAGGGCTGAGGTGGGCTCGTCAAAGAGCATGATTTTAGGTTTTACGGCAAGGGCCCTGGCAATGGCAATCCGCTGCTGCTGACCGCCGGAAAGCTGGGATGGATAATGGGTGGCCCTGTCAGAAAGCCCTACTTTCTCCAGCAGGTCTCTGGCGATGGCATCGGCCTCGGCTGCAGAAGCCTTCCTGACTTTTCTAGGACCAAAAGAAACGTTTTCCAGGGCAGTCATGTGGGGAAAAAGGTGGAACAGCTGGAATACCATTCCGACTTCTTTGCGTATTGTTCTGATTAGCTGATTATGCCTGGGCAAAGAAATCTCGTTGACAATCAATTCTCCGGAGGTAATGGTATCCAGACCGTTGATGCAACGCAGCAATGTGGATTTGCCCGAGCCTGACGGACCGACAATGACAATTACTTCTCCTTCTGGAATGGTCAGGTTAATGTCATGCAGAACTTCCACTTTACCAAAGCTTTTATTGACATTTTTAAACTCTATGGAACCGCTCATATGACCATCCTTTTTTCTATGGCTTTCAGAGACAGGGCCAGGGCTGTTGTCATGATCAGATAACATATGGCAACCGCCGACCAGATTTCAAGAGCTCGAAAGTTGCTTGCCATGATTTCTTGACCCTGACGGGTCAGTTCCCCCACACCGATGACAATGAATAATGAGGTATCTTTCATGCTGATGATAAATTGGTTGCCCAATGGAGGGATAGCCCGTTTAAAAGCTATGGGGCCGATGATATTTTTGATGAGCTGGAACCTGCTTATCCCCATGGCCAGGCCCGCTTCTATCAAACCGCGATCAACGGATTCCACTGCCCCACGAACAATTTCAGCCATATAGGCACCGGCATTTAGTATAATTGTTATGATGGCGGCAGTTAAGGCATTAAACCGGATTCCCCTTATACCGGTGGTCACTTCGATGAGCATGGGCAGGGCAAAATAAATGAACATGGCCTGGACAATGATGGGGGTTCCCCGGATCAACTCAATATAAAGAACAGCAAGTTTCCGGGCTATAAGATTCATGAAACGGGTACCTCCGTAACACCTGCCGCCGATGGCATCGGTTTCGGCCAGCCTGAAAATCCCTGCCACAGTCCCCAGGATCAAGCCGCCGAGTATACCGGAAATGGTAATATACAATGTTAATTTTGCACCTGCAAGCAAGGCGGGGATTGATTCCACTATATATTTAAATTCAAAATTCATTGTTTTCCTTCCATGCTCTACCCGAATCAGGCTGCTGTTCCGGTTAGCCCTTTCTTTGGAGCAGGCAATTGCGTTAATCCATCGACTAAAAACTCAGGCTTTATTTTCATATAGCTGGATTTCCTTCATTTGAGCCGATGGATTGGGTTTTGGTTCTTCCTTTAAACCACGGGACCCCGCCCGAAAGCGGCATTGGTCTGGCCCCAAAAAGAGGTTTCTTTATTCCGGTGCTGAACCGAACCACTTGATGTAAATTTTTTCAAACTCTCCGGATTCTGTCAGTTCCAGCAGGGCAATATTGGATTTATCACGCAGGTCACTTCCTTGGGGGAATCCGATTCCGTAAAAGGCCGCCTTTACATTGGCACCAACTGCTTTTACTCTGCCATTGCCTGCGGTTTTAATGAAGTATAAAACATTCGGGGTGTCGTGTATGGCAGCATCTGCACCGCCGGTGACCACTTCCAGATAGGCCTGGTCAATATTAGGAAATTGGCTGAGAGTTTTTACGCCCAGGGTTTTTGCGTAGTCAGCTGCCACGGTTCCTGTCTTTACCGCTACAACCTTGCCTTTCAAATCGTTGGGACCTTTAATCCCCGTCTCATCAACTCCGACCATAACCTTCAGGCCGGCCCTAAAGTAAGGGTGTGAAAAATCAATGGCTTTTTCTCTTTTGGCTTTAATGGTAATAGCGCCAAGAATTACATCCAGGTTACCAGAGGTCACCCCTGGAATCAGCCCGTTAAAATCCATTGGAACCAATTGATAGTCAACTTCTATCCGTTTGGCAATTGCGTCCCACAGGTCAACGTCAAAGCCGGTATACTTTCCGTCTTTTCCCTTAAATTCAAATGGTACAAAGGCCGTATCCACCCCCACACGTATTTGCCCGGCAGAGCTGAAACTTCCAACGGTTAAAATTGCAAGTGCTGTTAAAACTGCCCATACCCATTTGTGCTTAAAGATTCTTTCCATTTGATCCTCCCTTAGATTTTGATATTATTGCCAATAATACAAAGATATAAAACCTTCCACATTATTCTGTCAAGTATTTTTTTATTATATTCAATTTTTGCAAAAAAACTTGCGCATTCGAAATAATCCAAATGGATTCACACCCCATTTACCCAGGTAAGGCTGGATACATATTTTACTTTTTTAACATTTTCCGATACTTGACTTGACATAAAATAAGCTCTTCTATAAGGTTCCGCGGTTGATAAAATTGATGGGAATAGAAGCTATCTATCCCAAACCCAAATTAACCACCTGATGACAAAAAATATTGGACATTAACGAACTTAAAAAAATACCGATAAACACAAAATCAAAAATCAGGAAAAAATAATGCCGACTGCTTACGCTCCCAAAAAAAATATTCCTATAAACAAAGCCCAGCAAAATGGTAACGATTTCATAACATCGCCTCCTGTATTGCCAAAGTTTCCAGATGGTTTTTGCTGGGGACTGGCGACAGCGTCCTATCAGATAGAAGGAGCCCCAAAAGCGGACGGCAAAGGTAAATCTATCTGGGACACCTACGCGCACACGCCGGGAAAAATGAAAAACAATGACACCGGTGATGTCGCTATTGACCACTACCGGCGTTATAAAGAAGATGTACAATTAATGAGGCAGATGGGTGCAAAAGGGTACAGATTTTCCATCGCATGGCCTCGAATATTCCCCAAGGGTACAGGGCAGCCAAACTTAAAAGGGCTCGATTTTTATAACCGTCTCGTTGATGAATTACTTGATGCCGGCATCAAACCCTACGCCACGCTTTACCACTGGGATCTTCCCCAGGCACTCCAGAACAAGGGAGGCTGGCAAACACGTGAAACACCTAAAGCCTTCGCGGAATATGCAGGCTTTATCGCGGAAAAACTAAGCGACAGGGTAAAACACTTTTTCACGATAAACGAGTTTCAAAATTTTGTCGATATGGGCCATTGCGGGATAGAGATGACAGTTCAAGGCAAGCCAGTTCAAATCGAACTTGCTCCGGGTCTCAAACTTGCGCCCAAGGAATTGAATCAAGTTGCACATCATGCCGTGCTCGCCCACGGTATGGCAGTACAAGCCATACGCGCAAAAGGAAAAAAAGATACTAAAGTAGGTCCTGCTGAAGTAATGTTTTGCGGGGTTCCGGTAATAGACACACCGGAGCATGTTAAGGCCGCAAAAACAGCAACACGCCATCTCAACGCCCGCTTTCTGGATGTTATGCTGACGGGGAAATACAGTGATTCATACTTAAAAGAGGCAGGTAAAGATGCTCCTCAATTCACAGACGAAGACTTGCAGATCATTGCCTCTCCGGTGGATTTCGTTGGCATCAATGTATATATTCCGAAAATGTACGTAATGGCTTCTGAAAATGAATCCGGATACAGCAAAGTGCCAATGAACGTCTCACACCCGAAGATGCATTCGCCGTGGCACACCTTCTCTCCTGAAGTCCTTTACTGGGCGCCACGCCTGACACACGCCCTATGGAAGCCAAAGGAAATCTACATAACCGAAAACGGGTGCGCTGCCAGCGATGAAGTTTCCTCTAACGGTGAAGTTTATGATACCGATCGCATAATGTATTTACGCAGCGCCATGGGACAGCTTCAGAGGGCAACCTCCGAGGGCATTCCCATAAAAGGCAACTTTGTATGGAGTGCATTCGATAATTTGGAGTGGACCGGAGGCTTTGGAACGCGCTTTGGTTTGGTGCACGTAGATTTTAAAACACAAAAGCGCACACCAAAACTGAGTGCGGCATGGTTTAAAGAAGCAGCACGACAGAACGCAGTGGTATAACTGCAAAAAATATTTCAATGCGCACGCATGATATCCTCCTATACCTAAAAGGATAGGAGGATATCAATATGCCAAGCTAACCTTCAAATGGTATAATAAGCTTAAATTTTCCTGTCTTTATATTCATTTCAATTGACTCGACAACTTCTACTTGCATAGAGACAAAACCGTCAAGATTTTCCTCTATTAGTATATTCAAAAGTTTTTTTTCGACTAATTGTTTTGTGTCACTATAGCCATCGGCCATATTGATTCGGAGGAGTAAGGCGTCAGGCGCTGTTGGCTCAAATTAGAATTTCTTCAAACCAGGAGCAAAAAATTCGACCAATTTAAATGGATGAATTTGATGTTTCACACCATCATCAACAAAAGTTAAAATATCTGTTTCTCTTCCGGCAAACTTATCAAGATAAATAAAAGGCTGATCAACTGTCTTGAGCACCATTGTTATGGCAGTATTATCAATCCTCGTTCTTGAAGATACTCTGCAACGATCAGGGCTTTGCTCCAAGCAAGAGTGCCACCCATGCTTACTGCGACAGAACAAACCTCGAAAATTTCGGAAGGTGTTGCACCAAGTTCTATTGCTTTTGAGGTTTGAGAGATCATACAATCTTTACAGCCTGCTTGCACAGCAACAGCTAATGACATCAATCTTTTGGTTTTAACATCAAGTGCACCATCACTGTATACAGCATCTTTAACAGAACCATAATAAGCTTCAGAAAGACCAGGCATTTGTCCCTTTGTTAAATCAAACAATGCCCACATTTTTTCTTCATATTGAAGTACAGATTGACTCATTTCATGGTCTCCTCTTATTCTTTACTCTCTTTAAAAGTTTTATCAATTATTTACATGGTCTTAACTAACAATGCCGCTGATCTGGACCGGATACGTTTATTTTGACTATGGAGTTTATATCGCCTGTCTTCTGACGGTGCAAGGAAAATATGAAGTTGGTTTTGAGGAAACTCCAGAAATTTTCTATCCCGCGGCTTCAATATTTATATTTTCCTTTTTATCTTGTTATAACGGTATAGCTGAGGTTCAGAAAAATATAGTTGCTTCATCTCTTTTTTTAAATTTGGATTAAGGGCGCTGCCGCTTTTTTCCCTTGACACCAGAGTGTCCAATGGGATACTTGATCATACTAAAAATGTGATGATATGAATGATAAAAAAAATCCAAAACAGAGTAACATCCCTTGACCGTGCAACAGACATCATTGAATTTACGGCATCCTGTGGAAAAGAAATACCGATTTCCCATATCGTTACAAACCTTGATATTCCCCTCCAATCCCTTATTCGAACCCTGGACAAGGATCAGCTTATCCTGCCGGAACAACTCCCAGGCAGCAAATATTTCCATAAAATAAATTCATCAGAGGATTAGAATGCCGATTGTTCTTTTTTTTCTATTGCTGCTTTCCATGCAGATTGCCTTTTTGCCCGGTCTTCTGACCCAGGGCGAAAAAGTATCCAATCCGCACAAGACCATTGTGGTAGGCGGAAGCAGCATTAACGCCCCATATGAATTTTTGGACAATGACAATGAACCCGACGGATACAATGTGGACCTGACCCGGGCCATCGCCACGGAAACAGGTGTTGATGTTAAAATCAAGCTCACTCGCATAACCCGGGCCAAAAAGGATTTAATAAACGGCAAGATCGATTTACTCGAGGGAGTCATGGAATCATATGCCGAAAAGAATAATTTTTTATTCACCCCCCATACAAGAGTGAGACAAAGGGTTTTTACCCATGATCCCGGCCTGCCCGAAATTGTTTCACTGGCACAACTGGAGGGAAAAAAAATCCTTGTAAAAAAAGGCGGAATCAACCACGGCTTTCTTATCGAGCACAAGACAAAGGCTTATGTCACGCCCGTCAATACAAAGGCGGATGCCCTTGGACAACTGGCTTCCGGCAAATATGACTATGCCGTCATATCCAGCATTTCAAGCCGGTACATCAAAAGACAGCTGAAATTTTTAAACAGCCTGCCCCAGGGCAAGAAGATCATGGAGGCCGGAGAGATACAACCGCCCCTGAAATACGGTTTTGCCGCAGCCCCGGGAAATAAAAAATTGATGGATAAATTCAGCCTGGGCTTAAGAAACCTTCAAGACAAAAGGTTGCAACAGGAGATACAGGAACAATGGCTGGGGGAAGACTTATTGGCCAACAGCCATGGGGAATATCCCAGGCTCAGGATCGGCAACTATATTTTTACCCCCCTAATTTTTTTGATCTGCACCGTGGTACTGTGGAACAGGTCCCTTAAAAGGGAAGTAGAACGAAGGTCCAAGGAGCTTGCCTTAAAGCAGCAACAATTGATCCATGCAGACAAAATGGCCTCCCTGGGAACCCTGGTGTCGGGGGTGGCCCATGAAATCAATAATCCCACGGGCTTGATCCTTTACAATCTTTCAGTATTGGAAAAGATCTGCCGGGCCGCTGAATCCACCCTTGAAGAACGGTACCACGACTCGGGGGATTTTTTCATCGGCGGCATGAAATACTCCCTGTTGCGGCAGGAATCTTCGGCTGTATTTGAAGAGATGAAAGACGGGGCCACCCGTATTAAACAGATTGTGGACGATTTAAAAGATTTTGCCCGAAAAGATGAAGCCCAGCTGACAGAAAGGGTTAACCTGAATAAGGTTCTCGGCAATGCCGTCCGGTTGATCAAAACCCCAATCCGGCGGATAAATTGTCATATTGAGGTCAGTTACGGGGATCCAATCCCAAAATTTTTGGGAAGCAGCCGCAGGATCGAACAGGTGATCATCAACCTTATTTTGAACGCCTGCCAGGCCCTTGACGACCCGGAAAAAAAAGTTTGTGTCAGAACTTTTTTTTCTGAAGACAATGAAATCATCCTGGAGGTCAAAGATGAGGGTGTGGGCATCCCGGCCAACCAGCTTGGACATCTGACAGATCCGTTTTACACCACCCGTCGGACCCAAGGTGGCACCGGTCTGGGCCTTTCCATATCGGCCAATATTATGGCGGAACACAAAGGTTCTTTGAAATTTCATTCAAAACCCGGCATGGGAACCACGGCCTCCATGCACCTTAAAGCCTCCAAAAGGATATAGACAATGGAAGAAACCTTGTACCCGGCATTCAGCATATTGTTGGTGGACGATGAAAGTGCATGGCTCAGAACAATGACCATGACCCTGAGCATGGACGGCGGCATCAATAATGTCATCCGCTGCCAGGACAGCCGCCAGGTGCCAGATATCCTGTCCGACCAAAATGTCGGAATCGTTCTCCTTGACCTGAACATGCCCCATGTCAGCGGGAACGAACTCCTTTCCCGGATCGTTTCCAGCCATCCCGATGTCACGGTGATTGTGGTCTCCGGTTTAAACCAGATCGACATTGCCGTGGAATGCATCCAAAAAGGAGCATTGGATTTTTACGTCAAAACCGGTGAAAAGGAAAGGTTGCTAAAAGGAATACAGCGGGCCATCAGGACCATTGAGCTTGAGCGGGAAAATATTGAAATCCGCAGCCGGTTTCTAAAGGGCCTCCTGGAAAACCCGGAGCTTTTCTGCGAGATCATCACCCAGGATAAGACCATGTTTTCCATTTTTCAATACATTGAAGCCATTGCCCGAAGCTCCCAACCGGTTCTCATCACCGGGGAGAGCGGGGTGGGCAAGGAATTGATTGCAAGGTCCATCCACAGACTCAGCCGCAGAAAAGGTCCCCTGGTCAGCGTAAATGTGGCAGGCCTCGACGATTCTGTTTTTTCAGACACCCTGTTCGGCCATTGCAAGGGCGCCTTCACAGGAGCTCAAACCGCCAGAAAAGGAATGGTGGAAAACGCAAGCAACGGCACCCTGTTCCTGGATGAAATCGGAGATCTGAATGTTTCTTCCCAGATCAAATTGCTCCGCCTCCTCCAGGAAGGAGAGTATTTTCAGCTGGGCTGCGATATACCCAAAAGAAGCAATACCCGCATTGTGGTGGCCACCCACGAGGACCTGGCAGCCAGCCAGGCATCGGGCAAACTTAGAAAAGACCTCTATTACCGTTTGTGCGGTCACCATGTGGATATCCCTCCCCTGAAAAACCGGAAAAACGATATCCCCCTGTTGCTGGACCATTTTCTCAAGAAGGCCGCCGATGAGTTTAACAAGACCAAGCCCAGAATTCCCAAGGAACTGCCCCTCATGCTCATGAATTACGATTTCCCGGGAAACATACGGGAACTCAAAGGAATGGTCTATGACGCCATGGGCCTCCATAAAGCCAAGATGCTCTCAATGGCGGCCTTTAAAAAGGCCATCGATAAAGGGGATTCTTCACGGCACATTCCCAAAGAGGCCTTAGGGAAAAGCGTTTTTGCCCCGGACCGTCCCCTGCCCCATCTAAGGGAAGTCGGGGACCTTTTGGTTCTTGAAGCCATGAAGCAGGCCCAGGGAAACCAATCCCTGGCCGCAAGGCTTCTTGGTGTGTCCCAGCCGGCCCTCAACAAGCGGCTGAAAAAAATAGCCACCGACTGAAGTTTAACCCCCTATAACCAACCCCATAGGTTATAACTTTGGTAAAGGGGGATAACCTGCCGATATTAAAGTCATTCAAACAAAATTCCTCCAAGGGGCATAACCAATGTTATACCCCTTGAATTTTTGGATGTGACAGCTCCTGTTTCAATAAAATTCTTTATAATCAAAGCCTTGAATAAAAGACGCTTCCCTGGCACCATCATTGCTATCTATGACGTGGCAGAGACTACCGGACCGAATTTTAAGTCCAACCGACTGTTAAGGTTTAAACTAAGGATTAAACAGGAGATTAAGGTTAAATGTCAGAAAAATATAGATTGGAACACGATCTTCTAGGTGATAGAAAGGTTCCAAAGGAATGCTACTACGGTATCCAGACTTTGAGGGCAAAAGAAAATTTTCAGCTCACAGGGATACCCATTTCATCCACCCCGTCCATGATCAATGCCCTGGCCTATGTTAAAAAATCAGCCGCATTGGCCAATGTCGAATTGGGTCTGCTGCCCGCCGATGTTGCCAAGGCCATATCCGAGGCATCCGACCGGATCATCTCGGGCAGATACCATGACCAGTTCATCGTTGATGTGTTCCAGGGAGGGGCGGGCACCTCCACCAACATGAACGCCAATGAGGTCATTGCCAACATTGCCCTTGAAATCATGGGCCGTGAAAAGGGGGAGTATGAATACTGTCATCCCAACAACCACGTCAATTGTTCCCAGTCTACCAATGACGCTTATCCCACGGCCTTTCGCGTTGCCCTGCATTTTGAGCTTAAAGGACTCATGAAAGGGATGCTGGCCCTCCAGAAATCCTTTGCCGACAAGGGCAGCGAATTTGCAGACGTTCTGAAAATGGGGCGTACCCAGCTCCAGGACGCCGTTCC
Source organism: Desulfobacteraceae bacterium (assembly GCA_016743945.1). GTDB lineage: Bacteria > Desulfobacterota > Desulfobacteria > Desulfobacterales > Desulfobacteraceae > NBML01. The sequence continues at coordinate 41,959 of JADGFI010000030.1, forward strand.
CATGACCATGGGCCAGGAATTCAATGCCTATGCCACCACCATCGGTGAAGATATTGACCGGATTTTTGAGGCCCATAACCTGATCCATGAGATCAACCTGGGGGCCACGGCCATTGGGACGGGGTTGAATGCCCCGTTGGATTATCCTTGCATCGCCATCCAGCACCTTAAAAACCTCACCGGCATTCCTTTGGAAACATCGGCCAACCTGGTGGAGGCCACCTGGGACACCGGGGCCTATATGCAGGTTTCAGGGGTGTTGAAACGATTTGCCATCAAACTTTCAAAAATATGCAGCGATCTGAGGCTGTTGTCTTCCGGACCCAGGGCCGGATTCAATGAAATCTGCCTTCCCAAAATGCAGCCGGGCTCCTCCATCATGCCCGGCAAGGTCAACCCGGTCATTCCCGAGGTCATCAACCAGATCGCCTACCAGGTTGCAGGCGGTGATGTTGCCATCACCATGGCCAGTGAAAACGGCCAGCTCCAGCTGAATGTGATGGAACCTGTGATCGCCTACAACCTTTTTTCGTCCATCAACCTGCTCACCAGGGGATGCTTCACCCTAAAGGATAAATGCGTCACCGGAATCAGTGCCAACAAAGAACTTTGCCGGCAGATGGTTGAAAACAGCATCGGCATTATCACGGCCTTAAATCCCTGCATCGGGTATGAAAATGCCAACGCCATTGCAAAACAGGCCCTGGAGACAAACACCTCGGTATACGACCTGGTTCTGGAAAAAAAGCTTTTATCCAAGGATAGACTGGATCAGATCCTGTCGCCTGAAAATATGATGTCGCCCAGATTTGCCCTGAATTAAAGGCTCAAACAAAAACCATAAAAAAAACCATTAAGGATTAAAAATTATGAACATCATACTTGGAATCATTATTATTCTGGCAACGGTCTATTTTCTTGTAAAGCAGTATGACACAAGAATGGTATTGATTGCAGCAGGCCTGCTCATGGCAGGGATTGCCATGGAACCTTTGACCGTCCTTGACGGATTTGCCAAGCGGATGACCACGGGCAGCCTTATCCAGGCAATCTGTTCGGTCATGGGCTTTGCCTATGTCATGAAGGAAACCAAATGCGACCAGCACCTGATCCGCCTGGTGGCCCAGGCCCTTTCAAAGGCCCGTTTCTTTCTCATTCCCGGCGCCACTTTGGCCACATTTGCCATTAACACGGCCCTGCCCAGCGCGGCGGGCACCGCAGCAGCCGTCGGTTCCATCTTTATCCCCCTGCTCATCTCTGCAGGTATCCACCCTGCGATTTCAGCGGCTGCAGTTTTTGCCGGCACATTCGGCTCCATGCTCAACCCGGGCCTTTCCCATAACCCCTTTATAGCCAAACTTGCCGGAATAGATGTCATGAGCGTCATCGGTGTCCATGCCAGAGCCGATATCACAGCCGGCATCATTGGCGCTGTATCCCTGACCCTGGTGGCCTTTTATCTCAAGGAGCACAAAGGCTATGTCCCTGAAAAGGCGGATACCGAAAATGCCATTGAAAAGGTCAATCCCCTCTTTGCAATCGTCCCGGTCATTCCGGTCACCATCCTGGTTCTGGGTGCCAGCGGCCTGGTTCCGGTGCTCAAGATGGGCGTGGCCCAGGCCATGATCATCGGCTGCCTCATCGGCCTTGCCCTGACCCGGACCTCTCCCACAAAGGTTACTGTTGGTTTTTTTGACGGCATGGGGTCTGCCTACGGCAATATCATGGGCATTATCATTGCCGCTGCGGTTTTTGTGGGCGGAATGAAGGCCATCGGCCTGGTCAGTGCATTCATCGACCTTTTGACCACAACTCCCAGTATTGCCAAAATCGGGGGAACCTTCGGCCCCTTTATCCTCGGCCTGATCAGCGGCTCCGGAGATGCGGCCGCCTTTGCCTTTAACGAGGCTGTCACCCCCCATGCTGCCCAATTCGGCATGGAGATCACCAGCATGGGAAGCATTGCAGCCCTTGCCGGCGCCCTGGGAAGAACCATGTCCCCCCTGGCAGGCGCTGCAATTGTCTGTGCCTCCATTGCCAAGGTCAACCCAATCGAACTTGCAAAGCGCAACGCTCTTGGCATGTGCATTGCCGTTATCGTAACCTACCTGATCATGTAAGGAAAAAAAAAATGAACTCCAGTCTTGAAAGGTTTCAAAAGGATTTTAAAGCACTCAAACAATTCGGCCTGCTGGAAAACGGCGGTGCCACACGGCTGGCCTTTTCCCAGGAGGACCTGGCTGCCAAAGCCTGGTTAAAGCAAGCCATGGAGGCGGCCGGGCTTGAGGTCAGCCAGGACGCCCTGGGCAATTTCAGGGGTAAGAGGCCGGGCCTGGAAAAAAATCTTGCCTGCGTCATGCTGGGCTCCCACATCGATACCGTACCCGAGGGCGGCCATTTTGACGGAACCATCGGGGTTTTGGCCGCCCTGGAAGTTGTAAGAACCCTTAACGACAACAATATCCAGACCCGGCGCCCCATTGAAGTGGTTAATTTTTCCGCTGAAGAATCCAGCAGATTCGGTCTTGCCACCATGGGCAGCAAAGCCATGATCGGAAAACTTAACCCTTCAGTTCTCAAAGACCTTGCAGATAAAAACGGGATTTCCCTTTATGAAGCCCTTGAAAAAGGGGGGTACCCTCCGGATGCCCTTGAATCCGCCAAAATCGGCAGGGATGAAATCCACAGTTTTATAGAAATGCATATCGAACAGGGGCCTGTTCTTGAAAACAAAAACATCCCCGTCGGCATTGTCACATCCATTGCAGCCCCCACACGGTTCAAGGTCAGCATCCTGGGCCGGGCCGATCATTCCGGCAACACCCCCATGGATATGCGAAGGGACGCCCTTACAGGGGCCGGCGAGATCCTGCTGGGAGTTGAACAAATTGCCTCTTGCGAGGCAGGCAAAAAAACCGTAGGCACCGTGGGATATCTCTATGTCACCCCCGGGGCCATGAATGTGGTCCCAGGCCAGGTGGAGATGGGCATTGACATAAGGGACGTGAGCATGGCGGACAAGGACAGGGCTGTTAAAAAGGTGAAGGAACTTTTTGCCAAGATCAGTGCAAAAAGGAATCTTAAAATTACCCATGAAATCCTCTGCAATGATAAGCCCGTGGCATTGTCGGATAAAATCATCAACACCTTGAAAGATACCGCACAAGAGTTGAATATCCCCTATTGGGTGATGCCCAGCGGCGCCGGTCACGACGCCATGAACATGGCAAAAATCACTGACACGGGCATGATTTTCATCCCCTCAAGAGACGGAATCAGCCATAACATAGCTGAATTCACCAGAATGGAAGATATCCGCAAGGGCATGGACCTGCTGTTAAAGACCGCATTAAAATTAGCCCAGGAGTAAAATTATGAACGATACAATCAAAGAGCTGATTCATGGTTTAAAAGACAAACTTGTTGATTACCGGCGAAACTTCCATGTCCATGCCGAATCCGGATGGACCGAGTTTCGGACCACATCCGTCATTGCAAGGGCCCTGGAGGATCTGGGATTTCAGATCAAAATGGGAGACCAGATCATCTGCAAAGAGAGCATGATGGGGGTCCCCGACGACCAGACACTGGAGGCCCACATGAAACGGGCCGTGGACCAGGGCGCCGACCCTGAACTGGTCAAAAAAATGAAAGGCGGCCTCACCGGGGTTGTGGCGGATCTGGATTGCGGAAAAGGCCCCTTCCTGGCCCTGCGCTTTGACATCGACGCCAATGACATCAGCGAGGCCCAAGATGATAAACACCGGCCCTTCAGGGAGGGGTTCACTTCAATCAACCCGAATGTCATGCATGCCTGCGGCCACGACGGCCACGCGGCCATGGGACTTGTGGTGGCTGAGATCCTCAGCCAAATCAGAGACCGGCTCAAGGGAAAAATCAGGTTGATTTTCCAGCCCGGGGAAGAAGGGGTCAGGGGGGCCAAGCCCATGATTGATGCCGGCATCCTGGAGGGGGTTGATACCATCCTGGGCGGGCACATCGGATTCCAGGCAGCCAGAACCGGAATGCTCATCTGCAGTACGGATAAATTTCTTGCCACCACCAAGTTCGACGCCACGTTCACAGGCGAACCGGCCCATGCCGGAGGTGCGCCTGAACAGGGCCGCAACGCTCTGCTGGCCGCTGCATCCGCTGCCTTGAACCTCCATGCCATCAGCCGGCACGGCCAGGGCGCATCACGGATCACCGTTGGAACCATCCAGGCCGGACAGGGAAGAAACGTGATCCCGCCCAATGCCCTGATCAAAGCGGAAACCCGAGGTGAGACCTCTGAAATTGATGAATTCATGTTTCAGCGAGCCCGACAGGTCCTGGCCGGGGCAGCCCAAACCTACGATGTCGAGGTTGACATCAAACTCATGGGTAAAACCAGCAGCGGTCAAAGCAGCCCGGAAATAATGGAAATTATCAAAAACAACGGACAAAAAATCGAATTTTTCGATCCGGATCAAATAATTGACAACACTGAAATGCGGGGGAGTGAAGACTATTCCCACATGATGACGGTGGTCCAGGAACAGGGGGGCAAAGGCACCTACTTTATGATCGGAACCGATCTTAGCGCGGGTCACCACAATTTCTATTTTGATTTTGATGAATCCTGCCTGGCACCGGGAGTAGAACTCATTGTCAAAAGTGCCCTGGATATTCTCTCGTAAAGAAAAAACAGGCTTCTTAATAAAAAAGCCCTGCTATTACCGGGGCTTTTTTATTACCAATTCACGCCGCTTTTCAGCAAGATTGGGTAAAACAACCGTCACCTGATAACAAAACGTTGCCCATAGTATTTTCTCCGGCATGCGAACAGTTGGGTTGAAAGGTACGCCAGTTATGGCGCGTCCTTTTCCAGCGATTTGTTTTATTCTAAAACTATCGGGTCATTTTGAGTGGGAAAATTTAAGGATATCATTTCGACATCTTTAAGCCTTCGTCCAACCCACACATAACACTTCTGAGCTCCTGCTGCAGTAGCAAGTTCCTTTATAGCCCGATCTTCAATTTGAGAAAGCCCCTCTTTAAGGTCCCCTTTTGGATGCATTATAATTATTGGCTTGAACAAAATTTTCTTGTTTAGTGCTTTTCGTATAAAATGCATTAGAGTTGCCTGGGCAATTTCAAAATCGTTAATGCATACCCTCGGGTGAAAAAATCCATTATGAATTGAAATTGTTGTATCATTCTTCAATTGCTCAACTTCTGCTCCAACTGCAAACACAATATTTTTGCCCTTTTTATTTTGTTTTACAGCCAATAAAGGTTTGTCTTCAAATGTTTTACCGGTTTCCACATGTTTGACGGAAATCCATTTATCACTGAATTCAACATAGACTGTATTTTTAAACAATTTATTAATGATTAAATCGATCATATTTTTTCCCAGCATTCTTGTTATTTCATCGTTCTGCGCGACCATAGACCATCACACGGTTTTCAATAACATCATTTCCCAATTTGAAATCATACTGCCCAATATCTTTAAATCCAAATTTTTTGTAAAATACAATGGATTTGTTGCGAACCCAAGTATAGAGCCAAAATTGGCTTCCATACCTATCCTTGATTTCTAGTAAAAGCTTCTGCCCAATGCCTTTGCCCTGAAAAGGTCCATGGACATAAAGTTTTTCAATTTCAAAACCGTTTTTTTTGCTTCCAAACTGAGATTTAAAATTTACAAGTATATATCCCCTAAGATAAATTCCTTCAGTGAAGACCAATAACTTATACTTGCTATCATGCAATATTTTTTTGAAATGCTTCTCAGTAAAGGAAGATAATGCAAATTTTGAATTTTCACTACGAATACCGTCAATGGAATAGGTTTGAAACCAAACCTCCAGTGATAGGGCCGTCAAGTTGATGCAATCAGATTCAGTTGCTTCTCTCATCATTTAAATTTCCCGAAAAGTACTTTGTAGCCCAAGCAACCGACTTTACCCGGTTTATTTGGTTTGTTGAAATCTTATAATGTAATAATCAAGGTTTGACACCGCCCTTACACAGGTTGGCATGAATGCAATTTAGACCGGACCCCTTTTCCAGCTGATATCTATAGGCTATTTTTTTAACGGTTCAAACCATTCATTTGCCATCAAGGCCCTCGCTTCGGATGTCAGGGGGATGAGGTCACTTTTGTCCAGAAGATCCATGTTAAACTTCCGATTCAGGGCAGCAAAATGCTTTAACCCAAATGCAATTTTATTCAGATAAGAAAAAACACCTATGGCCCCGGTGGGAAATTGATTTGCCTCTATACCATAGAGGGCACGCAGGTCAGGAAGGTCGCAAAATATTTCTTCAATTGTTGAACCATATGGTTTAAATCTTTCCGGCACATTTCCAGTCTTTATCTGTTCACCAATTGTTTTTCCGGTCATGGCAGCAGCCATTGAAGCCCGACACAACCCTATTCCCAAAATATGACCATCCCCATAGGCAAGACCCTTAAAGACCTGATCCTCACTTGCAAATCCACCGGTCATCACCATGGCAGGCAGAAAAAACCCTTCGGATTTCAATTGCTCACAAATGCGGACCACGACATCTTCTAAGCAGACCGTGGGCAATGACCACTCGTTCATCATCTTTGAAGGACTGTATCCTGAACCACCGCCGGCGCCATCAAAGGTGACCATATCCACCTGTGCCTCACAGGCCATCCGAAGCACACGTTCAATATCCATCCTGTCATACCCCGCCATTTTAAAATAAATGTTTTGGGCGCCCATATCTCTTAATTTTGTGATGTGGGCCATAATGGAATTTTCTGTCCACAATGGCAGTCTACCATATGTGTAAAAATTCGGACAAACACCGTCATGATAGGCTTTTTGTACGGACGGATCACTGGGATCAGGAAAAACCAGATTACCTTGCTGCTGTTTGACAAACGCGGTTTCAAGATCCTTTACCTGTATGACGGGCTGGGTTCCCTTTGCCGCTTGCCCAAATTTTATTTCAATGGCCTTGGCCCCATATTTTTCCATGGCAATTTTCGGAACTCCCATGAGGTCATCATCCACATTACATTGCAGTACAATCTGCCCATACCCCCTGTCATATCGATTAAAGCAGTCAAGGGCCTTTTTGAGCAGGGGAAAATCCGTAACCTTTCCATTGTCAATTTTCAGATTCGGTTCATTGTTTCTGGCATGTTCACCAATCACACAGGTCACGCCGGCCATGGCAGCTCCTGCAAAGTAGTCCTGCCAGTTAAGCTTAATCAATGCAGGCAGAATCACGGGCATTGCCATCCTAACCGGATGGATGAAGCCGTAGGTCCGCTCCAGGTTAACATTAAAAATAGTGGCCTCGTCCTGGGTTTCATTGGCTCCCTGGGCACCGAACACACGGCCGTTTATATTAAAATGTGAAAAATCAATTGGATAATCTTTTTCCGATGCGATTTGGTTATTTCCGGTTGTTGTGGGGTATACTGTTTGCGCCCCCAAAACGGCCGCCTGTGCCAGCTCGCAGGTGCCGTTGCAATCTTGAGTACAAAACGAGCACATTCCCGACTGGGGAGATATGAAAGCACTCCGGTTTTTTGCAAATGTAAATCCAGAACTCAATTTTGGTGAATAAGACATATCAATCCTCTTTTCTAAAATTAGTTTTCAACTAATCCATTTATTTTCGTTTTCTAAGCTCAGTTAACAAGTATTTGTGTGGTTCTGAATATCGTTCACGATATCAATAACTTGACGGTGGTCTCCAGCTCATTTCTATCCTCTTCTAACTGGATAAGATTACAATTTTAATGCTATCCAGACTTGGTATAATGTTGAGGATCCAAAGATCCTATTAGAAAGGATCAATTCCTTAATTTCTGCTACAGATTCCTTACATAAAGGATGAGTTTATTCAAGAAGTATTTCTATTAATTTAATTTTCAAGATACCGACACGTTTTGAATATAATATTAAAGCATTTTTAATGCCCATCATTGGCACCGACTAACGGGCTTAAATCCGGTCCTTTCAAAGTTTTTAAAAAGCCCCCCCGGGCTATCCTCCAGTTTATTTCCCCTGATTTTTTATCACCGGTTTAAATGGAATTTCCCTTTGTTTAAATTGCTTATTTGTTGCGCTTCTGGTTTAATTTTAGTATTGGAGTTTTAGCTTACCCAATTATATTAAAGGGAGTGCGCCATCAGCCAATTATCAACTTCATTTTCAAGTTTCATCAAACACATTCATCCGGTAAGAATTCCCTTAAAGGCCCTTGAATTGAAGACCACCTGGGCCCTGGGGGGTCTTTGTCTTGTGCTGGTGATGATGCTCATGGGCACAGGCCTTCTCATGCTGCTCGCCTATCAGCCCTTTCCTGAACTTGCCTATGAATCTGTTCAAACACTTGAAAGCCAGTTTATCTTTGGTCGGATGATCCGGAGCATGCATTATTTTGCGGCCAACCTTCTGGTGATCCTCATGTTCTGCCATGTGCTCAGGGTCTTTTTCACCGGGGGGTACCAAGGAAAAAGGAGACTGAACTGGATCATTGGTGTTTGTGTGTTAAGCCTGGTGCTGCTGTCATGTTTTACAGGGTATTTGCTGCCCTGGGACCAGACCGCCTTCTGGGCCGTCACCATTTGCATCAACATGTTTGACTATGTTCCAGGAGGCAGTTTTCTCAAGGGCCTTGTCATCACTTCGAATGGGGTGAGCGAAAAAACCCTGCAGCTTTTTTTCACCCTCCACACCAGCCTGATCCCGGCAGCTCTGATACTATGTCTTGGCACCCATTTCTGGAAAATCAGGCGAGCCCGGGGAGTTGTGATCGTTGGCCAAAATTTCCTTGAAAATGACCCACCGCCTGCCATGGTTAAAACCAATCCCAACCTGCTCCTGAGGGAGGGGGTTGCCGCCCTTGTGCTGTTGGCTTTTGTCATGGTGCTGGCCCTTTTCTTTGATGCCCCCCTGGACACACAGGCCAATGCAGGATTAAGTCCCAACCCGGCCAAGGCCCCCTGGTATTTTTCGGGATTCCAGGAATTATTGCTCCACTTTCACCCCTTTGTCGCGGTATGTGTCATCCCCGGTCTTTTGTTTTCCTTTTTGGTCTATCTGCCCTTTAAACCAGGAGACAATCAAGGGGTTTGGTTTATCTCTGACACCGCAAAAAAAGCTGGAACAGCCGCCCTGTTTTTTTCTGTAATTTTCACCCCTGTTCTGATCCTTCTGGATGAATATGCCATTGACTTTCAGGCAGTTTTTCCCGGCATCCCCCCCATTGTTTCCACAGGGGCTCTTCCCTTTGCCATGATTTTTATCCTGGTGCTGGTGCTTCATTTTGGGATGAAAAAAAAATATGATCTTAACCCGGAAGAAACCTTTCAAACCTCTGTAATCTTTATGCTCATGGCATTCATCATTTTGACCTTGACCTGTGCATGGTTCAGGGGAGCCGGCATGAAGCTGATGTTGGGGGGTGCCTGATGGGCAAGAATAAAATGATTGAGGCTAAAGAAGAAAAACCCCGGCGAAGAAATTTTTTAAAAGCATTGTGGATCAGCCTGGGCCTGGTTGCCCTGGGAGAGTTCATCTTGATGATACTTTCGTTTTTCAGGCCGGCACTCAAAAAAGAGACCGGCAGCACCCAACAACGACTCATTGATGCCGGCACCACAGACACCTATACACCGGGAACGGTTGCCGCCTTTGTCACCGGCCAATTTTACCTGGTGTGCCTTGAAGATGGTGGGTTCCTGGCGCTATCAAGCAAATGCACCCATCTGGGATGTGCCGTGCCCTGGGACAAGGAACAGCAAAAATTTATCTGCCCCTGCCATGCCTCTCAATTCGATATATCGGGAAATGTATTAAGCGCTCCTGCCCCCAGGGCACTGGATCTTTTCAAAATAAGTATAGTAAATAAAAAAATCCGGGTGGATATCAATAACCGGATAAAACGCAACCGGTTTAACCGAAGCCAGGCGGTCTACCCTGAGACCGTTGCTCTGGGAAAGGCGGTCAAAAAATAATGGCCCAAGATTTTTTACACCACCCTCATCAAAAGAAAAAATGGATGTTTGCAGGCATTGCGGCCACCCTGGTGATTGTACTGGTTCTTCCCCTCTCTTTTTATAAATCCTGGCAGAGAATCAACTCCCCTCTGGACAAATACGACAAAAAATCCCCCCTCTTTGTGGGCAGGGAAAAATGCAGGGACTGCCATCGAAACGAATATGATCGATACCAAAATTCCGACCATGACCGGGCCATGGAATTGGCCACTGCCAAAACCGTTCTTGGCGATTTTAACGATGCTAAATTCACCCACGAAGGCATCACCACCCGGTTCTTTAAGCGAGGGGATAATTTTTTTGTAAATACCCTGGGGCCCGGGGGCAGTTTAAAAGACTTTCAAATTACCCATACCTTTGGATTTGACCCTTTGCAGCAATATTTGATTCCCTTTGAAGGGGGAAGACTTCAATGCCTGACCATTGCCTGGGATGATCTAAAAAAAAGATGGTATGCCCTTCCCAACCACACAAATGATTCCACAGACTGGCTCCACTGGACCCGCCAGGGCCAGAACTGGAACGGCATGTGTGCCGAATGCCATTCAACAAATCTCAAGAAGGGATATATAATTGAAACAGACAGTTTTAATACCACATTCTCTGAAATAGATGTGAGTTGCGAAGCCTGCCACGGACCGGGCTCGGACCATGTGACCTGGGCCCAGACCCCTGAAATGGGACGACCCAATACGGACAATTTCAACCTGGTGGTAAAAACAAGAAACTTGAGTGCCGAAGAACTCATCCAGGTCTGCGCCAGGTGCCATTCCCGGCGGGCCTCCATTGGTAATTTTTCCCATGGCCACAAAACCCCCATGGATTACATGATCCCCAGCCTGTTAACCTCAAATCTTTATTTCCCGGACGGCCAGATTTTAGACGAAGTTTATGTATACGGATCCTTCATGCAGAGCAAAATGTTTTTACGGGATGTAGGGTGCAATGACTGCCATGATGTCCATAGTCAACAGCTTAAAATTGAGAGCAATGACCTCTGTCTGAGCTGCCACAGGGCAGACACCTATGATACCCCGGACCACCACTTCCATAAAAAAATTTATCAGGGAAAGGAAAGCCTGGGGGATGACTGCATCCACTGCCATATGCCCCAAAGCGTATACATGGGAATTGATTTGCGGGCAGATCATTCCATCCGCATCCCCAGGCCGGATTTGAGCAAACGCTTTCAGACGCCCAATGCCTGCAATGCCAAAGGATGCCACGGAGATAAATCCCTTGAATGGACCAACCAGCAGATGGGCAACTGGTACGGCCAGAAGAAACGGCCCCATTTCGGTCAAACCATTGCCCTGGGCAGACAGGGAAATCCCGAGGGGTTAGACAGCCTGATCCGGCTTTCAAAGGACACCCTTTTTCCCGGTATTGTCCGGGCAACTGCCCTGTCCCTTCTCGCCGCCTATCCGTCACAAAAAAGTTATGCCGCCCTTGAAGCAGCCCTGGCAGATCCCGATGGTCTGGTTCGGCAAACCGCCCTCTCCACCATCAATTTGCTACAATTTGACAAGGATGCCGCCCTTATCTTCCCCTTGCTCTATGACCCGGTCAAGGCTGTACGGATCCAGGCCGCCCTGGGGGTTGCATCCATAAAAAATCTGAAACTGACAAAGCCCCAGGAAAAGGTGCTTAATGCGGCCACGGCAGAATACATAGCTGCCATGGAATATGCGGCTGACTTTCCCTCGGGAAGTTATAACCTGGCCCTGATGTACCAGGCCCAAGGAAAAACAGACAAGGCCATTGACCTTTATGAGCAGTCCATCAAGATTGACAACCTGTTTTTCCCGGCAAAAAATAATCTGGCCATGCTTTACAATGCAAACGGCGAAAATGAAAAAGCAGTAAAATTATTTGTCCAGATACTTGAAAAAAACCCGCAACTGTATGATATTGCCTATTCATTGGGACTTTTGCTGGTTGAGCAAAAAAAATACAATGAAGCGGTTGTTTATCTTCAAAGGGCATCCGGCGGTCTTCCGAACCGGGCAAGGATCCAGTACAACCTGGGATTACTGCTGCAATATTTAAAAAAAGATAAAGCCGCCGAAAAGATTCTCTTAAAGGCAGTCTCGCTTGATCCCGGCAATTTTGATTTTCTTTTTGCCCTTGCAGATCATTATATAAAACGAAACCTGCCGAACAATGCCGCCCCGGTGGCCAATAAAATGATTGAACTTTTTCCTGACAATAAAACCGGATATGATATCTTAAAATATGCCGCCGCCATGAAACAAAAGAACAACAAATCCAAAAAGTAAGATTTATAATAAAATTAAAATCAAAGTTGACGAAACTAAAAGGATGAGATAATCAAAAGGAAATGATACCATGGGCAATTCTCGACGAGCGATAATTCTTTTATTATTTTTTATAGGTTTTTTCCTATTCATTCCAGGGTCGGTCTGTGCCGATGAAGTTGAACCTTCCATAGCAAAAACCGGCTATGGTATCATTGAAGGCTATTGGCAACGTACCGACGGGAACTATCTTATCAAGGTCAGTGATGTTCAAGCAAAAGGACAGGCAACGGCGCAGTATTTCAATCCCCGCTCCATCCATGTTGCAACCGCCGCAATTTCTACAGAAAAAGAACTGATAAAACTCTTTATCACGTTTCAGGACAAAGGGTATGAAGGGTCAACCTATAGACTTTATTACTTTGCAGAAAAGGATGCCCTGCTGGGCTTTTATTACCAGGCCCCCATGGACAAAACCTATGAAGTTGTATTTTTAAGAAAGACCCAATAAAATCAAGGTATCAAAATATGGAGAATCAGATAAATACTGACCGCCGCACATCCAACAGATTTCTTGAAATTGCCAACCAGAATACCGAAATGATGCCTTTATTAAATGCATTTATTTTGGAAATACAACAAATGGTGGCCTGTGAAGCGGTTGGAATTCGTGTTCTGGATAATAAGGGCAATATACCTTACCAAAGTTACACCGGGTTCAGTAAACAATTCTATGACCAGGAAAGCCCGCTTTCAATTAAATGTGACCGCTGCATGTGCATTAACGTTATCAAAGGCACAACAGATACCAGCCTGCCCTTTTACACAGCCAGGGGATCTTTCCACACGAACAGCACCACCCGATTTTTATCAGAAGTTAATAAAGCAAAAATTGGCCCGACCCGCAATATCTGCAATCATTTCGGGTTTGAATCGATGGCCTTGATTCCAATGGTCCTCAACGAACGTATCCTGGGCTTGATTCATCTGGCTGACTCCCGTAAAAACATGATATCAGCACAAAGGGTAACCTCCCTCGAATGGACCGCCCGACAATTGGCCATGGCCATTGAACGAATTAAAACCGAAATATTATTGAAAAAAAGTAGAGAAAACATAAAGCGGCTCGGCGACAACCTGCCGAATGGAATGATTTACCAGCTTGTGCATAAACCGGATGGACTGCGTTTTTGCAGTTACGTAAGCAAAGGATGCGAACGCTTATTTCAGATTAAACCGGAAGAATTCAAAAAAGATGTCGGAGTCATCTATAAAATGTTTTCCCCCGGGCAATTGAAGCATGTAGCTCAACTGGAGAAAGAATCCATTGAGAATCAAAACCAATTCAACCTTGAAAGCCTGATGACCCTGCCAAATGGGGAAATTCGTTGGTTCCAGTGGCATTCAAAACCAAAAAATCAGGATGACGGCACCCTTATCTGGGATGGTGTATGTCTGGATATCAGTCGGCGCAAACATGCGGAAGAGGCCCTGATTAAATCCCGGGATGAGCTTGAAACTCAAGTACTCATGCGTACCCAGGATCTGAATAAAACGATCAAAACCTTGTTACTTGAGATAGAAAACAAAAAAAAAGTAGAGCTTGAGTTGCGGGATGCTTATTCTGAAATTAAGCAGTTAAAAAGCCAACTTGAAGCTGAATGCACCTACCTGGGCGAAGAGATCCAATTGATGCACGACCATGGCAACATCATCGGTGAAAGCGAGGTGCTGAAATATGTCTTATTCAGTCTGGAACAGATTGCTCCCACGGATACAACTGTCCTCATTCTTGGTGAATCCGGCACCGGCAAAGAACTTATAGCCAGGGCTATCCATCATGCCGGCAATAGAAAAGACCGGCCATTAATTAAAGTAGATTGTGCTGCAATGTCAGCGAATTTGATAGAATCTGAGCTGTTCGGTCATGAAAAAGGGGCATTTACCAATGCGATGGAAAAAAGAATTGGACGTTTTGAGCTTGCAGACAAAGGCACCCTCTTTTTGGATGAAATCGGTGAGTTACCCATAAAATTGCAACAAAAATTACTAAGGGTTCTTCAAGACGGTGAATTTGAACGATTGGGCAGCTCCCATGTGCGGCACACGGATGTCCGCATCATTGCAGCAACCAACCGGAACCTTGAAGAGGATGTCAAACAAGGACGATTCAGGCAGGATCTCTGGTATCGCCTTAATGTATTCCCTTTATCAGTTCCCCCTTTAAGAGACCGTATGGATGACATTCCCTTGCTCGTCAACTTCATAATCAACAAGCTTAAAAAACGTATGGGAAGCCATGTCAAGGTAATTCCCAGGAAAGTTATAAACGAACTAATGACCTATTCATGGCCGGGCAATGTCAGGGAACTGGAGAATGTGATTGAACGTGCGGTCATTGTTTCTTCCGGAAAAACCTTGAACCTGAATACGTCATTAAAGACATCAGATAGCATCGGATTTCACGGTATTGGGAAATTTCGGGGTGATGTACAATATCACAAAAACAGTGATTCTGGATATTCAATATAAAGCTTTATGGGTGGATTATGAAAGCGGAACCAAAAACACACCAGACTACTTTGCCTATGATACCGTAACCCATGGCCCCATAATCGGCTTGATTTTCAAATTTTAGATCCGACACCTATTGACCCCTTACAAAAAAAGCAATAAAACGCACACACCATTATCATGGACAAGGGAGCAACCTTATGAATGCAATCGATCCCCGGATGATCCATAGGAAGCTGGTTTTTAGAATTTTTTTAATGGGCCTTGCCCTCTCAATTATTGTGGGTGCCGGGGTCTGGCAGATGGAAAAAAACAAAATCGGCCAGGATATTTTATGGGATGCAAAAAACGGTTTCAAAGATTTTAATCGCCAGATCCGGACACTCTTAAACACGCCGGGCATTTTAAACCCAGATCGTATCCACCAACACCTGGTTCTGGAAATGGCCGGACAAAGAGAAAATCAATCGGGCCAGTTTGTTTCCATGGGCATATACACCCTGGGCGGAGAACTTTTGACCCTGGTCACCGATGATACCTATGAAAATCGTGACCTTGTCCGGGAAAAAGCAGGCCAGCTTGACGATAAAATCCAAACCTATAAAACCATGAAATTTGGTGTGATTCACATTGATGATACCCCCCACATGCAGATCATCTCCCCCCTGAGCAATGATCTGGGAGAGTTGGCCGCCTATGGGGAGACCTTTTTTGCCGTATTCCCTGAAACATTGAACCATATCAGGCGAAAGGCAATCAAACTTTCCGGTGCCGCAGTTCTCATTGTGATGCTCACAACCGGCCTTCTCTACCCCATGGTGGTCACCCTGCTCAACCGGGTCTCTTCCCTGTCGGCCAAGCTCTTTGAGTCCAACCTTGAAATGCTCAAGGTATTGGGAAGTGCCGTGGCCAAGAGGGACTCTGACACAGATTTACACAACTACCGGGTGACCATCATCTCGGTAAAACTTGCCGAAAATTTAAACCTGCCCAAACCAAAAATCCAGCGGTTAATCAAAGGGGCCTTTCTCCATGATGTCGGGAAGATCGGCATTGAAGATGATATCCTCCACAAGCCCGGTCGCCTGAGTGAAGAGGAATTCACGGTCATGAAAAACCATGTGCCCTATGGGATGGATATTGTGGGCAAGGCAGAATGGATCAAAGAGGCAACCGATATTGTGGGGTATCACCATGAAAAATATGACGGAAGCGGATACGACCACGGCTTAAAGGGGGATGAGATACCTGAGATTGCCAGAATTTTTGCCATTGCCGATGTCTTTGACGCCCTGACCTCCCGGAGGCCCTATAAAGAGCCCTTTTCCTTCAAAAAAACCATGGAAATTATTATCGCCGGAAGGGGCAGCCATTTTGATCCTGTCCACGTGGATGCCTTTGAAAAAATCGCATTGACCTTGTTTGAAACCTATTCTAAAAAAGAAGACGACGCCCTCAAGACAGAGCTGGCGGACCTGTTAAAAGAATATTTTTACTGCTAAAATAAGAAGCATTTCCAAAGCCAGGTTGGCAAAAAGCAAGTTCACCTTCTAAAAAAATTTGAACATTTGGGTTGACAGGATACCAGAATACTGTATTTTTATCTCTCATGTGAGACATTAGAGTATCATTTGAGATTTATTTATATTGGGAGAGACCATGAGCCAGGTCACAAGGGACCGAATTATTCAACAGGCCATTGCGTGCATTGCACAAAATGACACTGCAGGGCTGGATGAAATTGCCCGGGCTGCCGGGGTGGGGCGAGCCACCCTGTACCGATATTTTGCATCCAGGGCTGATCTTATCAACAACATAAAGCTGGCTGCCGGAGAAGAACTCCAGGCAGTGGTCAAGCCGATTATGGAAAGCTGCCTGCCGGCAAAGGAAAAATTGGCCGATATTGTGTGCCAGTTGATTCCCCTAGGGGCCAGCCTCAATGTATCTGCCTATTTTGATCAGCCGTTCAAGAATGAGGAACCCCGGATAAAGGCCAGATATCTTCGGCATCTGGCCCAGGCGAGGACCCTTGCCCAGGCCCTGAAGGATGAAGGGGCTGTCAGCCCTGAAATCCCTTTGGCCTGGCTGGTAGCCAGTCTCGACAGCCTTATTTTTTGTGCCTGGGAAAAAGTGGAGAGTGGGGATATCGCACCCAAACAAGCCCCCTGGCTGCTGCTGAGAACATTTCTGGCCGGTCACGGTACCACGGAAACCCTGGCCTGGTTAAATAAAAAAGAGGAAGTACATCCATGAAGAAGAATAGACGGTGGGGCTTTTGGGCCCTGGGAATTGTGCTTTGCCTGGCAGCAGGGCTGGCATGGCGGACAGGGTTGATAAACACCCATCTGGTTTTGGCATCCACAGAGACAAAGAATGCTGCCCATCAACAATTGGGGGAAAAAGCCAGAACCGTGGGAGTGGTCCATCCCTGGGCGGCGACAGACGGAACTGCCGTTACCCTTCCAGGCCGGGCCCGGGCCAACCAGAAGGCCACCCTGTTTTTCCGGGTTTCAGGCCCCCTGGCACGAATCCATGCCAACCCCGGTGACCGGGTAAAACAAGGGGACCTGCTTCTGGAACTGGATGACCGGGATTACCAGCGCCAGGTCAAGGTGATGGAAAGCAAACTTGCCTCGGCCCGGGCCAATCTGTTAAAAATGAAAACCGGCGCAAGACCCGAAGATGTCCGCATTATTGAGTCCTCCCTTACCGCGGCCCGGGCCGATCTGAGCCTTGCCACAAAAGAACTGGAACGTTATGACATTCTTTACAAACACCAGGCCGTGGCCGAACAGGCCTATGACCGGGCCAAAACCAGTGTCTTGAGCCTGACGGCCAGGGTTGCCTCCCTGGAACAGCAACAGGTCAGGGACACAAGCGGTGCTAGAAAAGAAGACATAACCGCAGCCAGGGCGGGCATTGACGAAATCAGGATCCGCCTTGATATTGCCCGGGATCAGCTGAGCGACACGCGGCTTTTGGCCCCCTTTGACGGGGTGGTGACAAAAAAAATCCCCCAGGCCTATGAAATGGTGGCCCAGGGACAGCCGGTCATGACCCTGGATGATATCTCGCTCCTGGACATCCCGGTGGCGGTACCGGAAAACCAAGTGGGGCTTTTCATGGACCGCGACCCGGCCATCCGGTATGCTGCGGTCTTTCTTACCCGTAAAAACCGTGAATATACAGCCCGGCTGTCGGAATTCAGCCGACGGGCAGACCCGGCAACCGGCACCTATGAATTTGTATTTACCATCACGCCCGACCCCGGGGATGTCATTTTTCCCGGGATGACCGCTGAAATAAAACTTTTGACCGGCCCAGCTTCTTTGCAATCCCAGGGTCTTGCCATTCCCCTCCAAAGTCTATTGGGGGTTGCCGGCAACTCTGCCCATGTGTTTATCGTGGATCCCGGGACAAGGACAGCCCTTCGCCAGCCCATCACCTTTGAGGCCTTGGCCCGCAGTACGGAGGTTATGGTGACAGGATTGTCCAAAACAGATCTCGTGGTAACCCAGGGCAGTGCCTTTATCCGCCAGGGAGAAGCCCTGACCTTTGAAAATCCGGCACAAAAGGGAGTGCAATAGGGGTAAGATGAAGTTTGCCAAGGCTGTATTAAACGCGCGGACGATCTGGGTCCTCCTTTCTGTTCTTATCGCTGGTGCAGGGCTTATGAGCTACCAGAAGCTGGGCCGGCTGGCCTATCCTGATTTCACCATCAAGACCGCCATTGTCCTGACCCCCTATGTCGGGGCCTCGGCCCTGGAAGTGGAGAAAGAGGTAACCAACAAAATTGAACAGGCGGTCCAGAGCCTGGGACAGCTGGATTATGTGAAATCTATTTCCCAGGAAGGACTTTCCGTGGTCTATGTGGAGATCAAGCCGGAATTTGACGGCAGTAAGATCCCCCAGATCTGGGATGAACTGCGACGAAAAGTAAATGACATAAAGGCTTACCTGCCTCCCGGTGCAGGGCCTGTCATGGTCAAGGATGATTTCGGGGATGTCTACGGGGTGTATTTTGCCATTTCAGGTGAGGGATTTTCCACTAGAGAACTCAAAGACTATGCCAAATACCTGAAAAAAGAGCTGCTGTTGGTGGATGAGGTTGCCAAGATCGATATCTGGGGAAACCAGACAGAAGTAATCTATGTGGAATTTTCCCGATCAAAACTTTCCCAGCTGGGAATTTCTCCCAACCAGATTTTTGCCACCCTGGCCTCCCAAAACCTGATCACCCCGGCTGGCAGGGTGAAACACGGCCCTGAATACATCCGGTTCAGTCCCACAGGTGACCTGTCCGGAGAAAAAGCTATTGCAGATCTGTATATCGCAGGTCTCGGGGGAAAACTCTTCAGGTTAGGGGATATTGCCCGGGTTTTCAGGGGATATAAGGAACCGGCACCCAACAAGATGCTGTTTAACGGCGCCCAGGCCGTGGGGCTTGGCGTATCAACGGAAAAAGGGGGCAATGTGGTCCGCATGGGTGCAGCTGTCATGGACAAGATCACCTCTTTGGACTCCATGAAGCCCCAGGGCATGCAGGTGGATATCATCAACTATCAGGCCTCCCGGGTGACCCAGTCCCTGGACGAATTCATGGTCAATCTGACCGAGGCCGTGGCCATTGTGGTTTTTTTACTACTTTTTTTCATGGGACTTCGGTCGGGACTGCTCATCGGCACCGTTCTGGTGCTCACCATTCTTTCCACCTTTGTGGGGATGTTTCTCATGGACATTACCCTCCAGCTGATCTCCCTGGGGGCTCTGGTGCTTGCCCTGGGACTTTTGGTGGACAACGCCATTGTGGTCACCGATGTCTACTTGATCCGCATGGCCCGGGGGGATGACAAAGCAACAGCAGCCCAGACAGCCATCTCTTCCACCATGTGGCCCTTGCTGGGAGCTACCCTGGTGGCCATTTTGGCCTTTGTGCCCGTGGGCCTGAATCCCAGTGCTTCGGGAGAATTTTGCCGGAGCCTTTTTTATGTCATGGCCATTTCCTTAGGCCTAAGCTGGGTATTTGCCCTGACCATCACCCCGGTGCTGTGCATCAAATTGCTTAAACGACCCGATGACATTAAGACAGATCCCTATGACCGCCCCTTTTATCACAGGTTCAGGCGATTTCTCCATGGCTGCATACGACGCAGATGGATAACCCTGGTAATTTTATGCCTGATTTTGGCCGGGTCCCTTCTGGGGTTTAAGGCCGTGCCCAAGTATTTTTTCTCGGAATCCACACGGAATCAGTTTTTTGTGGATTATTGGCGGGCCCAGGGCACCCATATTGCGGAGGTGGAAACCGATATCCGAAAGATCAGCCAATACATCCACTCCCTGGACACGGTTGAACAGGTCACCGCCTTTGTGGGGGAAGGGTCCTTGCGTTTTGTGCTAAATTACAGTTACCAACCCTCCAATACCAGTTACGGGCAGTTATTGGTTCAGGTGGATGATTACCATTGTGTATCAGAGCTGATTCCCAAAATTGGGGCCTATCTTGCCAGGGAATTTCCCGACTCTGAATTCAAGGCCCAACGGTTTAAAGAAGGTCCGCCGATCGCCTATGCCGTGGAGGCAAGATTTCGGGGGCCGGATATAGATCAGCTCAGGCAGGTGGCGAACCAGGCCAAAAAAATTCTTCATTCACTTGACCAGGCTGTCAATGTGCGAGATGACTGGCGCCAGCCGGTCAAGGTCTTAAGACCTAGGTTTACCGAGACCCGGGGCCGCAGAACCGGTATTACCCGGGCAGATGTCAGCCAGGCCTTTAACTGGAATTTTTCAGGCCTCACCGTCGGCCTGTACCGGGAAAGTGATGAACTGATCCCCATTGTATCAAGGCCCTTGCCCGGAGAAAGGGCTAGCGTGGATCAATTTCAGCAGATCCAGGTGTTCAGCAACCCCTTGAACCGCTATGTGCCCGTGGAGCAGGTGGTGGAAAAACTGGAACTGGCCCAGGAGTTGCCCCTGGTAAGACGGCGCAGCCGCATGCCCACCATCACGGTCCAAAGTGACCAGGCCTGGGGTCAGGCATCTGATCTGGAAGCTAAAGTCCTGCCGCTGATTGAGGCCATTGAACTTCCCCCGGGTGTTTCCCTTGAATGGGGCGGAGAATCGGAACAAAGTGCCAAAGGCCAGGCTTCGATCAAGGCCCTTTTCCCGATCTGCCTCCTGGGGATGTTTGTCCTGGTGGCATGCCTGTTCAATGGGATTCGGGAAGCTGCCATCATCTTTTTGTGCATCCCTTTTTCCTTTGTGGGGGTGACCCTGGGCTTGCTGGCCTTTTCCCTGCCCTTTGGATTCATGTCCATTTTAGGTTTTTTAGGACTCACCGGCATGCTGGTAAAAAATGCCATTGTGCTTTTAGACCAGGTGTCCGAGGAGGTGAACAACGGGAAAACCCGGTACCAGGCGGTCCTGGATGCCACCATAAGCCGTCTGAGACCAGTTGCCATGGCAGCCGGCACCACCATCCTGGGTATGGCCCCCTTGCTGTTCCATCCATTTTTTGCCTCCATGGCCGCCACCATCATGGGCGGGCTCTTATTCGCCACCGGGCTGACCCTGGTTGTGGTGCCGGTATTTTATTCCTTGTTTTTCAGGATATCCAGGGAGGAGATGAAATTATAGGAAAATAAAAAACAGAACCGGGCGTGGGATACCATGTCATTCCACGCCCCTTTGGGTTCTTCAAAATAATGCTCAACACCATTTTAATTTGCACTTGCCTTGGGATTTCAAAATTGATAAACCTCAGGATCATATATTGTTAATGCTGAATGGTCCTGCACCGACACACTCTATTTAAATTACACGCCATCTCGTTCACCCCGGACCTTTTTGCCCCAGGAGCCCCCCCTGCCCTTGACAATGTCTAAAGCCGCCGTCAGGTTCAGCAGGATCTGTGCTTGAAAAAATATTTCGCCCCTAGGCTTCAAGGAGAGGGGAATGCGGTTGAGGATATAGGGAGTTTAGAGTTAAGTCCATTAACGTTACCGTCAACATACCGTTTCAGGAGGTTTTTTTTATGAAGATGAAAAAATCAGTACTTCATCTGGCTGTGATTATGATCGCAGCACTTATGTTTTCAGGGACAGGGTTTGCAGAAAAGAAACCCAATATACTGGTCATCTGGGGGGATGATATTGGGTGGTCCAATATCAGCAAATACAACCATGGCATGATGGGATATCAAACACCCAATATCGACAGAATTGCAAATGAAGGTGCCATGTATACAGACTGGTATGCCCAGCAATCTTGTACAGCTGGCCGGGCGGCCTTTATTTTAGGGCAGCATCCCTTTAGAACCGGTTTGCTTACCATTGGAATGCCCGGTTCACAAAGTGGCATCAAGGAAAATCAGCCGACTATTGCACAATTACTAAAACCCCTCGGATATACGTCCGGACAGTTTGGAAAAAATCACCTGGGGGATAGAGATAAACATTTGCCGACATATCATGGGTTTGATGAATTTTTCGGCAATCTTTATCACCTGAATGCCGAAGAAGAACCGGAAACCTATTATTATCCAAAAGATCCTGACTTCCATAGGAAATTTGGCCCCCGTGGTGTTATCCACAGCTATTCCAATGGTAAAATTAAAGATACCGGCCCAATGACCCAAAAACGAATGGAAACTGCCGACGACGAATTTACCGACGCTGCCATTGATTTTATGGAAAGAGCTAAAAAACAGGACAAGCCTTTTTTCATCTGGCTCAGTGCAACCCGCATGCACGTCTGGACGCGCCTGAAAAAAAAGAGCCGGGGTGTAACTGGGATAGGGCTCTATCCCGATGGCATGGTTGAACATGACAATGCCGTTGGAAAAGTTCTTGATAAACTGGATGAGTTGGGATTGACCGAGAATACAATTGTAATGTATTCCACCGATAATGGTGCTGAAAAATTCACATGGCCCGACGGTGGAACCACCCCGTTTTATGGAGAAAAGGGAACAACCTGGGAAGGCGGCTTCAGGGTTCCAGCCCTTATCCGCTGGCCAGGAACAATCAAACCGGGAACCATAGACAATAATATTTATTCCCATGAAGATATGATGCCCACTCTATTGGCCGCTGCAGGGGTTCCTGGTGTTAAAGAAAAATTATTAACGGGCTATCAAGCCGGAGATAAAAATTTCAAGGCCCATCTGGACGGTTATAATATGATGCCCTTCTGGAAGGGTGAGGTAAAAAAAGATCCCCGAAGGGAAATTTTCTATTTTGACCAGGGCGCAAATTTAAATGCAATCCGCTATGATAATTGGAAACTGCATTTTACCATTCTGGAAGGCGCCATCAATACAGCTTACCCAAAGCAGCCGGCATGGCCTATTTTGATAAATTTAAAAGCAGATCCCTATGAAACAGCCTGGAAAGATTCATCCATGTATATTCGCTGGTTTGCAGATAATATGTGGACATTTGTACCGGCCCAGGCCATTACAGGAAAATTTCTAAAAACCTTTGTCGACTTTCCTCCGGTTGAAGGTTCGGCACTGGGGATAGATAAGGTTTTACAACAACTTATGACGCCCAGACCCCAAAATTAATACCGTATTGAATATTCGTGGGGGATTGGAACCTGATCAACCGGAATCATGGGGAATGATCCCGGTAGGTTCGCTTCGGAAGGGGACGGTTTAATAGAAGCGAAACGTGTATGAGCAGTCGTTCCACCGGCGTCAGTTTGGTCTGTTCTTCAAGAACATCCGCAGCCAGGGACGGCTCATCCGTAATAAGACCGTCCACGCCAAAGGAGACCAACCGCAACATTGCGACCTGATTGTTCACGGTCCAGACAAAAACCTGCTTGCCCGAAGACTGAATACGGTGAATCAAACCCGGGGTTGCCGTGGCCATATTAATGGCAAGAAAATCCACATCCAGGCGGGACAAATTTCCCACGGTTTTGGAAGAGAGCAAGCCAATGGGCCAGTCAGGACGGAGGGCCTGAAATTTCTTGATACCCCTGTATGAAAGAGACATGATACCAACCTCATTCACCATGCCTGCCTGTTCAACGATCTTGGCCACCCGCTGCTCCAATTGCACATCATGTCCATAGTATTTGAGCTCGATAAGCACCCGGGTTTTCCCCTTTGCCGCTTCCAGGACCTGGGCCAATGTGGGGACCTTCTCTCCTGCAAACCCAGGACTAAACCAACTGCCCACGTCAATCTTCTGTATCTCTTCCAAGCTGCTGTCCCAAACTTTTCGGCTCACATTGGCAAGCTTCATAAAATCCTGATCATGGATCACCACAACTTCTCCATCACGGCTCTCCTGAACATCAATTTCAACCCAGTCACACTTGTCTTTTATGGCCCGGTGTATTGAGGCCATGGTATTTTCAGGTGCCTTTCCCGCAGCTCCCCGATGGGCAATGATAGCAATATTCTCTTTTGTTTGAATACCATCCAAAAGCCAATTCCCCACAAAGGCGGCAGCCACGGCACCTGCGACGAGTACCAGGCAGAGCAAAGGGGCCGTCATCACTTCTCTTCCCAGGTCTTTTGGTTTTAAAAAACTGCGGACCCTTATCTCTCCGGCTGCCTGGATATAGGCTTTGATCAGCAGGGTGACAAAACTTGCCGAGGTCATGGTTGTGACCAGCACATTGGCAATGGCCCACAAGATGACGATACCCCCCAGCACCGGGATAAGCCAGGTTATTGAATCAAAGAACAGCGGTGCCAGAGCAGACCCTAACCATTGGACACCACCAAATAAAAGGGCACCCACGAAAACGGTTGCCAGTGCCCAGATGACAAGGGCTATAAACAATACCGGCCTGTGGCCTTTTGTGAGTGATTCACTGAGTTTAAAGGTTTGGGAAGGCCTGGTGCCACCGAACAATACCAGGGGAAGTGTAAATGACCAGGCAAGAAGCTTTCGGATCAGCACCCCCAGCAGGGTCACCAGCACCCCCCCTATTGTCACTGCTGCTGCCAGAAAAACAGGGGGTTTTTCCCTTAGATAATAATTGATATCATACTCTGTGACCAATGCCCAGGCAATGGCCCCGGCAAGGGCGATAAACGGCAATGTGATCAAGAGGAACCGGATGACAAGGTTCAGGGCAAAGAGAAAAATATTTTTTGCCCTGGCAGCGGTAAAATACAAAGAAGAGATCATGGTCAGCTGTTTATCTTCAAGGCTTGCCAGACAGACAGCCATCAAGGATACCTGCTCAAATACCAGGAAGGTAATCACCAGTGCGCCAAATAAAATGAATGTAAGCATGCCCGTGGGTGTCAAGAAAAAATAAAGGATATCAAGGTCCGAAAGAACCCTTTTCCCGGACAGACCCACGAGGACTCTGCCCATAAAACCGACCAATGGTGTAAACAGGAGGACACCCAATGCCAGGTAACTCAGGTGAACGGCAAAAATCTGACCTGGACTTTTTACCAAAACTTTACCAACAGCCTTGCCCATGGTCATTATTTCATGTTTCATTCTTCTGGCGGCCATCTTTTTTCAACAATCGGCCCAGGCCCAATCCCATGTGGTTAAATACTAGATTCACCTCCCCCAAACTGGCATCCAGGGGAATGATGCGATCTTTGGGGATGATCTTGACGGGACCTGCAAATCCTGTGGGGGCAATGGGAAAAAGGGCCGTGACCTCACCATTCCCCAGATCTTCTATCAGATAAATAATTTCCTGGGAACCCGTTTGGGTGTCAAACAGAGCTGGCTTGAATTTGGTATTATCCTCAGTACCCACAAGGCCTGATACCAGGGTTTTAACAAATTGATAAATGGCCAGTTTTTTAATGGTGCGGTCTTCCATCCATTGACCGAACTTTCTAGCGGTATTGGACTTCATGGCAAGACCGATGAGCAATGAGGTACCGGCAAGTAATGCAAGGGCCAGTGGCACCGAAAGCGTCGAATCCTTAAAGATACCTGCGGGAAATAATCCGGCAATGGGAGTTGCCAGTCCCACCACCAGTCCCACCACCAGTCCAACCATCTCCTTCATCATAAGAATAAACAACAAAAGGGGCAGCAGCACCAGAAGACCGCCCAGGGCCGTTAGCTTTAAAAATGCCAATAATTTTTCCATGAAAAATCCTTTTTTCTATATCCGTTACTATTATTTGCAGTCCGGAGTCAGCCCCTGAATTTTCCGTTCATCCTTGAGGGCGCTTGAAAGTGCCTCCAGTTCTTTTATTGCCGTTTCTTTGTCCCCTATCTTGTCATTTACCTGGACCAGGTGGGTGATGCCCGATACCACCCCTTCCTGGTTATTCCTATCATGGTCCACAAGGATCTGAAGGATCAGTCCGGCCTCACTGTAAGCGGGATTGTCTGATTTTTGTGTTTCCATTCCCACGGCAAAGGCTTCTTTATGACCACAGTTAATGAGCCGTTCAAGACCTTCAATATTCCGGGGTCCGATCTCTTTTTCCAGCTTGCTATAATTATCTTCATGGGAAAAAGGAGCAGCCGCAGCAGATTCCTTTTGCTGTTTTTCAGCCTTGTCCATGGAGTGACCGGCCACTCCTCCTACAACCCCCCCGGCCACGGCACCGCCCACAATATTTCGTTCAAGCCGATGGGTATTGACGCGGCCATCGATGATGAGATCCGTAATGGCTCCCACAAGGGATGCGGATACTGCTCCTGCGGCAGCGCCTTTGGCAGAATACTCTGCGGTTTTCCCACTGCATCCAAGAAAAAACAAACCCAGTGTCAATCCCAAAAAACAATAGATCATTTTAACCATGCTAGCTCCTTTTCGTTTTTTAAAAAATTTTGCTTTCCCTAAAAACGGATCGTGGCATCGTGGATAAATAAGGAACGGATCTTATCCCAGAATTCTCCCCCGAGTACAGACAAACCTGACAAAAATAAAAAATCACCGCCAAGGGCATAGTAAATCTGCCCCCCCATAAAACCGGGGACCAGCCAGGCGATATAGCGCGACACCCGCCACAGGCAGCAGGATGCTGAGTACAAATATCGCGGCACCCAATTTCACCCGCCATCCCAGGACCGGTTTGTCTGAACGAGTTGTTTTTTCTCCCATATCATTCCTCCCCGGTAAAAGCTTGGCCTTTCAACACGAGTCGTTTTGTTACGCATTTTTCATAAGATACCTATTGCTGACATAAGGACATACCATTAATATGGATAACTGCCCGAATGGCCATGGAGGCTTCCCGGAATAACAGACCCAGGGGTTTAATACCTTTGGGTGCAGTATTTTACACCCAAAGGTATTAAATTATTAACAATATGATTCGCCCATTAATTTTGGAATTAATGGGCACCTGTTTTGTACATGGTTTTCATTACATCTTCCACATTAAACTTGGCCGGTTTCTGGCGGGGGGGAAACTCCTTAAACGT
Source organism: Desulfobacteraceae bacterium (assembly GCA_016743945.1). Lineage (GTDB taxonomy): Bacteria > Desulfobacterota > Desulfobacteria > Desulfobacterales > Desulfobacteraceae > NBML01. The sequence goes on from JADGFI010000030.1 coordinate 69,150, forward strand.
TGCAATAAAATCGCCAACAATTTCCTGAATCGCTGTAACGGAAAATGCACTTCTTTCAATCCACCATCGATCATAATTATTGGAATCCGTATCAGCCCGTTCAAAGGGATCGGTTCTCAGGTTGAAAAGTTTGGGAATTCTCAACTGGACAAAGGGTTCGGACCAGACACGGAAGGTTTTGGCCCGTTGCTCTGCAAAAACCAGTTTCCATTGTTTGTGTCGAACACCCACGAGAAGTCCATCGTCACTGAAATAAAAAAATTCTTTCCGGGGGGAGTTTTCTTCTTTTTCCGTTAGATAGGGCAGCAGGTTATAACCGTCCAGGTGTACCTTGAATTTTTTTCCGTCTGCCTTATGGCCTTTTTTTAATTTTTCTTTGATATCGGCTTCCCCCACAGCTGCCATGAGGGTAGGCAGCCAGTCCCGGGAAGAAACAATTTCATTGGATATGGTGCCGGCCTTGACTTTTGCAGGCCAGCTCATCATGCAGGGAACCCGGTAGCCGCCTTCCCAATTGGTATTTTTCTCACCCCTGAAGGGGGAGATGCCACCGTCAGGCCATTCGTTGTAATGGGGCCCATTGTCCGCCGTATAAATAATGATGGTGTTTCCATCGATGTTCAATTTTTCCAGCAGATCCAATACCTGGCCCACATGACCGTCATGCTCCACCATTCCATCGGCAAAGATACCAAGCCCTGTAACGCCTTCGCTGGCAGGTTTTAAATGGGTATAAAAATGCATGCGGGAAGTTGACAGCCATGTAAACCAGGGCTTATTCTCCCGGGTATTTCTTTCAATAAATTCCAGGGTACGACCCACAAACTCATCATCAGCGGTTTCCATACGTTTTTTAGTCAATGGACCCGTATCTTTGATGGTCTGTTTGCCCACTTTGCCAAATCGAGGATCATCGGTGGTATCTTCTTTGTCCGTTGCTCTGCAGTCCAGAACGCCCCGGGGACCCTTGCGTTTATAAAATTCAGGGTCTTTTGGGTAATCGGGATTTTCCGGCTCTTCCTCAGCATTTAAATGGTAGAGATTGCCGAAGAATTCATCAAAACCATGCATGGTGGGCAAATATTCATTCCGGTCTCCCAAATGGTTTTTACCAAATTGTGCCGTTGCATATCCGTGGTTCTTGAGCAGTTCCGCCAGGGTAGGATCTTTCTTTTGTATGCCGATGGGAGATCCGGGAAATCCCACCTTGGTCAGCCCGGTACGAACCGGGTGCTGACCTGTGATAAATGCGGACCGCCCGGCAGTACAGCTTTGTTCTGCATAGTAATCTGTAAACAAAACCCCTTGATTGGCAATGCGGTCCAGATTGGGGGTCTTATAGCCCGCAAGCCCCCGGCTGTAGGCACTGATATTTGTGATGCCCACATCATCGGACATGATAACCAATATGTTGGGTTTTTCTACCGCAGATGCAAAGGTGCAGGCAAAGCAAATACCCACAAGGGCGATAAATGCCCAGGTAAAGGGTTTAGGGCTCATTCTCTGTTTCATTTTTTTCTCCTTGGTTTAAGGGTTTATCTGCTGTTTTCCATAAAAACTATATCCAATCCATTTGTCTATTTTGGGAAAAGAAACTGGAAGGTAAAGGTGGTATTCCATTCCGGTGCCCCGTCGGGCTGTACCACATTATAATAGGCCTCCAACCGTGAATTAACGACCTGTTTGCCGATACTAAACAATTTACCGGCACCGCCCCCCAGGGGAACCGTCCATCGATTGGAAGAAGTGGCATACCAGTTGGCGGTGATAATAGAGTCCATGATCAAATACCAGCCGTCTTTCAGGTTGTAATTGACAAAGGGCTCGATCAGGGTCTGGTTGACCCCGCCCCGGTCGCTGTCCCCGGCAAAATCCCAGAGCTGACGAACCAATCCCCCATAGGTGCCCCACTTGGGCTGAAACAGCACGACACCTGCCCCTCCTGCACTCCACTTCCCCGAACCCAGGGAATCGTTGGATGCCGTGGGCATGGTGATGGAGGGCCCCAGGCCCCAGATCATCTTAGCGGGCTTGGCAGGGGAGATATACAGGGAGTAGTTGATGTCCCCGATGCCGGTTTCCCGGTCATTGGAAGGGCTTCCGCTGGGGATTTCCGGGGTTCCCCCAATATAGCCGTCCACACTTGCAACAAGAGGGATCAAGGCCCGGCTGATAAAATTCCAGTCCCCCACGGTGACGGGAATAACCGGGTTGACATTAACAATATACGCACTGCCGTTGGGGGCATTGAAATCCGTTGTAAACTTCAGGGGCAGGCTGTACATGGAACTCACCGGATTCTGGGCCTTTGACCTAAGATCATCCCCACCGTCGGCCTGGACTGAAAGGCAGAGGTAAAGGGTTAATAAAACAACAAAACACAATACGGATGGTAATCTTTTTCCCATGGGTTTCCTCCAAAAAATATTTATTTTTGTCATCACGATCTACTCTTTGGTTACCGTAATTTTACGGATCCTTATCAGGGTGCCAAGGACTTCCACGGCTCCAATCAGGGACCTGAACTGTTCTGTTTGTTGGCGGATATTAAGGGATTCATCATTGGCCCAGTCTTCCCGCCATAAAAACGCATTGGGCGTTTTTGTTTTCTCAAAAAGTGTCTGTTCAATACAGTCCAGGGTGTTAGGACTTGGCTGGGTCAAAAGTTCAAATGCCTGCAAAAACTCAAATCGTTTCTCGGGTTGAATCGTAACCAAGATTTCTAACCCAATCATGGGGCCCCCTCCACTTTTTTAAGTTTATGTTTTTGCTACAAAAATACTCTCACAAATACCTTTCAAGAAGTGATCCTGGGAAGGTTTTTGTTCTCAACAACATGCTAAGACATTGAAATATTAAGTTTATTGATAAAATTTATTCAAGGAAAGTTGTTGAACATGACGAAACCATTTCGCCACATAAGGCGAAATAGCCGTATATGGCAACCATATCCGGCGAACCTCGATCCTAAATAGGCGCAACAGACAGTTCAGGAAAAGATCACCACCATCAGGGTCTTTTCAAATCCAGTTTTTTCATACGATTTCTCAACGTGGAGGGGTTGAGATTCAATAATTTTGCCGCCCCCCCATCTCCGCTGATACGCCAGAAAGTTATTTTAAGGGCCCTAAGGATGTGACGGCGTTCCATCTGTTCAAGACTTAAAAAATCATCCGGGGAGCCAACCGCCCCAGAAACGTCAACTGCTCCAGGGAAGGCCGGCGGGACGATGAAGATATCTTCCGGCAGGTGCAGCTCCGGGCCGGGACTGGTGATGCTGGCCCGTTCGACCACGTTGCACAATTCCCGGACATTTCCCGGCCAATGATACGCCACCAGTTTCTCCATGAGGGATTTGGGAATCTGATCAATGGTTTTCCCGCTTCTTTTGGAAAACAAAGCCGCAAAATGCTCCACCAGAAGGGGAATGTCCTCCCGGCGATTTCGCAGGGGCGGCACGGTAATGGGAAAAACGTTCAACCGATAGTAAAGGTCGCTTCGAAACCGGCCGGCGGCTATTTCTTCCGTTAGATTGCGGTTTGTGGCAGTGATGATGCGAACATCCACGGAAAGGGTTTTAGAGCTCCCCACCCTTTCAAACTTTTTTTCCTGGAGCACCCCCAACAGCTTGGCCTGGACCTCCAAAGGAATTTCACTGATTTCATCCAAAAAAATCGTCCCGCCCCGGGCCATTTCGAACCGGCCCTTTCTCAAATGGTTTGCACCGGTAAAGGCGCCGGGTTCATGGCCGAACAGCTCGCTTTCAATGAGTTGGGAGGAAATCGTTGGACAGTTCACCTTAACAAAAGGCCCGGCAGACCAGGGGCTTGCCCGGTGAATGGCCCGGGCAATGAGTTCTTTGCCCACGCCGGTCTCCCCCTGGATCAAAACGGTGGCATCGGTCTTTGCCACCTGCTTCACCTTGGACAGCACATACAAAAGCGGATTGCTCTTGCCAACGATTTCTTCAAAGCCCTGGACCGCCTGGATCTCTTCTTTCAGGTAGATGTTTTCTTCTTCCAGCTTCTCTTTTAAAGCCGTCAACTCTTTTACGGTTTGTGCTAAATCCTGCTCTGCCTGTTTGAGTTGGGTGATATCCGTGACACTTTCAAGCACTTGTTTCACCCGGCCGTTACCATTCTTTATGGGGACGGATACGATGTGATGCCACTTCCTGTCCACCGGACTCTGACGAAAGGTCTCGTGAACCTGTCCGTCGGCAAAGGCTTGGAGGGCACCACACCCCTCACAGGGTTCTTCCAAACCGCCGGCAGCCTCATAGCATACCTTGCCCACAAGCTCGTCCCAGGGAAGTATCTTGGCTGTCTCGGCATTGATCCAGTCAACGGTCAAGTCGGGATTTATGACGGCAAGCCCGGTATTGAGTGTCGCCATAATGACTTCCAGCCGCTCCCGGTCATCCCCTAATTCCTGCCCAACCTGTTGAAGGGTTAAAACTTCTTTTATTAACGCTTTATTCTTCTGCTTCAATTCTTCATATGTTGGTTGATCATTCACAGACACCTACCCCAATAGAAGAAAACCCCAAAATATTGACATCCTTTTTAATCCAAATCAAATGGTCCTTGTTAATTGGGTTTAAAACTGAATTTTTGTCCGCCAATGGAGGCTTCATACATCAAACCGCCCTTTGCATGAACAAAGACAACCATTCCCTTTTTATAGCTTGTCTTGGCCTGCTCTCCAGTTGAAGGACCGGCACTTGCGCCGCCAGTCACACCTTCAGTTCCCGCCTTTGCCTGGACCCCGGCAGTGATGGCAACTGCAGATGCTGAGGCATCAAACTCAAAGTTACCGCTGGTGAATTCACCATAGGAACGCTTGTCCTGGAAAAAAATCATCTGGCTGTATGCCTGTCCGCCCAGTTGAAATCCAATGCTCAGCTTGACAAGGGAGGTTGTTCCGGTTACCTTGCCACCTTGGTAGACCTTTCCCTCGCCAAAGGCCCCCCCAATGCCGATACCGCCCTTTCCAATGGTCGGAAAAACTGCATATCCATAACAATTCTTAAAAAAAGGCTGGACTGCCTCGGATTGTTTGAATACTGAAATAGCTTTTGAATAATTATCAGCCACGGCAACGCCTGAAAAGGCAACCCCCAAAATTAGTACCACCAAAAACAGTTTAAAAAATTTCATAATACCCCTCTTTTAGATGTTGAGCAAATATCCTGCCCTTTGATTTTTTTAAAAAAATAGATTTATCCAGATCACGGTTTATTTCTTTTTGGAATCTATCTTTTCAAGAACTCCTGATTTAAAATAAAGGAAATAGTACCATCCGCCTTCATGGGGGCCATAGGTCCACCGTTCTTTTATGGCTCCAGATTTACCATAGGCACCCAAAACTTCTTTTGTAACAGGCTCCCCACAGCTCAGCAGAACTTCAGAACTGGAGACACCCGGTTCGATAAAAAGATTGCTGCACCTAAGTGCAGTGGCTGTTTG
>JADGFI010000310.1 GCA_016743945.1 Desulfobacteraceae bacterium
GGAGATAGCAAACATATATATATATAAACGGACAACTCTGCATTTATATATATAGATATATAATAGAAATAGAAGTACTTCTTTTTCTATTATATTATCATAAATCATAATAATATTAATTGATTGAGATTTTACAATTAATATTACAACATGTATATATTTTTTCAAATAATATCCATTCATCCAGATATATTTAATTGAAAATAAAAAGTTTGCCAAACTAAATCTTTATTTCTTAATTATTCTATCCAATCTAAGGCTCATTCGAACTTACACGTAGATTTACTAAGTAGTAGTAGTAGTAGTACTGTCAATCTACTCATAACTAAAGCTATAGTGTATAAGATTATAATCCATAACATATCTATCGAGCCACTAGTTATTGTATATGCAGTTTCTTATTTCATCTTTATAATATTATAGTTACCTTTCTCTTTTATCCTAAGGTCAGAGAAGAACTAGTTATTATATCACCAGGTTCTTATCCAATCTCTATAATCT
>JADGFI010000311.1 GCA_016743945.1 Desulfobacteraceae bacterium
ATATAAACTCTTGGTCTTATAAATGGACATTTAATCTAACTATAGAGGGGATAGGTTCGTGGATATTAAAATTGAAAATACGCCATATAGCTTCATTGGTACTTATCTATCTAGCTAATTCATAGTTAAGTATTTCATCATTTTCATTTTTACTTAAAGACATCATACTCATATCTGATCCCTTATTCGCATATTTGCATAAATAATTTAATCATTTTATTGAATTACAATATTCTAAATTTATATGTGCATTAATTTTTTTTAATAATAATGGATAATATGGAACGATCCACCTATTGTATATCATTATCAACTCATTTCTAATATTATCTGGAAATTCCAAATCTCCATCATCGGGGCTTCTTCTTCTACATTTAGCGTTAACATCCTGCCCAGTCTGTGTATAATTTAAACATTGTTTAGGAAATAGTTTAGTACATTTACCGTTTTTCATGCATGTAGAATTAGGAATTAAAATACCGCAAGGACCATGAACCATTTGTTTAGTAATAATT
>JADGFI010000312.1 GCA_016743945.1 Desulfobacteraceae bacterium
GTTGAGATGATTGAAGATGTAAAAAATATCGAGGCTATTCGACGTGAAGTCGGCATGGTATTCCAACATTTTAATCTATTCCCTCACCTAACCATTCTAGAGAACTTAACTCTCGGACCTATTTGGGTACAGAAAAAACCAAAGAAAGAAGCAGAAGCAACCGCAATGAAGTATCTGGAACGTGTAAAAATTCCAGATCAAGCGCTAAAGTTCCCTGGTCAATTGTCAGGCGGACAGCAACAGCGCGTAGCGATTGCCCGCTCATTGTGTATGAACCCGGAGATCATGCTCTTTGACGAACCTACTTCCGCACTGGATCCAGAAATGATCAAAGAGGTACTTGACGTCATGGTCGAACTTGCCGAAGAAGGTATGACCATGCTCTGCGTAACCCATGAAATGGGGTTTGCAAAGAAAGTGGCTGACCGCGTCATTTTCATGGATGCAGGCGAGATTGTTGAACAGAATACACCGGAAGAGATCTTTAATAACCCGCAAACTGATAGGCTGCAGTT
>JADGFI010000313.1 GCA_016743945.1 Desulfobacteraceae bacterium
CCTTCGAACAATTCAGTCCCACAAGGAGCGTGTTGTTACCAACCTCAAAGTGTTTTACGGGCCAGACCAGGCCAAGACCATGGTAAGGATTGTGGGCCAGCCCATTTTGGAAGGCGTCAACTACAGTCTGGCCAACCTCATTGTGGATATCTGCCGGCGGCTTTTGCGGCCCAATATCACCCTGAATAAAAATGAAACGGAAAAGCGCATCCGGGAAGCCCAAACACGCATCAAACCCACCCTTTACCAGATCAAGGCAGGAGAAATGATCATTCGGGAAGGGGAGCGGGTTGATGAACTCAAACTGGTCAAGCTCAACGCCTTAAGCGAACAGGTCGAGGATAAAGATGCTATCGTGACCATTACCGGTATCTGCATGTTCACCAGCCTTTTGCTTATTGTGGTTTATTTCCTTTACCTCAAAAATCATCCAAAGCTTGTCCGGGACATGAACAAACACATGACCTTTCTGACCCTGGGCCTTTTGCTTTATATCGGATTTACCGAGCTTGCCG
>JADGFI010000314.1 GCA_016743945.1 Desulfobacteraceae bacterium
CTATGGGCGTGAAATTTCAAAAAGAGGAACAAAAAATTAAGCCTAACAACTAAGCGTTCGTGTGGTAGGTGCTGCCCAACATGAACGGTCGGTTGACGGAATCGGTCCTCAAGTTCTTCTATGCAGATTGTTTGTTTTGTAAAACCTTGGTTCTTGGCGTAAGTTCCTGAATTTTCTCTTCGCTTAGTCCTTTAGCTAAAAGCACTACGATGTCTTCCATAGCATTTTGATGAAGTTCTCCTGCCTCGCCAATGGTAATGTCTACGGGAATGGTAGGTGATGTGATTTTGTCTTCAGTAATTTTGAGAATAATTTCTTCAATCGTTTTTGTTGTTACTGCATCAGTCATTATTATAAGTTTTTAAGGGTTAAATATCAACCTGATATATAAATGTAAAATTATTTGAATGTTGAAATTAGAAAATATATTGTAAAAGGCAAAATGTTTTAAGGAAGAATTTATAATTTGATTTATGATAAGATTGAGAAAGCCTTGTGTTTACTGTGTTTATCC
>JADGFI010000315.1 GCA_016743945.1 Desulfobacteraceae bacterium
GATATATATATTAGAGGAGATATTACTAAAAAGAAAGAGAGTGAGATTTGCAGATATTGAGGATATAGGCAATGATATTTTGCTAATGAAACTAGCTAATAATTATATCCACATATAAAATACAGAAAGCTAATAAAATAAAAATAATAAAAGTAACAAAAACAATTAACTCTGTAAACTGGTAAATAATATTGTAAAATAGATCAATTTTTTCATGATATATTTAAAGTAGACATACATACTATTACATAATAATATAGTTATGCAATAAGACACTTACCAGTAAGTCCTCCCATCATTTCAGAATTGTATTCTTCATTCCTATACAAAATTCATACAAAAAACATTAATTTTTACTAAGAATTATAACTAGAGATTTAATAATTTGGTTTCAGGTGAGAATTACATATAAAACTTGTTTTTATATTAAAGAAAACAAATTAATAGATAATGAAGTAAAGTTTATAAAAATATATATTAATTTATTAAAAGTAATAAAAGGTTGTTTATAGG
>JADGFI010000316.1 GCA_016743945.1 Desulfobacteraceae bacterium
ATATATAACAAATATATACCATATATAGTGGTCGCGGCAACTATCTTTGGTATATATTTGTTAATCTTTCTATAATACTTTTTATAATACATATATGTACATACCAAACCAATATCGTCAACAATATATTGTTATGTTTAAGATTGAAAAGACAGGCTAAAATCTATATTAAAATGTCTAATGAATATTCTTATGATCAATTTTATATAATTTTAGTTTATATATAGATCTTAATTAACTATATAGATCTTAATATAGTTGTAAATCAGTAAATTTATGATAACTATATATATATATTCATTACTTTTCAATTCTATCTAAGTATTATATGCTACATGACTTAGGAATTTAATGTATGATGAAACATTATTAAATGATTTGTAATGTTATGTAATATGAAATAAAGATATATGATATATATGCGATACAATAATTAAATAGCTTAGATCTATATATAAACTAAAATGATATAAAATCGTAGGTTATTAAATAATATATAAGATATATATATAT
>JADGFI010000317.1 GCA_016743945.1 Desulfobacteraceae bacterium
GGAAAATATATTCCTCTTTATTTTTTTATTGTCCAAATTAAAATTGGAATAATATAATATAATGTTCGATATTTATGCTATATTCATTATTATATCATTATGTGAGTAAGTAAATTTGAGATATAATATTATTTATGTTATTGCTGGTTGGTTGTCATGCAGATTAAGAATGGAGACTGGTTTCATGTACTCTGACCCATTTATCACGAGCTTTGTCTATCATGTAATGTTTTAACATCTTATCCATTCTATATCGATCCAACTCTGGTAGTCTGGCGGAAGGAATGCTTTGAATAATCTCAAACTTAATTAATTATAATATATAGAGTAATTCATTATTATCTGATTTCATGTTAATTTTCGTAATAATTTAATAATTTTTAATAATTTTTTTTAATAATTGTTATTACTTTGTAATGCTATTTTATTAATAATTCTGATATTTATAACTATTTGTGAATATATATATGAGGCTTTGACACACTAAAGCCCAAATAAAGACTACTAGGAGAG
>JADGFI010000318.1 GCA_016743945.1 Desulfobacteraceae bacterium
GAGAAGTCATGGATGTCAAGTGCGAGTGTGACCTCCGCATGCATTACGTAACACCTGGCGTGCATGCCAGGGGAAGCTACGGTTACAAACTAGTTACATAGATATATATGCATATCAGTATATTTATAGTGTAATTTCACGTCTGTGTATGATTAGCAATTGACAAACATCCGCTTTCATGATATTAGCCTCGTTGCCATCTTGAATATGAACTACACACATACAAGCATACTACTACTACTACTACTACTACTATTACGTAACGAAATATACTACCTGTATCGTGCGTTAGGTAACCAGCGTATTATATATCGCGGTTATCGATTGATTGCTTATCGCTAGCTAAATTTCATTAACTTCTTTGTTAGGGTTATGATTTTTTTTATATTTTAAATATCAGTTTAGGATTAGCCAATTACTTTGAGTATGACATTTCACTATGTTTATTTATTGTTTATCTAGCTACAACTTTGCTTAATTAATGTTATACATATATATGTACAATAATATAT
>JADGFI010000319.1 GCA_016743945.1 Desulfobacteraceae bacterium
AGGTTAAATAGATTGATACAGTTTTTTAAACAATACATTCCTTATTATAAAGATTATATACCAAAATTTATACTCGTTATTATAGGTATTATTTTAGTTTCAGCAGGAACGGCAGGTTCGGCATATATCATTAAACCATTACTAGATGATATTTTTATTAATAAAGATGCGCAATTTATTTTATTTGCTAGTTAATTAAATATATATATAAAAAACTAAAATCTTGGTTTGACTATAATAAATAAAAATTAAACTTAAATAAAAACATAATACTGAACTAGGATATATAAATATATATAATCTAAACAATAATATATATATATAATATTGACTTCAAATCCCTCTTACGATAATATATGAACTGATTACCTTCGACACATACCTCCCTTCACAAACAACTAACTCAACCACAGTAATTATTATAATTTCTTGACAGATGGTGTTTACCACTTTATTGGATTTGGAGTTGTGGGTTTGGAGTTGTGGGTATTAAGGGTATAAGGGTCTTAAC
>JADGFI010000031.1 GCA_016743945.1 Desulfobacteraceae bacterium
ATACACGCTATGCAGTCTTCCGGTCGTACCGCTTCCACCTTCCCGTTTGAGTCAAGCTCAAGTACTTGTTTGGGACAAAAATGTACGCAGATACCACACCCTTTACACCATTCTTTGTCAATTACATGTGTGATTGTTTTTCTTGTTTTGGTCATCTATTTTCTTCCATTTTTTTTACCGTATCCCCAAATCAGGTGTCCTGAAGCGGGAGATCAGAAAAGACGAATCTGGATGCAGATCACGCCCTCCCCCTTGATTTTCCACAGGGATGAAACCGGCCCCTTCAGATCAAACAAATGACCCTTGGGCAACAAAATATCTTCACCATCAGGGCCCTTTATACAAATTTCATGATAGGGGGCATATACCAGAAATTGCCGGGCATCAACAGCCAGTTCATTTTCTCCAAAACACTTGAAGACATCCACCTTTGCCGTGCAATACCCCTGCTTTGTCATGATGTTAAAATCTTCAATGGGCCCGTCCGTCAGAAAGGCACGGGTTTTCCAGTCTCCGGAAAATGTTACCCGATCAAATGCCCGGCATAATTGACAGCATTCACTCTTTTGGTGGAAAAGATCCATACCCTTGCCCGCCAACATGACCAATATACGATCATATCCTGAAAAATCGGAAAAGGGTCCATTGCTGTTGACATGGGCCCGGCTGAGTCTCCAGAGAAAACCGTCACCTGTATCCCCTTCACAGACCCGAAGCTCGCTGGTGGTTCCCTTGCCGTTTTTCCAGGGAACTTCCTTAAAATCTTCCGGCCCGATTATTTGATATTCCAGAGTTATTGAATCATCTACCATTGAATCATCCCCCGGGCTTAAATGGTTTCCAAAATTTCAAGCACCCTGGCGCACATTTGCCTGGAGCGTTTTTCAATGGCACGGGTTTCAGCCATGGTTTCAGCTTTAAAGGCCTCGTCTTTAATATCTTTCATATTGATAAGAACATTTTGGAATGCTCCCCAGATACCGGTTTCAAGGGCTTTTGCCCCTACCTGGACATCTGATTTGGATGCAGGGTTACCATATTTTGCCACCTCACACAGGGTATCCCATGCTCTGTCCCCCAGACGCATGGTGGTCAAAGGAATCTGGATAGCCGCCTTAAGGCCGGCCTGCATTTTTGCACTGCGCGCCTCTTTTTCAGCCTCGGTGCCCACGGGAAGCCTCAGGCCCTCCATGTATTCGTTAAAGGCAGAGGTATCCGCATCAATCATGGGGATCAGCTCTCGGGTCAATTCATGGAGAACCGGGATACTCTTCTGCATATGGGATTCCACAGTTTCAAATTTTCTCACGCCCTGGGTGAGTTTGGCAACCATGGACCCAAGTCCGATTCCCATGGCTGCCATGGCAGCAGAGGCAGACCCGCCTCCGGGAGCGGAAGAACGGGCGGCTATTTCCTCGATAAACCCCCGCAGGCTCATGGACGCCAGTGGTTCTTCAGGCGGTTGGGCCACAATATATTCAATAACCTTGTCTTTGGGGATAAATGGTGCCACGGAATTAAGTCCCAACCGTTCGCTGGCCAGCCTGATTTTCTGATCTTCTTCGTAGATGAATAAATTTTCTTGTTCAATATAATAGTCGGCAGCCATGAGCAGGGACTCTTTTGGGACAATACCGACAATCTCGGAACCTGCCACCCCGATGTTAAGGGCGGTGGCTTTTTTTTTAACCGCTTCAAACAAAACATGAATGGGGGTCACATTGTAGTTGTTCAGGTTGACGGTGACCTGGGCCAGATTATACTCATCCACATACCAGCCCATGCCCTTGACATCCTTCAACTCTCCGAGCTGATCCTTGCCCCGGCCAGCCTCCCGCAAATCCAGGGCAATGCGATGGGCCTGGTTGGCTGTTCCCAAAATATTGACATTATAGGCAATGAGAAACATCCGTGCCCCCGTGGCGGTTGCTCCCCAGGAGGATACAAATTTGGCCGGGCCGAAATCAGGTTTCCAATGGGGATCTTTTAACCTATTTTCCAGGCCTTCGTATTCTCCCTGGCGGACATCGGGCAGCTTGCGACGGGATTCGTGCCGGGCGGCTTTTTCGTAAAGGAAAAAGGGAACTTCAAGTTCGTCGGCAGCCCGCCGGGCAAACTCTTCGGCAACAGCAGCACACTCTTCCATGGTCACATTGGCCACCGGGATAAAGGGGCAGACATCCATGGCACCAAAGCGGGGGTGTTCCCCATGGTGAAGGGCCATATCGATCTTTTCTTTTGCCACCCTTGCTGCTGCAAGAGCGCCCTCAATGACAGCTTTCTCATCCCCCACAAAGGTATAAACCGTTCGGTGGGTGGATTTGCCCGGATCAACATCCAGCAGTGTACACCCGTCGGTGTCACGAATCGCATCGGCAATGGCATTGATCACCGCTTCATCCCGTCCTTCGGAAAAATTGGGCACACACTCGATTATCTTTTTCATTTTTTTATTCCTAGCTTACAATTCACAAAATTGATGGGTACAAACAATTTATAATACAAATAAGGGGTTTCATCATCTTTTACCGGATACAACAATTTTTCCGTTCTTGATAACTGTTTCCACAGTATTGACCCCAATATGGTAGGGGATATAGCGATAGGATGGAAATTCGAGGATGATCAGATCCCCCTGCTTTCCCTTGTCAATGCTACCGATGCTTTGGGCCCGGTTGACGGCCGCAGCCCCATTGATGGTCAGCGCTGTTATCGCTTCTTCGGGGCTCAGATTCATGTACAATGTTGCCAGGGCAAATACAAGGGGAATGGACTCTGAAAAACAGGAGCCCGGATTAAAATCCGTTGCCAAGGCAACCGCACACCCTTGGTCAATCATATACCGGCCCCGGGCATAGGACTCTTTTAGACTGAATGCTGTGCCCGGCAAAAGGGTTGCCACCACCCCTTTTTGGGCCATATCTTTTATGCCCTGGTCCGATGCCTGGAGAAGATGGTCGGCGGAAACAGCGCCCACCTCGGCAGCAAGCTCGGCACCGCCCAGCTGGACAATTTCATCTGCATGAATTTTGGCACCCAGCCCCAGTTCTTTTGCCCGTAAAAGCAATCGTTTCGACTGATCCAGGGAAAAAACATTTTTCTCACAAAAGATATCACAAAAATCAGCCAGCTTTTTTTCGGCCACTTCAGGCAGCATATCGATGATGAGATCAATGAATTGGTCCTCTTTTCCCTTGAATTGGGGAGGCGTTGCATGGGCCCCCAGAAAGGTGGAGACGATATCCATGGGATGTTTTTTCCCCAAGTCCTTCATCACCTCCAACTGCTTGATCTCAGTATCACGGTCCAGCCCGTAACCGCTCTTGCCTTCAACGGTTGTCACCCCGAAGGCCAGCATGGAATCCAGTCGTTTTAACCCTGAGTCCACAAGCGCTTGTTTGGAGGCATCCCGGGTGGCTTTGACTGAATTTGCAATGCCCCCACCCCGGTTCATGATATCCATGTAGCTGTCACCACGGAGCCGCCAGGCAAACTCATCCGGCCTGTACCCCCCAAAAACAAAGTGGGTATGGGAATCCACAAACCCGGGGAGCACCGCCTTGCCTTTGGCATCAATCACCTGAAACCCTGCGGTATTAAAATTTTTGAGAACCTCGTTGGAGTTACCCACGGCTTTGATGATACCGTCCTGAATGATCACGGCACCCTCTTCGATGATGCCAAGATCAGACATCTTCTTTCCCTGCTTTGCCTTAAATCCGCTGCAGGTAACCACCTGGGAAGCATTTTTTATGATTAGATTTCCACTCATATTTTCTCTCCTGGCATTTTTTCCTCCTGGCATTTTTTCTTCCGGTATTTTTCCCAGGGTTTGCACCGGACATCATCTGCCCGATGCAACCCCCTAGGAAGGTTCAAAGAGGAAAGTTCAAATAATTTATTTTTTTATTTTTTCATCCACCAACGCCTGGATCATGGTCTCATCGGTGAGGTAGGGGATGGTGATATGGGCCTCGCCCTTACACATCTCATTAAACTCCACACAGGTTTCCATGGAATGTTCGTTCCGTGCCCAGGAACGTCTTGCAACACCGCCCATGACATCCCAGAGCATGGCCCGTTTTATGATGTCGTCTATGCGTGAACTTCCGTCAAGGACCAGGCCGAATCCGCCGTTGACAGCCTTGCCGATTCCGACGCCGCCGCCATTGTGAAGGGCCACAAGACTCATACCCCTGGCACAGTTTCCGGCAAAGCACTGAACCGCCATATCCGCCATGATATTACTGCCGTCCTTGATGTTTGCCGTTTCTCTGAAGGGTGAGTCTGTTCCGCCGGTATCGTGGTGATCCCGGCCCAGCATCACGGGTCCTATTTCGCCTTTTCTGACCATGTCGTTGAATTTCAGGGCAATGTTTACCCGGCCCATGGCATCCTGGTAGAGGATCCTGGCCTGGGTTCCAACCACCAGCTTATTTTTATGGGCATCCCTGATCCAGATATAATTATCCCGGTCCTGGGATCGTCTGTCCGGATCAATGCAGTCCATGGCAGCCTGGTCTGTCTTTAACAGATCTTCTTGTTTACCGGTGAGGCATACCCATCTAAAGGGGCCGTAACCATAATCAAACATCAAAGGCCCCATGATATCTTCAACATAGGAGGGAAAGATAAAACCGTCAAGGGTATTTTCCCCGTTTTTACAAATCTCGGTAACCCCTGCATCAAAAACAGACCGCATGAAGGCATTGCCGTAATCAAAGAAATAGGTCCCTTTGTTCACCAGGGCTTTAATGAGGTTATAATGATGGACAAGAGTTGTGTCCACCATTTCAATAAATTTTTCCGGATCATCCTTAAGCATACAAGTTCGCTGCTCAAAGGTCAGGCCCTGGGGACAATATCCGCCACCATGGGCCACATGACACGATGTCTGATCCGACAATAGCTCAATGTGAATATCGTTGTCCACGGCATATTCCAGCAGATCCACCACATTTCCATGGAAGGCAATGGCAAGGGGTCTTTTTTCTTGCATTGCCTTTTTTGCTGCTGCAAAGGTTTCACCAGGATCCTTTGTAACCATGCTGACCCAGCCCTGGTCATACCGGGTTTTAATTCTGGATTCGTCTACTTCTGCGATGATACCGACCCCGTTGGCAATCTCGATGGCCTTTCCCTGGGCACCGCTCATCCCGCCAAGACCAGATGTGACAAAAAGCTTGCCGGTAAGATCTCCGTCCTCGGGAACACCCAGTTCAAGCCTGGCTGCATTTAAAAGCGTACCATAGGTGCCGTGGACTATGCCCTGGGGACCAATATACATCCATCCGCCGGCGGTCATCTGTCCATAATTGGCAACCCCCAGAGACATGGCCCGTTCCCAGTTTTCCTGATCATCAAAAAGCCCGATCATAAGCGCGTTGGTGATAATGGCCCGGGGAGATGCGGGAGAAGATTTAAAAAGACCCAGAGGGTGCCCCGATTCCACCACAAGGGTCTGATCCTGGGTGATGTTTTCAAGATATTTTTTAATGATCAGGTATTGCATCCAATTCTGGCAGACCTGACCGGTTTCACCATAGGTCACCATTTCATAAGGATACAGCCCGATTTCAAAGTCCAGGTTATTTTCTATCATCACCTGGAAGGCTTTACCTTCAACGCATTTTCCCTTGTACTCGTCAATGGATTTACCATAAATACGACCCACAGGTCTGAATCGATACCCATAGATCCGGCCATAGGTTAAAAGCTCGTCCAAAAACTCAGGCGCCATTTTTTCGTGCCAGGCATCGGGCAAATATCGCAGGGCATTTTTAAGGGCCAGCTGGACTTCGCCGTGATTGAGAGTCATGGGCCGTTTTGGTGCTCTTCTGATCCCTTCTTCAAACTCCGGCATGGGGGGAAGTTGTGTAAAAATGTCATCCATTTTAATGGTCATTGCATTTGAAACATCTATATTCTTCATCCTGTTTATTTCTCCTTTCTCTTATATGAGTTGGGTATGGAATTTAAGGATTTGTTATTCGGGATAACCGCATACAGGTATTTTTCCCGGATCCATTTTTCTTAATTTCCATAAGTTTAAATTTATTTTTTTGAAACTTTTTTAAAAAACCTGAATTATTAATGTCTATTTTTGTGGTAATGCAAACCACCTTTCTTTTTTCCAATTCATGGGCCATCTTGTCCAATAACACCTGGATGATATTATCCGAAGTTAGGCTCTTATCAACCATAAGTGTTAATTCCGAATCATGATTTTCCGGATCCTTTTTTGAATCCTTTTTAGGGTCCAAGGTTGCAACGCAGGCGCTGATCAACTGTCCCTGATGGACCGCCAGAAAAACAAGGGTATTCCGGCTTTCAAAAACCGCTTGTCGGGTATGATTAATCCAGTTGATATTTTCAGGCATTGCCTCTGGGTTTTCTGAAATCCAGTCCAAAACCAGCGCCATAAAAGGTTCATGAAACTCATCTGTGTATTCAATGATATCCATCTTTTCTAAAACCTGGTTCAATCGAAGTTTCTTTTGAACCAGGCCCACCAGATCAATACCTGCCATCCCCTCTTCCAGGTCATCCAGAAGCCGAAGTATTTTGGATGGCCCACCCGTATCGGCCCGATCATCCATATCCACCATACTTTCCTGGAGTGCATGCCATACCGGCTTGATTTCAGCGAGTATCTCCCTTCCCCGGTCCGTGAGGGTCACGGTTTTAATGCGTTTATCTTCACAGATCTTGAATATCTGAACAAACCCCTTTTTCTTCAGGGAGGTCACCATCTGACTGGCGCCTGAATGGGTAATTTCCAACTGTCTGGCAATGCGTGAAATCGTTACTTCCTGGTGGCTGTCAAGCAGATAAAAAACCGGGAACCAGGAGGCTTCAAAATTGATGCTTTCTTCTTTATAAATTTCTGAAAGATCGGTTAAAAATTTATCACTCAATCTTTTTAACCGTGTGCCGAAAAGCAAGGCCCCTGTTTTTTTATAAATCGACATATTAATCCTTTAGTTTATTATTTATATAATCCATTCAGTTTATATATTTATATAACAAATTAATAGCCCTTAGTTTACTAATTTACTCTTTTTTTTACTTAACAAAGGCTGCAAAGCCCAAGATACCTTGCAGCCTTTTTGTGCTTGTTCCTTAAAAAATAATATGGGCGGCAATGGCCACCAGAGGAATCGCAATAATCGTACGAATAAAAAAGATTGCAATCAGTTCCCAGACCTTTAACGGAATATCCGCCTCGAGCATGGCATTGGCACTTTCCGTAAAAAAAATGATCTGCACTGTGGAAAGGGTACAGACAAAAAACAAACTCATTGTCGAAACCTTTGCACCCGAGGCAATGATAATGGGAAGCGCAATTTCGGTGATGGCAACCAGTACCGTGGAGGCAATGGCCTGGGCATCGGGCAGACCCATCAGTTTTAAGTAGGGAGTCACAGGTCCCCCCAGCCAATCAAACACCGGCGTATAGGTTGCCAGAATCAAGGCCAGAGTTGCAATGGAAACCACATATCCCACTATTTTCTGGGCAAATTTTACCGCGTCAAATGCCCCTTTGGTCAGCATGGATGGACGGGTGACAGCAGCTTTTTCAACGGCAGCATTTACGGCTTCGAAAAAGGTATCTTTGCAAAGGGGCGCGGGGATGCGCATCTGAGCTGTCTGCTGTCTGCCGTCGATATAGACATCTTTTTTCCGGGACAGCGGCGGGATACGAGTAACAATGGCCGCCAGGATAAAGGTAATGATAAACGAAGAAATAATCACATGGGGCAGATATTCCATAATGCCGCCAATGGATGTCAGCAGGGCAAAAAATCCCAGACTGCAGATACTAAAATTTGTCGCAATGCTGGCTGCTTCTCTTTCGGTATAGTACCCGTTCTTATAAATTTTATTGGTAATGAAGATACCCACGGCAGGGTCTGCCACAAAAGAGGTGACAGCATCCACCGCAGATCGACCGGGCAGGCGATAGAGCGGCCGCATCAGGGGAGCCATCAGGGTTCCGATAAACTCCAAAAATCCATACTCTGTTAAAAACATGACCAGGGTTCCTGCAAGGGAAACCGTCAAAAGCACGCTGCTGCCGATATGGAAGGCAAGGCCACCGATATCTTTATGTAAAATCCACCCGGGCCCGATTTTAAAAACGATCATAATACCAAAAATCGCTGCCAGGCCAAAGAAGACTCCGCCCATGATCCCGTCTTTCTCATGATACTTCTTAAATACCGGTATCTGGGTGACCCGGGAAAGAATCCAGGTGGTGCACAACAAAAGCAAAATGCCCAGGGTAAGATAATCCAGATTTCTTCCCAATATTTTCTTTATAAAATCAATGATAAGTATCAGGGGAATTTTAGACTCCCCGGAAGCGGTGGAAAAGGGGATAAAAAACAACATAATCCCCAACAGGCTGCCACAGATCGACTTGATTACACTGCCTGCCTCTCTGCCCTTTTTTACAACACCCACTCCATCTTTTTCCAGATTTACATCCATGCTTCACTTACTCCCTTTCTAGTGTATCATTAAAAATAGGAACGACCACATTTTAGTCAACCCGTCATGCCATCGTCCACACCTTCCATACAATCTTTAAAAAGCGAACCATCAGATAACCTTTTTTACCTCAAGTTCCTTGATGGTTTTTTCATCCAACGCAAGTACTTGTCTTAATACCTCCTTTGTATGTTCTCCCAGGAGGGGAGAAGGTCCCTGAATCTTTGCAGGGGTATTTGAAAATTTAATCGGCAGTGCCGGCAACCTTGTTTTCCCGGCAACAGGATGTTCCACATCCACCAGCATCTGCCTTACTTTAATGTGATCACTCTCTGCAATCTGCCCGATATCATATATGGGGGAAGAGGGAACACTGTTCTTTTCAAGGGTTTCTAAAACCTGATCAACCGTTAACGCCTTTGACCATGTGTGAATAATCTCTTTGAGATCCGCATCATTTTTCCCCCGTATGGTGTCGGTTAAAAACCGTTCATCCGTAAGGAGGGTCTTTTTTTCCATGGCAGTGCAAAGGCGTGAGAATCCGGTATTGTCAAAGGTAGAAATGGTAAAATAACCGTCCTTGGCCTCAAACACATCATAGGGATAACTTGTGGGATGCCGCGAACCGATGCGGCCGGAAACTTCGCCATCATCTCCAAGATACTTGAACAAAGACATTTCAAGGAGGGAAAAAACCGAGTCAACCATGGAAACATCAATGGCCTGTCCTTTTCCTGTTTTCTCCTTATTAAAAAGGGCCGTTACAATGGCAAAAGCCGTGTAAAGGGCTGTGGAGGTATCTCCTATGGAAACCCCCACCCTTGTAGGGGGATCACCTGCACCCCCGTTCACACTCATGATCCCGCCCATGGCCTGTGCCACCATATCAAAAGCCGGAAGGTTTTTCAGGGGACTGTATTGCCCAAACCCGGATATGGATGCATAAATAATCTCAGGGTTGATCTTTTTAAGATCTTCATAGGCGAGACCGAGCTTCTCCATGACGCCGGGCCTAAAATTTTCAACGATTACGTCTGATTTTTCCACCAGGCTCTTTAAAATCTTAATGCCTTTTTCGTCTTTTAAATTCAGAGCAATCCCCTTCTTCCCCCGGTTCAAAGACATAAAATAAAGGCTCTCTCCATTTATCGCCGCCGACGGCTCCCTGGATCCATCGCCTCCCTTTGGGTGCTCCACTTTTATCACTTGGGCTCCCATATCAGCCAGCATTGCCGTACAAAACGGGCCGCTCAGCACCCGGGTCAAATCTAAAATTCTGACATTTTCCAATGCACTCACAGCATCTACTCCATTTTTTTTACGTTTAAACCGTCTTAAGGGTAAGCAACTATTTAATATTACCAATCAGCTTCTGACTAATGATGTCGGTCTCAAATATTTTTCTGCCCATCAAGGTTCTGAGGCATTTAACATCCCTGAAAAAATGTTCAATGGGAAATTCGATCATATAGCCCACACCACCGTGGATCTGTAACGCCTCATCTGTAAGGAACTCGGCAACACTCTGGGCAGATAGTTTGACCGCGATAAGGTCATACAGATCAATACCGCCACTCTCATAGAGTCTGGCAGCATTATAAACCGCAGCCCTTCCCTCCTGGAGTCGGATATACATCTGGGCGATTTTCTGGCTGATTCCCTGGAAAAGTGCGATTTTTCGTCTGAATTGTTCCCTTTGTTTCGCATACCCCAGGGCCAGATCAAAAGCCCCCTGGGCAATCCCCAGAAACATGGCACTTATTTTGAGCAAATTGTTCTGCTGAAGTTCCAACACAGGATCGCTCCCTTTGGAATCTGCCAAAATAAGGTTGGCAACGGGAAGTTTCGCATCTTCAAAAGATACTTTGTGCCAGGCGAGCATGTCCAGCCCCAGCTTGTCCCAGGCAGCGTTCACATTAACGCACTGAATTTCCTTGGGAACAACCGCGATAATCCTTTTGTCGGTTGAAGCTTCATCTTCCGGATCGGCCACAAGGATGAAATAGTCGGCAATGCCGGCATTCATTACAAAGGAGGCCTCACCATTTAGAATAAGAGTTTCCCCCTCTTTTCTATAGCTGACAGGACTTTTTTCCTCGCCAAGCGCAGGACAGATCAAAGCGGATACGGCCTTTCCTTTCAGCACGGGAGAAACCCAGGTTTTCACCATCTTTTTATCCCCATACCGGGCGATGAGTTCAGCCCCCATATCCACCGTGGACAAGGCGATCCCCATGGTAGAATCCCTCCGGCACAATTCCTCGATAACAAGGACATTGTCCATCATTTCGCAGGCCTGTCCCCCGGCAGTTTCCGGATATGTCAGGCCGATGAGGTCTAATTTGCAGGCATTTTTAAACATTTTCTTGGGAAAACACTTCTTTTCAATGAGATCCAGGATCTGATCGTCGTCAAATTCCCCCCTGGTAAAATCCCGTGTGGCTTTTTGTATATAATTTTGTTCTTCCGTTAAAAGGAATTTCATGATCTATCCTCCAAAAATTTAGTTCTTTATGACGGGCGCTGTCCTTTTAATAATTTTCGTCCAATGATAATCCTGTGTATTTCCGCCGTACCCTCGAAAATCCTGAGGATTCTGGCATCCCGCAATATACGTTCCACCACATTCTGATAAAGGCATCCTTGCTGTCCGAAAACCTCCATGGCCTTTTCAACGACCCTGCCCACCATTTCCGATCCATAGAGCTTGCACATGGCCACTTCAAGCTGGGCATCTTCTTTTTTGTCCATCTTTTCAGCAGTTTTATACAGCATGGTTCTGGCCGCATAAAGCTCGGTGGCCATATCGGCCAGAAGCCATTCAACAGACTGATATTTGGCCAGAGATTTTTTGTTAAATTCCTGGGACTGGGCAAATTCAACGGCCATGTCTAAAAGCCTTGTGGCCATGCCCACAGAGGTTGCCGCAACCCCCATACGTCCCTCGTCAACCGTTTTAAGCGCTACGGCAAGACCCCTTCCCTCTGTACCGATAAGATTTTGTACGGGCACCGGGGTATCTTTAAAAATCACTTCACTTTTATGGGATCCGTGCATCCCCATGGACTGGTGTACATTACCTATGGAAATACCGGGAAAGTCCTTTTCCACTATAAAAGCGGAAATCCCCCCCTTGGGGCCCAGTTCAGGATCTGTTACCGCAATCACAATAAAAACATCCGCAATGGGCGCATTGGTAATAAAATGTTTCATCCCGTTGAGGATATAAACATCCCCTTTTTTCTCTGCAGTGGTGGTGATGCTTGCCGCATCAGACCCTGCATTGGGCTCTGTGAGAGTGAACGCCGAGATCCATTCTCCGCTGGCAAGCCTGGGAAGATATTTTTGTTTTTGTTCTTGGCTCCCGTCCAATACGATGCTTCTGGATCCCAGCCCGTTGTTGAGGCTGATAATATCCATAAAGGCGAAATGGGTCTTGGCCAGTTCTTCCTCAACTGTACAAAATTCCATTTTTCCCATACCCTTACCGCCGTATTCCCTGGGGATGGTCAGCCCGAAGTAACCGCGTTCTCGCATTTGCGCAAGGATATGCTCTGGAATCTGATTGTTTGTTTCAACTTCCTGCTCATAGGGTAACAATTCTTCCCTGGCGAACTGCCTGATCTCCATCCTGAGCTTTTCTAATTTTTCCAACTTTGAAAGATCCATATATTGCCTCCTTAGATCATTTTTTATAAACGTTATGTCCCTGCATTTAAGCTGTGGACAAAGGGGACACATCGTTGACATGGGGTGGGAATGGCGTACTAAGCAAAAAAACATGTCTAAAATGGTGAAAACCCATATTGTGTCATTTCATACTTAATAAATTATATAAGCGCTTACATAAAGGCTTATAAAACCATATTAGTTTTTAGTCAAGTTCTTTTTTAGATTTTAATAAGAATTGGATTAAGGCTTTGATTTTAAAACTTTTAACGGAAAAGCAATTGCTTTTCGTCAACAAAAAATATTGAAAGAGTGAAATCGACACTCCCCCACCGATTAGCCGGATTGTGATTGAAAATGTCACCAAGAATTTATTTTACTATCGATTGCCCTGAAGAGACATATAGGCCAAATATCAGGCCCTGGCAAGGACCAGAACATCCACCTTGTTTGCCCCGGCGTCTAACAAAAGTCTTGCAGCTTCCCCACAGGTGGCGCCCGTGGTATATACATCATCTACCAGCAATATATTTTTTCCTGGGATGAATTTCTTTTTTTTGATACAAAATGCGCCCTTAAGGTTTGCTTTTCGCTGTTGGATATCAAAACCGGTTTGGGGACGGGTGAATTTGACTCTCCTAAGCGCACCTGTGTCAATCTGCCAAGGAGGCGTTTTTCCACAAACCAATTTATAGTGTTTTTTAAAATTACGAATCAGGAAAAAAGACTGGTTAAAACCCCGCTGTTTCATTTTCTTGCGATGCAAGGGAATGGGCAGAATCAAATCAATGGATGAACGATCAAAAAAACGATTAAAGGCATCAAACATATAGGTTTCAAACACACGGGCAAGAAAAAGTTTTGATTGATACTTAAACAAAGGGATGGCCTCTCGTATAATCCCCTGATATTGAAAGGCGGCTCTGACCTGGTTGACAGAAGGCGGGGTGATCAGGCAGGTCTCGCAAAGATGATTGTTACCATTTTCCCGGTCAGTGATCAAACCGGAAGTCAAATCTAAAATCGGGTCAGAAAGTTGGTCAAAAAGATGACCACACCTGGGACAAAAAGGCGGTCGAAACCCAAGGGGGTCGCAGGGGAGGCAAGTATCACAAAAACAAGCCGACAGGCTGTGGGGTATATTGACATCAATATAGGCCCTGCATTTCAGACATTGGCAGGGAAATACCAGGGCCTGAAATGCACAAGAAAGCCTCTTTACGGCTAAAAAAGAATATGCTCTGCTACACTCCTTGAAAATCTGGAACATGTCACCTCTTCTCCCCCGGTGATTTGGGATGCCAAATCCGCTGTGACCCTGCCCGAGGCAAGCGCCTTTGTCACACCGGTTCGAATAATATCCCCCGCCCTTTTCCACCCCATGTGATCAAACATCATGGCACCGGACAGGATAAGGGAACAAGGATTTGCCATATCTTTTCCAGCAATATCCGGAGCCGTCCCATGGGTGGCTTCAAATACGGCACACTCATCACCGATATTAGCCCCGGGTGCAAGCCCTAATCCACCGACCTGGGCAGCCAGGGCATCGGAAATATAATCCCCGTTCAGGTTGGGACAGGCAATAATATCAAAATTTTCAGGCCGCAGCAAAACTTCAGCAAACACCATATCGGCAATCCTGTCCTTGATCACCACAATCCCGTCGGGCACAATTCCTTCATGGGTTTCAAACAAGGTTTCCTCGGTGATCACCCGGTCTCCAAAGGTTTCAAAGGCCGCTTCATATCCCCACTTTCGAAATCCCCCTTCAGTAAACTTCATGATGTTCCCCTTGTGCATCAGGGTCACACTCTTCCGATTATTTTCAAAGGCATATTCAAAGGCCCGGATCACAAGCCGCTTGGTTTTTTCCGGCGACATGGGCTTGATACCAATGGAACATGAGGCCGGCAGATCACAATTGAGTTCCGTTTTTAAAAGGCCCAATAATTTTATGGCCTCCCAGGATCCGGAGTCCCACTCAATACCGGCATAGAGATCTTCTGTGTTTTCCCTGAAGACCACCATATCCACCCGCTCGGGATGGGAAACCGGGCTTGGCACCGGCGAATAATACCGCACCGGACGGATGCAGGCATATAAATCCAGTTGTTGCCGGATTTTGACGTTCAGACTCCGCATTCCCTTTCCAACCGGGGTCGCCAGAGGACCTTTAATAGCAACCCGATGGGCTCGTATGGCATTTAAGGTTTCAGCGGGCAAATATTGTCCTGTCCTTGCAAATCCTTTTTCACCGGCGAATAGCTCCAGCCATTCTATTTTTTTCTTGGATCCAAATGCGGCCTTTACAGCGGCATCCAATACAATTTTTGCTGCGGGCCAGATATCTTGTCCAATACCATCCCCTTCAATATAGGGAATGATGGGTCTGTCCGGTACGTTCAGTTGAAGGGTATCGTCCATTATTATGGTTTTTGGTGTTATGGATTCTGGTGGCATGACTTTTGGGGGTGTGGGAGCTGACATTCTTTATTTTCCTTTGGAAATATGAATACTGCGCTGGCGCTTGGCCTCATACATGGCAATACCGCCTGCCACCGAGGCATTCAATGAATTGATTTTACCTGAGATGGGAATGGACAACACAAAATCACACTCTTTTTTGACACCGGGGCGAATACCCTTGTGCTCCCCTCCAATAACAAGGACAATATTGCCGGTGAGATCGGATCCATATAAGTCGCTGGAGCCGTCGGCATCCAATCCGGAAATCCATGCCCCATGTTCCTTTAAATCCCTTAAAATGGAAGCAGTATTGGTGATCATAAAGATATCTGCGTGTTCCATGGCACCGGCCGAACTTCTGGAAACCGTGGATGAGGGAGGACAGGATCTGTCCTTGGGGATCATGATATAGTCCACCTCGGCACAAAGGGCGGTTCTGATCAATGCTCCCAGGTTATGGGGATCTTCAATGCTTTCAATCACCAAAATAGAATAAGGGGTTTCTCTCTTCGCAAGAAGGGGCAGTATCTGTGTGGCCTTTTTTGTGGGGAAAGAAGAGGCTTTTGCCACAATCCCCTGGTGGGGGGCAAACTGGGTCAGCGCATCCAATTGCTTTGGGTCTGTATATTGAAGCTTAATGCCCCTTTTTTCAGCAAGTAAAATCACCTTGTCTGCCCTGCCGGCGGACCGTTTGCTGGAAATAAAAACAACTTCAAACTGTCGTTTTGCGGCACGCAATGCCTCGTACACGGAATGAAACCCAAATAGTATCTCTGTTTTGTCTATCGTCATTATAAGAACCTCATTTTAGTTTCAAAAATCGAACACAGATCATTGATGGCCTGATCAATATCATCATTGACAATTACATGGTCATAAGCCTCTTGTTGATCCATCTCCCATCGTGCATTTTCCATGCGGCGTGCGATGACAGTAGGGGAATCTGTGCCCCGGCTTTCAAGGCGTTGCAAAAGTACAGTGATGGAGGGGGGTAAAATAAAAATAGAAACAAGCCCCAGTTTGGAATTCATTATTTGTTTTGCTCCCTGGACATCAATATCCAAAAGAAGGTTCTCCCCGTTTTTCAATTTTTCCGATACAAACTCCCTGGAGGTTCCATAAAAATTCCCATGGACCTGTGCCCATTCAATCCAAAGATCCTGGGCTATTCGGGCGTTAAACTCCTGCTCATCTATAAAAAAATAATCCCGCCCATGGATTTCCCCCTTCCGGGGCTTTCGCGTGGTATGGGAAATTGAATAGGCCAATTGGGGAAATTGTTTTAACACCTGCCCGATCAACGTGGTTTTTCCGGCTCCTGAAGGAGCGGAAATCACAAATAGGTTTCCTTTTTTTTCCATTTTACCTTTTCTTAATTTGGCTGACCATTTCTTAATTTATCCGACGCATCAATTTGTTTGATTGCTCTATTTGCCTGGCTCTTTGACTGGTTCTTTGGGTTTTTCTTCCCCATCCTTCATGAGGGCTTCAAAACGGGAAGCCACGGTTTCCGCCTGGATGGCAGACAATATCACATGGTTGCTGTCCGTGATAATAATCGCCCGTGTTTTTCTACCGTGGGTAATATCGATGAGACTGCGGGCCTCCTTTGCGTCATCCTTGACCCGTTTCATGGGAGATGAATTAGGGGATAAAATCGCCACCACCCGTTCGGCCACGACCGTATTCCCAAAACCGATATTTAAAAGGAGCTGTTCCATATCATTTCCTTGTGCTGCTGTTGATGGTTATCAAAATCAAGATTTATATAAAACTGTGGCCCCGGTTATTCAATATTTTGAACCTGTTCTCGAATTTTTTCCAGTTCTGACTTCAGGTCCACCACCATATGGGACAAAACCGCATTACCCGCCTTTGATCCAATGGTATTAAACTCTCTGTTAAATTCCTGGATCAGAAAATTAAGTTTTCTTCCCTGGGAGTCTTTGGCATCCATGACTTCCCGAAACAGGCTGATATGACTTGCAAGGCGCACGATTTCCTCGGACACATCACTTTTATCACTGAGAACCGCCACTTCCTGGGCCAGCCGGACCGGATCAATCCCTTCTGCATCCGTGGTCAGTTTGGCGATCCGTTCCATGAGTCTGTTTTTATAAATCCCGGGGATCTTGTCGGCCTCCTTGGTCAGAATTTCCATGCATCCTTGAATATGATCCATGCGGGAACTCAAATCCTGGAAAAGATTTTCTCCCTCCCGGCGCCGCATGAGATCCAGCTCCCTGGCGGCCATCTCAACGGCCTCCAATACCACCTCCCCCAGCAGGTCTGTATCAATCTGCTTTTGGGCCGGTATGATAATATTTCTGGCCGTAAGAATATTGTCCAGGGAAATATCAGAACTTAGCGTCAGGGAATCCTTTACCCGGCTTAATGCCAAATAATATCCCCTTGCCTTTACCTCATCCACCTCAAAAAATTCTGAATCCTGGGAGTCATCGGTAAAATTCAACCGGATTTCTATCCGTCCCCGGTCATGGGTTTTGGCAATCCGTTTTTTAATCTCTTCCTCAAAGGACTGACAGGCCTCGGGCAGGTGAATGGCAAAATCCAAATGCCTCGAATTATAGGAACGAATGGTCACATCCGCTGTAATAGACGCATTGGTATCAATGCACGTCTTGGTATGGGATGCCTTTGCAAAGGCCGTCATGCTTTTTATCATAAATTTTTCCTTTCCTTTAAATCCAGAAGATACTTGTTCCTGACCTTTTCAAGAAACCCGGTAACAGCTTGTGAAGCATAGTCCGGGTAGGTCCATTCCAGGGTTTTAAATCCCTTTTTGGTATACATCAGGGTCAGGTCTGCATAGATATTTTGGCCGATATAAATCCTGTGGGAATATTCTTTTCCCGTGGCAAGGACAAACCGTGAAGACAATAAATATCCCGGATCAATATTCACCTGCCGGTTGTCACCGTCCAAACATGTCTTTTCCAACAAATTAGTGGCAAGCTTAATGGATGCAAGTGACGCTTGCTCAATGAGGGGTTTAAAGGCAATCAGCCGTCTATACAGAGGCGCTCCCATTTCCTGATAATAATAGTCTGTAAAATCAAAATCAAGCCATTTTGAGATGATATCGCAGGGTCCTGCAATCGCTTCAAGCCGGTCAAAAATCTGATCAAATACCTGTCGTTCCTTCATAAAGACAGAGACTACCAATTTTGCCGGATCCGGTGATTTCGGGATGCTCATCTTTAGACAGGCTTTGCTTCTTCAATGAGCATAATGGGAATATCATCTCGAATTTCATAGCACAAGGAACAGGCATTACAAACAAGTCCGTCTTGTTTTTGGGTTAAAACAACCTCTCCCTTGCATTTGGGACAGACCAGTATCTCCAATAATTCTTTAGAAACCGCCATGGTGTTTCTCCTTTTAGGATTCATTTCCTAGGTGTTCGGTTTTAAGTTTCAGGTTTTTATTATTTCGCTGTCTTGCCAGCCTGCATGGACTGTAAACTAAAGTAGGCGCCTTTTAAGTCCATCAGCTCCCGGTGGGTTCCCTGTTCAGCAATGGAACCGTTTTTGAGCAGAATCACCCGGGAAGCATAATCGATGGTGGATAGCCTGTGAGCAATGACAAAAGAAGTCCTGCCCTTCATGAGATTTTCCAAAGCTCGTTGCACCAATTGTTCTGCCTGGGAATCCAAGGCTGAAGTGGCTTCGTCCAGAATCAGCACCGGCGCATCCTTGATCAGGGCCCTGGCAATACAAATCCGCTGTTTTTCCCCACCGGACAACCGGGAACCAAGCTCCCCTATTACCGTATCATACCCCTTGGGAAATCCAAGAATAAACTCATGGGCAAAAGCGGCTTTTGCCGCCTTGACAATCTGTTCCTCTGTGGCGTCCATTCGTCCATACCGGATATTCTCTTTCACCGATTCATTGAATAAAATGGGTTCCTGGGTCACAATGGAAATAGTATCCCTCAAAGATTTGATGGACAGATCCCGAATGTCCTTGCCGCCAATTAATATCCGGCCCGAAGACACATCATAGAGTCGGGGTATCAGGTTGACAAGACTGGTTTTCCCCCCCCCGCTCATTCCCACCAGGGCCAGTACCTCACCCGGGGCAACCCGAAGATTAATATCCTTTAGAGCCGGTGTTTCATCCGCCCCATAGGAAAAACTTACACGATCAAATTCCAGGTCAAAGACTGTTCCTTCAAGCATTTCCGGGTTTATTTTTTCCTGGATGGTCTCTTCTTGCTCCAGGATATCAAAGATCCGGGAAGCAGCCGCCACCCCTTCCTGGATGGTGTTGTTGAGCCCGGACAATTTTTTAACCGGATCATAGAGCATCATGACCGCGGTTAAAAATGAGAAAAAAATGCCGGGAGTGGAGGTCCCATTGATCACCCGCATGCCGCCGAACCAGATAATAAAAGCAATCCCCAGGCCCCCTAAAAATTCCATGACAGGTGAAGACAGGGCCTTGGCAACAACCTTTTTCATTTCAAGCCGGAACAATTCTCCGGTTTTTAACCTGAACCTCTTTTTTTCATAGGATTCCAGGCTGAAAATTTTAATGATTTTGGCACCGGAAAAGGTTTCGTGGAGAAAAGAATTCAAATCGGCCATGGTCTCCTGGGAACCGGTTGAAAAGCGTCTCACCCGCCTGCCGAAAACAAGAATCGGATAAAAGGCCAAGGGCAGCACGAGAAAAGCCCCGCAGGCCAGTTGCCAGTCCCGGTAAAAAATAACCCCCAAAAAAGCGATCACACTGAAAAAATCCCGGAAAACATTTATCACGGCCGTGGATACCATGCCCTTGACAATATTGACGTCATTGGTGATCCTGGACATGAGAGCCCCGGTTTTTTCCTTGTGGATAAAGGCAATGGGCAGGTCGGTTATTTTTTCATAGAGGGAATCCCTGAAATACCGGATGATCTTCTCCCCGATATAATTCATAAAATATTCAGACCCATAGGACCCAAGTCCTTTGAGCAAAAAGACCAGAACGGCAAGGCCGGGTATGAGCAGGAGCATTTCTCGGTTTTTGCCGATAAAAATATCATCCATGACCGGCTTGACCAACAGGGCCATGGCCCCGTTTGCACCGGCCACCATGATCATGCACGCAGCTGCAAAGGCAAGGCGTTTCCAATATCGAGATACAAGATTAAAAATTACGCGTTGCCGGGATTTGGATAGACTGGCTGGTTTATTTTCCATAAATTAAATTTGGTTCGCCCATATTCTGCACCCGATTCAAAAAACCGGGTATTGTCAACCATCAAAAAACATGAGAGCATAAGCCCCATGAAAACGTGTGCCTTTATACCCAATTTTTTCAAACTTTACAATATCCTGTGGCAGGTGGCCCTGCCTTTTTTTAAAAAAAACAAACGACTTTCCCCTTCTTTTAAAAAAAGGGTCACAACAGACCACCTTCAAAAGGCGGATATCTGGATCCAGGCGGCATCTGCCGGCGAGGCATTTCTCGCCCTCTCCCTTCTTAGCTCCCTGGAACCCAGACAAAAGATTAAAATACTGATCACCTCCACCACCTCCCAGGGCATGGAAATCCTGGAATCAGGACTGACCCATATAAAGATTAACCCCAATATTGACTATTTTCTCGACTGGTTTCCCTTTGATATTCCCCAAACCATCCAAAGGGCTGTCACCCGGATAAACCCCAGGGTAATGATCCTGCTTGAAACCGAAATCTGGCCGGCCCTTCTCCATTATTTAAAGGAAAACCATACCCAAATTTTTATTGTCAATGGTCGGCTGTCCAAGCGGAGCGGTCAGCATTATAGATGGACAAGATTTCTATGGGCACGGCTGTCACCGGACAAAATTCTTGCCATATCCCCTTTGGATGCAAAAAGATACGGCCACATCTTTAGCAAGGCCCGGATTACCATAATGCCCAATATAAAATTTGATCTCATGGAAGCAGACCTTGACACCCCTTCAGAGCCAACAGCCCTGAAAAACATAATCTCAAATACCCTTCCCTTGTCCATCCTGGCATCCATCAGACGACCCGAAGAAACACAGGCCCTGGAAATTCTGGAAAATCTGCTGGCCCAATATCCCTGCCAGTTAGTGGCCATTTTTCCCCGACACATGCATCGGATAAATGCCTGGAAGAAAAAGCTATACAAAAAAAGGATTTCATTCCAGTTAAGATCAGAGCTGACAGAACCTGCCACAACTGCCGGCATCATCCTCTGGGACACCTTCGGGGAATTGAGGTCTGCCTATGGGATTGCAGGGGCTGTATTTGTAGGCGGCAGCCTGTGCCCCCTGGGCGGCCAAAACTTCATTGAGCCGGTTGTTCTTGGAACGCCCACGGTGACCGGCCCCTATCTGGATGATTTTGCCTGGGCGGGAGAAGATCTTTTCAGCCAAAATATTGTCACCATCTGCAATGATAGTCAGGCGGTTGCCCACACCATGGTCACCCATCTTGAGACCCCTATTGAAAGAAACAAACGAAGACAAAAGGCCCAATATTATATTCAAAAAAACCAGGGCGGTACGAAGATGGCCTGCCAGATAATTTTAGAGGCGTTTGAGCACGAAAAACGATAGGTAGTTAAAGTTCTCTTCGAAGTGCGATTGCCGCTTCATGCTTGGGGTCTATCCTTAGAATCTGATTTAGACAATCATCTGCTTTGAGTGTTTTACCATTCAGGTAATATATTTTTGCAATTTGAAATTTTGCGTCTATATGCGCCCTGACATGACTGTCCACATTGATAAAATATTTCAATGCTTTTTCTCTATTTCCCGCGTCATTGAATACGAGTCCTGCCTTATACATCATATCATAATTTGAAGGATTCTCTTTGACACCTTGCTCAAGCAATTCCTGGGGAAACTCAAACTCATGATTTGACAAACAGATCTCGATGATCTGTTCCCGGGCAATATTTTTTTTTTTTGATCGGGCAATTACCTTGGAAAAAATAGCCAGGGCCAAAGACCTGAGATTATTTTTCAATAATTTATTGCAGATATCGTAGGCTTTTTCATTGTATCGGGTACTTAATGACAGGATCTCAAGATAATAGGCACCCGCCTTTTTGAGATCATTTTTTTTCAAATAATAATCGGCAAGATAAACCCGTGAAATTGTATCCTGCCGGTTGACGGAAACTGCCTTTAAAAGGCATTTCTCTGCAATGCTGCTTTTTTTTATTTTAAAATGGAGTAACCCCAATTGGCGAAGCAGTCTTGAAGCAGATGGTTTATGGATCAAGGCTATTTTTACTTCTTCAATGGCGGCGGTATAGTCACCCTTTTCTTCCAACTCTCTTGCCTGTTTTCGATGTATGGTAAAAGGATCGGGATTATTGACTTTTTTAATGACAGCTTTTATGGTCGTATCCAAAACGCCAAGGGTTAAAGGTTTTAGAAGGTATCCGTTAATTTCAGTTTCCGCCACTTCAGCAACGATATCCCGCTCCGCTTCTGCTGTAATCATAATCACAAGGATATCTCTAAGCAAAATATCATTCCGAATTTCTTCCAGCATTTCAATCCCGTTCAGAACAGGCATATTCCAGTCAACAATAAGAAGATCAAAGGTTGAAGCCCTTAAAGCTGCTAATCCTTCTTTCCCGTTTTCAGCAAACCGCAATTTTGCGCCGATATTTAAGTTTTGGAGCATTTTTCGAATGGTTAAGCGCATGCTTTTCATATCATCAACCACCAAGATGGATAAATCTTCGATAACCAAGGCAATCTCGTTTTCTGACATTTTTTATCCTTCGTTAAAGTTATTTTTCTTAGGGCTATTTAGTCGCACAACTCTATTTTATATCACATATTTGGACAATTTGAGTCAGAAAAATTTAAATTTATGGGAATCGATCTCAATTAAATGTAGAAAAATTGGATATTTTTATAGGATTTGGGCCTCGGATTTTCGCCCATACCAGAGTTCCCCCTTGGACATACCTCCCTTCACAAATGCAATTGTGTATACATTGGTTCTTCTCTGGTTATTTATTTTACTTGCAATCTGTGGTCAATGGTGTAAGCTACAGACTAACTTTACAAAAAGTAGAATCAAATTTTCCTTCAAGGTTGTCCTCGTTAACCTCGTTGTTTTTCAAAAGCATCGTTCGTTGCGGTCGAAGTTTCTGCTGATTCATTAAACAGGAGAAACCCTATGACACTGTATGTCATAAATAATAACCGCGCAGCAACAGAGATTTTCCCGGACCATAACCCGCCGACTGCCCCTGATGCCTTCAACATAACCTGTTCAACCATTTCATCAAACAAATAAAAAAATTACCAGCGGAGGGTAATGACTCCGCAGATCGAAAACCAGGGATACGCCCTGGCCGGTCATCACGTAATACATAGGAGCATTAATGAGTTTTAAAGAATTTAATTTTCACCCCAAGATAACCGCCGGCATTGAAGCCTGCGGTTTTACCACCCCTACCCCGATACAGAAAGAAGCCATTCCCCCGATCCTTGAAGGTCGGGATATCCTGGGCCTTGCCCAGACCGGCACCGGAAAGACCGCAGCCTTTGTTCTACCCCTTCTCCAGCGACTTCTGGACGGCCCCCGTAAACGAGTGAGGGCCTTAATTGTAGCACCCACCAGGGAATTGGCCGAGCAGATCCATGACGACATCAGCAAAATGGCAAAACAGACCGGCCTGCGCAGTATTTCCATTTACGGCGGCGTGGGCAAGCATCCCCAGGTCAGAGCCATCCGTAATGGAGTGGAAATTATAGTTGCCTGCCCCGGCCGGCTGCTTGATCTCTTGAATGACAGGGCCTTTTCCCTGAACGCGGTTGAAGCACTGGTTCTCGATGAAGCTGACCACATGTTTGACAAGGGATTTTTGCCCGATATCCGCAGGATCATCAAGCAACTGCCCGTCAAACGCCAGTCCCTGGTTTTCTCCGCCACCATGCCCAGGGAAATCCGGCATTTAGCGGAAAACATATTAACAAATCCGGCCACCGTTCAAATCAACCACACCCAGCCGGTCCTTTCAATCTCCCATGTGCTGTTTCAGGTGGCAAAAGCCAAGAAGACCTCTTTACTCAAGAGCATCATCCAGGAAAAAGAGATGAGCAGCACCCTGATCTTCACCCGCACCAAACACAAGGCAAAAAGTCTGGCCCTGCATTTGCAAAAGGAAGGCTATAGTGCGGCATCCATCCAGGGCAATCTTTCCCAACAAAAACGCCAGCAGGCGCTGAATGGATTTAAGGACGGCACCTTCAAAATTCTAGTTGCCACGGATATCGCCGCCCGGGGCATTGATGTTCAGGGGATTAGCCATGTAATCAACTATGATGTACCGGATACTGCGGAAGCCTATACCCACCGCACCGGACGTACAGGCCGGGCAGCCTGCACAGGGGAGGCACTCATCTTTGCCGGCCAGGAAGACAATAAAATGATTTCTGTCATTGAGCGTACTCTGGGTAAAAAAATGCGCAGGGAAACAGCCCCTGGGTTTGACTATGACCCGAGAGAAGACCTGGTTGAAGAGAAAAGAGAACGCGCGCCGCGTCAAATGCCGAGAAGAAAGAAACCCCCGGTGACCGGGCGAAGAAAAAGCCATCACAGCAGCGGTAGCGGTGTTTTTTCCCTGGCTTCCGCCGGCAGAAACAGCAGAAGCAGGAGCCAGAGCGCACAACAATAACCGATTTTGTCTGGACACCCAGACTTCCAGTCGACGTATCACACGATACCTCGGCTATATAAACAGCGGTTCCGAAAGGAGCCCATCGCAAAGGAGTAATACAACATGGCTGAAGGTACAGTAAAGTGGTTTAATGATTCAAAAGGTTTTGGTTTTATTGAGCAGGATGGTGGCAAGGATTTATTTGTTCATCATTCAGCAATTCAGGCAGAAGGATTTAAATCCCTGGCTGAAGGTGCACGGGTAACATTTGATGTTGTAGACGGTCCTAAAGGACCGGCAGCTGAGAATGTTAGACAGTTATAAACACTGGTATTAAGCATTGCAAAGACCCCGCATTTTTGCGGGGTCTTTTTTTTATCGCAGACCCTTTGCGGCCAACCCACAACAGTCAAAAGGAATTCATCTTGTTCAAACCAAACTATTCATTTGAAAAACGACAGAAAGAATTGGCAAAAAAGAAAAAGAAAGAAGAAAAAAAGCAGCGCAAGCTGGAAAAACAAAAAAATCCTGCTCAGGAAGAAGAAAATGAGCCTCTCAAGGAAGGATAGCCACCGCTAGGTGTTTTTCCTGATCCTGAGCCAAAAAAAATTTACATCCAATCAATGGGTTCTCCCATTGGTTTTTCTTGCGGTCATTTTTTTTATGGACTATTATGGACCAGGATAAACCCTGGCTATTTCTTGGAAAACAAAGAAATGTTAGGGATTTTAAATACCGTTTAAAACCAGATGGAGGATGACCATGGATTTGGAACGCTACAAACAGGTAATTTCAGATGCGATCAAAGGCGAGATTGAGGCAAAAGAATTTTATGAGAAGGTTGCCCTAAGAATCAAGGAACCCTTTCTCATGGAATTGTTTGAAAAATTTGCCAAAGAAGAAGCAAAACATGAAAAAATCCTGACCGCCATTTTAAACAAAGAAAAAATGGACACCTCTTTCTTCAATTTTGAAAAGGATTTTAAGGTATCTGAAACCATTGATATGCCTGAAGTCAATGACGATATGGATCTCAAGGGCGCCATTGGCATTGCCATGAAAAATGAAGAACTTGCCATGAAAAGATACACAGCCCTTGCGGATAATTGTGATGACCCGCAATTAAAAAAGGTTTTCCTGGACCTTGCCGCCATGGAACGGGACCATAAATTCAAGATGGAAAATAGCTTTGTGGATGTTGCCTATCCGGAAGTCTGGTAAACCTAAAAAAATGTCAAAATCAATGGGCCTGTTAAGACAACAGGCCTGTTAAAGTAATAGGAATAGCAACTTAAAGAACCCCGTCCAGTTCATGTTTCAAAGACCGATTCATTAACCGTGCCACGGTCTGGGCCACAGGTCTATCTTCAAACAGAACCGCATACACCTCATTGCAGATGGGAAGGTCCACCCCCAGTTTTTTGGACAAGTTGTATACGGACCGGGTGGTTTTTACCCCTTCTGCCACCATTCTCATTTCAGAAATAATATCGTCCAGTTTTTTCCCTTGTCCAATCTGCTTGCCAACGGTATAGTTCCGGCTTAAATCACCAGTACAGGTCAGCAAAAGATCCCCAACCCCTGCAAGACCCGACAAGGTCAAAGGATCCGCCCCCATTTTACTGCCCAAACGATTCATCTCTGTCAATCCACGGGTGATCAATGCAGCCCTGGGGTTCAGCCCCATATTCATGCCGTCACAAATACCTGCGGCAATGGCCACTACATTTTTCACGGCTCCCCCGATCTGGGTTCCCACGGGGTCATCATTGACATAGACCCGAAAAGTGGGGCAGGAAAATACTGCCTGGACATATTCGGCCACCCCACGGTTTTTGGAAGCCACCGCCACAACCGTTGGAACCTTTGCCGCCACTTCCTTGGCAAAACTGGGGCCGGACAGGACCGCAAAATTTTCCTTTGGGATAAAATCAATGTTTTCCGATAGAATATCTGTCATGGTCTGGTGACTTACATTTTCAATGCCTTTGGAGGCAGTTACAACGATGGTGTCCGGGCTTATAAATGCTTTCATTTTCAACGAGACATTTCGCATGCAATGGGAGGGGACCACCACCAGGACCAATTCCTTGTTTTTCACGACGGTTTCAAGGTCATTGAAAGGGACAAGATTGTTCGGCAGTTCAAACCCGGGAAGGAATATTTCATTTTCCCGTTTTTTTTCTATCTGCTCTTTCACCTCAGGCTCAAACGCCCAGAGATCAATGGGAAACCCTTTATCCGCCAGCAATTTTGCAAGGGCGGTGCCCCAGCTGCCTGCTCCCACAACCCCAATCCGTGTTTTGGCAATATCTATATTCATTATACCCTTCCTGACCTGACAAGGTCATCATATTTAAAAAAAATCATGCCTGGTTTTTACCGCCAGGGCAAAGTGGTATATACATTAAATTCTAATTGTGTTCAATCTTATTCTGATTGCCGGCAGTCATCTCCGTCCCCACGTGCAAAACCTGGGCACTTAAGGATCATATCACTTTGGCAGCGCCGGGTTTCACCCACCCGATACGGCCCTTGGCCAGTCTGATTTTTAAATATCCGTTTTTATGGGCCTTCACCTGAACCCGGGTGCCGGCATGAAGTTCAAACAGCTTGGTGGAGGATTCCATGATCCCTGACCGCACAGCGGCTGTTTCCTGCACAATCACGGCCAGATTTTTGGCCCGGCCCCTGTAATCTTCCATCCCAGCCGCCAGGAACAATACAAGCATCAAAGAGATGAGGGTCCAGCCCATTCCGGTAAAAATGGATTTTTGCCGAAACCTTTGTACCCCGGCCCAGAGGAAAAAAAGCCAGGAAAAAACGATGGCGCCCGTCTGTAGCCATTTTAAAGACACAAATCCCTGCCAGAAAAAAAGAATATCCGTCAAGGTCACAGGAGAAT
Organism: Desulfobacteraceae bacterium; assembly: GCA_016743945.1. Taxonomy (GTDB): domain Bacteria; phylum Desulfobacterota; class Desulfobacteria; order Desulfobacterales; family Desulfobacteraceae; genus NBML01. The sequence continues at coordinate 27,188 of JADGFI010000031.1, forward strand.
CTATCTTATCTTTGACAAGGGTATTGGCATGGGCCAGGTTAAACAACAAATCCGGATCATTAGGGGCGAGACGCTTTGCACGTTCATACCATAGGATGGCATTCCCTAAGTCATTGGCTTTCAAATAAGCATTCCCGATATTATAAAACAAATCCGGATTTACCACCCCAGCGGCAATGGTTTCAAAACTTGCTGCCGCATCTTTAAATTCACCAGCCTGGTATTGTTTCATCCCGTCAATAAAGGGCCCGGTGAAATTCACCGGAATCCGGTCAGCTAAATTTATAACATTGGTTGTTCCCGCCGCCTCCCTGGCATGACCCAGGGGAGGCGTGTAAAGGAAAAGCCCCAGGCAACAAAGGGTGATACACAACAGTTTGATAATCTGTTTGACCCTTCCTATGGAAAGGGGTTCCTTTGAATTACCCCGTGTCCCTCCCCCAAATCGGGTGGCATCCAGTGTTTCAAGAACGTTCACCACCTCATCAATAACCCCGGCCCTGGTCCCTGTTTGCGCGAGCATCTGTCTTGCCTCCTCACAGGTCAGGCTTTCCCCCTGTTTGTTACCCTTTGCAAGGATAGCAGCAACAAGCCCTGCCTGGACATGATTTAAAAAAGGTTTATCCGCGGCCTCCAGTTTTTGAGCTGTTTTCAAGGCCTGTCTGGCTCTTTGGTTCATCAGGGTTTCATTGGACTTTTCCCTGGTTTTAAACCGGAGCACAAGGGCAAAGCATCCATAGATAAGTCCCGGTATAAACACCAGCAGGAGAAACAAAGGAAACGCCAACTGAAAGGGACTGGACAGAATGGAAACACTTTCTTTAATATCCAAAATATCCTTGTTGACCATCACCACTTCCTGTTTTTGGCCGTCTAAACCGGGTGGGGTATCGCCCTTGTTGCCAGCACCAAACCTCTGGTCATTTCCAACTCTATAATCCGTTGTCACAGGGGGGGCCGCCCCCATAACATCCAGGACAATTTCATGGGTCCGAATCCTATTATATTCCCCCTGTGACACATCAAAATAGGTCAACGAAAAAGAAGGGATGACCAACCTCCCGGCATGCAGCGGGACCAGGGCACTCTTGAATGTTTTTTTACCGGCAAACCCCATTTTTGTGGCCGTCATCTCTTCTGTGGGGGTGTCTTCATACACCTTCACCCGCCCTGGATCAAGGTTCAGCGGCGGGGGCCCGGCATCCATTATATTCCCCTTTCCCTGGATGATAAGGGTGAGGGTGGCGGATTCACCGGCAAAAAGGTTCTGTTTATCAACGGCAGCCGCCATGGTAAATTGCCCCACAAGACCTGAAAACGGGTTCGCTCCTGTGTAGGCAGGAAGCGGTCTCACCCCAAGGGTGACCCCATTGGAAGCAACCTGTATTGATTTTGTCCGGGCAGATGAAAAAAAAGAATCGTTTAAAAAAGACCCCATGGGATCATTGCCGGACCGCTGTATCACATCTGCCATGATCACTGCCGGGTCAATCTCAAATCTGCCCGGCTTTTTAGCCTGGAGAATATAAAATATCTGGGTTACTTGATAAGGGGTTCCATTGACGGTCTGGATATAATTTTTACGTTCCTCAAGCTCCTGGACCGCAAAGGAATCAAAGTCGGGGGTTTTGAGGGAAGCCCGGGCAAACCTTACAGCGGTAAACAATTTAATGGTATAAACGGTCTGCTGACCCACCACCAAATCTGAAGCGCCGACATGGGCTTCAACAAATAGTTGTCTGACTTGGTTTTCGGACAGGGGTGTTTTTGACACCCGTATCTGGATTTCCTTTGTGGCAAGCAACGCTTTTTTCTGGGAAACCACCAAGGGCGGAATTTTAAGAATCCCTGTTTTTTTGGGCACCAGGGTGTAGCGGTAAATCACCTGGTGCTGCAATTGTCCATTGGTATAACTGCGACTTTCGGAAGTGCCCGATGGACTAACCTTAAAATCTTGAATGGGAGACAGATCCACCACAGCTTGTCCCCCCTCCACAACAACCTGGAGAAAGACCCGGTCTGTCGGAGCAATCCGTGTTTTATCCACCTGGGCCATGGCCGTAAAGCAATTTGCGGATGCAGGCAGCAGCAATACCATGGCCCCCAGAATCATGGCAAACAGGATCATGGCAAACAAAGGGTTCTTCACTGGGATCAATTTTTCTTTCATGCCGTTACCAATCTCGTTTAATGGTCTGTTTTTGGATCGCGGGCATCGTCCCCATGCCAGGCTTGTCCTCCAGCCGATTCAGCCGATTTTCCAAAAGTGTGGATTCAGCCTGCCCTTTTTTCTCTTCCTGGCCCTTCTCTTCCTGGTCTTTGTCCTTGGCATTAGCGGCTGACGCTCCTTGGGATCCATCCTTATTGGAATCAGATCCCTTCTCATCCCTTGGAGGGGGGCCCTGATTTGTTTGGTTATCCTGATCCGGATTCTGATTTCCCTGATCCTGATTTCCCGGGTCTTGGTCTCCCTGGTCCTGACGCTCCTCTGAGGTCTGATCTTTTCGATCGGAACTTTTCTTGTCCTCTTTATTCTTCTGGTCCTTTTGGGAATCCGGGTCCCCCTGGGAATCGTTCTTCTTTTTTTCCTGCTCTTTCTCTTCCTTTTGCTTTTGTTTTACAAATTCGAGATTTTCCAAGGTTTCCTTATCCTCGGGAAAGGAGGCCAAAACAGCCTCATATGCCTCAATGGCCTGGGCGAGTTTCCCCAGCCGGTATCGTGTATTGGCAAGGTTATACATGGCTTTGTGGCGCAAATCCGGATCAGGGGAGTCAACGGCCTGGGCAAAATTTTGTTCAGCCTGGTCATACTCCTGGTTCATATAGGCAGCCGCCCCAATGTTATAATAGAGTCTCGGGTCATCGGGGCTTTCAAGCTGGGCATCAATAAAATGGGTTTTGGCCTGGTCAAAGGACCGGGCCTCATAGGCGGTAAGCCCTTCTTTTACATGGGAAGAAAAAATCTGGGCCGAGGCTGGCCGAATCCCCCCCCCTGTACCCAGTGCCACAATCAAAAGAACCAGCCCGACCCGGGCAAGTTTTTTTCTAAAAGGCAATATCATTTCCAGAAGCAAAAGCAGTACACAGGGAAATAAAAACCATTGGAACCGCTGTTCCCACACCTTTTTTTTGCCCTGGGTCAAAGTTTTACGTTCCATGGTGTTTAAAATTTCCCGGGTGTAAATAAGATCCAGGTCCATATTGCCGGCAACGGACCGGACATACCGCCCATTGGTGAGGCCGGCAATCTTTTCAAGTCCTTCATCATCCACCCGGGACAAGATAATATTGCCTTCATCATCCTTTTTAAATCCCCCGGAGGAATCGGGTATGGGAGCGCCTGCAGGATCCCCGACCCCAATGGTAAAAATCTTTATTCCCTGGGTTGCCATCTTCTTGGCAATTTCTTCCACCGCTTCGGCCGTATTATTCCCCGCCGTATTTTCACCGTCGGTAATCAAAACAATGGCTTTATCCGTATCAGACCCTTTTTCAAACCCGGAATAGCAGGTTTCAATGGCTGCGGTCAAATTGGTACCGCCCACTGGCAGATAATCCGGGGTCAATACCCGCAAAAAGATATTAAAGGTATCATGGTCCAGGGTCAAAGGGCATTGGAGGATGGCCTGGCCGGCAAAGGCCACAAGCCCTGCCCTGTCCGATTTCATCAATCGGATCAAATCAATGATCTCTCTTTTGGCCCGCTCCAGGCGGTTGGGCTTGATATCTTGTGCCAGCATGCTCTTTGAGCAATCAAGGGCGATCATGATATCCACCCCTTTCTGGTGGGTCTTTTCCCATCGGAATCCGGCCTGGGGACCTGCCAGGGCGAAAATCGCCAGGACCATTGCCCCCAGCGTCAGGACGGACTTTATCCACCTGATTTTAGACCCAAACCCGGGCAGGATGAAAGGATATACCACAGGATCTGCAAACAGACCCAAAATTATTCTGCGCTGCCGGATCCCATAGCCCAGAAGGCCGGCAACGGGGAGGATTGCCCAGAGCAGATATAATATATCGGGATCCATAAATTTCATTCTATTTCCATCCGATTTTCATATAATTGTGTCCTAGGGAATCCTCATAAACCGGGTATGGTTCAGGATCAGATATGCCAGAAACATCATAAGTCCGGCCATAAGAAAGGTTGAATATAATTCTTTGTACTCCACCCATTTTTCAACCTCAACCTTTGTTCGTTCAAGTCCATCGATCATCTTATAAATTTTTTCAAGGGAGGCAAGATCCGTGGCCTGGAAAAAACTGCCCGAAGTTTTTTGGGCAATGGTTTTAAGCGCATCCCAGTCCATCTCCACGCGCTGGTAAACATACCGCTGCCCAAAAACACCATCCACGAGAAAAGGGGCCTCTCCCGTGGTCCCCACCCCAATGGTATGGATTTTCACCTTCCGTTGGGCGGCAATTTCAATGGCATCCTGCCAAGAAAGCTGACCTGCGTTACTTTTACCATCGGTTAGCAGGATAATGATATTAGAAGCACTCTCCACATCTTTAAGCCGTTTTAAGGAGATACCAATGGCATCCCCAATGGCGGTTCTGGGGCCTGCTGCACCGATTTTTAACCGATCCAGCATAAAGGCAATGGTATTATAATCCCGGGTCAGAGGCAGCTGGGTAAAGGCATTGGACCCAAACACCACCATGCCGATGCGATCTCCCTGGCGCTCCATGATAAAATCAGCCACAACCCCTTTCACAGCATCCAGCCGGGTAATAATCTGGTTGTCCCGTTTAAAATCAAGGGCTCGCATGGATCCGGACAAATCCAAGGCCAGAATAATATTCACCCCTTCGGTCATGACATTGATTTTCTCCTCCCCGGACTGGGGTCGTGCCAGGGCCAGGATCATGAAACTTATTGCCGCAACCTTTAACCAGGGTATAAACAAAGAAAGCCTTGCCCCAAGACTGACCGGAACCGTTGAAAGGCCTTCCAGGCTTGAGACATGGATAGCCTCGGGCTTTTTCTTTTTCAAAGTATAGATCAAAAATCCCCAACAGGGAATCAGCAGCAACAAAAACCAGGGAGTAGCAAACCGGAACATCAGGCCCCCCCCTCATTCAGCCCTTTGGCCAGGGCTTTTTTGGATTCAAGATCCTCTTCCATCCCTGTTATCAATTGCCGGACAGAAACCAGATCCTTTTTTACCTGGTCAAGGTCCGGCACCACCGGCCCATACCGAAAGGGATCGGAAACGATTAAAAATTGGGCGACACTTTGAGTGAGCGCCTTGTCCATTCCTGTAAACCGGATCTGCTTTACCAGTTCCTGGGTGGTCATTTCAAGAGCATTCATGGCATAGGAGCTGCCGATATACCGCTTGATAAGACCGCCAAGGTCAAAATAAAACGCCTTGGGATCAATCACGGTTTTTTGGCAAAGAAGATCCAATTCCCCCAGGGCTGCTTTGTAGGGCAAGATGACGGGGAGCGCCTCCATTCCAGCCTTTCTGGATCTGGCTTTCCAAAACCGCAGGAGTACAAAAATCACCAGGATCAACAGCACCAGGCCCCCTGCAATAAGCAGAATCATTTTCACAAGGCCCGGGTCCAGACCGACCATGACCGGGGCTTTTATAGGATTGATATCCTGCATTTATCGGAGTCGCCTCTCCCGGAGCCGAAAATATTGGGTCAGGGTGTCGGATATGGAATCACTGGTTTTCAAATCGATTAAATCGGTCTTTGCCTTTGAAAAAAGCGCTTGGGTCTCCTGGTGGCTCCTTTGTTTTGCCTGTAAAAAATTAGCTCTTGTTCGCAGGTTCGAGGCGTCAAAGAGAAGACGCTTGCCTGTTTCAAAATCGGAAAACCGGACAATTCCTTTCAACGGAAGATGAAAGGCCCCCTCATCATAAATCCGGATGCCAATGGGCTCATGCTTTTGCCGGGCAATTTTCAATTGTTTCGCATATCCCTTTCCCAAAAAATCAGACAAAATAAAGACAAAGGATCGTTTTTTGGATATCCGGGAATAAAACTCCAGGGCAGAACCGATATCGGTTCCCTTCCCTTGGGGCACAAAGGTAAATATCTCCTTGATCACCCGCCAGACATGGGCAGACCCTTTTTTAGGCGGAATATATTTTTCCACCTGGTCCGAAAAAAAAATCACCCCCACCTTGTCATTGTTTTTAATGGCATTAAAGGCCAGCACAGAAGCCACTTCAGCCACTGTTTCAAGCTTTTGCCCTGAAAAGGTGCCAAATTTTAAGGAGGCGCTCATATCCACCAGCAGCATGAGAATGGATTCACGCTCTTCCCGGTAGCGTTTGATAAAGGGCTTACCAAGCCTTGCAGAGACTTTCCAGTCAATGGACTTGACCTCATCCCCCGGACAATATTCCCGAACTTCCTCAAACTCGATGCCCGATCCCCTAAAAACAGATCGATACTGGCCGGCCATGAGATTGTTCACGGTCCTGCGGGATTTAATATGGACCCGTTTGATTTTCTTTATGATATCTGCCGGAATCATTGCGGATCAAGGCACCTCAACCGAATCGAAAAGGGTGGTGATAATCTGATCGCAGGAAATATCTTCGGCCTCAGCCTCAAAGGAGAGCAAAATTCTGTGGCGAAGGATATCCGGCCCCACCCCCTTGATGTCCTGGGGTGTAACATAGGCCCGACCCGCTAAAAAGGCCGCGACCCTTGCTGCCTTGGCAAGAAAGATACTGGCTCTGGGAGAGGCCCCGAATTCAATATACTGGCCCAGATCCATTCCATATTCCTTTGAATTTCGGGTGGCAAAAACCAGGTCCACGATATATTCTTTCAGCTTTTCATCCACATAGATCTGGTCCATGAGCCCTGACATGACAGCCAGCTGTTCACAATTGATCACAGGCAAAATCGCTTCTGGCTGCTGGAAACTATTCTTTTTCAAGATTTCAAGCTCCTGGGCCTTGTCCGGATAATCCACCAGCACCTTGAGCATAAACCTATCCACCTGGGCTTCGGGCAACGGGTAGGTCCCTTCCTGCTCAATGGGATTCTGGGTGGCCAGCACCAAAAAAGGAGAGGGCAGCAAATAGGTCTCGTCTCCTATGGTCACCTGTCGCTCCTCCATGGCTTCCAACAGGGCGGACTGGACCTTGGACGGCGCCCGGTTAATTTCATCGGCCAGAATAATATGATTGAACAACGGCCCTTTCCGGGTAATAAAATCAGCTGTTTTGGGTCGGTAAATCTCGGTGCCCGTAAGATCAGCCGGCAGCAAATCCGGGGTAAACTGAATCCGTTTAAAATCTGCCTGGACCGCAGCGGCAAGGGCCTTTACCGCACTGGTCTTGGCAAGACCCGGCACCCCTTCAATCAACACATGCCCCCCGGTCAAAAGCCCGGTTAAAAGGCTGTCCACTAGTTTTTCCTGACCCACAAGCTGTTTGGATATTTCATTCCTGATCCGGCTGATCAACAGATGGCTCTGCTCAATGGCTTCTTTGATTTCTTCCATACTTCCCCATGCAATAACGTTAACTTACCAATAAGATTTTAGGACGCAAAACAATTTTAAATATAATAATAAGATTTTTAAAAGTGTCAAGAAGAAGACCATGATGGGAAATCTTTCACAATTTCCCTACTTGCCCAAAAGTTGTTTTGAATACAAGGAAGAGGTAATTTTAACAATTTTTAAAATATGATCCCGTGCAGAAGCCTTGTCTTTTAGCGGGTTATTTCTAAAGGTCATTAAAATACCGGCAAGGGAGGCCACAAATGAATGGGAATAAATCCGTGCCATCTCTGTTGCCAGGCCGTGTCGTTCCAAAAGGGTTGTAAACAGATCAAAAAAGATTTTGGTAACAGAATCAAACTGACCCATGACCGGATAGGTCAGGTTGTCTTTGAGCATCAGGTAGGTCATCATCTGAAAGGTGGATTCATTTTCAATGAGATGTTTCACAAATGTGATGGCAAAATCTTCAATTCCAACCGGTTCATCATTTTCAAGCATCTTCCCAAACGCTTTGCTGGCAGAAGAGATGTCCTGAATAAAGGCTTCGTTAAACAATTCTTCCTGGCTGGGGAAATACCGATATATGGTGGCAGGAGAGATACCGGCCTCATCTGCCACCTCTCTCATCCCCACTTCATAAAAAGGTTTTTTCGCAAATAATGCCAGGGCAGATTCGATTACGATCTGTTTTCTTGCCTGTTTTTCCTTTTCTTTGAGCTCTGCAAATCTTGATTCAGCCACAGATAATAACCCTTATTTTGTTTTTTTCTTTTTTGGGATTGAGCGCCTTGGATTGAGCGCATTGGTGAATTCATTTTTCATTTATCATTTGTTCGCAAATCTTACAAGGTAAAAGCCAAAACTTATTCTATTAATCCATTAGTTTGCTGTTTAGAATCATTCAATCCAACCAATTCTTTTTCACAAACATCGGTTGGATATTGACGATCCACCAAGACTTGATATACAATTAACTTTTTTTTAATCCTTTATATATGAATACATATGAAAAATTCAATAAAAAGAGATCGGTTTGATTTTGAGATTGGTTATTTAACCCAAAGCCCCTGTCTGAAATGCGAAGACAAAAAGGATCTGCCCAAGTGTCATGCCCAATGCGTGATCCTTGACAAGATCCAGACAACCCTTGCCAGGGGAATCTCCTCCCAGGCTTCTTCATATAGGAACTAACGCTTGAAATGAAAACCATGGGTATTTTCTAAATTGGATATTCCTAAGTTTCATCCAGACTCAAGAGCCCTGGTCAAACAATATCTGACCCCGGCTATATACAAACAACTATCCCCCTTAGAAACCCCAAGCGGATTCACCCTGAAGGCTGCCATCCAGTCAGGTCTTAAAAACCCAGACAGCCACATCGGAATCTATGCGGGTGATGCCCTTTCCTATTCTGTGTTTTCCCGTATATTAGATCCCATTATCCATGCCTACCATGCAGTGGGAAAAACATTTGAACACAGTCCCGATCTTGATCAAACTGGCCTTGATCAACCCTCTCTTGCGCCATTGGATCCGGGCAAGGACTTTATCTTGTCTTGCAGAGTCCGGGTGGCCCGGAATCTATCAGAATTTTGTTTTCCCTGCCACATCCACTCCCGGGACCGGGCCCGGGTTGCATCCCTTGTTTTTGATGCAGTAAAAAAGTTGCCCCAGGAGCTTGCGGGCAGTTATCTTTCGTTCAACGATCTAAGTCCTTCTCAGATGCAAGATCACCTCACCCGGAAACAGGCATTTCCCAAAGGGGATAGATTCCAGGATGCTGCAGGCATAAACCGGGATTTCCCGGATGCCCGGGGAATTTTTGCAAGCCAGGATAACAATTTTATGATTTGGGTCAATGAAGAGGATCATTTAAGAATCATCTCCATGGAAGCCTCCGCTGATCTTTCCGGGGTGTTTAATCGGCTCTGCCGTGGGTTGGGTCATTTGAGCACCCAGCTTGAATTTGCATTTGACAAACGCTACGGTTTTTTGACCTCCTGCCCCACCAATATCGGAAGTGCCATGCGGGCAGGGGTTCATATTCGGTTAAGAAAGCTTGAAAAAAACAAGGGCATCTTAGAAAAACTGACCGCCCAATACCAACTCCAGATCCGGGGAACCGGTGGAGAAAAAACATCGGTGGAAAAGGGCATTTTTGATATCTCTAATAAGCAGCGACTGGGAATCCCGGAATCCTTGATCATCCAGAACCTCCACGCAGGACTTGCCGCCATTATTGAAGCGGAAAAAAGTCTCTAACCCCCATTCTTTTACATCCGGTTTTTACATCCCTTTTGCAATCGGGCACTTGCCATCCCTTCTTTAATGTATAAATTAAAGTTAGTCACAACTAATAATGACGGAGTAAGCCATGAAATATTTTATACTATTTTTATTGACACTAGCCCTTGTTATACCAGCAGGGGTTCTGCTGTCTGCCGACAAGAAAGCCGATATTGAGTCAAAGGAGGAACTTTTGGAAAAAACAAATCAAGTTGAAACAGCAACCTTTGCAGGCGGATGTTTCTGGTGTGTGGAATCAAGCTTTGAAGGACAAAACGGAGTGTTAAGCGTTATCTCGGGTTATACAGGGGGAGGTGAAGAGAATCCGACCTATGAGCAAGTTTCATCCGGTGCCACCGGCCATTTTGAGGCCATCCAGATCACCTACGACCCGAATATCATTTCCTATAAATCCCTGGTTGAAATTTTTTTCCAGCAAATCGATCCCACGGATGGGCAAGGGTCCTTTGTGGACAGGGGAGACCAGTATCGATCCGCCGTGTTTTTCCACACAGAAGCTCAACAAGCCCAGGCTAAAGACACCATCCGTCTTATTGACACCTCAAAAATATTTGACAGCCCTGTGGCGACACAGGTACTTCCCGCAAGCCTCTTTTACACAGCAGAAACATATCATCAGGATTATCATCAAAAAAACCCCATCCGGTATAAATTTTACCGGGCCGGATCCGGCAGGGACACCTTCATTAAAAACTTCTGGAAGAACGGTAACAACCGCATTTTTGATCAAAAGGAAACCACAGCCCCCCCTGAGGGCCTGGAGCAGCCCCTTCTTTCAAACGAAGTCTTAAAAAAAAGGCTCACCCCACTTCAATATCGGGTGACCCGGGAAAACGGTACAGAACCTGCCTTTGACAATGCCTACTGGGACAATAAACGACAGGGCATTTATGTGGACCTTATTTCAAACAAAGCCTTGTTTTCATCCACGGACAAATTTGTTTCCGGAACCGGCTGGCCCAGTTTCACCAAGCCCATTGACAAGATTGAAGTGGTTGAGGTTGAGGACAATTCATTTTTCATGCGGCGGGTAGAGGTAAGAAGCAAAACAGGCGATGCCCACCTGGGCCATATTTTTAATGATGGTCCTGCCCCCACAAAATTGCGGTATTGCATTAATTCAGCCTCCCTTCGATTTATACCAAGAGAAGACCTGGACAAAGAGGGGTATTCAAATCTCGGTCATCTTTTTGAATAACAGGCCGTACGTATCCCTTTGATTTTTATCCAGACATCCAGACACCATGGCGCAGCCGCCAGACAATGGCCGGCAGAACGGCCAGGATCAAAAAAACGAGCTGTGCCATGGTGATTCTTTTTGCTGCGTGGCAACAACGATCCAGCGCTATCCAATAAATGCCGGTGTCGTGTTTCACTAAACATGGCAGCAAAAAGATCGTAAGCCCCTCCATTCCGATAAATCCCATTGCACCATACAGCGGATACCCGACAAGATAATGCTCAGGAAGGAACAGGCACCAGGGGCAATGATGATGAAGCACACGATAGTGATAGGCTGACAGAACATTGACCAGCATCAGGGCCGCCACCGGCAGCCACAACCAGGTGACGGTGGCAAGTAGAAATCTTGCCCGGGGACGATCCCCCCTTGAAACGATTAAGGCCACAGACAGCATGAAAAGCAGGATGTTCAGAACAATGAAGGCACCCGCCCACACACTATCCCCCAACCCGAAAATACTGCTTGCCTGTTCCAGGGTTGAAAACTGATCGTAAACAACCGCACAGCAGTCCACCGGCTGGTGGGGTCTGATTCCTGCAAATGATTCATAGGTCTGCTTAAATGTTAAGACAGCCACCACAGGGATGGCCAGAAACAGGCGGGCAGACGTCTGGGTCAACGGCATCTCAGGGAGCATTCGATTCAGTCTGTCCAGTTCATACCAAAGTTTCATCAGCAGCAGCAAAAGACCGGAATACAGCAGCAACCGGGTGCTGCCATCGGCCGCCATTGCCTGACAGACGCCGGTACCGCACATTGCGCCGGGAATATCCTCGCGGAAGATATTGGCAATTCCAAAAATAAGCAGACCCGCAGAAAATAACGATAACCCGCAAGCGGCTCTTCCCAGAATAGAGGCGCCCTCCGCCTTGGCTTCCAGGGACAGCTGACCTGAGTCAGCCACAAGCGGCTGCCAGTGAAGTACCGTGTTCACCCATGTTGGGCAGGCCGCCAGCATAAGCAGCAGCGACATAAACTGCGCGGATAGGATGGCCAGCAATAGGGGGTGCCAAAACATGATATGCCTCAGGAAATCAATAGATTCAGGACACCGTTTTCCAACCGGTAACACAGAGGCGGTCCCGGGAGGGTGTCCAGGGTTAATCCATGTGCGGCAACGATCACAACCGCATTCCGGCAGGCATGATGGTACAGCAGGTCCATCATCTGTCTGCTGCTTTGGGCATCCAGATGAGATGTGGGTTCGTCGGCAAATATAAAGTCCGGCTGGTTGACAATTGCCCTGGCCATGGCTGTTTTCTTTCGTTCTCCCCCTGAAAGTGAGGCGACCGGATTGCCGGCATGGTTCAACAATCCCACTCGTTCAAGTGCGTCCATGGCTTGGCTGCGGCATGCGGACAGGGTGCGACCCAGAGGAATCAACGGCAGCATGACATTTTCCAGGACCGTCAGATCCGGCACAAGATGGTCGTGCTGAAAAACAATGCCCGCTTGCCGCCGCCATCGGTCCCTGTGCGGTCCGGTCCAGCGGGAAATTGCCTGGTCGTTTACCATCACCTCGCCCGATGTCGGGCGGGTGAGCCCTGCCAGTGTATTGAGCAAAGTGGTTTTGCCTGTGCCAACAGGGCCGGTGATAATGCTCATTTTTCCCGCCTGAAAACCGGCAGAGATATTGTCCAGGACTATGCGTTTTTTTTTGTTTCCCGTGGTAAAGGAAACGCTTAGATTGCGGCATGTAATTTTGGAAATCATCGGTGGCCTGCCCCTTTGATCATATCATAAACATCCGAGGTTGCCCCCTTTAATGCGGGTAAAAAAGCAGACGCAATCACCGGTACCAGCATCAAGGCAGCCACTTCCAGCACGACGGCTGCAGCACCCGTTGTTTCCAGATAAAACGATGGGGGTATGGTTTTCCAACCGAAGAAAAAATCAGCCACCCAGCCGGCACCGGGTCCGTAAACCAGAACAAAGGACAGGCAGATGCCGACAGCGGCCGAAGGCAGGCAGACAAACAATTCCCGGTACATTTGAAACCGGATAATATCACCGGTGGTCCATCCCGTTGCTTTCATAATGCCAAGATCCGATTGCCGCCCCATTGATTTTCGGGTGTTTACCGCAACCAGAAGGCACAAGGCCAGCACCGCAGGAATCACGGTGATGGCGACAAGGGTTCTTGCGCGATTCAAACGGCTGGCAGAAATTCCCTGACTCTGCCGCCTTGTGACACATCTCACCGGCCAGGCGAATGCATCGGCAAGGTCTGACAGGATGGCGTCCTGCTCTTCCTCATGAAAAACGTCAATGGCCAAATCACTGGCATACCCCTTGGGAAGGCCGATCAGCTGTCGGGCATCCTCGGGATTCATCAGTACCAGGTCATGGGTAAACAGGCTGGTTTTTTCCGGCAGGCGATCGATGACCTGATAGTTCTGGCGGATCACCCCTTCCAATTGCAGGGTGCCGGCAGATTGACCGGTAGATTGACCTGATGCAACGCCAAACCCGATGATCACTTCCCCCCTTTCCGGCAGCCGGGTCAGCTGGCCGGCCAGCCCTTGGGGCATCCCCTCTCGTTGTACCCCCACCATGGTCAACAGTCCTGGGCCATTGACCAGGCCCCAGATTCTGGGCCTCACAGAAACAACCCCGACAACCGTTTGGGCCGCCCGGACCGATGCCGGAACCGGCAGGGGACAAAAGCCTGCGGCATCAAATCGTCTCAAAACAATGGAAGGCGAGGCGTTTAGCAAGGTGTTCAGCGTATCCTGCACTGCCCGTGGAAACAGCAGCAGGGTGCCAACAATGGCAATGGTCAAGGTCAAGGTGATGCCCAGAAGAAGGGCTTCAAAGGGACGCCGCAAAAGATCCCGGAAAGCCCAGATCTGCAGGGTACTGAACATCAGTCTTTTAATAGCATCTCTCCTCTCGCCGGTTTAGAGCTGCCGGCCATCTGCTTTTCCAGGGAAAAATCCGCCAATGGCATCAATGGCAGGTGGGGGCTCTGACGCAGGGTTATTGCCGGACCGGCATAACCGGCATTGCGCATCACATGCCCTGATGGAACGATGGCAGGGGTCTGGAGTGCTAAATAGGTGATCCACAATTGTGTCGTCTGCTGTGAATCGCCATGGGTCTGGACGCTGAGTATGACAATAACAGCAAGTGCGATAAAGCTTACCAGGGCTATCACCAAAAGGCCGTTTCCGGATGTGTCGAGCCGATCGCAGGATGGCTTCATTTATTCTGCCATGTTTCTGCCGGTCATTTCATACCAGCGGGCATCATTCAGATCCAAAAGCCGCACCTGGATTTTACCCCCATGCCGTCGTTTAAACACCTTGAGGTGACGTTCATCCAGAACAGGCACAAGCGCCGGTCCCATGGGGCCGATGACATCCGAACCATATACAAATATCGTCTCACGAGCATCCATCTGCCGGCCGGAAAAGTATTCTCGAACCATGGGTCGTTCAAGCAGTTCTCTTGCTAACCCCAGGTATATTTCAGGATGCATCCACGACCGAATCAGACAACCGGTACTGCAAAAATAATACGTACCGGTATCTTTTAACTGGATCGCACAATTAAATTTTGGATACTGGATTACCCTCATTCCGCAAACCGGGCAACGGTCCGAGGGGCTTACCTGCATCTGATAGTTTTCGTCTAAAGGCGTAAGGCCGATCCGGGGATGCTTCCCGTCAAAAGCCTCGGACACCCCAAAAGGCAATCCCACAGACAGCAACAGCAGCATTGCAAATAAAAGTAACCTGGTTCCCATTGCTTTTTTTATAAAGACCTTTAACAAACCCGTTCCTTTTTTATCCGGTGTCCTACTGTCCCGAATCCTGTTATCAGCTGTTATCACCATGAGGCGGGCGCTTCTGGCTTGACGCAATATCAAACAATCTGTACTATACTCACAAGTGTTAATCAATGCAATTAATTCATGATAGATCAATGGAACCCTTTTGGATTATGGAAGCATCCTCCCTGTTGACTTTATTTTTTCTCGGCCTTTCTGGAACAGGCCATTGCCTCGGCATGTGTGGTCCGCTGGTCCTGGCTTTTCCCGGCAAAACCGGAAGAATCGATTCCCATCTATGTTACCATGCCGGCAGGATTATCACCTACATGCTCATCGGGGTCCTCATGGGAAGTCTGGGTCTTGCACTGGCAAAACTTGTCTGTGTTGCAGGGCTGAACTACCTTGAAACCCTGGCCCGCATCCAGATAGTTTTTTCTTTGCTGGCAGGACTTTTCCTAGCCCTCTTTGGCCTTGGCCAGCTGGGCATCATCGGTCAGTCTGAATGGCTTATTATATCCAACCCTCAAAGAATTCCCGGTTATCGCTTTATTGTGCGATCCGCCTTCCAGAGATCTGATCGCACCTTAATGGTCATTACCGGGATGTTTATGGGCTTTATCCCCTGCGGCCTGTCTTTTGCCGCATTTTCAAGCGCATTGGCTGCCAGCCGGCCGCTGGAAGGCGGCGCATTTTTGCTGGCTTTTGGTCTGGGCACACTGCCCGGCCTGCTGCTGCTGGGTACGGGGGCCTCGGTCATTGCCCGCCGATACCGACGGCATTTCGATCTTTTCTCCGGCATGCTCATGATCGGCATGGCGGCATCGCTTATCATAGAGGGGGGGGCAGCCCTTTTTTAATCAGCCCTTTTTTAATCAGTCCTCTGTTCTGAAGATCTTAAGCGGATACACCCACCCCGGCACAATTTTTTCAATGGCGACATCGCCATAATTGACAGCAGTACCGCCGTTTTCAACAGCAAATTCTGACGCTTCAGCAATTGAGTTGAAGGGGAACGCCTCATACCCCATGGGGCCGAATACCTTTGAAGATCCGATCACATAAAAGGCGGTCCGGCCACTGGTCCACATCCCGGAATTGCGATCCACCACCCAGATCAAAAACGGTTCCCCAGGCGGGTCAATATTTGGCGGGTCAATATTTGACGGGTCAATATTTGACGGGTCAACATATAGAGACGCGTTTCCCATAAAAGCGAATAAACACTGGGTCGAACAGAAATGAAATGTTTTCCCGGCCTTTATTTGTATCTGACATTTGCCATAGGGGTAGCGGGCCGGAACCATATTGCAAACCGGGCATCTGTCTGTTTCGGACGGTTCAACGATCTTGCCCTTTTTAATCTGCCGGACCTTAATCATCTTGTTTTCTTTTAAAACGCTGGATTTAGCCGCTGCAAGCGCGCCCGAAAAGTCAAGGAGGTCACCCCCGCATCGTTGCGCAAATTCTGCGGCGGTTGTCCTATTATCAAACACAATTTTGGAAACCGGACTCATGGTGCCTGCTGCCACCGACCCTGAAACAACAAAAGCACTGCCGGCTGGTATCATCTTCCCGGGTTCGTGATACACTGCGAGCATAATATCGGTTGGGTCCTGGCCTGTTTTTACACGCCAGTCGGCCAGACAATGAAAAGAGCAGACCTGTTCTACCCCCTGGTAAGGGTTAAACCTGATCCAGGTCCGGGCCCACATGGGTCGAACCATACCGCAAACCGGACATTGTCCTTGAAACTGAGTTTGTGGCGGCATCAAGGGATGGGGTACCTTACAATCCATTGCGTTCACATCAGGAAGAAATACGGCCAGGGACAAAGGGGTTAAAGAAAGGGTTTTCAAGAATTGGCGACGTTTGAGAGATCTCATTTCATATCCTTTCAAAAGTGTGTATAACAATCGAACTGACCATGACTGAAGGCCGTCTTGTTTTATACCACATCTGCCAGGGCTTGTTCCAGGTTCTCATACACGAAGGTATAACCTGCCTCCTGAATTTTTTTAGGCAGGATTTTCTTGCCTGTCAACAGCAATTCTTCCCCCATCTGCCCCATCAAAAGTTTGATGACGACTCCTGGCATTGAAAAAAAAGTCGGGCGGTTCAGCACCTTTCCCAATGCCTCGGTGAACTGCTGGTTTGTTACAGGATGGGGTGAGGTGCCGTTAACCGGGCCCTGGATACCATCGTGTTCAATACAATGCAGTATAATACCGATCAAATCATTGATATGAATCCAGGACATCCATTGGGTCCCATCACCCATCCGTCCCCCTGCCCCCAGCTTAAACGGGCCTAACATTTTGCCCAATGCACCGCCGTTTCCAAGGACAATACCCGTGCGCAACAAACAGGTGCGGATGCCAAGCGGCTGCGCCTGAATGGCAATGGTTTCCCATTGTCGGCAGATCTGGCTGGAAAAACTGTCATCACCAACGCCTGTTTCGTCAATGGATTCGTTTGTTCTGCCCGTCCCATAATACCCAATGGCTGAGCCGCTGATGAACACCTTGGGTTTTGGTTCTATCCTGGTAAAGTATGCAATAAGCGCCTGTGTTGTATCCAGACGGCTGCGAAGGATCCGTTGTTTCTGGCCGTCGCTCCACCGTTTTTCCACAATCGGTTCACCGGCCAGGTTAATCACGGCATCAAATATCATCGCATCGGTCAGGTCTGACAGAGAACCAATCCCCTGGACAGGCGATTGGAGCGTTTCCGGGTGTCGGCTCAACACCACCAGGTGATGCTGATCTTCCAGCAATCGGGAACAAAGGACTGATCCGATAAATCCGGTGCCGCCGGTAATGAGTATGTTCATTTTTTCTCCAGCTCCAGGTTAAAGATTTCTCAGGTTGTTTTTCCCACTAGGACAATCCAGCGGGTAATGGCGGCCAACAGGGCAACAGACAACAGGCCGCCGCACCAAAGCGCCGCAAACCAGAGCCATTGTTTGAGGGTGTCAGTACACAGTTTCATGAGAGCTTTTGCCCCGAAATATCCAATAGCAATAACCGGTATAGGCCAGCACGACCGGCAGCATAATCACCGCCCCCACCAGCAGGAGAGACTGTGATTCCGGTGCGGCCGCGGCCTGTTTAAAGGTTACCTGGTATGGCACCAGCCAGGGCCAGGTACTGATACCGATGCCGATGTAATTCATCAAAAAAATCCCCTGAATCAGAAAGAACGGCCGGTATTCATTTTTGTGGCGAAGATCGTGCCACAGCATCCAGAACAGGATCATACACGAGACCGGCATAACTCCGAGATAAAAGAAATTGGGCAGACTGAACCACAACGCCCGGATTCTGGGGTCCATGATCGGCATGCAAAAACTGACCAGACCCATGAAAAAGGCCACATGCCAGAACAGATATCCGGTGCATCTTCGGGCCCAGGCTTGGGTCACATCTTCGGTTTTCATGATCAGCCAGGCCGCCCCCAGAAGGGCATAACCGGCCACAAGAGCTACCCCGGTCATGACACTGAAGGCATTGAGCCAGTCAAAGGCCCCTCCGCCAAACGATCTTCCAGTGACGCTGATCCCCTGGACAAACGCCCCCAGGATCATTCCCTGGGTCAGGGTGGCAACCAGTGATCCAACGTGAAAAACATAGCCCCAGCGCTTTTTGGACCGGGCGTTTGCCTTGAACCTGAATTCAAAGGATACCCCCCTTAAAATAAGTCCCAGAAGCATCAAAATGACGGGAATGTAGAACGCCGGCATCAAAATGGCGTAGGCAAGGGGGAAGGCGGCAAAAAGTCCGCCGCCACCCATCACAAGCCAGGTTTCATTCCCATCCCAGAACGGAGCAATGGATCCCATCATACGGTCCTGACATTTTTCAGACGGTGCAAAGGGAAACAAGATGCCGATACCCAGATCAAATCCATCCAGCAGCACATATAAAAAAATGGCAGTGCCGATCAACGCATACCAGACAAGGGGCAGATCAATGAATCCTTGAAAACTAAACATGGTCTCCTCCTTTTGCTGTTACAGCATCCGAAACAATGGGGGGGTGTGTAATGCCATGACCGCCGTAGGGTGTTTGCGTTCCAGCAACCGGTCCTTTCTTGACAAGGCGGATGATATAATAAATCCCGGCCCCAAACACAAATCCATAGATGATGATAAAGGCAAGCAGCGAAAGAGCAACATGAATCCCTGCCACCGGGGATATGGCGTCAGCGGTTAAAAGGGAATTAAACACCAGATACGGCTGGCGGCCTATTTCCGTTACAAACCATCCGGTAAGGACCGCAACGAACCCGGCCGGTGTCATCAACATGCACCAGCCGTGAAACCACGGGGAATCAAACAGGCGCTTTTTCCAATACAGCAGGAAGGCAAACACACCGGTCAGAATCATCATCATGCCCACCCCCACCATGATCCGGAACGACCAGAAAACAGGTGCAACCGGTGGCCGGCGGTCTTTTGGCCACTCTTTGAGACCCTTGACCTCTCCGTCCAGGCGATGGGTGAGAATAAGGCTGGACACTTTCGGAATTTCAATGGCAAACCGGGTGGTTTCCATCTGTTCATCCGGCCAGCCGAACAATACAAGCGGTGCACCCTGCTGGGTCTCCCATAACCCTTCCATGGCAGCCACCTTGACCGGCTGTTTCTTGAAGGTGTTCAGCCCGTGAAGATCTCCGAACAACAGCTGGAGCGGTGCCACAAATACCGCCATGAGCATGGCCATGCCGAACATGATCTTTGCCTGGGGGATAAATTTTTTGCGAAACAGATAAAAGGCACCAACCCCGCTCACGGCAAAGGCGGTTGTCAGGTATGTAGCGGTCACCATATGGATCATGCGATAGGGAAAAGAGGAATTAAAAATAATGGCCAGCCAGTTGGTGGGATAGTAAAGGCCGTCATCGCCTATCAAAAATCCCTGGGGCGTCTGCATCCAGGAATTAGCTGCCAGGATCCAGAAGGCCGAGACCAGGGTTCCTGCGGCAACCATCACCGTGGCAAAAAAATGCATCCTGGGGCTGACGCGGTTCCACCCGAACAGCATGATTCCCAGAAAAGAGGCCTCAAGGAAAAAGGCGGTCAGGACTTCAAACCCCAGAAGGGGGCCGATAACATTGCCAACCTTGTCAGAAAAGACAGACCAGTTTGTGCCGAACTGGTAAGAGAGTACCACCCCGGAGACAACGCCCATACCGAATGTCACGGCAAATATTTTCACCCACATCTGGTAGACATCCCTGTAGACTTCATCACAGGTTTTCAGCCATCGCCATTCCACCACAGCCAGCCAGCTTGCAAGCCCTATGGTAAAAGCGGGAAACAGGATGTGAAACGATATGGTAAACGCAAACTGAAGTCTTGCCAGCATGGCAGGGTCCAAGTGAAGTGTCATGAAATCTTCCTTTTGCTTGACCGATTAACGCTTGACGTAAAACTGCATCATTTTATTCTTTTTGTTTCACCGGTTGAATAGTTGATGTCGTAGACACCCCTGTATTTGTGGCCGGCATTAAAAGAATCTGATCCAGATCCATAGGCAACCATTATTCGGCTGGTTCCTTCAGAAACAATGGGGTTGTCCCATTTGTCTTTGCTGTCCAGGGCCAGGGAGAAACAAATTGTGGTGACCCCATCGATCTCCTCTCCGGCCGGGTTGAGCACATTATTTTCCCCCCCCAGCTTTTCATCCTGGGAATGGGCCCGACTCCTTACGCCATAGTGATCTTGGATCTCTACCTTGCCGTTTTTCACGGCACCGATGATAATATCAGCCCCCCGCATGGCGGATTCAGGGTCAAACCCAATGGACACCCATCCGGTTGTTTTGGCCGTCAGTTTCACATGGATCTGGTCCTGGTCAATGGACCAGGAGACGGCCATATCTTTTGCTTCAAGTGTATGCTGATAGGCCTTTGCACCCGCATATACGGGGAAAAGGACGCTGACTGCTGCAGCGATCAAAACAAATTTTTTCATCATTTTCACTATTTTCATTATAGGATTACTCCTTCATCCTTGAATTGCGGTTCGCCACTGGAAAAGCCTAGGCCAACAGCTGAACAAACCCCTTTTTTAAGCGGATAAAATGAGTTCTTGACTCAACCATTAAAACCAAAGGATGCGAATTTCAAACTATTATCATCATTCTCTTATAAGCTGTCAACACAAAAGGAAGGAATGATTAACTTTTGGATATTTCATATGACACTCCGTTGAAATGGTTAATTTCCTTGACATGATATAGCCTTAAACGTATTTATGAAGAGCACGCCGTCAAGGGAAGGTTGTTCTTTAGTCCTGGGAAAAAAACGTAAGAGAATAAGACACGAGGAATTTCGGCCACAGGATTTACCTGCGCTATATTTAAAAAAAATCAAATCAAATCAAAGGTGATAACATGACAGAAGTTATTTTTGAGTTTCTAAACAAGATCGGATTTGTTCATCCCTTACATCCTGCATTAACACATATCCCCATGGGAATGGTAATGGGTGCGGTCACGTTCAGGCTGGTATCTTTTTTACCCAGGTTAAAATTTCTGGCCAGAACAGGGTATCATTGTATTATCCTTGGCCTTTTGGGCATGCTCCCGACGGCTTTTTCAGGATACCTGGACTGGCAGCATACCTTTGGCGGCACCTGGGAATTTTTGATCATACTGAAAATGGTTCTTGCGGTTGTTTTAACAGTTCTCCTGGCAACCATCGCCATTGTGGATGATCCTGAAAATCCCCGATTTGATAAAAAAACACTTTTTTATCTTTTGACCCTCCTTCTGGCCATCGGCCTGGGATTCTCCGGTGGCGAACTGACCCATCAACTTTTGCAGGCTGCCTTGCACTAGAAAAAAGGATGTCAAATTAATGGTATTTTCGTACAGCACCAATGCGTTTGTTGAACATTCCCTCGCCGAGGCGGTTAAATTGATTGCCCAGACAGGATTTCGTGGGGTGGAGATTATGTGTGACAGGCCCCATCTGTATCCCCCGGATGCAAATCACCAGGATCTTGAACGCTTCAAGCAATCGCTTACCGCGCTAAACTTGACGATTACGAACCTCAATTGTTTCACCCTTTTTGCCGTGGGCAATACCTGGCTTCCTTCCTGGATAGAGCCGGACGCATCACGACGGCAGGAAAGAATTAACCATACACTCAACTGCCTGGATATTGCCCATTTTTTAGGCAGCCCGTGTATCTCGGTACCCCCCGGTGGGCCGCCGGTTGAAAGGGATAGGAAGGCATCATTGGCCCTTTTTCGCCAGGGGCTTGAGCAAGTGCTCCCCAAAGCCGAAAGCCTTGGGGTAAATATTCTCATTGAGCCGGAACCCGACCTTTTAATAGAAAACAGCCGCCAGATGAGTTCGTTTATCAAAGAATTTTCATCCCCAAACCTGGGGGTCAA
Organism: Desulfobacteraceae bacterium; assembly: GCA_016743945.1. GTDB lineage: Bacteria > Desulfobacterota > Desulfobacteria > Desulfobacterales > Desulfobacteraceae > NBML01. The sequence goes on from JADGFI010000031.1 coordinate 49,399, forward strand.
TTTTGATGTGGGTCATTTTTATTGTGTGGGTGAAGCACCGGAAGCAGCCCTTGAAACCCTGTTTGAAAAAATCGGTCATATCCACATTGAAGATATTGCGCCGACAAGAAAACATCACCATCTCATCCCCGGCCTCGGCGCCATAGACTATGACGCATTTTTTAAACGGCTCGGGCAATTGAGCTACAACAAAGATATTTGTCTTGAACTTTATACGTATACAAAAGCTCCTTGCGAAGCCGGTCTGAAAAGTATTGAGACGCTAAAGCCTGTAATGGAAAAATACGGTTTTTCGGTTTAACCATGAGCCATAACATTATGAACAATAAAATAAGGTTTCCTGAAGGTCTCCCCCGGACCGTCATCCCGCTGAAATTTGCTCAGTCGTTTCATTACCCGGTCTGTTTTACCCGGGACGTATTCAACACCCGTAATCCGATTCTGATCGATACCCTTAAGGTGAAAAACCAACCCCGGGCCAGAAAAATAATGGTGATGATTGATGACGGGCTGACCCGCCAAAATCCTCAACTCTTAAATGATATATCCCAATGGTTTGAACACCACAAGGAGCTTGTTTGTCTGGCCTGCGAACCGGTGGTGTTTCCCGGTGGTGAACAGGTAAAAAACTCCTGGGACCATGTGCACCGGGCAACCAAGGCCATGAACGACGCTGAACTGGACCGACACGGCGTGGTTATCGCCGTGGGCGGAGGCGCCCTGCTGGATATGGCCGGGTTCAGTGCGGCCATCTTCCACAGGGGGATACAGCTGGTACGGATTCCCACCACAACCCTGGCCCAGAACGATGCCGGCATTGGGGTTAAAAACGGAATAAACCAATATGGCAAAAAAAATTGTATTGGGACCTTTTTTCTGCCCGCGGCGGTGATCAATGACTATGGTTTCCTGGCGACACTGTCTTTTGAGCATTTTATCGGAGGGGTGGCCGAAGCCTTTAAGATTGCCTTGATACGCGACCGCTCCTTTTTTTCTTTTCTTGAGAAAAACAGTGTACGGCTGAAACAAAGGGACCCGGCGGCAATAGAAGAAACCATTGAAAGATGCGCGCGACTTCACCTGGATCATATCGCCCACAGTGGCGACGCATTTGAAACCGGATCCTCACGGCCGCTGGATTATGGTCACTGGTCTGCCCATAAGATTGAAATGCTGTCCGGGTTTTCCATGGGACACGGCCAGGCAGTTTCAGTCGGTATCGCCCTGGACTCCTACACTGCATGGCAGCTCTCCCTGATTTCCCGGGCCGAACTGGACCGTATCATCGCGGCGCTGATAAATTGCGGACTCCCGGTCTGGAGCCAATATCTTGCGATCACGGACACTTCGGGCCGCCTTGAAATAGAAAACGGGCTTGAAGAATTCCGCCAGCACCTGGGGGGCAGGTTAACCTTTACCATGCCCGATGGAATCGGACAGACATGTGAGCGCCATGAAATGGACTTTGACATTGTCAGGCAAGGGATCGCTTTTCTTAAAAACACCTGGGGTGATGCGGGCAGGAACAGCCGGATCACCGAAACAATCAGACAGAGGTGAAGCTTGCCAGATAGTTGACCAGGCAATTTTTGCACAAATAATATCGCCGGGTAATCGGATTGTATGAAAACCCGGTGATATCCATCTGTTTCAACCCCGCCTCAAAACAGGCCCGGTTCAGTTCAGAAGGCTTGATCAACGATGACCAGTCATGGGTCCCTTTGGGCAGAAGCCCCAGAACATATTCAGCACACACGACCGCCAGAAGAAAAGACACAAGATTGCGGTTGATGGTTGCAAAAATGATGACACCCCCGGGATTCAGGACATTTTTGCAAGCCGCAATGACCGATTCATAGCTTGGCACATGTTCGAGCAGTTCCATGCACAAAATGACGTCAAAACCGGTTTGGGTGAACCCGGTGACGTGTTCGATGTCCGTGTCGATATAGCGGATGTCAAGGCATGATTGTTTCGCATGGGTCCTTGCAATGGCCGTCATCTGGGGTGATGCGTCAATGCCGATGGTGACACAAGCCTGCCTTGCAATCCTTTCGGTAAGTATCCCGCCGCCGCAGCCCACATCCAACACCCGTTTCCCCTTAAGATCTGTTTGCTGCATAATGTATTCAAGCCTTAAGGGATTGATATCATGAAGGGATTTCATCCTTCCGTTTTCATCCCACCAGTCGGTTGCAAAGTCGTTGAATTTTTCAATTTCACTCGAAGAGATATTGTGTGTCATCCGGTTTCTTGAGAATCCTTTGTCTATTGTTTTATTTCAGGCACCCTAGTGAATAATTTCTTGAAATTTTCACCTGATCCGTTTATACTTTTTGGCAATGCGTAATTATTACAATGGGTTCATCGGTACTTTGATGCAGACATCGTCTGTCTTTTGTTTTTTACTAAAAGATTCGGTTATCTACAACACTATTCTTAAAGAATCAATGCATGGACTTGCAGTTGCTTGATTGGATGAAGGATAGTCTTCAAGACAAAGTTTGATCTTTTGTTCTTCTTTTGGCGGGGTGACGATTGAAATATGTAATGTCCTTTTATGACACACTAGTTCCGGAAAAACTTCAATTCTTTTTTGCGCTTTCACGGACCCATCATGGTGTGCTCGATATGATGGCACCTGTTTTTGCTGCCCTGATCTATCTTGGGCATTTTCCTGATCCCGTGATTGTCCTGGCAGGCGTTATCACTGTTTTCTCTGGATATACAGCGGTTTATGCACTCAATGATATTGTCGGATACAAAGACGATCGAAAAAATATTCGGCCCGACGACAAAAAAGGGACCGATCTGGACTCAATCCTTATCCGGCACCCCCTTGCCCAGGGCATGATAAGCATGAAATCCGCTGCGGCATGGGCAGGATTCTGGTCTGTTGCGGCTCTACTGGGAGCATATTATTTAAACCCTGTCTGTATTCTGATTTTTCTGGGCGGTGCACTGCTGGAAACCATCTATTGCTGTCTGTTAAAAATCACGTATCTCAGGATTGTCATCAACGGGTTTGTAAAAGCGGCCGGACCTGTTGCCGCTATCTTTGCCGTGGACACAAGTCCCGATGCCCTGTTTTTATGCTTCATATTTCTTTTCTTTTTTCTATGGGAAGCCGGGGGACAAAATATCCCCAATGATTATACAGACATAGATGAAGACCAGCAGATAAATGCAAAAACACTCCCCCTGGTATTTGGACGGGAGGTTGCAAGTTCCCTGATCATGGGGCTTCTGGCGGTTGCTTTTATTGTCATGACAGCCGTGTTCATTCTGTCACCAATTGATTTTAACTGGTTTTCATATCTGATTTTCGGGACAGGCTCTTTCCTCCTATTGCTTCTGCCGGCACTAAAGCTTCGAACAACCCCTGAAAATCAAGCCGCAATGAGTCTTTTCAACAAGGCAAGTTATTATCCGTTTTTTTTGTTGTGTGTGGTGCTGATGGATTTATTTTTTTAACATAATACTATTAGGAGGTGTATTTATGAAAGACGCTAATTGCCCTAAATGTGGTTCTGGTGAAGTCTATTCAGGCGCTGACCTGATTGTGAAAGAGGGACCTATCGCCAGCCTGCTGAAAGGCGGACCGTTTGCCAGCAATTCAATTCCCATAAGCCTTTCAAGCATGGCTCCCATCGATAACTATGTCTGTGTCAACTGCGGCTATGTTGAACATTATATCTCCGACCCTTCAAAACTCAAAGAAATCGCAAAAAAATGGGATAAAGCCTCCCCAGACAAATCGGCCAACGCTTCTGACCAATGATTGTTTTGAGACTCTTTCTGAACTTTAAGCTGCTCTGGCGGTTTGTGTTCATCCTCTACATCGCAGTCTGGTATGGGATCAGGGACGTGATCGGCCGTGTTGCCCAGACTGCGTCCAAGGCGCTTGGCGTTCCCCAAAAAAACAAGGAGACTGCAGAGACCGAATTTTTGTCCCCCAGGATGATACGCCGCTGTATGGAACGGCTCGGTCCAAGCTTTATAAAGCTCGGCCAACTTTTGAGCACCCGGGATGATATTCTGCCTTCTGAATTTGTAAATGAACTTAAAAAACTCCAGGATCAGGTACCCCCCCTTCCCCTAACAGTGATTTCCAGTGTGGTGGAAAAACAATTAGGCAAACCCCTGGCCATCCTGTTTGATCGCTTCAATTCAGACTCCATTGCAGCGGCTTCCGTGGCCCAGGTTCACGAGGCCTGGCTTTTTTCAGGAGAGCGGGTGGCAGTCAAGGTGATTCGGCCTGATATCCTTCCCATTATCCGCAAAGATATCCGGCTGATGTACTATCTTGCACACAAGATAGAGAATCGTTCTAAAAGAGGCCGGATGCTGGGGGTTGTGAACCTTGTCAAAGAGTTTGAAAGAACCATCTTCAACGAACTGGACATGTTTGTGGAAGCCGGCAATATTGAGCGGTTCTCAAATAATTTCAAACATACGCGCGAACTGCATATCTGCAAAGTCCATCGTGAATTTACAAGCCGGTCCGTCCTGGTGATGGAGTACATCGACGGCATCAAGGTCGATCAGGTAGAGGCCATCAAGGCCGCAGGCATCGACCCCGGAGAAATTGGACTTATAGGCCTGCGATCCTTCTCCCGACAGCTCATGGAGTTTGGCTTCTTCCATGCCGATCCCCACCCGGGGAACACCATTGTCATGGCAGATGGCCGGGTCAGTATTATCGACTTCGGGCTGGTGAGTTACGTGGATGATGAAATGATGAAAGAACTTGCCAATATTTGCCTTGGGTTTGCAGATCACGATTATGATCTGGTTATGGATGCCCTGAAAGAGATAGGTCTTCTGGACAATAAAGAAATCCACCTCAAGGAATTCAAAGCGGATCTAAAGGAGGTCAGCGAACCCTTTTATGGCCGATCTCTTCCCTCCATTTCTGTCAGAGAGGTCTATGACAAAGTCATGCAGCTGGTGCTCAAGCACCGAATCACTCTGCCAAGGAATCTTTTGTTGATTTTCAAGACCTTTGTTCAAAATGAAGCCATTGGGAAAAAACTTGGCTGCACCTCAAGCATTCTTCAAATCGCCAGGCCATATGCCCAAAGACTGCTAAAGCAGCGTTTTGAACCGGACCAGCTCTTCAAACAATTCAATGCAGAGGCACGCAAAATAACAGGCCACCTTCAATCCATGCCGGCAAACATCAACGGGCTCCTTGCCAATGCAGCAGACAATAAGGTTTCCATGGAGATCCGGCACACAGCATCCTCCCCGCTGCACCAATCCCTGGAAAAGGGTATCAACCGGCTGATTGTGGGGATTATCATTTCTGCCTCCACCATTGCCGCCGCCCTGATTCTTAATTCTTCCCAGAAGCTTTTCAACATCGACCTTGGGTTTGCCGGATTTCCCGAAATCTCGCTGACCGACCTCCTCGGCGTTACAGGGTATGTCATCGCAACTTTTCTCGGACTCTGGTTGATAATTTCAATCCTTCGCTCAGGACGTCTGTAACACCTTTCGGCCGGACGACAAAAAAGCAGCAAATTTCGTTCTTCGGTTTAAAAAGTTTTTAGATACGCAACCAGGGATTGGGTTTGGTCTTCTGTAAAGTCCGGAAAAGCAGGCATTTTTTCAAATGGGGTTTTGAGTTGATTGGAAATGGCTTCCGCGCTTACAGGTTGTTTGCTAATAGGCATTTGTGACCGTTGGAAAAGGCCTTTAAGCCCCGGACCAATTTTGATTTCCAGACTATCGGAATAATGGCACATTTGACAACGCTCATTAAAAATTTTGACTCCTTGAACAAGAGAGCTATCTGGGCCATTCAAAGGTTTTTTAGTACCGTAAACTAATTCTCCACCCAAAAAACCCAGTGCGACAACTACACACAAACAGAGGCCGTAAACAGCCAATATTCGACCAAATGCAACCTTTCTTTTTGTAGAGGCTCTCAATGCTATAAGCAGTAGGAAAATCAGCGAGACCGCTAAAAATAACTTTATTTGGATGGGGACAAGCAAGGCGCCACCATAAAAATGTTGCCAATCCATCAACCCCAGGAAGATCGCCACCGGTGTGAAAAAAAATGCCAGAACAATACAGTGACGAGCGGTCTGGGCAAAACTTTCACGATTAAAAATCAAGGATGCTACAATAAAGATAAAGGCTCCGATCACTAGCCCTACTGGAATGTGCGTCACTGGTGGATGAATTGGGTGATTGTATCCAATACTGTCAAGGGCTTTGTAAATACTGTTTATCATATTTGATCTCACCATTTTTCCGTTTGAATATCTTTCTTAGCAAGGGGGACTGTTCTTGAAGCCCCCCACCTTCAGCAACTGCCTTCTGGAAAGCCTATCGCTTATTCAGTTGGTGTGAAAATCCAGTCTTTGGCCTTCTGAACACTGTGACACTGAATGCAACCTTCCACCTTGCCTGACTTCATGACAGACCCATCAGCCCCATATTTTGCCCAGTACCAATCACCGCCCTCAGGGTTGAATCCCTTCATGCGGTACATCGGTGTAACCGCCATAAGAGTCTTTTTATCTTTGCCGTAGTTTTCTTTGACGATCATAGCACCATCCGGCATGGGTTTTCCCTCGCGTGCTGCCTTAAGCGCTAGGGTATTTGCATAGACCTTCAGATATGCTCCATGGGGACTCTTTCCAGCATACATACCCACATGATTGGGCCAAAAACCCCAACCGGTGTAAGGGTTTGTTATAGTCATATATGACCACAACTTGCCCGCATCAGCTGGCGGCATATCACCATCAGCAACTGAATTCGCAAACACTCCCCCGATTACCATCGCAACGATCGTTAAAACCAAGAAAATTTTCCTCATCCTATTCTCCTTTATTTTTAGAATTATTGCCATTGATGGTGTCAAAAGTCGGTTGTACTGACAATATTATAAACTATCTGGATTTACAGCTGAATTCGGTTTATAATTCTTGATTACAGATTAAAAATTGACGATTTCAATATTCAGTGATTCAAATTGTAGCGGAGAAGACTTTAATTTATAGAAATTACAACAAAAAGCCGTATATTGCAAAGAAAATCAAGATTTCGTTTATTTTTTTTCTTTGATCTTGAAAAGAACAAAACTTAAAGATGCACGGTTTAGATTTGGATGAACCAAGATATTATCTTGATATTCAACCTGGAGTTTTAACAGATGAAGGCAGAAGATGATTCCTGGCGGCTGCAATTAGGCATGAGATCGCGATTTATTTTTCGATTCTCGTTTTACCAGCAGCAGGGTATTGCATGTCACGGAGAGACTGCTTAAAAGCATGGCAGTTGCAGCGATGATAGGATTCAAAAATCTGCTGGCCGCCACCGGGATGCTGATGATGTTATAAGCCGGCAGGTGACACCGTTGGGATGGTAAATGAAATTTTCCACTTTAAGGGGCGCTAAGCCCTGGTCAATTCCATACGTTTTAGAACGACGACGGCGGCGTTCCCTCTTTGTACATAAAGGACAAGCGTTTATCTCAAGACCACAAGAATATAACAATGAACCAGTTTCAGATGTGACATCAATTCGAAATAAGTTTTCACACCGTCTTCGCGCATTTTTGTATTGGAAGTTATACAATCCTCACGCATAATGTTTTATTTTGGCAAAAACCTCAGGTGTCGGCTTTGGGAGTCCGGCTATTTTCCATGCCACGATCGGATCAGGGAATTGTTGATACTGGCAATCCTTTGACTGCCCAACATTTTTGGATTCTTTTTGGGTAAAACTTCATGCGATTTCAATTCGGTTAAGTGGTCTTAAAATATTCAATTTGATGACAGGATAAAAAATACGGTTTGCTATGATGTGTTGTTTGACTTGTGCAACCCAGTGCTTAATTTATTGACTGTTAATGCCGTTTAGAGCAACAACTGTTCATATATCTATCATAGCGGCACAAACACAAATCTAATTCTCAATACAAAAATGGAGGTATATAACAATGAGTGATGATACCCAAAAAACATTATGCGGTAATGTAGAAGAAGAACTGCAAATCAAAGATCCACAGGCCTATATCGCACTTATCAAACCGGCCACCCATTATTGCGAAGGCTGTGGACGCAGCGCCGCAAAGGCCGAAAATGTGTGCAAGCCACAAAAGCTCTAATATATTGATTCTACCCGTCCCATTCCTATTCGTTTCGGAGATGGGGTTATTTTTTATCCTCTAATTCTTTTGTGGTGATGGTTTAACTGTCAACAATATCGGGAGTGAATCAGTTTTGTAATAAAAAAATTAGACTACAATCCAATTTGATTTATGTTAGTCCGATATTATATTTTAAAATGAAATAGCATAACAGAAAAAGTTTAATAACGGTTATGTGATTTCGTTATATTTGGAGACACTATGAAATCATTTAAAAAAAACAAAGCAGCAATGTGTTGCGCTATTGGGAAAAAAAGGATGACGGATGCACTAAGATCCTGTGATTACTGCACGACCAGTATGGATGAGCGCAGTGAGTGCTATAAAGCTGTAGCCAAAGACAGCGGTCTTCGCTCCAAAGCCTGTATTCTGATGTAATAATACAATATTACCCGATCATATGATCGGGTATTACAACGTGCCGGACTCAGGAAATCTTAAACAAAAATTTTACTGAGCCGGCCATTTTTTTCTAATAAAAGATATTTTTGAATTTTTAAGGGTTGGCAACTGGCTATTCTCCGAGCTTTTCAGTCCGTATCAATATTTTAAATTTGTGTAAAGAGATATTCCATTATATTGAACCGGCAATCAAACGCTCTGGTTTTCCATTCAGCTATAATTGGAGATAAAAAAATAAGGGGTATCAATCTTGTATGGTAATGCTATCAGAGAGTCCAGGCGCTTTGTGCTGATCTGGGTTGTCTCGTATAATATAATGATTGTTATTGCCTATCATTAAACACTTATTAACACCCCATTGAAATTTTATTTGACATAACTAACTTATAGTCAAATGCAAGACAAGACTAAACCCGAACCCAAACCCGAAAAAGTAACAAAATGACTGAAAATAGAAAGCAGAGGTTGTATGCAAGGTTTGTTTGCAGGAGAACCGGTCAACGGACTGGGTTTGCGTTGATAGATTAAAATAATTTTCTATGAATACACCTTTATCCGCACAATACTGATCTTCTGGAGTATGGTCCTTTCCTCTCCTGACACCAGCAAAATCAACACCAATGATGGAAACGCCTCACTTGCCCTGTGACTTTTAAGGCAACGCTTGCCGTATGATTTTCACATTACTGCTTATACCCTATCATCCTGAGAAAGCCTTTTCTCTTTTCAATATCTTCCTCAGTTTCAATACCCTTTGATGAAAACCCGTCAATCACCCCCAAGATTCCCCTGCCCAAATCGGTCTCGGCCAAGATGACTTCCACGGGGTTGGCAGTTGCGCAATGGATCCTGGCAACTTCGGGCACATTTTTTATGGTGTTGAGAATATTAATAGGGAACATGTCTTTCATAAATATAATAAAAGAATGGCCGGCAGAAAGTGCATAGGCATTTTTTTTAGCCAGCTCAATCATTTCTTCATCGGTTCCGCTGTGGCGAACCAGGCATTCCATGGATGCTTCACAGAATGCCACCCCGAATTTCGCATTGGGCACGGTACATACAATGGCTTCATGGATATCTTCCACGGTTTTAATAAAATGGGAATGACCGAGAATGAAATTCAGTTCATCCGGGTTTTCAATTGTTATTGTTTTAAGTTCCATTTTATCCTCCAAATATTAGTTGATTAAAGGGACGTGTTGACAGGTTTCAATATAATGATATTTATCCGGAAAAACAATCAGGAACTAATGTTGTCTTGCCCTCCATGAGCAAAATTAATGATGCATCTTCAAGGCACTCAAATAAAAAAACGATTAGAAGAAATATCTGAAAACAATCATAAAAAATGCATAGGGAGAACAATTTCTCAAACGGTTGATACTTCATATTATTTAAATTTTGTAGATTCTGATCAGAATAAATTAAAAATTATGAAAAAGTTGATAATTCATTCAATCATTTTGTTATTCATCATCATCACCTCATCCTCCGCCAACGACATCCCCAACATCCACCGCACCCAACTCTTTCCTGCGGCGGACTCCCCGTTGCCCAAAATGTAAGATCTGATTTCAAAATACTGGTTAACACAGGATATGCAGTTGGCTATTCTGAAAAATTAAAGACCCCATTCTGGGCAGTCGATCGATTAGGAAATAAGAAAACGGTTCCTATAACCCCAGATCTTCATTTATTAATACAATTTTAATTCTCTTTTTTGGGAAAGCTTTTTGTGTGATTGTCCATGTATTACAGATTCTGGCACTGCTTTTACATTCAGAACATTCTCCGGTTTTAATACAGGGTGTTTTCATATCAAGACGCATTGCATTCGTTGGGGCAACAAAGTCTTTAATTCGAGCCATAGCAGATTCTATATCAGGTACAATTTTATTCCTACCCGTTAGAACCAGGACATTTTTTGGACCGAATGTAAGGGCACCCACCCTGTTACCAATCATATCCAGATTAACAAGACATCCATCTTCAGTTACGGCATTGGTTCCAGTTACAAAGAGATCTGTTAAAAGTGCCTCTCGTTTTAATTGTATTTTTTCATCATTGGATAGAGATTTATCATATGTATCAAGAACCTTAAAATCCTTTTGATCTTTAAGCGTATCATAAAGACCTGTTCCCACAAACGTCATGGAACCGCCCCATGATATACTTTTGATATCTATTGCCGGTATAATGTTTTCTAAAACAATTTTTGAAGCATCCACTGAATTGTCAGCAATAAACACTTCAAAATTATTTGATTCAAGCGACTCTTTTACATTTTCAAGTTTAAGTTTCCAAAAATTATCAATCGGATTTTCCATTATTTTTTCTCCTTTTTTCGATTTGCCTTGCCTGTTTGGTATAAGTTGGTATTGATAATAATAAAAACTCTGGCTAAAAATAAAGTATTTTTAAATTTATCATAAAAACAATCAACCAATACGGGAGTTGACCCATGACAAAACACAAATGTGACAAGTGCGCTTTCAGAGCAAAATATGATAACAATCAAAAATCATTTTTAGGACGAATATGGAGATGGCATACAGGGTGGTGTCCTGGATGGAAAAAATATATAACATCTCTACCAATCGAGGACCGTATTGAACTTGCTAAAAAGTATGACATGAAAAAATATCAATAAATAAAGGAGCAACATGCCCCCTAAAACTTTCAACTGCATACAATGCGGTAACTGCTGTCTCAATCTCAGTGATGCGTTCCAAACAAGTGTCAGTGATGAAGATGTTGCCATGTGGGAAAGAGAAGGACGGTTTGATATTTTGGAGTGGGTTCATCCAATCCCCCTTGGCGAAGATCATTATATTTATGACATTTGGATTAATCCAAAAACTGGAGATGATGTATATAGATGTCCCTGGTTGAAAAAGCTTCCAAAGCAGGATAAATACATTTGCCGGATTCATGATCTAAAACCAGAACATTGCCAAAAGTATCCACACTCAATAAAACATGCTGAAGAAACTGGATGTAACGGTTTTGAATAATTGAATTTATTTGCTGTAAATGAAATACAGAAGAATAAACGTCCCCCAAATTAATATGTGTTATTTTAAAACCCACCTAACGACTTCTCATCAAAATAATTTTTTTATTATTTCTGGTCATTGGGAAAAGTTCGATTATCAGCTGGCCTTCTTTTTGGGCTTTTTGGGTGCTGAATTTGTTGGCGACTCTGGTTTTGGTTCAATATCCGGTGCGTCCTCAACTGTATAATCAACCTTTTCAAACATCCCAATCAGATCATTGATTTGTTTTGAAAGTTTCTTAAACGGGACTTGGAACAACTCAGCCGATTTTTCGTCTAATTCTATGGTAATGGCAATTTTCATTTCTATTCCTCATAATAGTGGATACAAATATCAGTAAATAAATTAAGAGAATACGCATAGAGAAAAAAGCAATACTATCTAAGTCTCCAACTGTTGATGCGATGTCATTCACCCTCAATTCTGGTGACATCATGACTTGTTTTAAAGGCGTTTGTGTGCCTATCAAAGGATTTATTGGACTTATTTGAGGAAATTTTTAGGGGGATTTCCAATATAGCTTGGGGATAAAATATGATACCTTTTGAGGGGGTTGATAATTTTGGATATGGTGTGGATTTACAGGGATAATCTGGGGTGATTTTTTATTCCTGAAAAGCCCTGATTATAGCCAGAACTGAACCGCTTCGCGGAAGCTGCCTCGGCATATTTTAAAGTAACATAAAGTTTTAAAGGCTTCTAAAAAACTGGTTTGCCAAAGTCTTTGGGCATGCTTACCGGAGAACGGGGGGCGGAAAGCCCGCAACATTTTCGCCAGTCATGTCATTTGCAAAAAAACGCAAATGAAACGCCTGTCATAAATATTGCAATGGGCTCCGCCCCCCTTATCTCCTCTATCTTGGTAATCTAAAAAAGAAACTTTTTGAATTTGAGACTGCCGATACGAAGAATTTGGTATCTATTGAAAACCTCAAATTTAAACCTAATTTCCATTTTCAACAAAATAGGGTTACAATATCTTCTATCTATCCGTAAGGATAAGGTTTATTTATTTTTATCAAGGAGGTATTGCAATGGCTATAAGTCTTAGAATTCAATTTATGAACCATATGGTTCTACACCGTTTTTCACATTACACCATAAAAAATTATATGGCCTCTGTTGAGCGACTTGCAAAATATCACAATAAGCCCCCAGACCTTATTTCTAATGATCAGATTCAAGATTATTTGCTTTATCTTTTTCAAGAATGCAAATTATCATGGGGAACCTGTAATGTTCATTTAGCTGGTATTTCATGCTTTTACAAAAATGTTCTTCAATGGGATGAGACCAAATTCAAATTACCCCCATCTCCAAGGATCAAAAAACTTCCCAATATATTAAGCATAGAAGAAGTAAAAAGGTTATTTGAATGTACTGCCAACCTAAAACACCGGGTGTTGCTCAAAACTGTATACAGTGCCGGTCTTAGAATCAGTGAAGTCGTAAAACTTGAGCCCAGACATATTGAAAGTGATCCTTCCAGAATGATGATTAGAATAGAACAGGGTAAAGGCAAAAAAGATCGTTATACTGTTTTATCAAAGTACCTGCTTGATGAACTCAGGGTCTATTGGCAAAAGTACAAACCCGGCAAATGGATTTTTCCAGGGATTAACAAGGAAAACCATATCGGTTTTTCAGCAGCCAGAGATGCTTTTATCAAAGCAAAAAAAAAGCCTGTATAAAAAGAGGCCGGGGCACAGTTTCGCAACCCATCTTCTTTCCCAGGGAACAGATCTTTTTACCATCAAACAACTTCTTGGTCATTCCTCCATCAAAACCACCCTCATTTATCTCCACCTGGTTCAACAAAGGATCACAGAATTTAAAAGACCTCATGTGAAGTTGCAGGCATTTTTCATCTCTCCGGCAGAGAGTATCAAAAACAAAATATTTGTCGAACAGCACAGTTAGGTGACCATGTCGAACAATGTGACCAATGTGATTTTGAACGGATTGCGTATAACTCATGCAGGGACAGACATTGCCCTAAATGCCAGACCATGGTTAAGGAAAAATGGCTTAATGATCGCAAGGCCGATTTGCTGCCTTGCAATTATTTTCATATGGTCTTTACCGTACCACATAAGCTTAATCCCATCATATTGAGCAATCCAAAAATCATGTTGAATAACCTTTTCGCTGCTGTAAACCTGACCTTACAAGCGTTTGCGAAAGATCCCCAATGGAGAGTTCAAGGACAAATTGGATTTATATGTATCCTTCATACCTGGTCACAAAAACTTACTGATCATTTTCATATTCATTGCCTTGTTACTGGTGGTGCTCTATCCTTTGATAAAAAACGGTGGATTGCTTCAAAAAATTCCTTTCTGTTCAGAGTGCAGTCTCTGTCAAAAGAATTTAAGAAACGATATCTTGGGCTTTTGGAAAAAGCATATTTAAACGATGACCTATTTTTGCCAGGTAAAATTGCAATATATAAATTCAAGAATGAATTTAAAGCTCTTGTTCAGTCACTTTTTAAGTTAAAATGGATTACAGATGCCAAACGACCCTTTGCCGGACCTGAGCAGGTCCTTGAATATCTTGGCAGGTATACCCACAGGGTATCCATATCAAACAACCTAATAATGGCAACGTCAGCTTTGAATATAAGGACAGGACAGATAATGGCACGATAAAAATAATGACCGGGTCTGGCCATGAATTTATTCGTAGGTTCCTGCTTCATGTACTTCCACATAATTTTATAAAAATTCGATATTTTGGATTCTTAGCACACAGAAACAAAAAGCAGTCAATCCGGCTTATCCGACAACTAATTGACCCTCATGCAATGTTGCCAAAGAAGAAAAATGAGACCGTTCTTGAAATGATGTTGCGATTGACAGGCCATGATATATTATGCTGCCCCAAGTGTAAAAAAGGGAAAATGACCATCATCAAAGAATTGCCCAATCAATTTTTAAATTCTTCATGATTGAAGCTAAAATTGGTGAATAAGACAAGATTGCAGTTCAAGCGATACCGGATCACTATGCCAAAATTAACAACAGAAGGGATACCGCCATGAAAAAAAGGATGTTTGAAGTGAAAGAAATTAATACCGAAGATGAAAAATGGCCTTCTTCGCATATGGTTTTCGATTTTTTAACCGCTCTCTAAAATAATAGATCAAAGAAAAATTATTCAATCCCCATAGCCTTATCCTATCCCACCATATCATTCAGTTCTTACATTTTATCGATTTGTTGCAAATGGAGAAACAGGATAAAATTAAGACTTGCGTGCAACAATCGATAAAACGCTCTTCTAACAGTAATCAGGCTTTTTTAAGGCCTTCCTTTTCGGCTTGTCCGATATCACAAAAACAAAATCAAGATTACAAATGGTATCATTAATATTTTGAACGTCTCCTGGTAGTTTCCATTAGGATAATAATTGTTGAGTCGGAAAAATTGGAAAAACTCAATTTTTTTATATTGGTAAGTTGATTCTGAACGTTGAATTAACCTGCAGCGGGGCTGTTACCGCTGTTAGCGTTAAATGATTGGTTATGCTTATTTTTTTATTGCTAACCAGATTGCTTTAACAGCAACAAAAAATAACCCTATGCCTCCTATAAATATGCACAAAACACTAAGAGGCATGAACCAACTCTCAATTAATACACCATTCTCATCAATATATTGATAAAAAGTATTTTCAAAATAACCACAGGCTATTCCCATGGCGAATAGAATAAAGCTGAGCCAAAATATTTTACTTTTTATAATTTGTTTCATAATTTTTATTATTAATACCCAATTAATGTGCAGGGCTGATATCCTTCAAACTTTTAATAGCTAACTGGATAAATTTACAATTTGAATACTATCTGACCAAAGAAGAATCCAAACTATGGTAACACCACAACCAAATTGTCACACTATAGTTCAGGTGAGCATATTCCCTCAATTGGAGAAACTTTGCTTATCAATTTACTCGACTTTTTACCTTGGATGGATTTTTTAAACGAAAATCATTTTTATTTAACTCATAAACATCTATCTCCCAAGTCGCTTCCAGTTCGTAGATATGCCACTCCATGTCCTTCGGGAGAATGCTTTTTTGAAGAAGATTGTTTAAACCTTGAATAGCCCCTTCAGCACTACAATAGACCACACCACCACCATAACTTCCATCTGCCTCTAAAAAGGACTTAGGAAATATGGGCGGGACTTGCTCTGCTGGAATAGGCCCTAACTTAATGCTATTATTTCCATTTTCAAGCGATTTGTCGTAACTGATATCTCCAATTGTGTAAACACCGGAGCATTTACTTTTTTGTTCTCCGGCAAAAGCCGAACTGTAGAGGGATAAAGCAACAATAATTGAAATTACGGATACTATTTTTTTCAAACTTACACCTTTCTGCCAAATAATTATGTAGTTCTGTATATCTTTCAGGTTTCTATAGATTGACATTGGGAACAAAGTCAATACGGTAAAATCTAAAACCTTGAAAAAAACCAAGTGCCTTCTTGATTTATAAAAAAGTGTTAAATGATAGACAAAATGAACGCCCATGTGTGATAGACATCAAGGTTGATATTTCTAATATAATTTTACATCCTGGGTATCCTGTTTAGTTAATAGGAAATCTTTTTATTTTAGGAGTTGATTTTTAAAATAGGCTTTGATCCGGGGCGGGACAAATGTAAATCGTACCAATTGCCTATTGGCATCTCCGTCACCCATGACTTTTGCGTAGAAATCAATTGGGGCTATTGAAGTTGAAGCCAATCTGAGCCTGAGATTTGTCATCAGCGGGACCGGGGGGACGAACAGGACCTCAGCACCTGTGTCAGACATGCGAATTATCTTTGCTGAGTGCCTTTTTCTTATCACCCGTTTTCCGTCAACAATGGTGTAGCTGACTGGAACGGGAATCTTTAGCTGAGTCAAAGGCATTTCTCTGAATTTGAGAGTCTGATTGAACACCCCTGAAATACCGGTCACCTCGTGGATATTGAACGGAGCCCCCGCCCCTTTGGGAAAAATTTCCCGGGTGGTGGTGATCCGGACCTGCTTCTGGATCCTGGTCCGGGCTGATTCGGAAATAAGCACCTGGCCTCCGACGCTGTAGGATTCGATACGGCTGGTCATATTCACCCCGCTGCCCACCACAGCATATTTACTTCTTTTTTTTGAGCCGATGTTGCCCACCACAGCCTCTATGTCATTAATACCGATGCCCATTTCCAGGGACGGAAGCCCCAGTTCCAGGTTGTTCCGGTTCACGGTTTCCATGGCGTTCTGCATCTCAACGGCACAGGCAACAGCCCTTTGGGTTCTGTCTTCCATTTCCTGGGGAGCCCCGAAAATGACCAGCAGGGAATCCCCGATAATTTCATTGATGGTTCCCCTGTAATCCATGATGATTTCAACCATTACATCAAAATAGGTATTGAGCATCCGGACCACATCTTCAGGTTTCAGTTGCTCTGCAATGGCTGTAAATCCCCTCAGGTCCGTCATCATGATGGTGACAGAACGCCGGTCTCCACCCAGTTCCAGTGCGCCTGGATTTTCCAGAAGGGAATTCATCACTTCTGTGGAAAGGTAACGCCCAAAGACCTGTTTAATCAGGGCATAGGAGGCTTCAAGATCTTCCGAAGTCTGTGACAAAAGGGTGGCCAGGGTCTGTTTGTCTCTAACAGCCCGCTCCAAGCTAAAGTTCAGGCGCCTGATATCCCGTTCAATTCGCTGGATCTGGGCCAGCGCCCCGGTTGCATCCGGCAAATGCCCGCAGTTGTTAAAAAAGGTGCTTTTTAATTCGGATAAAGTTTTATTCATGGATAATTTTTCCTGTCTACCAGCTTAACAGGACCGATACAAGGGTTTGGTTATGGAAACCGCAGCATTTGTTCTGTTTGGGGCCGATTTCTCCATTGGTAAAAAATCCTGTCATGGGCAGATGCCAAATATCCTGTACTGCCTTTACCTCTTCTTTTACCATTGGGCCCAAGGAGAGAAGCCGGGCCCGGCAGGAAAAGAGAATAAGTGCATCGCCTCCCTCCGTGTTCTTTTTGAATGCCGATAAACGTTCTATGGTATGGGCGATGATATCTGTTCCGGGCGACATGCCGAACCTGACTTTTGCATTTTCGGGAAATGCACCACTCAGGACAATGGACTTATCCGGATTAATATCAATGATTGTCCGCATGGCCCAGGTGCCATCTTCCCTTTCCCAGAGCAAGGGATATTCAGCAGCCGGCTCAGGATCTTTTCCGATGCGCAGATACCGGTTGATAACATCCAAGGCCGGGACATTATCTATGGTATACACGGTATTATCCCGGGCTTTGGAAATGGTCTTGGGTGTGCCGATACCCTTCCAGCCGCTGGCTGCAATACCCCTGACACTGACCAGGTCCGGATTGAATGCCAGGACCGTCATCCCGTTGGCAGAAACCTTGGTATCCGAAAAAACAAAGGTTTGAGGATTTTCTTGGATAATAGCCGGGTCATAAGCGGCAATACAGCCGAACAGGTCTGTCTCTTCACCTGCTTTTTCCAGAATACCCTTAACGATTTGCTCTCCCCGAGTATGCAGTCCCGAGGCCATTACCAGTATAGAGGGTTCATTATGAAATTTTTTAACCCAGGTGCCGGCCTTTTTTCCCAGTTCAAGGGAAGACTGGTTTTCTGCCTCAAAAAAAGACATGGCAAATGAATTTTCAGGCAGATCCAGCAGCATGACGGCAATGGTTTCTTCATACACTTCGGTATTAATGATTTCACCGGAAGTACTGGCCCCAAAAACAGCTATATCAAAAGATTTGAAAATCCGGCGCACTGAATTCATGTCATGGATCACAGAACTGAACACGATGGCCAGACTGGGGGAACCTTTCTCCGAGATTATCTCATGGAGACGGTTTTCAAGCTGGTGTGTGGATTCTGCAAAAAACACAATGGGTTTCAATGTCTTTCCCTTTGGTTTGGTATGGATTCCCCTTTCCCAGGATAGGTATTAATGCATTTTATCTGTCTTAAAATGGAGAGGGCGAAAAGTCAACAGGCCTCCGGAAATCCGGAGGCCTGTTGATAGTTTAAACGGTACTTTGAGAGAAAATACCCTAGGGTTACTTTTTTATTAACCGTAATAAACGGTTTTAAACAATTCCTTCATCTGGTCCACACTAATTTCCCTGGGATTCGTTCCGGTGCAAGGGTCTGCTACAGCATTCTCAGCAATAAAATCCAGGTGTTCAAGGAAAAGCGATTCCTCAATTCCGAATTCTTTCAGTGTGGCGGGGATGTTCATGGTATTGTTCAGGCTGCTAACAAAGGCAACCAGAGCCTCAACACCTTGTTCGGTTGTATTGAACTCAAACCCCAACTGTTTTGAAATGGCTGCGTATTTTTTACCACAGACTTGGGCGTTGAAACGGATAGCAGCAGGCAGGTAAATCGCATTGGCGCATCCGTGGGGAATGCCGAAAAGACGTCCGGTTTTGTGGGCCATACTGTGGACGATGCCCAGAATGGCATTGGAAAAGGACATACCGGCAAGGCACTGGGAAATGTGCATTGCAGCACGGGCCTCTTTGGACCCTTCGTAGGATGCAACCAGAGAATCTTGAATCATTTCAATCGATTTCATAGCCAGGGCGTCGGTGATTTCATTGGCCATGGTGGAAACAAAGGCCTCCAGGGAATGGGCCAAGGCATCCATACCTGTGTGGGCAATCAGGGATGCGGGCATGGTCTGAACCAGGTCCGTATCAACAATGGCAATATCCGGGGTGATATTGAAATCGGCAATGGGATATTTTACATTATTTTCATTGTCCGAGATGATGGAAAATGCCGTCACTTCGGTACCTGTGCCCGAGGTGGTGGTGATGGCCACAAAAATTGCTTTTTTCCTCAGTTCGGGCAGATTAAAGGGGACGGCCGCCTCTTCAAATGTAAATTCCGGGTTTTCGTAAAAAATCCACATGGCTTTGGCAGCGTCAATGGGGGAACCGCCACCGAGCCCAACGATCACATCGGGCTGGAACTCTTTCATGACCTCAACCCCGGCCATGACCGTGGCAACCGAAGGATCTGCTTCAACCCCTTCAATCAGGCGGGTATCTATTCCGGCCGCTTTCAAATGGGACTCAACAGTTGAAAGGGTGCCGTTATTTTTTACGGAACCGCCGCCGATGACAATGACGGCCTTGGTACCTTTAATATTTTTCAATTCTTCAATTGTTCCTTGTCCGAAATAAACATCTCTTGGGATAGTAAATCTTGCCATTTTCTTTCTCCTTCGTTTTTTCAGGGGCGGGTATTTCCCACCCTGTTCAATTTGTTTTTAATAAAGGTGCGGCCCGGGAGCCGTCCTAACATTTGGTGTCTGGTCATTGCCACTCACTCAATGTGGCTGACGCTGAAATGTGGGGAGAATATACGTTAAACCAAAGAGCAAAGGAATATCTGATTCTGCTTAAATGTTGCCTATTCCTGCGTAAATCAATTTTATTTACCAGCAAATACTTTATTTACGTGCCTATATATGCTATAAAATCGACATCAGGTGAGTATATATAAGCGTTAGGTCAATGGAGAGCCATCCCCGACGATGACATTAAACTGAAAGGAAGTGACATATGTCTCTGATGATTGAGCTGCTTGAGCAGTTTGACTTACAGGAATTATTTACGGAATCAAGCTTGAAAAGAGTTCGTTTTTTCAAATCAAGGCATCATATGTCACGCACCCCCCTGATTTATAATCCTGGGATTTTCATTGTTGCCCAAGGAAGCAAAAGAGGTTATCTGTCGGATAGAATTTTCCAGTATGACGCAAATAATTACCTTGTCACCTCTGTTCCAATCCCTTTCGAGTGTGAAACCTTTGCGACTTCAGAAGCACCATTTTTGGGACTCTATATCGATATTGAAATGCCTGTCCTCCATGAACTTATAGGACAATTAGGAGCAAACAATGAAATAAAAGATACAAAAATGAGCGAAACACCCAAGGGTGTAGGACCTGCTGAAATGGATGAGGCAATGTGTGATGCGGTAATCAGGTTATTGAAATGCCTAAAATCTGAAACTGAAGCCCTGATACTTGGACCGGGACTGATCAAGGAAATCCTGTATCGAGCACTGTGTGGAACCCAAGCCTCATCACTATATGCTTTAGCTACACATAATGGTAACTTTGCCAGGGTTTCCCGAGCATTGAAATCGATTCACAGTGACTATGCTTCAAAGCTTGATGTTGAACAATTGTCCGGATTGGCAAGTATGAGTGTGTCTACCTTTCACAGGGCATTTAAGGAAGTAACATCTGAATCGCCGGTCCAATATTTGAAAAAAATTAGGCTGAGTAAAGCACGAGATTTTATTAAGAATGAACAAATGAAAGCCTATATTGCAGCCGATAAAGTTGGATACGAGAGTGTTTCACAGTTTAGTCGTGAGTTTAAGCGTTATTTCGGGCAGAGTCCGGCTGAAATGATGAGAGCGTCACGTATACTTTAGGTCTTTTCATGGGTTTGCCTTGGTTCTGAATTGCAGCCCAGAAGACGAACGTCTTAATATCGATTCTGTTGATGGGGCTCTCGGTTTTTGCATTAGCGGAATCGCTGATGAGGGTGTTCAATAATGTATGTTTGTTCCCCGGCTATGATATCAAAACTGGCAGGACTGGCAAAAGTAGTGTTGGGTGCTCAGCATCAGGACGGCGGTGAGAACTATATCGTCAAATCCTGATTTTCCCAAATATCAAAAGTTATACTTACTTGCATTCTGTTGCGAGTGACTCTATCTACTTGATATTTATCAAGATTTTAACGACTCTCATGGATTTTAATATCGCTATTAATAACAGCATCTTACAAACTTTTTTACAAAATCGTAATAAAACTCACAACATAACTGCGACTTTTTTAGGCACCCCTGCGACGATGATTCAAACCAATTCTAAAGCATTAAGGAATTTCATTTTCATTCCTCCTTTTTTTTACAGAGCCAAAGATGTGGGGTGATCCAGGCGAACACAAGGGTCATTATTGTTTTTTAAGCATAAGGCGTGCTCGCCATATTAAGAGCGTAGTATTTGGATGGGCGGTTTGAAAATGAATAATAGGAATCAGATACAATTTTTCTTTTTTTTGTCTTAGAATCAAAAGGAATTAACCCTGAATTACATAACATAATCAAACTCACGGCATAACTTGCATCATGGGCACCACTTTTTTGCCGGAACTCCGGTGAAAGATTGATTCGGTATCATGAAGTATTCCGGGTTCTGAAAAGTACGTACCGGGATAATAATTGTTGAGTTGGGAGAAACGGAAAAACTCAATTTTTTATATTAGAAAAAACACTCTGGAAGAATGTTCAGAAATGATACCTGCTGTTTATATATTTGAATG
>JADGFI010000320.1:0-231 GCA_016743945.1 Desulfobacteraceae bacterium
CCTATGCCCTGATGAAGGTCATGTCCCAGGCGCACGGGATAACACATTTTAAGCTGGTGGTGAACATGGCGGACAACCGGGCCGGAGCAAAGAAAGTTTACGGGTCTTTGAGCAATGCCCTGGATAAATTTTTAAAAAATGTGGTGTTGGAATACTGCGGATATGTGCCCGTTGATCCGGCCCTGCAAAAGGCTGTTCGAAACCGCAGGATCCTTTTGGATACTGTAAAGC
>JADGFI010000320.1:241-510 GCA_016743945.1 Desulfobacteraceae bacterium
AATATCCTCTTAGAAAAAATCAGGCGGCGTGGGAAGCTTGGCGACAGGAGAGTATTGTCAATTACGCTTATTTAGTCCGGCACATGGCCTCCCGGTTTGCCATGCGTCTGCCTTCCAGTGTGCTTTTCGACGAACTGATGTCAGCGGGTTCTCTGGGGCTCATTGATGCGGTGGATAAATTTGATCCGGGCAAACATGTCAGCCTTGAGACCTATGCCCGGTATCGTATCAAGGGGGCTATTCTGGATGAACTGCGCAGTATGGACACC
>JADGFI010000321.1 GCA_016743945.1 Desulfobacteraceae bacterium
ACCCACAACATATCCATAGTCACCACCACAGTAGTACCAAAGACGGCAGAGCGATACTACTACTACTACTACTACTACTACTACTACTTCCACTAGGGTACTGTTAATGGTTGTCTCACGTCGTCAACTTTACTGCTACAGTCTTCACCAGACATCAAAGCTCAGCCGGGACATAAAGTAAGTAAGTAAGTACCTTGGAGTAAGGTTCCAATTACATAATATCGGCACCTGTCACATGGCTCACACCGCGCTAGGATACTCGCTAGGGGGACAATCCTTCCCCCATTGCTCCTTTTTAACTTTTACGTCAAACACTCAAGTATTATAGTTTACTTCAAATTTACCGCTTTATATATTATATATTCATATACACACACATATATATGAGGGTAGAAAGGATTCCATGCACCCATATTATAATGTAAACATTTATTAAAGACACATATACACTCATGAACTACCTACCCCGACATCAGTCCTTGATACTTAGCCGAAACGAATGGCTTAGTC
>JADGFI010000322.1 GCA_016743945.1 Desulfobacteraceae bacterium
TAATAAGTGATATAAATAATAAAGCAATATATTCGTGGAAAACCACCCACAATTAAATCTAAATACACGATGAAAGCATGAAAGTAATTAAATAATTTTTTATAGATAATTCCATTCTTTATTTACGTCGTGCAGCCACTTTATTTCACGACTGTTGAGCTATTCGAGTAGTACGCGAGATCTCTGCAATACGTGCCCAGTTTCATAACCGATTCAAAATAGAAGAGAAAAAACGATTCTACTACCGCAACTACTACTACTACTACTACTACTACTACTACTACTACTACTAAAACTACTACAACTGTTAACAGCTTCAGATCAAAGATCCAGTTTCAAGTATTACACATGTACATCTATACACCATACAGCTACGTACACTTTACGACGTACACTCTACATCGAAAAATGTACGTCATACAGTGTACACAGAGTGCGTGTACACTGTACACTATACAGTGTATAGTGCATATGGTATAGTGACATAGTTGCCTATATACTCCATTATAC
>JADGFI010000323.1 GCA_016743945.1 Desulfobacteraceae bacterium
TTTAAGACGTGTGACTATAAATAAATACTATTGTAGTATGAATGGTGATACTGATTTGTTAAAATCTTGAAATGATGATGATGATGATGGTGGTGGAGTAGTGATAATGATGGTGGTGGTGGTGGTGATGATAATGATGTTGATGGTGATGGAGATGATGATGTTGATGGTGGTAATGATGGTGGTGGTGGTGATGATGATGTTGATGTTGATGATGATGTTGAGGTGGAGATGATAATGATGATGTTGATAGTGGTGGAGATGATGATGGAGATGATGATGTTGATGGTGGTGGAGATGATGGGGTGGTAAAGAAGATTATAAGTTACGATGATGATGATGATAATAATCAAGGTGGTGATGTTGATGATGATGATAATCATTATGATTATGACATCTAATTGGCAGAATCTGGTTTGCAGATTTGATAAGTGATCAAGTATTCTGGATAAGCCTGCAATGGTGAAGCGAATGGATCATGGATTATGTATATAGGTGTATATGTT
>JADGFI010000324.1 GCA_016743945.1 Desulfobacteraceae bacterium
TGCCAGGTCCGCCCATGGCTGTCGTTTAAACTGGCTAATCCATACCGGGTCTGGCACGAAAAATCAACTTTAAAGGGGCGTTTGAAAAGGGCAATCGCCATGTGGTTTATATGAAATATTTAAATAGATACAGCCGCTTTATAGCCCCCATGCACCGCATCAAACGCCATACCCACCTTTAAGGCATCACCGGCCACACGGCAGTTAATGCCAAGTTTTTTGGCAACCTGCGCCAATGGATTGTAAGACACAGCGCCCGCCGCCACAACAACAGTGTCAAAATCCAGGGCATTGATTTTGCCATCCTTTTCAATTTTCAGGCCTGTTTCAGTAATCCGCACCACTTTTGCGCCGGTCACGGTTTCCACATTGAAACGCCCAAGATCCTGCATCATCCCCCACTTGGTTGATTTGCCGATATCCTTTCCAATGCGATTGCTCATCTCAATGAGACACACCTTTTTGCTGCCTGTGGTGGCCATCTCAAAAAGAGCCTCCGGGGTTTCGGC
>JADGFI010000325.1 GCA_016743945.1 Desulfobacteraceae bacterium
GTCCACAGTTGATGATATACTCCCTGTTTTTCCAGCAAGTCATCATGCCCGCCGGTCTCAACAATCTCTCCCTTGTCGACGACGACAATTTGGTCCGATTGCCGGATGGTGGACAGCCGGTGGGCAATGACGATCAGTGTCTTGTTTTTAACAAGTTCTCCAATGGCCTCCTGGATATATTTTTCGTTATCAGGGTCTATGCTTGCCGTGGCCTCGTCCAGCAGAACAATGGGAGCATCCTTGAGGATGGCCCTGGCAATGGAAATTCGCTGGTTCATGCCCCCGGACAGTTCCCGGGGATAGTGGGCTTCAAACCCGGCCAGGTCCAGATCCCTGAGACACCTTAAAGCGGTCTTTTTCGCGTTTTTGCCGGACATGCCGGTCGCTTCCAGAGCCAGGCTGATATTTTCCCGGGCCGTGTACCACCCAAGCAGCCGGGGCTCCTGGAACACATATCCCAAGGGGCCTGCATGGACCCGGATCCTGCCTTTAACAGGCTTGATCAATCC
>JADGFI010000326.1 GCA_016743945.1 Desulfobacteraceae bacterium
CAATTGGCTAACATTCGTTTTGGTATGAATATGATGTTTGGTTGCCGTAAGAAAAAAGTGAAGAAGAAGGATGTTTGTAAAATTCAGGAAGATTTGATTCTTGAACACATGGAAAAGATAAAAGAGAATACTAAAAAAGAACTTGAAAAGTAGTTTTTGATCTTAACCGTTGAATAAAGAAAGCTTGTCTGGAAAGACAAGCTCTTTTTGTGTGAATTAGTTCTGTTATAATCGCCATTCATTGGTTTTAAAAGCACCTCGAGCATGCAGTATCCATTGGCTTTCGTCCAAAGGATTGACACCTTTAAACGCTCTTTCTTTCCCTTCACCTTCGGGACAATCTTGATAGCCAGAAAAGCTAAACTTAACTTTCCCTTTTCCTCCTGTAAGAGAACTTAAACGGATATTAAAGTCCATGGATGTTGCTGCTGGAACTTCACCTTCTAAATGAAACTTCCCATCGTCGAATTCAGGATTGGCAAATACGGCTCGTATTTGGTTTAACTC
>JADGFI010000327.1 GCA_016743945.1 Desulfobacteraceae bacterium
CCACTAAATGTTTCCTATATATTCCAATTCTCTACTAAACAACATCAACAAAGCGAAGGTAGTGTAGTGTAGTCACTACACTGTAGTACGTTCATTATAGTGTAGGCTATGTAGTCTGATCAGTGTAGTGTAGGCTATGTAGCGTGTTCAGTGTAGTATAGGCTATGTTGTGTGTTCAGTGTAGTGTAGGCTATGCAGTGTATACTGTTTGCCATCACTTCGCTAACTACTGCAACTACTACTACTACTACTACTACTACTACTACTACTACTACTACTTGTTCGACTTCTAGTTAGTCCTAGTAGTCCTGGGCCTAGAATGACGTCACACCTGGACAACGTCACGCCTGGACAACGGTTGGCTTACGGCTTATAGCCAGGTGCCTGGATATCCAGGCATCGGAGCTAATACACGGAACCCCGATCGCCCTTGATGAGCCAATGATTATACAACCAGTACATGCACCTTATATCCAGCTACAAAGCCAATAGTAGTATAATATACAT
>JADGFI010000328.1:0-232 GCA_016743945.1 Desulfobacteraceae bacterium
AAGCTATTATGGAGCCGATACCCCGAATCGAACGGAGGACATTCTCATTACAAGTGAGATGCTCTACCATCTGAGCTATATCGGCTTAGTTTCAAGCTACACATCTTCCGTAGCACGAAAACCGCGTGAATGTATCAGAACCTTTTTAGCATAGCAACCCTTTTTTTATCAAAAGCTAATAATATTTTTCCGAAGGCTGGAATCAGCCCACATAATTTTAATACTCCGGAAG
>JADGFI010000328.1:242-507 GCA_016743945.1 Desulfobacteraceae bacterium
TTCCACGGTTTTTTTCATTGACATCCCCCGCGATCTTTATTACACAAATCTAAAAATCCAACAACTAGAGGTAAGGAGACGAAGTGAACACTCACAAACTGGCTGCATCTATTTTTGCTTTTGCCTTATTCCTGATTACTGGTTGCCAGCAGTCCCACTTGCCAGCCAACAAACCCTTAACAGACCTAACTTTCAAGGCGCTTAACACCCAGGACAGCAGTATCCCCAAGCATTGCAAAAGCGATGAAATCCAGCCGCCCGATAC
>JADGFI010000329.1 GCA_016743945.1 Desulfobacteraceae bacterium
TATCAATACTTCATCAATACTTCATCAATACATCATCAGCATTATCAATATCATCAAAATAAGCTACAATATTATTGCCAGGAGCCCACAGGAGCTATTATGCTCAGTGAATGAGTGATGATATAATGTTGCATAATGCATTGCACTGCCACCCCATCCCATCATGCACATCCAGTCCAGGGCATTAACTATCCAGGGTATTAGTGGCAAGCTAACAAGTGTAGCTAGTTCTATCTCCAATAGGGACTACTACTACTACTACTACTAATACTACTACTACAACAACTACAACTACAACTATTCCACTATTAGTACCCTGCAATACAAATTATGTAATAAATAACCCATGTGTATGTACATGTTCCTCTGCCTTCCTCATTATATTCATTGTATACCATTGTATATACATTGTTATTAAATACTATATTGTATTGGTACATGCAGTGAATAGCAACTTCATAAGGGTGTATAAAGGGATAGTGTATTCTTTTGAGATAGTTATATAT
>JADGFI010000032.1 GCA_016743945.1 Desulfobacteraceae bacterium
ATCTCGAACACGGAAGTTAAGCTCTTTAGCGTCGATGGTACTGCATGGGAGACTGTGTGGGAGAGTAGAACGCCGCCAGATTATTCTTCAAAAAGCCCTGATCATGACATTCATGATCAGGGCTTTTTGCGTTTTGTGCCGGTAACCTGATATAATCTGGTGCTTTTTGACTTCATCATTATTGGCTGTATATGGATAAAAGGCTGATCAACAGGTATTGCCCCCAGGAGTGAATGACTGGGTTGTACAAACATTTCACCGTAGCTACTGATGACCTTAACAGCCTTACTTAAATCATTCTTACCATTAAAATCATGCAAGAACGCTACAACATCACAACCGCTGCCAACACCGGCTTCAATACCAGCTGCTGAATCTTCGAAAACCAAAACCTGACTTGGCTCAAGTGCAAGCTTACTTAATGCCAAATTATAAGCCTCTGGATCTGGTTTATGTTTAATAACGTGCTCTTGGGTAATGACAATATCAAATAAATCGCCCAATTCTAATGTTTCTAAAATATTGTTTACCATCCAAGTTGCCGCTGAGCTGACAACGGCACACTTTTTACCTTTGGACTTTACATGACGTAGGTAATCGAGCGCACCCTTGTTTAATTCTAACTGGTTCGAAAGCAGTTCCTCGTAATGTGCTCTGAAGTGCTTGTTGAACTCTGGTAATTTTGGAGAAATTTGAGCGTGTTTGAAAAAGTGGATAGTGACAACAGACCAACTTTCACCCATGACATCTTTGTATATATTGAAGTCTACTTTTGAACCATAATCCTGACATGCAAGCGCCAAAGCTAAACCTTTCAATGGCTCTGAATTTACTAATGTGCCATCCATATCAAATAGATACGCTTGATACTCTTTCAAGTTTCTCTCCGTTTAAAACAAGTTGATAACCGAGTCCGCATCTCCTATAAATTGGAATCAAATGCAACGATAAAAATTTAAATATTTTATAAAAGAAGCCCTAACAGCATAAAAAAGTATTGTAAAGCAAAATTAAGAATCAACTCTTATTATATTGTTGCTGATTTTATAAAGGGGTCGTGAGACAGATTTGCTAATCGGAAAACCAATATTCTTTACAAAGCGTGTATCAATATTATACTATTCACAATTTCTTTTGTGCGTTTGCCAAAGAAGTGTGCTAAAAAAAATAGTTTATAAAAATATTAGATATTTGGAGAATAAATATGACATCCTGCCATCCCCGTACCTCCCATCATTTAATTACCAAAGACCTGGCTGCCGTTGCCATGGGCCAAAAACCTGCGGATTTAATTTTACGGAATGGGAAGCTTGTGGATGTGTGCACGGCCAGGATCAAAGCCAATTGTGACCTTGCCGTATACAAAGGATATATTGCCCTGGTGGGGGATGCCTCTCATGTAAAAATATCTGAAACGACCCAGGTGCTTGATGTGAGTGGTAAATATCTTTGTCCGGGGCTCATTGATTCCCACATGCATGTGGAAAGTTCCATGGTGGATTTACGATCTTTTGCAGCAGGGGTTTTGCCCCACGGGACCACCACCATCTGTCCTGATATCCATGAAGTGACAAATGTTTTGGGTATGGATGCTGTTAAATTGTTCCAGGAAAGCGGAAGGGATCTTCCCCTTAAGGTATTGACAGCCATGCCGGTCTGTGTGCCCTCCCTTCCGGGGATGGAAGATTCCGGGGCAACCATCAGTCCCAAAGATGTGAAGGAAGCCTATGATTCTGGGCTGGCATTCTTGCAGGGTGAGCAGATGAATTTTCCCGGTGTCGTTTATGGGGATGAAACGGTACATGAAATTGTGGGGCACGGGCTTGCGGCCGGCAAGGTTCTCACAGGGCATTATGCCGGAGAAGATTTGAATGCAGGGCTCAATGCCTATATTGCATCGGGCATGACAGCAGACCATGAGACCACCACCGCCCAGGGTGCCCAGGCAAGGGCAGAGCTTGGCATGTATGTCCAGCAACGATATGGCAGTGCCTGGCTGGATTTGCCCAACCTCATTACGGCGGTGACGGATAATCCCGGAATCGATACAAGGTTTTATACAATGGTCACAGATGATGTGACCTCGGCCACCATCGTTACGCAAGGACATTTGGACCGGGTACTGAGGAAAGCCGTGAGTTTGGGCCTTAATCCCATTGTTGCCCTTCAGATGGTCACCATCAATGCGGCCCAGTTTTTAGAGCAGAGCCGGTGGATTGGCTCCTTAACCCCGGGGCGGGCCGCTGATATCTTGGTGGTGGATAACCTTACAGATTTTAATGTTGAGCAGGTTTTTTGTGATGGGGTTATGGCAGCCCAAAAAGGAGAGATGGTAAGGCCTGTCTCGACCTTCCAATATCCGGACTGGGCGATAAACACCATGTATCTGGAGCCGCTTTTTTCATCGGATTTTCATATTTCAGCACCCGGTACGGATACGGTAAGAGCCCGGGTGATTCAACTGGTACCTGGCCGGGTGAATACCCTGTCAACTCAGGTTCAAATGCCTGTGATCAATGGAAGCATGGGGGCCGATCCGGTTAATGATATTGCCAAGGCAGGCATGTTTTACAGGCACCAACCCAAAGACAGGGCTGATAATCCCAGTGCAGAGGGTACCCGGGCACTGGGGCTTGTGTCCGGAACAGGGTTTAAACCGGGTACTGCTTATGCGTCTACTGTTTCCCATGACTGCCATAACCTTTTGGTGGTGGGGATGGATGATGACGCCATGGTGCTGGCTGCCAATACCTTGATTGATTCGGGGGGCGGATCGGTTGTTGTCCAGGGCAAACGGGTGCTTTCCCTGCTGCCCCTTCCCTTTGCGGGGTTGATGAGTCTTTCCTCTGTTGATATTACTGCGGCCGGTGTTTTTTCCATTGAAAAGGCGCTTCAAGAGATTGGCTGTCCCCACGAAGCATTTGAAATGACCATGAGTCTTATGGGGCTTGTGGTCCTTGGCGAACTTCGTCTTTCCAACCGGGGATTGGTGGAAATGATGGACGGCCAGGCGCCTGGCTTTGCGGATCTGATTATTTCTTGATTCAACCCCCCAATTAATAGGTTTTTTAATGGGGGTGTCCATTGGATACGAGGGCAGCGCATTATTTTATGGAATTGATAACTTTGATTTCGGTCTTAGAATAAAGGGTATGGAATATTTCGACACCATGGAATGAAAGCCATAAAATTTTTTATTATGATGCCGGAGGGAAAAAATTGAAAAAAAATCCCCATCATTTGGTACTGGGTGAGTTATCAGATTTTTTAACGGGTGAGAAGCGCATAGATACTCATGATGAACGGTATCGCCAGAAAATTTCAAAACACCTGGTTCAAACCCTGGGATATGCAAAAGAAGATATTCGACAAAATATCCTATTGGCCATCGCGGCTGGTGATCAACGAGCCAGCATAAGGGTCGATTTCTTGATCAACCAGGCTGACAAAATTTGTATGCTGATTAAATATGCGCCCGGTTCCCTTGTGACAAGAAGGCTCTCCAACCTGGCCCTTTCCAGGGTCATCCTTCCCTACCAGATTCCTGTTATTGTGACCACCAATGGGGAGGATGCAGAAATTATCAATGGGTTGAACGGTAAGGTAACCGGTCAGGGGGTTGATTCGATTCCATCAAAAATAAAGTTAGAAAAATTAGATACCTCTGTCTCGTTTCCCACCATATCAGAGAGTCTGCATGAAAAAGCCTCCAGAATTGCCTATGCCTGTGAAGTGGATGGTGCCTGCCCATGTGATACCGATGTGTGCCTGATCCAATCTAAATAAACCAAGGTTTTATACGTTCGAATTTACTATCTTCAGGTTCTATAATTTTAGGTTGCAGCGAGAAGTTTGCCCAGATAATACCCTGTGTACGATTTCTTATGGGCAGCCACCTGTTCCGGAGTTCCCTGGGCCACGATGTACCCTCCTTTGTCTCCGCCTTCAGGGCCCATATCAATGATATGATCCGCACATTTGATGACATCCAGGTTGTGTTCAATTACCACCACTGTATTATCGGCCGCAACCAGTTTGTCCAGCACCGACAACAATTTGTTGATATCATCGGAATGAAGGCCTGTGGTGGGTTCATCTAATATATAAATGGTTTTTCCGGTATTTCGTTTTGACAATTCTTTGGCAAGTTTTATCCTTTGGGCTTCACCGCCTGAGAGGGTGGTGGCGGACTGACCCAGTTTGATATAGCCAAGTCCTACTTTCACAAGGGTTGCAAGGGTGTTTCGAATGGCAGATATTTTGTCGAAAAACCGGACCGACTGGTTAATGGTCATGTCCAGAACCTGGGCAATATTCTTTCCTTTGTATTTTATGTCCAGGGTTTCCCTATTATATCGCTGTCCTTTGCAGATATCACAAGCCACATAGACATCGGGCAGAAAATGCATTTCAATTTTAACGATGCCGTCCCCGGAACAGGCCTCGCAACGACCTCCTTTCATATTAAAACTGAAACGGCCCGGTTTATACCCCCTTGCCTTGGCTTCCTTTGTTTTGGCAAACAATTCCCTGATAGGGCTCAATACCTGGGTATAGGTGCCGGGATTGGATCTCGGGGTTCTGCCAATGGGGGATTGGTCAATGTGGATTATTTTGTCCAGGTATTCAATTCCTTTTATCGCCCGGTGGCTTCCCACGGGTTTTCTTGTCCGGTTTATCTGGTTGGACAGGGCTTGGTACAGGGTGGACAATACCAGGGTGGATTTACCGGATCCTGATACCCCTGTGACACAGGTAAAACATCCCAGGGGAAAGGAAATATCAATTTTTTTTAAATTATTGGAACTGGCTCCGAGGATGGTCAGGCTTTTTCCATTTCCCGTTCTTCTGGTGCCGGGGATTTGGATCTGTTTTTTGCCGGAAAGATAAAGGCCCGTCAACGAGACCTCATCTAAGAGTAGTTGTTCAGGCGTGCCTGAAAAAACGACATGGCCGCCGTTGATGCCGGCCCCGGGGCCGATATCAATCACATAATCTGACGCTAAAATGGTTTCTTCGTCATGTTCCACCACAAGGACGGTGTTGCCAAGGGCTTTTAGACCCATCAGGGTGTTGAGCAGTCTGGCATTGTCCCGCTGGTGAAGACCGATACTGGGTTCATCCAGTACATAGAGCACACCGGTGAGTTTTGACCCAATTTGTGTGGCCAGGCGGATCCTTTGGCTTTCCCCACCGGACAGGGTGGCGGCAGACCGGTCCAGACTCAGGTATTCAAGGCCCACATTTTCTAAAAACCCCAGCCGTTGGATCAGTTCTTTTATAATACTATCTGCGATGAGCTGTTCTTTTCCCCCAAGGTTCATATCAGACATAAACAAGACTGCGTCTTGAATGGGAAGGCCGGTAATTTCCCAAATTGCTTTCCCGCCGACCATTACCGATCTTCCTGCCGCGTTGAGCCGTGTTCCATGGCATTTTGAACAGGGTTTAAAACTCATAAAGCGTTTGATATCTTCCCTAACAGAGACGGACGCGGTTTCATCAAACCTGCGTTTTAAATTGGGGATTACCCCTTCGAAGACTTTGTTATAAATGATTTTTTTCCCGGCCCGTTCCACATAAAAGGGGATTTTTTCTTTTTTGGTTCCAAAGAGAAGCGCTCGCTGAAATTTGGCGGACAAATTCTTAAAGGGCTTGTAAATATCTTCCTTATAATGGGAGACCAGGGCATCTAAAAATTCCATGAATTGAACAGAATCTTTATTCTCCCAGGGAAGAACAGCTCCCTGGCGCAGGGAGATATTTTGATCCGGCACAATCAGATCCGGATCAAATTGGGTGATGGCACCCAATCCGTCGCAAAGGGAGCAGGCTCCCTGGGGGGAGTTAAATGAAAAACTGGCCGGTGTAAATTCGGGATAACTGACACCGCAGGGGGTGCACGAGGCCTTTTCACTGAACAACTCTTCTGTGCCATGGGTTAGGTTGATAAGTATTACCAGGCCCTCTGACAGGGTAAGGGCCATCTCAAGGGAATCGGTGAGACGTTTTTCTATTCCCGGTTTGATGATCAAACGGTCCACCACCACATCAATGGTGTGTCGTTTGTTTTTGTCCAACCTTGGCACTTCTTCGATTAAAAAGGTCTCTTTGTTCACCCGGACCCTGGCGAATCCCTCTTGTTTCATCCTGGCCAACAGGTTTTCATGGCTGCCTTTCTGACCGATTACCAGGGGGGCCAGGATCATCATTTTTGACTTTTCCAAAGGGTCATTGGCTGATTTTTGGCCCGGCCTTAAGTTTGATGCTTTTATGGGACCCAGTATCCTGTCGGTAATCTGGTCGATGGACATGGAAGAAATGGGTTTTTTGCATTTATAACAATGGGGGCGGCCTACCCTTGCAAAAAGAAGGCGAAGATAGTCATAGATTTCCGTCACGGTTCCCACGGTGGAGCGGGGATTGTGGCTGGCGGTTTTTTGTTCAATTGAAATGGCCGGGGAAAGACCGATAATGGCATCCACATCCGGTTTGTCCATCTGTCCTAAAAATTGTCTGGCATAGGTGGACAGGGATTCAACATACCGACGCTGTCCTTCGGCATACAGGGTGTCAAAGGCAAGGGTTGATTTGCCGGAACCGGATAGACCTGTGATGATCGTCAGGCTGTTTCTGGGAATTTGGACATCGATGTTTTTAAGGTTGTGCTCCCTTGCCCCCAGGATAACAATTTTGTCCGTGTCCATATTATTTGGACGTCCTGTTTTTTGTCAGGCTGGCCGTCCGGCTATTAGTCGCTTGGTTATTGGCCTGGAAAGCGGCCATGTAAATGGCTTCCCTAAGACTTGTCGGATCTGCAATGCCTTTCCAGGCAATGTCATAGGCCGTTCCATGGTCCACGGAAGTTCTGATGATGGGCAGCCCCAGGGTGGTGTTGACACCGTCCTGGAAGTGAACCAGTTTAAAGGGGATCAGTCCCTGGTCATGGTACATGCAGATCACGGCATCATATTTCCCGTTCACGGCATGGAAAAAAACCGTATCCGGCGGCAGAGGGCCATCAATGTTAAGTCCTTGTTCCCGGGCAATTTTTACGGCAGGAATAATGATTTTTTCTTCTTCATCGCCAAACATGGAGTCTTCCCCGGCATGGGGATTCAGGCCGGCCACGGCAAGTTTAGGAGAAGGAATGCCAAACCGGTTGACCAAAGAATTCTGGGTCAGACAAATGGTTTGGAGGATGTTTTGGGTAGTCAAACTTTTTGCCACTTGGCAAAGAGGGATGTGGATGCTCACCAGGATTACTTTTAGACGAGCGCCTGCCAGCATCATGGCAAATTCACGGGTGCCTGTCTGGTCTGCAATGAGTTCTGTGTGTCCATGGAACCTGGAACCGGCAATTTTCAGTCCTGTTTTTGTGATGGGGCAGGTAACCAGACCGTCAATCTCCCTATTTCGAGCCAGGTTTACGCCGGTGAGGATGTATTTTTCCATGGCCTTTCCCGTTTCCATGGTGGGGCCGGCCAATCCGATTACAGTCTCATCAAGATTGGATTCATTCATAATACAGATGGTTTTTGAATCGTTGATGGCGTTTGCCGGATTATCCACAGGCGTAATATTAAGGGGAATTGATAAAAGGTCTAAGGCTCGTTTAAGAATAGTGGTGTCACCAATGACAATGGGTTGGCACACTGCATGGATTTTTGGGGTGTTCAGGGCTTTTACAATGATTTCCGGTCCGATGCCGGCGGGATCTCCCATGGAGATACCTATAACAGGGCGGTTCAGGGTTGATTTCATAGTTTTGTCACTAATTTTAAAAAGAGTTATTGTCAAAAAATTTAAATATACCCTTTGAAAGGGAAAGTGTAAATAAAATTGAATGGATAGATTGTGAAACCCCTGATAGATTCAGGTTTGAAAAATAAGATCAAACTTTATTTAATTCAGAGTAAAATATAGATAATCAAAGTAAATAGTAGATTTTTTTTTTATTGCCATGTTGAAAAAATCCGTTAATTGTAAAAATTCCGTTGAAAAAGAGCTAGTTGTCGAAGTTGCTGGAATTTAAAGAAATTTTTTTGTTTCACAGAAATTATTGTTTTAATTCAATGCTTTGAAAATTTATGCCAAGCCAAACCCGAATCTAATGCTAACGGTGTTTATCCGAGTTGACCCAAAATTCATATTCGAATAGAAAAACCTATACTTTTTAGATTGTTCGTTAGATTCACTTTAATTGTTCTATTCCGCTATATAGAACTAAAAACCAACTTTGATTTTGGAAAGAAAGGTATTTTTGTCAACACATGGAGCTATCCTGGGAAAAAGCTAAGTTTCAAATAAAAAAATCGATACCTGAACATAGTTATCGGATGTGGATAGAGCCACTTGCGCTCCTTGAATGTGATGCCGCTGGTATAACACTGGGAACGCCAAACGACTATTTTATCAAGCGAATAAAAGAAAATTATCTGGATATATTTAAAAGAGAATTTTCAAATCTTGGTCGCTCCATCGATATTAAATTTCAAGTAAATGGGAAACATGATA
Organism: Desulfobacteraceae bacterium; assembly: GCA_016743945.1. GTDB lineage: Bacteria > Desulfobacterota > Desulfobacteria > Desulfobacterales > Desulfobacteraceae > NBML01. The sequence continues at coordinate 8,518 of JADGFI010000032.1, forward strand.
CCAAAGGTTCAAAAAAGTCACCAGATCAGAAAAAAGGTCAGCCTGCTAAACAACCGGCGAAAAGCCCGGCCAATAATCTGATAAAAAGCAAGTTCGGCAGCGCCTATCCGGCACTGGCGGTGAGGCAATGGAAAAAACCGGAACAGGCAACACTGCCGGGACTTGATGCTTCTTTTAATGGCGGTCGGATGCTCAAAAAAGGATATACCTTTGATGATTTTGTTGTGGGGGATAATTCCAATTTTGCTTATTCCGCTTCCCTTTCTCTCGCCCAGGGAAATAAAAATGGGGCAGGTATCCTATATTTACTGGGTAAAACAGGGCTGGGGAAAAGCCATTTATCCCAGGCGGTCGGGCATCATATGATGGCCAACAAGATTTCCAACAGGGTTTATTATGTAACAGCCGAGGATTTTACCAATGAAATGATTTTTTCCTTGAGAAACCATACCATTGAGAGGTTCAAGGAAAAATATCGAAGCAAATGTGATGTATTGATCCTAGAGGATATTCATTTTTTATCCGGGAAAATTGCCACCCAGAAAGAACTTGCCATCACCCTGGATTACCTGCTGGATGCTGATAAGAAAATTATTTTTTCCGGTTGTGAGCTGCCCGATGAAATACCCAAGCTCAATGATCAATTAAAATCTCGGTTGAGTATGGGACTTGTGACCGAGATCGAGGCACCCGATTACAAGACCCGGCTTAGAATACTGAAAAAGAAATCTAATACCCTTGGGTGCAAGGTTCCCATGATGGTGAACGAATACATCGCCCAGGAACTGTGTGATGATGTAAGGCAACTGGAAAGCGGTCTCTTCGGTGTGGTGGCCAAGGGACAGATCATGGGCCGCAATATTGATATTGAGCTTGCCAAAAGTGTTCTGGACAATATCACCAAAAACAGAAAGCGGATCAGTATTGATTTGATTAAACAGCTGGTGTGCTCTGAATTTTCCATATCTGAACAAGATATTATGTCCAAATCCAGGAAACGAATTATTGTTAAACCCAGACAGGTGGCCATGTTTCTTGCAAAAAAATACACAGACCAACCCATTAAAAAAATCGGTTCCAGTTTTAAAAAATACCATGCCACAGCTATTTATTCGGTAAATGCCATTGAAAAGGAAATTAAGCAACGGGGGGTTTTGTGTGAACAGATCAATTATATCTCCAAGAAAATTGAAGCAGGAAAATTTTAAATGGCACTGTCTCCCTCTAGCTACCGTGACCTTGAAAAAATAGTCGGAAAAAAATATCTAAGTGTCCAAAAAGAAGAACGCTTTTGCCACTCCTATGATGCCACCGGCAATTCTTTTTTACCCGATGCGGTCATCTTTCCAGAAAATCAGGAACAGATTGCCAAAATTTTTAAACTGGCATCCCAAAAAAAGTTTTTCATTATTCCCCGGGGAACCGGATCCGGCCAGACCGGAGGTGCTGTACCGGTTAATGGAGGGGTGGTCCTGGTGACCAGCCGCATGAACAAAATTCTTGAAATTGATGAAGAAAATTTCATTGCCAGGGTTGAACCGGGGGTGGTTGTTGCCGACATTCACAGTGCCTGCGAAGCCCGCAATCTTTTCTATCCGCCGGATCCGGCAAGTTCCGCTGTCTGCACCATTGGCGGGAATATTGGTGAATGTGCGGGAGGACCCCGGGCCGTTAAATACGGGGTCACAAGGGATTATGTTCTGGGGCTTACGGCTGTCATGCCGTCGGGAGATATCATAAAAACCGGGGTGGTAACTGCCAAGGGGGTGGCGGGTTACGATCTTACCCGGCTGATTGTGGGGTCTGAAGGAACATTGGCCGTGGTCACTCAAATTATTTTAAAGTTGCTGCCAAAACCCTTGGCTGTAAAAACATTGGCCATTTCGTTTGACAGCATGAATACAGCGGCTAAAACCGTGTCCAATGTGATGAAACTTTCCATTATACCCCGGTGTGTGGAATACCTGGATGAAGCCTCCATCAATCTTGTTCGCGGCTTGCTTTCCTTTGAACTGCCAAAAACGACCCGGGCATTGTTGATACTTGAACTGGATGGCGATGAAGATCAGGTTGAACGGGATGCTGCACAAATCAAAGCCTTTTGCGCAAGAGCTGGGGCCATTGAGGTTCTTGTTGCAAAAGATCAGGCCGGGGCCCAAAAATTGTGGGAGGCCAGAAAAGCATTATCTCCGGTGCTCTATAAAATTGCCCCGAATAAAATCAATGAAGATATTGTGGTTCCGATTTCCAAAATTCCTGAAATGGTGGAAATAACCCGGAAAATTCAAAGAGAATCCGGCCTGACCGTGGTCAGCTTCGGCCATGCAGGCGATGGGAATATCCATTGTAATATCATGTATGATAAAAAGGATAAGGATCAGACTAAAAGGGCTGAACGAGCTGTGGATGATCTATTTACCGCCACCCTGGAACTTGGGGGTACCATCACGGGGGAACACGGGGTGGGCATCACCAAAATGAAATATCTCGCCCGTGAAATAGGTCCTTTGGAGCTTGAGATAATGAAAGGAATCAAAGGGGTGTTTGATCCGGACAATATTTTAAATCCCGGAAAAATATTTCCCTGATATTTATTTCCCTGATATTTATTTCCCTGATATTTATTTCCCTGGTATTCATTTCCCTGGTATTCATTTCCCTGGTATTCATTTAGTGGGGTTTGACAGCATAGTCATTGTGAAGTAATAATTTTTCAAGGATATCAATTTTTGGATGATTGGCCCGCATGACACAACAACGTATCGAAATTGAACAATAGGTTGAGCATAGTTTATTTTTTTTGTTATATTCACCATAACAATCGGGTGTATCGATTGAGTCTTGCTTACCCGTTTTTGTCATGAGAAGTTTGCTCAATTGTTTTATTTCCATAGTATTTCCATATTTAATGTCATATTTATATCGTTACCATATTTATTTTGTTATAAGCTTTGAGCAAGCGTGCTCTTAAATGTGAACCATTGATTCCAGTTTTTCAACCAAGGGGACCAGGGTCTGTTTCTGGGTTGCCGATATCATCACCCCTTGATTCAGGAGCCACCGGTTGTCAAAGGTTTCCAAATCAACCTGATCCAGTTTGTTAAACACATAGAGGATTGGTATCCGATCAAGATTCAGTTTTGTCAGGATCTTTTCAACAGATTCTTTTTGCTGTTCATACCGGGGATTTGCGACATCAATTATATGGAGGATGATATCGGCCTCGGATAATTCTTCCAAAGTGGCATGGAATGCTTCCATGAGCTCTTTGGGCAGGTTCTGGATAAACCCCACCGTGTCCGTGATAATGACTTCCGTATCCCGGGGGAAACGCAGCCGTCTGGAAGAGGGGTCCAAGGTGGCAAAAAGGCGGTTGGCTGCAATAATATTGCTTTGGGTCAAGGTGTTGAGCAAGGTTGATTTGCCGGCATTTGTATAGCCGACAATGGAGATGATGGGCAGGTCTTTTCGCTTCCGCTTTGATTTTTGCTGGGTTCTCTGTTTTCTTATTTTTAAAATCTCTTTTTTCAACCGGGTAATCCGATCCCGGACCCGACGCCGGTTGATTTCAAGTTTGGTTTCTCCAGGCCCCCTGCCGCCGATGCCGCCTGTCAGGCGTGACATGGCAGTATTTCGGGTGATAAGTCTTGGCAACAGGTATTCCATCTGGGCCAGCTCCACCTGAAATTTACCATCCCTTGATTTTGCCTGTTTGGCAAAAATATCCAGGATCAGCTGGGTTCTGTCAATGACCTTCATTTCAACAAAGTCGGTAATGGAGCGGATTTGTGATGGGGTCAGCTCCCTGTCAAATACCAGCATGGTGGCATGGTTCTGGATGGCCTTAATGACAAGGCTTGACAGTTTGCCTTTTCCCACGACAAATTTGGCATCGATCTGTTGCCGGCGCTGGATAGCCGTTCCAATCACACGAATCCGGCTTGTCTTGCACAGCTCTTTTAGTTCCTCAAATGAGGCATAGGCCTCCTTGGGATTTTTCGTGGTGGCATTGATTAAAAAGGCATTTTCCTGACCGGTTTCGGGTCTGTGCAGGTTGCTCGTTTGGGTCAGTTCCAGTTCCAGGGCATGGATCTGTGCCTGGCAGTCAATTTCCAACTCAAGGATGGAGGATCTTGGCAGCACCTGGTAGGGATCTTGTGTCTCATCGGGCAGGATATGGCCGGAATAAACATTGCCGGGGCTTCCATCGGGTTTGATGCAGATGGCAGTGATATAATCAAGGCGTAACAGGGCAAGATCGGTTAAATCATCCCGGGTAAGCGCTTCTTCTGATAAGTGGGTATGGATACACCGCAGCCCTTTGAGGCGCCCGGGACCAGCGACATAGTCTGAAATGACCGGGATAACAATTCTCTGGGGTTCTCCTGCAATGACGCAGATGATTCGTCCGTTTCGGTCAACCATCAACCCGATCTGCCGACGGATTTCATGGCTGATTTCAATCAATTGGGTGGCAATTTCAGGGGTGATGATGAATTCCGGGGGAGATTTTAAGGCGTAGAGGTCTTCAATGCGTTTGATCTGGGTATTTTTCAGGCCTGCAGTGTTGCCGTATACTATTTTTTTCATTCAAATTCCCCGTAGGAGTCCGGTGCAAGTTCCTCAAATCGGGTGAATTGACCTACAAACGTCATCATTGCCACTCCTGTGGCGCCGTTTCTGTTTTTAGCCACAATGATCTCGGCGGTTCCTTTTTTGGGATTATCCGGTTCCTTGTTGTAAACCTCATCCCGATAGATAAAGGCGATGATATCTGCATCCTGTTCAAGGGCACCAGATTCACGAAGATCCGACATCATCGGTCGTTTATCGGCCCGTTGTTCCAGCATACGGTTCAGCTGGGACAGGGCAATGACCGGAATGTTCAATTCCTTGGCAAGGGCTTTGAGGGATCGGGATATTTCTGCAATTTCAAGGTCCCTTCTATCCGATCGGAAGGGGGCTTTCATTAACTGGAGATAATCAATGATGACAAGGCCCAATTCTCCATGTTTTTGGTAGAGCTTTCTCACCTTGGCCCGGACATCCATGACCGTGATATTGGGGGAATCATCAATGAATATGGGCATCTCATTGAGGATGCCTGCGGCATCCGTGGCATTTTGCCAGTCTTCCTGGCTGATAAACCCGGTGCGAAGCCGATTTGAATCAATCCGCGCTTCCGAGGTCAGCAGCCGCATGGACAGCTGCTCATTGGACATTTCAAGGGAAAAAACTGCCACAGGCTTTCTTTCTATCAATGCCACGTTTCTGGCAAGGTTCAGTGCAAAGGCTGTTTTTCCCATACTGGGCCGGGCCGCAAGAATGATAAGATCCGATCCCTGGAGGCCTGATGTAATACTGTTCAACCGCGAATAACCCGTATCAAGACCGGAAAGTCCCCCGTCTTTACCCTGTTGTTCCTCTAAGTGATCAATATTTAAATTGATGAGTTCACCCAGGCTCTGGAAGGATCCTTTTTGTTTTCTTTCGGCAATATTAAAGATGGAAGATTCTGCAAAATCAATGATGTCTTTGAAATCCCCCTTATCTTCAAGGCAGCGTTCAATGATGTTAGAAGAGGAATCTATGAGCTCTCGCAGGGCCGCTTTTCCCCGGATGATTTTTGCATACAAAAGGGCATTGACTGCCACCGGGGCAGCATCAGAAATGGATGCCAAATAGGCGGCACCCCCAATGCTTTCCAGTTCGTCTTTTTCATTGAGCGCATTGGCAACCGTGACAAGGTCGGCGGCTTCCTCCCGGGCTGCCAATTCAAGGATGGCCCGAAATATCTTTTTATGGGCGCCCTTGTAAAAATCCTCGGGAGTCAAAATTTCAGTTACATCTAACAAGCTGTTGTTATTGATAAAAATAGCGCTTAAGAGAGATTCTTCCGCATCTATATCATGGGGCGGGGTTCTATTTAACAGAGGATCGGTTTTTAGGGTATCTTTTTTGGGCACAGTTCACTTGGAAAATTTAGGCCAGCAAACTGCCCGGTAACAGGGCAGTTTGCTGGGGGTTTATCTTATTTTTCTTTTTCTTCGGCAATTACCTTGACGGTAATTTCAGGCTCGACATCTTTGTAGAGGCGAATGGGAACCTTGTACTCACCCAGTTCCTTAATGGGCTCGGCAAGGAGGATGGACCTACGTTCCAGCACCACATCCTGGCTGTTCAGTGAATCTTTGATGTCATGGGTTGTAACAGAACCGTAAAGGCGAATATCTTCATGTACTTTGGCCTTAATTGTACATACAATATTCTTGATTTTGTCTGCCATTTCTTCGGCAATCTTTCTTTCCTTGGCAATCTGTAGCTCAAGCTTTGCCCTTGTCTGTTCCATGACTTTTCTGTTCTGGGCTGTGGCAAGAACCGCTTTTCCCTGGGGCAGAAGATAGTTGCGGCCGTATCCGGCTGCAACATCCCATTCTGATCCTGCGATACCAAGTGTATCAATGGTTTCTTTTAATATAACTTTCATTTAAACCTCCAAAAAGGATCAGCCGTTATGGTTAATTTAGGCTGACTTTTAGTTTTCTTTTATCACTCGTGTGTACCCAATTTTCTAAAATTGATCCAGTTGTCAAAAAAACCCAGGCCAATGACCAGAATTAAAAAGTATAACTGAACTGCAATCAGGCTGTAACAGAACATCCGTAGTGCAGCCGGGGATCGTTTTGTTTGAAAAAAAAAGGATACAACAGCAATTCCTTGAAAAAAATAAACAAGCATTAAAACGATCAGACAATTGATGCTGACATATTTGGGTGCTTCCATGGGTAGAAACAACATCAACCCCAGGACAATCACTCCCCAGACAAGGGTGTCCGGTGCCTTATATTGATTCAGGTTGGCCAGGCTCTTGAGCTGGATTCCTTTTCTCAACAACAGACGTTTGATGATCAGGATATTCATCCACATGGTTGCCGCAAAAGAGACACAAAACATCCCGGGAAGAACAATGAGAAATGCTGAGTTCAGTGTTTCTACCTGGCTTTGTTCGATTCCCATGTCTGTGTAAAGCTGGGATGTCAGGGCAAAATAGCGGATTAGATAATCGGAGACGATTGCGGTCATGGTCTGACCTTGGAAAATCGTGTAAAGTACAAAGGCCAAAACGGCAGACCCCATAACACCCAAACCTGTGAGAATCATGGTTCTTTCAATGCCAAGATGCCTTTCAATACACTCTCCTAAGAAAAAGCCCGTCATCAGAAGCGATCCAAAATAGAGTATGTCAAACGCAAGCCCCCGGGTCATAATGAGCAGCACAATAAAGCTTATGCCCACAATGACGAAACTGCTGTTTCTTCCTAATTTCAGCCTGTAAAATAGAACCGGCAGGGGAAGAAATAGCAGTGCAAACACCCCCAACAGGGGAAATACAAAAATGATTGTAAAAATCAAAATGCACAAAGAGATCCCCATGATGATTTCTTTTACAACAAGGGGGGGTGTTATGATACGGGTCACCTGTAATACTCCAGCTAATTGTCTATATATTAATGCATGGGGCGGCCGACAAACGGCAGCAATGCTATCTGACGGGATTGTTTGATCGCCAGAGACAGTTTGCGCTGATGTTTAGCGCAGGTTCCTGTGATTCTTCTGGGCATGATTTTACCCCGTTCAGTGATGAATTGCCTCAAGGCTTTCGGGTTTTTGTAGTTGAGTTCAAGACCATTGTCGACACAGAATCGACAGATTTTTTTCCGTTGATAAAATTTATTTTTACCGCCACCTCTTTGACCTCGATCATTGCCTTGACTTTGATTTCTATACATAATATTTCTCCTTCAATCTTAATCAGTCCTGCACTTCTTTGGTTTCGTCGGCCACTTCGGTCTCTTCGGGAGTTGCAGCTTCTTTGGCCGCAGCTTCTTTGGCCGCAGCTTCTTTGGCCGCAGCTTCTTTGGCCGCAGCTTCTTTGGCTTCAGTTCTGGCTGCTTCTGCTTTTGCCCGTTCCTCAACTGCCGCCTCTGCAGCTTTTGCAGCTTCTTCAGCCTCGGCAACTTCTTTTTCAAGGGATTCGACAGTTACATCATCGGAAAGAAGGATTGTCATGAACTTTAAAATATCATCGGTAAGACGAAAGTTTCTTTCAAGCTCGTTTACAAGGTCTCCGGTACCACCGTATGTTACACATACGTAATTGCCCCTTAATTTTTTTTTGATTTCATAGGCCATTTTTTTATTGCCCCATTCGTCAAAATTTAAAAGGATACCATTTTCCTTGGTAATGATATTTCTGACTTTGTCATACAGGTCTAAGCGTGCTTGGTCCTGAAGATCAGGGTCAGAAATAAATACGGTTTCATATTTCCTCATTTTGTCTCCTTACGGATATAAAGCCCCGGCATCTTACCGGAGCAAGGATTAATGTTTAAAAAAACACCTGCCATTCAAGTGTTTGTAAAACCATTCTGTATATCATTAAACCGATTGTAGGTCAAGGTGAATCTTGCCGTGATCGGGGTGGTAAAGTGTCGAGGACGACTCCTAGAACTTCCATAAAATAGACTTTAATTTTAATTAGCGATGGGAATGAATTTATTTTTGTTCCGGGACTTGCTTCAACTGATGCGTATCCATTGTTTCGGTTACAGGAGCAAATTCCATACAAAAGTTTTTCATTTCATAGATACAGATATTGTCTACGGTCAGGCATCCATCGGCTGTGATGGTGTATCTGTTTGAAAGCATTACGACCTCTTTGATATGGGCATGGACTTCAATGATTTTGTTTGATGGAATGATTTGGCCTCTATATATCCATTCATGGGTGTGGTCAGGTGTCATCTGTGCGGTATACGCGTCTGCCGGGATATCAAATTTCTTTAAGAGAAAAAAGCGGAGCAGTTGTAGAAAAGATTCTACTCCAAGGGATCCAGGGCAGACCGGATCCTGATAAAAATGGGCATCAAAGAACCATTCTTTGGGGTCGACTCTTTTAATAGCTTTGATATAACCCTTTTTATAAAGACCCGCATCTGGATCTATTTGTTCAATCTGGTCTATCATTCTCAGGGCTTTGGCCGGCATCCCGCAATTTTTGCTAGTGGTTTTATCTTCCGGGGTGATGGGGGCATCATCCGCAAATAGGGTGGGGGAAGGGTCAACTTGAGATATAAAATTGCAATTAAATTCACTGTCCCGGATTCCGACCTGGTTGGACAGGGATGCTTGTGTGAAAAAACCAAAATTGGTTGTCCCCTGGTAGACAGACCGTCCATTGTTTTTTACGTCCATTTCAAAATTCTGGATAATCATACCACCGGCTTTGGAAACATCTGTCATCCGGCTGTAAATGGTAAGGGTTCCCGAAGTCTTGGATATGGGGTGGTACATCTTGGCGGTTCCCCCCAGGTTCCTGAAATGGAGGCGTTCGTCGCTTTCCAGGGCAGAGCCTGCAAAGGCTGCAAGCCAACCGCAGGGCTGGAGTGCAATTTCAAGGAGGATACAAAAGGGCATGGTTTGAGTTCTATTTGCCGCAAAATACCAGGCATCGGAAGGTATATCGTATTGGACCTCAATCCAGCCACCGGGTTGCATTTTCCACTGGGGATGATCTGCTTTGAGAACTCGATCCATAAAAAAATAGGGCGGGCGTGGCAGTCGTGCAATCTGCCTTTCGGTATCGAAAATTTTGTATTTTTCGCCAAAGGCTTCTGAAGGGTTCCCCTGGGCAAAGTCAAGGATGCGCTCCTTTGAGAAGAGAGGACTATTTTTAAATTTTTCTTGTAAAGAGGGGTCCATAATGGCTTCAAACCCAGTGATGCTGGCAATCACCGTCTGGGTTTCATCCAGGAAAGTGAAATATCCCTTAATCCTATGGCGGGTTTCTTCGTTGACCGTAAAGAGAATACGAATCTTTCCCTGGTGTTTTTTATAGGAAGAATAGAGGCGAAGGTTTGCCAGAAAACTGGGAAGACAGACCTGACCTTTTATTTCATAGGACCATAATATGGCTGCCTGAAAAGCAGCATCCAGCATCATGGGATCAATTACCCAGTTCTTGGAGTGGGGGCATTTAAACCATTGCGAAGGTTTGGGGGAAAGTTTTGTGACCACCTCAATCCCCTTGGCAGAAATTCCGTTGATGGAACAAATGCACTGAAGTTTTTCCCCATGGAATAAGATATCTTCGTAGGCTTTTTTAACCGATATTTTAGCGGGCTTAAGATCCATGAAAGCCGCTTTTGATAGCAACGGTGGCTGGGGCAGATTGTCTTTTAATTGAATGATGCTGGTGGCATGGCGCAAATTAAGATTGACATTATCTTGGGAAGTAAGGTCGCCCTGAAGGGAGAATCCGGATTCCATGGGACAGCATTTGCCCAGATTAACCTGGACCTGGAGTTCATCGTTTTGGGGTGATATCCCTTTTAAAAGACGCGTGTTGTCCATGCCGATAAATACCAGGCCTGGATTGTTTTTTTCAGCGGCATGTGCCAAAAGTTCAATCAACAACGCAAAGGGAACGATGGGTTCCTGGTCGATTTTGTGGGATTCAATTATGGGAGAGGCTTCAAGCCCAAAGGATTGGTTCAATACGGTTTTTAAAACCGGCTTTTTTGAGGGGGTATTGCCGGACAGTGCACCAATGACAATCTCAATTGGTCTTTTATCTGGATTTCCCATTTCCTTGAGCAATTGAAGGGCACCTTGATCCAAAGGGATCAGGTCAATGCCTTTTTTCAAGAACTCTCGTTTTAAGCTGTCATTCACCATACCGCCGGCCCAGGGTCCCCAGTTCATGGAGAGCAATCGGCAATCAGGCTTGGTAATGGCCAGTTTCTGGGCAGTTTTGTTCAGCACTTCATTGGCCACGGCATAGTCGCACTGACCAATATTGCCGGTTCTGGCGGCAATGGAGGAGAACAAAATAAAATATTTAAGGGGATCGGATTGACTGGCTTTTACCAGGGCATCAAGACCTTCCACCTTGGTGTCAAAAACCCGGTTAAACTGATCGAGGCGTTTGTCGGCGATAAGTTTGTCTTCCAATACGCCGGCGCCGTGGATAATGGCTGAAATTTGAGTGAACTCCTGGCGGACCTGGGTGAAAATTGCATCAATGGCACCAGGGTTCTGAATATCGGCTGAAAAATACTTTACTTGGGAACCAAAGGCCTTGATGCGGTCTATATTGGTTTGAATCTCTCGATTGGATACAAACACCTGGTAGCGTTTTTCAATCTCCGGGAGTTTGGGTTTCTGGCCCGGGAACCCATGGGATAAAATTTGTTTTTTCATATCAGAAGGATCGGTAACCCCCTGTATCCATGAAGGCTCCATAAACGGTTCCACGGATCGGCCCACAAGGATGATTGTCGGAGAGCAGGCCCGGGCAAGTTGAATGGCACATTCTGCGGTGACACCTTTAGCACCGCCTGTAATAACCACCACATCATCCACTCCCAAATCAACAGCACCTTCCTGAATTTCTGTGTTTTCAAGGGTTGGAATATTACAAGAGTCTCCATCTAATCCCATTTCAACTGCACCATGGGTCATCATTAAAGAGACGGCTGCTTCTGAATTCTCCATACATTTTTCAACAGAATCCGGCATGTCCAGAGCCCTGCACAATACATCTTTCCATTCAAGGGCTGCTGTTTTTGCAAGCCCGGCAAGTCCGCCATAAACCGGGCTGGCTGAAAATGAGGGGGTATCGAATCCAAAACCGCCCCCCAAAAAACTGATGGTGGTAAGGAAGGCCCCTTTCTGGGCGGCAGACGATATCAAATGGGGGGCATTTTTTTGTACCAGACAAAAGGCTGTTTTTAAAAAGTTTTTTGCGGTTTTAGAATCAGGGTGTTTGAATGAATCAGCTATAATAACAATTCCGGCGGCATCAATAAGCTCTGGAATGTTGTCCTGGCTGATATCAATAAGAGCGGCAGATATTTGCTGCCGGTCAAATTCTTGTTTAAAGTATTCTGCTATCCCCGAGTTGTCACGGGTTAAATAAACTTTTTTTTGGGGTGACAATTCAATTTTTGTACCATTGTAAAACCTGATTTGATTGGTGGGTAATTTTTTTAGGGTGATTTCCTGTCTTAAAAGGGGTTTTTGCCCAGATTCAGTGTCAGAAAGGACTAATTTTTCATCATTGGCAGTGATTGAAGTTTTTTTTTTACCGGTATCTGTTTTAGCACTATCTGTTTTGGCATTATTTTTTTTGTCAATAGTTGCTAAAACAACTGGAGCGTCAGGGGTCAGAAATTGGACAATGTCCTGGATGTTTTTCAGGCTGGCCATATCCTCCGAGGAGATGGGGTTGATATCCTCCAATTCTTGTTCCAGCTTAGAAAGAATCTCCACCCGTTTGATGGAATCAATGCCAAGATCAGACTCAAGATTCATTTCCGGTTCCAGCATCTCCACAGGGAATCCTGTCAATTCACTAATGGCCTCCACAAGGACAGTGAAAATTTTTCCAGTGCCCATGGAATCAGAATCGGTCGAATCAGAATCGATCGATTCGGAAGGTGCCGCTGGATGGGCTGGAATGTCTGCTGCCGGTAACGGCATTTCCGGTGCAATGGCACGGCAGATATCTGCCAGGGTTTTTACCGATCCCATATGGTCAGTGGACAGGCCTTGCCCATGGGGAATCTGTCGTTCAAGCTCTGAAATAATCTCCACTTTTTTAATGGAATCAATGCCCAGGTCTGATTCAATATCCATGTCTGGTTCCAGCATTTCCACTGGGAATCCGGTCAATCGACCCACGATTTCAAACAGGAGTTGTCGAATTGGTAAAGTTGAAACCGGATCAGTTGAAACCGGATCGGATGAAATTGCCACCGGCGCTATATATGTGGTGGGCTCAGTTTGTTCAAGGGGGGGCGTCGCTTGCACCTGGGGCTGGAACGGCTTAGACGCTATTGACGGGGACACTTCGGGTCCTGAAATAGGGGCCACGGCAATAGGGGCCACAGAAGCAGGAGCCACAGCAGCAGGGGTATACCTCCTGGCTGAAGCAGGGACATGACTGAAAAATTCCCGGGTCTGTTCCATCATGCCGGCCAGGGTTTTGCTGGCCTGGGTCTGGGTTTCCAAAAATTTTTCATGGGCATGGGCAGTTTGTGACTGAAGTTGCTGCATGGCCTCAAGTCCCTTTTGAACCAGGTGTATGGCTTCTGAAGTGGGGGCTGTGGCGGCTGACTGATTTTCTTGTAAAGCTTCGGGTGATCGCATGTCTGATCCTTTTAAATCAGGTCTGTATGATTGGGGTCCGTGTGATTTAGATTTGTCTGGTTCAGACCTGACTGGTTCAGGCCGGGTCTGTTCCTCCATTGGGGGCTCATTTGTTTTTTGGGGTGTCTTCGGGGGCAGTGTATCCGGTTTTCTTAAAGGTTTGGGATTTGCCCCGGAGAGCATTACCCTCATCTTTTTGGTCACGGGTTTTTCCGCTCTTTCTTCCCATTGGGTCAGGTCCACCAAAAAACCCTTGGCCGCAATGGTACAGATTACCTGTGCAAGATCTTCCAGGCCTGAGCGTTTACCAACCGAGGCATCCAGGGAAAGGGCAGTGATTTCTTTTTCCTTTAATATGGACTTTACAAGTCCTGTCAGGACGGATTTGGGGCCTATCTCGACAAAGGTGGAAACCCCATTTTTGTTCATTTGTTCTATATTTTCGATAAAATTGACCGGGTGCATGAGGTGGTTGCCAAGGATATCCTTGATCTGGTCTGGTTCACGGGGATAGGGGGCGCCGGTTGTATTGGACAATACATCAATTTGGGTGGGACTTATTTGTTTGTTGGCTATACACGCTTTAAAAGGGGTGGCTGCTTTTTCAACCAATTTACTATGGAATGCAGCTGCCACAGGAAGCTTGATAGCCCTCATCTTTTTTTGTTTGCAGAGAATTTTAGCCCTGTCGATTTCCTGGGTACTGCCGGAAAGCACACCCTGGGTGTGGCTGTTTTTGTTGGCAAGGACAAGGTCCAGGTTTTCATCTGTAATCAGCGCTTCAATCTCTTTAATGGGGGCTTGAACGGCCAGCATACTGCCGGAATCTGTGTTGTTTCTCCCCGCCGCTGCCATGTATTTTCCCCTTGCAGCGGCCAGTGTTAGAAAATTTTTCTTGTCTATCCATCCGGCAGCACAAAGGGCGGACAATTCTCCGAAACTGTGGCCGCAGGTCATGGCGGGTTCGACTTTGAATCGTTTTAATATCTCTGCCATTCCAAGACAAATTGCTCCAAGGGCCGGCTGGGCAATATCGGTTTTCCGTAAGGCGTCTTCCGACGCTGTTGTTGCCTCTATATGTTTGGGAGGGGAAAAAATATAGTCCACCAGAGCCTTGTCTGATTTGTTGTTTTTTCCTTGAAAACAGGACTGAGCAAGGGAAATGGCTTCCATGGCTTCTGGAAATACCGAGGCCAGGGTTTTTCCCATGTGTGTATATTGGCTGCCCTGGCCAGGGAATATGAACCCTAGCTTTCCGGCAGGCTTTCCCGGGACAAAAAATACAGGTCCATGGGAAATTGTGTCTTGCTCTATGGTAAGAAGGGCTCGTTCAATTAACGCAAAGAGATCATCTGTCTTGTTTACGACAATCAGAAGCCTGAATTCATCCTCACAGGAAAAATTTTGTCTGGATTCAAAGGCCTGCCAGGCAATTGCCAGATTTTTTTCTCCTGAATCTGAATTGGCATAGGCCTTGAGCTGTTTTTTGATCCCATTGATCTTGAGCACGAGATCCGTTTGGGTGTTGGAAGAAAAAGCAAGGATCTGGACAGATCCGTCCCAGGAGACATGGGATTTGACAGGATCATATTCTTCCAAAACCGCATGGAAATTACTGCCGCCAAACCCAAAGGCACTAATGCCGGACCGTCTTGGGTGACTACCGTCTGCCTTGGCTATCCAAGGCTTGGAAAGGCAATTCAGGTAAAAGGCTGAATTGTTGATATCCAGTTCCGGGTCCGGGGTGTCGGCTTTTAATGTAGGGGGGATCACTTTATTATACAACGCCAGGGTTGTTTTAATGATACCGGCAGCACCTGCTGCCGCCTTTGTGTGGCCGATCATGGATTTGACCGACCCGATAGCTGTCTTATTTTGGGTAGCCGCCTTATTTCGGGTAGCTGTTTTAGCGGTGGTGGCGGTTGAATCCTGGTCAAAAAATGCCTTTAATGCCGTGAATTCCACCTTATCTCCCACCCGGGTGCCGGTACCGTGGGCTTCTATTAATTCCACGGTGGAGGGATGAATATTGGCAAAATCATAGGCTTGCTTTAAGGCCAGTATTTGCCCCTTTGCTTCGGGGGCATAAATGGCCGATGTCCTCCCGTCACTGGAGGTTCCCATGCTCTTGATAAGGGCATAAATTCTGTTTTTATCTCGCTTTGCATCTTCAAGCCGTTTGAGAACCAGCATGCCGATGCCTTCCCCTAATACCGTGCCATCGGCATCCTTTGAAAAGGGTTTGATATCACTGCTATGGGACAGGACCCCTGTTTTTGAAAAACACATGTGCATGAAAATATCGTTCAGGGTATCCACCCCGCCGGTGATGGACATGTCGCATCTGTGGGATGACAATTCCATGATAGCCGTATGAATGGCGGAAAGGGAACTGGCACAGGCTGAATCACTGACCGTATTGGTGCCGAACAGGTTTAGCCGATTGGCAATCCTTCCGGCCACAACATTGCCCAGGAGGCCGGGGAAGGAGTTTTCCTGCCAGGGAACATAAGACTTTTGAATCCGATGGATAATTTCTTCTTTTTTTTCCGGATCAATGCCCGCGTCTTCCAGGGCTTTTTTCCAGATGGGGTGTCCCAGTCTTGCTCCCAAGGGAATAACAAGTTCCTGGGTGCCGGTGACGCCTAGTATCACATTGACTATTTTGTCCTTAAGATAGGGATGGTTGATGGGATACCCCGCATCCTCCAATGCCATTTTCGCAACTTCCAGCCCCAACAGCTGGGAAGTATCTGTTGCTGAAATATTATTGGGGGGGATGCCGTAGCTTAAGGGATCAAAGGCAATGCTGGGAATAAATCCGCCCCGGCTGCAATAGACATGATCCGGGGTTGTGGGATCCTGGTCAAAATAATCCTTTACTTTCCAATGGGTGTCGGGAATATCTTCAATGGCATCAATTCCGTTGAAAAGAAGATGCCAGTATTCCTTTAGATTGCTGGATTTTGGGAAAATACACCCCATTCCAATGATGGCAATAGCGTCTTTGTTCGAAGAGTTGTCAGTCTTATCCATGAATATAATCTATCAATAGTTAGGGTAAAAATTAATGGCAATATACTATTGGAGTTGGGGTAAATCATCCATTGACAAGGCTTTTGACAAAAGTTTTACAATCAGAAGCGCCTGGAAACAAGGGAAAGCAGCTCTTGTTTTGGTAAGGGTTTAAAACAGGTGAGCGCCAAGGGTAGTTCAATCCCCTGGGTCCTCAGAAAAGATGCCCGTGTGCAGAGGCAGGCCCCAAATAAGAGGTTTAATGCCACCTCAGCGGTTTTTCTGTTCGTATGACCCTCAAGGAAACTGCCTTTGACCCATTGGTTAAAGGCGCCAATGGAGGGCCCGCACCAGATCTGGTAATCCATTTTTCTCTGGGGAATCCCATTGATGGCCCACCGGGAGGACTGGCCCAGGTAGGATCTAAAGACCAGGGCCATTTTATATTTGGGATCTGTTTGCGCCCTTTGAATTTCCTTGGGTTTGCCCTGGCTCTCAAAAAATTGCCGGGTGGACTGCCAGGCGCTTTCAAATCCGGTTAGGAGAAATTTTTCTTCGATTTCTTGCCGGGAGCGTTCATTGATATCTTCAAAACAGGCATGGGTTTTGTAAAGCTGGTAGAGTTTTTCTGCCCGGACCGGAAACAGGGTCCCCCGTTTTAATACCTGTACCCTGGCGCCAATTTCAAACATATCTGCTGCCGGGGCCATTGCCACATCTGCCTGTTCTGCCTGGCAGAGAAGTTTTTTGACATCTTCGCAAATATCGGCCTCCACACAAGATTGGTTAATGGAGCCGGTCAGGATATAGGCGGCTCCCATGCCGAATGCGGCGGCTGCCGATTCCGGGGTGGCAATACCACCGGCCATTCCCACGCACAGCGGCGTCGTATAATGATAGATTTCCATAAATTGGTTTTTAAGGGAAATCATGGTGGGTAAAAGGGTAAGGGCCGGCCTGTTGTCTGTGTGACCGCCTGAATCCGCTTCTGCGGTTAAGTCATGGGCCATGGGAATTTCTTGGGACAGGTCGGCCTCTTCCCGGGTGATCAGCCCCGCGTTCAGCAATTGAGCCACCAGCTTTTCAGGCGGGGGTGCAAAAAATTGTCGGGCTATTTCAATTCTGGAAACTTTGGCAATAATATGGTTGGGGGTTATGACTTTCTGGGTTTTATCCCGGAAAATTCCTTTGACCCGGTAGTAGACAAGGGGCAAGGTCATTCGCATGAATGCCGCCGCACTGATTAAGCGGATCTGATGTTTCAGGTAGAGTTCCACCGTCGCCATTTCATGGTCAGGATCCCCTAAGCTGTGGATCAGATTGAAACCAAAGGGTTTTTCCTTGAGGCTGTGTTTTAGTTCAATGATATTTTCTTCAATTTTTTCCAGAGAAAGGCCGCCGGCGCCCAGGAAGCCCACCATGCCGTTTTCTGCCATGGTTTTAACCATTTGGGCCGAGGAAATTCCATTTGCCATAGCCCCTGCTATATAGGGATAGGTCAGGCCATGTCTTTGTTTAAAGGTTTTATCCCCAAGGTTTTCCAGGCCAATGGCCGGTAAAAAAGCAATCTTACCAGGGGAGGAGATGTTCTTCTCCGGTGAAGACAACAGGGCTTCTTCCTTGGTTGAAAAAGAGAGTTGCCCATTGGCTTCCATTATATAAGCAGGGATTGATATCTGCAGTATCTTGTTTTTCAAAGCAATTGCATTGTCCATAGGGGGTGTCATCAATTTTAAGGTTTTTGGGTTAAGGGCTATTGGTTAAGGGACCTCTGTTAAGGGTTATCGGGCATCGCTTCCGGTTAATAGTTGGGTCAATGACTGAAGCAAGGATATCTTTTAGCATACAAAAGGGTCAATAATCAATGGTTGCTTTGGGGCTTTTGAGGATAAACGCTTAGTTTTACAGGGAGTTTGTAAAGTTTATAAGCATCAGCTTTCGGGTACACCGTTCAGTGTTATGATTACTATTTTCCCAATTGCTGTTTTTTTGTGCGGCTAATTTCTTGGGTGAAATTTTTGATGCATTTTTATCAGGTATTCCCGTGAAATATGGGTATAGATCTGGGTGGTGGAAATATCTGAGTGGCCCAGCATGGTCTGGACGGATCTGAGGTCTGCCCCGCCTTCCAGCAGATGGGTGGCAAAGGAGTGACGAAGTGTATGAGGGGTGACATTTTTGGAAATCCCGGCCAGGCTCGCATTTTTTTTAATGATTTTCCAAAATGCCTGGCGGGTCATGGGGTTCCCCGCCCTGGCAATAAAGAGGTATTGGCTTGGGATGTTTTTTAAAACCAGAGGGCGCGTGTCAATCCATTCCCGGGTGATGGATTTGGCTTTGCTGCCAATGGGAACAATTCTTTCCTTGGACCCTTTTCCCATGACCCGTAAGAGACCTGCATCAAGGTTTACATCCTGGAGTTTAAGAAAAATTAATTCAGACACCCTGAGGCCTGCGCCGTACATGATTTCCATCATGGCAAGGTTCCTAAGTCCCTTGGATGTGCTCGGGTCTTCGATTGCCAACAGTGTTTCAACCTCTGCAATGGACATGATTTTAGGAAGTGCCTGGCCAATTTTGGGGATATCCACCTCTTTTACAGGATTGGTCGTCAGGTGCTTTTCACTGATAAGATATTTATAAAATCCCCGGATGGTTATCAGGTGTCTGGCCCGAGATTTTGACGACAGACCTTTTTTGGCCAGGTGGATAAGCCAGGCCAAAATGACAGTGGTATCAGCCTGGGCCATGTCGACAATTTGATTTTTTTCAAGGAAATCACCATAACCTGCCAGGTCGGTTGAATAAGACACAATGCTGTTGTGGGACAGACCTTTTTCAATCATTAGAAAATCAATATAGTGTTCGATTAAATCATCCATTAAATCATTCATGGCGCTTGCAATTTTCATAGGAAGATTTCAGATATGCATCTGAAACCAATGGTGTTAGCGGAAAATTGGTTTTTAAACAATGCCCGGGAACTGATGGTGACAGTGGGCAGTGCATTCCATGCGCCTCCCTTTGCAATACAGTACAGGGTGTCGGTTTTTGTCTTAAACGGGGGCTTTTCCATATCAGCGGTCCATTCCATGACATTGCCCAGCATATCCACGATTTTGAATTTATTGGCGTCATCGTCATATTCATCCACAGGACAGGTATCACAGATCCCGCTTTGCTCGATGTTGAGGGCTGTTGGTTTGAATTGGTCTCCCCAGGGATATTTATATCCCAAATCGGTTCTGGCGGCAGATTCCCATTCCGCTTCAGTGGGGATCCGTCTGCCGATCCAGGCGGCATAGGCAAGGGCATCCTCTACGCTGACCTGAACCACCGGGTGGTTTCGCTTCCCGTGGAGGGTGGATCCAGGGCCTGATGGTTGGTGCCAGCAAGCATCTGTTACATTTTCAGATCCTGCACTCTTACGCCAGGAAGCTGTCTTGCCATTTTTTTTGTAGCGGGCATGGTAAATGATACCGAACCCTTTTTTTTCTGCCGTGGTGACATAGCCGGTCTGATCAATGAAGATTTCAAAAAGAGAATTGGTGACCGGATACCTGCCGATGTGGACTTTCGGCATTTCAAATTGTTGGAGTTCCAGGCTGGTTTTGAGATTTTTTTGGGTTCCAATGGTATAGTTCCCCTTGGGAACGGTTATATAGACATTAAATTTTTTTTCTCTTTCCCCAAGGGTGTCATCAAAGTGTTCCGCAAGCTTTCGTTGCTCTCTGAATTCGTCAAGGGCTGCAAGTTCCTCTTTATCAAGCCCATCGACTACTTCAAGATCGTCCCCTTCCTCCAACTCGATTTCTTCAAGTTCCTCATCCTCGTCGAGTTCAATCTTTTCGGCGTCCAGATCGTCCTCGTCAATGATTTCGGTGTCTTCGTCGAGTTCTTCGATCTCTTCAAGTTCCTCATCCTCGTCGAGTTCAATCTTTTCGGCGTCCAGATCGTCCTCGTCAATGATTTCGGTGTCTTCGTCGAGTTCCTCTAGGATGTCATCTTCAAGTTCTTCATCCTCCAGAACTTCATGGGTAAGCTTGTTGAGGATTTTTTTAATTTCTTTGAGAATATCTATGGAGTCATTGTCTGCCGTGTCAATTTGAAGTGTTTCAAGAAAATCTGTGACAGCTTTGAGAATCCCTGTGGCCTGTTCAAGGTCAATGTCACCGGTTTTTACCGCATTTGTAAAGCTGTTTAAAAGGTCGCTTTTTGCCGCTTCCGACATATCAAAAATATTGGCATCGGTAATAATGATGTTTTCCGGATTCAGGTCTTTTTTTGACAGTTTTTTCAGGTCTGAGTTGATGGAGGATTTAAGACTGAAAAAATTTCTTCTTTTTGATTTGATTTTAGATAAATCGTTTCCCACATCCCAAATTTTTTTTATCAGGGTATCTGTGTCAATGAAGTTGAGTGTCTTGATCGCATCGTTTGAATCATAGAACGCTTGAATGGCTAAAAGCGCTTTTTGTTTTACTGAGCCTGGTCGGTATCTCAGGTTTTCAATTGTCTGCTCAATGCCTTCAAGTGAGATGGCTATATTGGCCAAGGGGTGAGGTCTCCTTTTACAAAGGTTAAATCCATTTTGCATTATGGTATATCTATTTGATTATTTCAACCGGATAGAACCAAATTTTTCGATAAATAATCCTGGCTGCCAATCGTGTAAATATACTGTAAATAGCGGTTTATGAAACTAGGGGATTGATATTTTTTTAAATTGTGCGTAAATATATGGCTATGGGTAAAGTACTTACAATTTCAGGACAGAAGGGCGGTTCCGGTAAAAGCGTTACAGCGGTGAACCTTGCCGTCTCCCTTGCAGTATACAAAAAAAAAATACTCCTTGTGGACTGTGATCCCCAGGGATCTGCCACCCAATGGTCCGGTATCAAGGCGTTGGGGTATCCATTTGATCTGGCTTCTGTTTTAAGTGGCCGTGTGACTATTATTGAAGCTATTGTGAAGACCGAATTTAAGTGTCTGGATATATTACCCGCCGGATTTGATCTTTTCTCGGTTGCATCAAAATTGGCCAGAACGGTTTCCAACGAAAAAATTTTACGTCTTTTTCTGGAAGATATTGAGGCTGATTACGATTATATCATCATTGATCCCCCTTCTTCATACGGATTTTTAAGTGTTGCAGCCCTGACTGCTGCCGATTGGTTGTCAATTGCCATGTGTCCCCGTTACAATAGCGTTGAAGATTTTCGTTGTCTGCTTCAATTGATAAAATATATCCGGGACACCCATGAAACGACTTTGAAAATAGCAAATATCTTGTTCAATCGGTGTAAAACAAATATGGAAATTAATCAATTTTTAGCAGATCAAAACCTTTTAGAAACAAAAGACTTGGTCTGTCACACCTTTATTCCGGAAGATGAAACCGTTAAAAAGGCCATTGATAAAAAAATTCCCCTTGCACTTTATGATGTAAAAAGCCCCGCATCATCGGCATACTTGAGTTTTGCAAAGGAAATGGTATTGGGATTTAAATAAAATTGAGGTGACCTGTGAAGCTTACAAATCCAGAGACAATCCAGGAAAACGAAAAAGAATTCATTGACACAATAAACGCAGAACTTGATTGGGATACCATAGAAAAGTTATTGTTGGAAAAACACCAGTTTGCAATTCAGGATGAAGTTGATTACAAGGAGGGCAATCTGATTGTTCATAACAATCAAATTGCCTATAAGTTTGATTTTGAAATTAGAGTTCCCCTCTCGGTGATTTTTAACAGACAGGGAGAATGTCTCGAAATTTCAACCGTGAGGGATGATGGGGATGATGGGGATGATGGGGATGATGGGGATGATGGGGATGATGGGGAAGTGTCTCGATCTGAAAAAAA
The DNA here is from genome assembly GCA_016743945.1 of Desulfobacteraceae bacterium. Taxonomy (GTDB): domain Bacteria; phylum Desulfobacterota; class Desulfobacteria; order Desulfobacterales; family Desulfobacteraceae; genus NBML01. The sequence goes on from JADGFI010000032.1 coordinate 30,611, forward strand.
TGATCAAACCCATGTGACAGAGCCAGATGCTCCGGCAAAGATGCTCAACAGTGATAAAGCTGGACAAATGGCATCCGATATTGCAGATATGATTTCTGAAATTAATAATGGTGATGAATAATGGAGAAAGATTTAAAATCGGGTAAGGAAATCAATCCTTTTTTTGTCAGCACGCAATTGGATGAAATCCTTGCCAGAGAAATTACTTCTTTTATTGATGTGGATTCAGATGCGGCAATGATTTCCTTTAATCTGGCGACCATATCATGCATCACCATTATTGTTGAGCGGGAAAGAGAAATACGGCAATATGCAGACTTTCCTCCCGAGCGATACCAACTTGAAAATTTTACCAGTGAATTGGTGGACATTGGACTTGAAAAGGATGTTTACCTTGAAACAGCCATTCGCTCTTCCCTGAAAAACGGTTATATCAGTGAGAATGAAAAGGGTGAATTCAAGGCTGAAATGCCTTCTTTTATGATGGCTGGATTTTTGGACAGCATGTTTCCGGGTATGCAGGGCATGAATTTGATTGCTTTTGTTCTTCAGATGAACGATGAGGTGATTTCCGGCCGGAAAACCCTTGAACTTGCCAAACAAAGTTTTGAATCCACATTGAAAAGCCGTGGCGTTTCAGTGTCCCGGGATCATGCCCAAAAGCGTGCTTCTGAGATGGCTTCTGGTGTTCAAACGGTGCCTGCTCAGACAAAAGAAATTTCAGCGAAACTAAAGAAGCTAAAGAAAGAAAATATAGACCGGTTGTCAACATTGATGAAGACCCGGAAAAAAAGGTCCGATGAATATACTCAAAAGGTTCAGGTCACGGATGTATTTGATAAAGGACCTTCCAAAGAAGAAATTGCTGCACAGAAAGCTGAGATAGAAAAAACCGAAGCGCTTGCCAGAAAAGAGGCTGAACTTGCACGGCAGCTGGCTCAAAAAGATGAACAGATAAAACAAGCAGAGGAAGCAGCAAAGAAAGTCGCGCAACAGCTCAAAGAACTGGAAGAAAAAGAATTGGCCTTGAAGGCGGCCCAGGAAAAAGCAGAAGCGTTTGCAGCAAGAGAGGCGCAAATGGCTAAAAGAGAAGCTCAGCTTAAAGCCATGGAAGAACGGATCCGGCAAAAAGAAGATGAGAACGTCCGCCAGGAAAAGGAATCCAAGATCCAAGAAGACACGGCCCAGGAAACAAGCATAATATTGGAAGAGGATATTGAATCCCGGATCGCAGCATTTGAACTAGAACTTTCCATGCCTTGCCCTGTGTGTCATAAGGGCGAAATTAAGGAAAAAACAACTGAAAAAGGCAAACTGTTTTTTTCCTGCTCAAAACCAGACTGCCGGTTTGTGAGCTGGGATAAACCCTATCACTTTGAATGCCCCTTGTGTAAAAATTCTTTTTTGATTGAAACACAGACCGGGGATACAAAGGGCCTTAAGTGTCCAAGGGCAAGCTGCTCCTATACCCAGAATAACCTATTGGACCCCCAACAGAACATGGCCGTTGAAGCGGCCGGTCTTCAACCGAAAAAGAAAAGAAGGGTTGTGAGAAGAAAGAGGCGCTAATGAAGATATCGTTTTTGGATGAACGGCTTGAGAGTATCTACGCAAAAGTCAAACAAGGCTCCCGTCTTTCAAAGGAAGATGGGATTTGTATTTATGAGACACCTGATCTTATAGGGCTTGGTATAATTGCCAATTATGTCCGTTGTAACCTGCATGGGAACAAGGCCTTTTATGTCTATAATCAACACTTGAATTATACCAATATCTGTAAGAATCGATGCCGGTTTTGTGCCTATGCCAAGGACGATGGGGAAAAAGGTTCCTATGCCTGGTCCATGGAGGAGATCGAAGAACGGCTCATGGAACGAATTGAGGAGCCTGTTGCTGAGTTGCACATTGTGGGTGGTCTCAATGAAAACCTAGGCTTTGACTATTTTATTGATCTTTTGAAAACCGTCAAAAGGGTACGGCCAAGGGCCAGCATCAAAGCATTTACCTGTGTGGAAATTGATTATTTATCCAATTTGTCAGGTCTTGCTTTAGAAGAAACAGTCAGGCAACTCAAAGAGGCAGGACTTGAAATGATGCCCGGTGGTGGAGCAGAGGTCTTGAATACAAGGGTCCACGACGCACTTTTTCCCAAAAAAATTGGTCATGACCGCTGGCTTGAAATTGTCAGAACCGTTCATAAAGCCGGGATAAAGACCAATGCCACCATGCTCTATGGTCATATTGAAACCCTGGAGGAACGGGTGGAGCATCTTATCACCCTGCGGGAACTCCAGGATGAAACCCATGGGTTTTCCGCCTTTATCCCCTTGGCCTTTCATTCCCAGAATACTCAGCTGTCCCATCTTCCCCCGACAACTGCCATGGATGATTTGAAGAATGTGGCTGCTGCCCGTCTGTTGCTGGACAATTTCCCCCACATCAAAGCCTATTGGGTCATGATTGGAGAATCCCTTGCCCAGGTGGCCTTGAATTTTGGGGCCGACGATCTGGACGGGACCATCATTGAAGAGAGGATCACCCACACGGCAGGGGCCAAATCCGCCAAGGGGTTGACCCAGGCTCAGATGGAAGGGATGATTCGTTCCGCCGGGTTTGAACCCGTCCAGAGAGATTCTTTTTATAATCGTGTTGCAAAATTAAATTGAATAGAAAATGGTATGCATATGAGCCACACAGATAAGATCGCCAAGATCATTGAGAAAATAGAAGAAAATCAAAGAATTGACAGCAACGAAGCACTGGATCTTTACCGGAACGCCGACCTTTTGACCCTTGGCCGTCTTGCCAACCAAAAACGGTTTTGGCTTCACCCGGAAAAACGTGTCACCTATGTGGTGGATCGGAACATCAACTATACCAATATCTGCGTGTCCGGGTGTCGGTTTTGTGCCTTTTATCAACCCGTTGAGAAAGGGTATATTCTTTCAAAACAGGAGCTGGGCGAAAAAATCCAGGAAACCATTGATCTCGGGGGCACCCAGATTCTTCTCCAGGGTGGGATGCACCCGGATCTTGAGATTGATTTTTATGTGGACATGCTGGTTTTCATCAAGGAACGCTTTGATATTCATATCCATGGGTTTTCTCCCCCGGAGATTGATTTTTTTGCAAAACGTTCAAATCTGTCCGTGGCAAAAACTATTTCCACCCTGAAAAAGGCTGGCCTTGATTCCATACCCGGTGGCGGTGCTGAAATTTTAGATGATGATGTCCGGCAAAAGGTTTCTCCCAATAAATGTTTGTCAAAAGAATGGCTGGAGGTGATGCGCCAGGCCCATTTTCAGGGGATGCGATCCAGTGCCACCATGATGTTTGGCCACCTTGAACAGGATTTTCATATTATGGCCCACCTGAATAAGATCAGAATTCTCCAGGATGAAACCCATGGGTTTACCGCATTTATCCCCTGGACCTTTCAGCCCGGGAATACAAAGATCTCTGTAAAAAAGAAGACCAGCGTTGAATATCTTAAAGTTTTGGCGGTAAGCCGGATTTTTCTGGACAATATCGATAATATCCAGGCGTCATGGGTTACACAAGGGGACAAAATCGGTCAGACGGCTCTGTTTTTTGGTGCCAATGACATGGGCAGTACCATGATAGAGGAAAATGTCGTGGCATCTGCCGGTGTGAACTTCATGCTGCCGGAAGCTGAGTTGAAGCGCTTGATCACAACGGCTGGCTTTGAGCCCAGACAACGAGACTGTTATTATAATTTTCTATGAACCAGGGGTCTTCAAAGGTTCGATTTATAAATCCACCAGGGGACATGTCCCCGGGGGCTACCACCGTCCACCGGGCAGGGTGGGTCATCATAACCCCTTGCCAGGTGATTGAAAACGGATGTGTTGAAGTTGAAAACGGCCTGATAAAAGATGTTTACAGGGCTTCCACCAGAAAAAACGGGGGCCAAAATATCATCGACCACGGACCAGGAGTCCTGATGCCGGCCCTGGTCAATGCCCATCTCCATCTGGAGTTGTCTGCATTGAAAAATGCGCTTTCCTTTGACAAGGGATTTGCAGTCTGGGTTCAGCAATTGTTGGAAAAAAGAGAAGCAGCAGGAGACGCTGTTTTGGTAAGCGCTGCCCAAAGCGCTGCCAAACAGCTTGCTGATCAGGGAGTGGGCTATATCGGTGAAATCTCTACCCTGGGCCTCACCAGGACAATTGTCCAGTCCCTGAACCTTTCCGGTGTCTGGTTCCAGGAATTTTTAGGATCTGACCGGCCGGATACTATTATTGGAAAAACAAGGATCGGGAAAACAAATTCTCTCTCCTTTTCCCTGGCCGGCCATGCCCCCCATACAACCGATCCTCTATTGTTACAGGCAGCCAAGAACGAGACAGCTACCCGGAACCTGCCATTTTCCATCCACCTGGCCGAGTCAGATGCGGAATCGCAATTTTTATCCGGCCAAAAGGGACAATGGACAGATTTTCTGATGTCGCGGGGAATCGATACCTCCTCCTGGCCCATTGGTTCAAAAAGCCCGGTTCAATATCTGGAGGGTCTGGGCGTTTTGGGTTCGTCCACCCTTGCGGTTCATCTGCTCAATATCGAACCTAGGGATTTGGACATCCTTGTTGGAACCCAAACCCAAATATGCCTTTGTCCCCGGAGCAATTTGAATCTTCATAGACGCTTACCCGATATTGGCAAGATGCTGGAAAAAAAACTGGCCCCGGCTCTTGGGTCCGACAGTCTTGCCTCCTGTGATTCATTGAGCATTTTTGACGAGATGACATTTATACGAGGTAAATATCCGAACATTGACCCTGCCCAGGTTTTGTCCATGGCAACTACTAACGGAGCCAGGGCCTTGGGGTTTGATCACCTTGCCGGCACCCTTGACAAAGGGAAAAAATCAGCGTTTATATATGTGGATTTAAATGTGCGCAACAAAACAGACCTTATTGAAAGGGTTACCACCCATGAAACCTAGAATATCTTTGGGAAAAATATCTTATATTAATGCCTCGCCTGTTTACTATGGTCTTGATAACGACTTGTTGCCGGACTGGCTTACCATGGTTCCCGATGTCCCGTCGGCTCTGAATCATCAGATTATTACCGATCAGATTGAGATCAGTCCCATCTCGGCCGCATTTTATGCCATGAACCATGATAAGCTTTTGCTGCTGCCGGATCTTTCCATCTCATGCCATGGCAATGTCTTGAGTGTCCTTTGTGCCAGCAATTACGCCTTGGATGACCTGGATCAAAAAACTGTGATGTTTTCCCAGGAATCTGCCTCGGCAGCCTCTTTTTTAAAGATGATTTTTTCCCAGAGGCAGGTTTATCCTGATTTTAAGGTGGGACCGGTTGGAGATATCCATCAGATCCCGTCGGGAGTGGATGCGGTTATGGTTATTGGGGACACTGCTCTGACCCAGCCCTGGAAGGAACGATATGTCCATTGTTTTGACCTGGGGGGTATCTGGTATGAGATGACCGGATTGCCCTTTGTTTTTGCGGTTTGGGTGGTTCGAGAATCCTTTGCAAAAAAATATCCTGAACAGGTGGGACAGGTGGTGGATCTGCTGCATGCCTCAAAAAAACAAGGGTATGCCCATATTGACGAGGTCATTCTCGCTGGTGCCCAAAAATTAAAGTTAAGTCATTCCCTTATCAGACGCTACTATGATCTTCTGATTTGCGACCTGGACCCTTTGAAAATAAAGGCCATGAAAATATTTTTTAAATCTCTTTATGAACAAAAAATTTTGGATACCCCGGCAAAGATTCGTTTTTTTTAAAGACTTCCATGCTTTTCCAGGGGAAGGCGATATGTAAAAGTTGTCCCCTGATCCAATGTGGAGTGGAAGGATATTTTCCCCTTAAGATAGGTTTCACCAAACAATTTCATGGAATAAGTACCCAGCCCCCGGCTATCGCCTGATTTTGAACTGAAATAGCGCTGGAAAATTCGTTTTTGTATGGGCTGGGGGATATAGGTTTTATTCCAGATTTTCCAGGAGACCTCTTCCCCGGTTGCCGCGACGATGATGCGTATTGAGCCGCCTTCTTGGGTGGCTTCCAATGCATTTATGACCATATTGCCAAGAAGCCTGGACAATAGAAGGGCATCGGTTTTCAGCATCACATTTTTTTCGGGCCAGTCTTCAATGATCTTTTTTTGGGAGGAGGCGTTATGGCCACTTATGATCATGCCCAATTCCCTTTTGATGTCACCCAAGGATACTGCTGACTTGGAAGGCGTATAGGTGGCGTCCTTGTGATGGGATAAATTTTTCTGGATGGTCATTTCATGTATCAGTCTTTCAACCTCTTTTCTGATGGGTTCGATTTTCTCATTGTCGGGGGCGCTGAGTTCAAGCAGTTGAACATTTCCGTATAATGCGGTCAGGGTATTGTTGATATCATGGAAAAAGATACGGTCCAGGTTGACCCAGAATTGCTGCCGGGTAATATCCTGGGCATAAAAAAGAACCCACCGGTAATTTTCAAATTCAATGGGCTCGGCTTTCACCCGAAGACAGATGTCTGATGCGGTTCCATTCTTGTCAGATACCAGGGCACAGATTTGTTCGTTTGCTTGGTCCTCCTGGATGGCTGACATCATGGCAATGGCTGCACCGCAGGAAACACAATACTCAGTGGTGCCGCAACCGCCAGGTCCCTGAAAAGCGTGGATGCAGCCCAGACTCTCGCCGAGGCGAAGACCCAGGGCATCTTGAGCATCTTTAATACCAAACGCGTCTATAAATGTATGGTTCAGGGCGACGATCTGCCGGTCTTGATTCAACACCACCAAGAGGCCTGCTGCTGTTTTTAACAAGGCATCCATGATGGGATTATCAATAATATCATTAATTTGTCTTTGAAGTTTATGTTTTTCAGTTCTTTTTACAGACGCAAAATAGGTATCCATTATCCATCCCTTTATTCAGGTTGTGGCGGATTTTTAGTTCATTAAAAAGGAGTATAACATATCGAAAATCAAAAACCTATTTTTATTTAATCATTTCAATGTGTTGTAATTCATTGAAATCTACTGTAATTTCAAATGCTTAAACATAAAGCATACCCTTTGTAAATGGATGTTGTTCATGGATTTGGGTGGCTGGATTTTAAACCGCTGTTTTCAATAAGAATAAGGATAAAACATTATTGGGCAAGGCTTTCCACTGCCTTCATGATCATACCAAGATCCGGACGGATATTGATATCTGATACATGGATAAACCGAATTATTCCCTGTTTATCAACAAGAATCAATGCCCTTTCTGCGGTGCCGTTGGATCTCAAAATCCCATAGGTTTTTGCAACTTGACCATGGGGCCAGAAATCTGCGAGCACATCAAACCAGAGAGATCCCATTTCCTGGGTCCAGGCAAACAGGGTCGGGATATTGTCCACACTGATGCCCAGCAAGATGGTATCATGGGCTTCAAATAGGGGCTTTGCAATATTGTATCCAGGCCATTGGTCAGAACAGACCGGGGTCCAGGCAGCCGGGATAAAGGTGATCAATACATTTTTTTTTCCTTTGTACTGGCTCAGGGAAATGGGTTTTCCCGATACCGCTGGCAGGGTGAAATCCGGTGCTTTTTGGTTGATGCTGACCAAAAGATTGCTGTCAACCGGGGCAAGGGGCCCTGGGTCGAATATTTTATCACCATAGGCAAAAGAAGCGGCCATGGCTGTCCCGGGAAGGACCATGGAAAGAATAAGTATCCATAATACAAGTTTTTGCATCTGCTCTCCTTTAGGACATCCGGTATTACGTCCTCCGGCTTTAGAGTTTCAGGCCCGAAGCCTTTACCAAAGTTTCTAAAAATTTTTCCGGATCAATGATTTCTCCGGATTGGGAATGAAATATTTCAAGGCCCTGTTTTTTATCTGGTTTTAACCCGATAAAATAGGGGGTGCCAACCTCACCGATTTTTTTGTGGATCACAAATTTTGCGTCACTGAACAGGGGAAATTTAATCTGGTAGGTTTCCTTGAAAAAATTTACTTCATAGGCGGAATTACCCGCACCAATCCCAATGAGCCTTACCTGGTCTTTGAGCTTGGGATCTTTTTGAATCAGTTCAAATACTTTATTTATGTCCGCAGCTTCCCGCTGACAAATGGGGCAGTACATGGAAAAGATCTCAATGATCAGAACTTTTGCCTGGATTTGATTCAAAAGAAAGGGATCCAGTGTTTCAAGCCCGAGATAGCGCCGTTGAAAGGATTCCCCGGGGGCAGGGAGACTGAAATCAAGGTCCATTTTTCTGGGTTCACACAGGCCTGTCTCTGGCATGAAGAACCCTAAAAATAATAGAAAGGCAAGGCATTTTTCCATGGTGATCTCCTTATCTATGCTAAGAGTGGTGTTGACCCTGGGGGGGGGTGGTTTGGGCTTTTATATCCTTTTTCCTGTGCCTTATAATCCAGGTGCAGGGTGGAAATTTGTTCTAATTTCGGAAAAAATGAGCGATCCAGTTTTCTTAAATCCACAAGTTTTAAATAATTATGGCAATTGTCACAAAGATAAACCCGGTATTCTTTTTCTTCACTGGAAAAAAAATAATGTTGATCCTCCTTTTCCATGGAATCGCAAAAGACACATCCCATGCGGTGGGTTTCCCATTCATGGGCACACAGACTGCACAGGAGAAATTTTTTCCCATCCTGATCCAAAAAAGCAACATCTGGATGACTGCCGCAGACGGGACAATATCCTTTTTTAAATTCCGGTGCATCTTTGAGATAGGACGCCAGCTGAACAGCGCAGGATTGGATGGAAGGCGCCATGGCACTGAAGGCAAAAAAGGTCAACTCGTCCAAGGGAATATCCAGCAGGGTTGCTGTTTTTTCCAGGTCCTGGTTGTTGAGCAGGACAGAAAAAATGGGGTTAAGTTCAGGTTTGCCCTTCCCAAGAGCGGTCAAAATTTTTTCTCCCGTATGGGCCAGCTTGGGTGCATGGGCCACGGAGAGATCGCAGAGTTTTTTCAGGAGAATGCCTGCCTGTGCCGGGTCAATTAAAAACTGGGAGGGATCAACCAGGGGCATCCCGTTTTCCTGTTTTAATGCCAAAAGGGCAGGGTCTAGGATAATGGGGTCCAAAGCGATATGGATCCGGCTTTGGGCCTGGGCAACAAATACCTGCCCATAAAAATCGATCAAAGCCCCGTAGGCAGGCCTTGACCGTTGAATCATGCCGGCTGTCTTCGTGATCTCTTCTTTTGTCAGTTCGGGTCTGGTGGTTTGGGTCATGGGGTGTTTCCTTGTAAAACCCGGGGGAACGCATTCTCCCCCGGGCATAAGGTTATCGTAAGTTTATAACATTATACTTTCATCAGTCTGGCAAAGGGTCCCATCATTTTACGGATGGCAACACTCCGGCTCATACCGCCCATGTCCGCGCTTGCCACGGCATACTCGGAATAAAGGGAGGGTTCTTCGGTCGTAAGGTAAATTACATTAAGGTCATTGGGGTCCAACAGCATGGCGCTGGGGTGTTTTTTCTTGAGTGTTTTGAGCCGTGACTGGGCCAGGGTAACCATTTCGTCTCGGTCGCCAAAGTTCATGGTGCCGGTGGGGCAGGTGGTGACACAGGCGGGTTTTAACCCGTTGTGAACCCTGTCGTTGCACATATCGCATTTGGCAAGGGTGCCGTCGGGTCCTTTCCTCGGGATATTATAGGGACAGGAGCCAATGATTTCATCGGCATCCAGTTCCTTGGTTTTGGCCGTATAAAGAATAGCGCCAGTGGCGGGATCCTGGTAAATGGCATCCTCATCCATGGCGGTTTCAAGACAGGGGGCATCAATGCAATGCCGGCACTGGTCCGGAAAAAATAGCCAGTTGAGCTTTTTGTTTATGATTTCCTCGTTCATCCGTACCAGTTTATAGGTGGAAACGGAAAGATCCTCAGGATTTTGAAAACTGCCTCTGTTCACCGTGGCTTCTGCCGGCAGGTCGTGCCATTGCTTGCATGCCACCTGGCAGCCTCTGCAGGCTGTACAAACACTTGTATCGATAAAAAATGATTTTGTCATCTTGGTTGGCCTCCTTTAAATCTTTGCGACATTGACCATGAATGCTTTGGTTTCAGGAATCCGGGTATTGGGATCTCCGGCCGGTGGGGTCAGAAGATTGGCACTTTCTTCCTTGCCCGTGGCAGGCCAGCGCCAGCCGTAATGCCAGGGAATCCCCACCTGGTGAACCGTGGCATATCCGATTTTAAAGGGTTTGAACCGTTTGGTGACAACGGCAATACAGTCAAGGCTGGCCCGGGCCGAACTGACCCGCACCCGTTCACCATTTTCAATGCCCCGTAGTTTGGCCAGTTCCTCACTCATTTCCACAAACACATTGGGCTGAAGTTCCATTAGCCAGTCCTGGGGACGGGTCATGAGCCCTGTCTGCCAGTGTTCCGTCACCCGATAGGTGGTGCCCACAAAGGGGAATCGTGGATCACAGGTGGCGTGCTGGTCATCCTTGGTGGAATAAACCACCGCGGTTGGGTTGACCATCTGGGAGGAGAAAAGGTTTTTTTCAACCGGGCATTCAAGGGGTTCGTAATGCTCGGGAAAGGGACCGTCTGCCCGGCCGGGTCCAAAGATCTGGCCATAGCCGTGTCTTCTCATGATAAAAGGCGATTTGGAATCAGTTCTTTTTGTTCCGTCGGGGTTTTCCAGGGGGTACCATCCGCCGTCGGGAACATCACCGGTCCATTTTTTGGACACGTACTTGCCGTTTTTGACATCTCCTTCAAACCGAACCACCCAGTTCTTTTCATTCCAGGGCTGTCCCTTGGGATCCACCGAGGCGCGGTTATAAATGATGCGGCGGTTGACCGGCCAGCACCAGGCAAATTCAGGATAAAGCCCGATCTTGTTGACGGCATCCTTGTGGGAACGCCGGGCGGACATATTTCCCTTTTCCGTGTAAGAGTTGCAATAGAGCCAGTTACCCGACGAGGTGGACCCATCCGCCTTAAGAAAGGCAAAACTTGGGACCAGGGTGCCTTTTTTGTAAACTTTTCCCTTGATCTCGGTGTCCTTTACAAAATAGCCGTTGATTTCCTTGGCCGCCTTGTGGGGATCGTAGATTCCGTCGGTTTCATAATCCCATTTCAGGTTGGCAATGGGGTCGGCAAATTTACCGCCATTCTTGTATTCTTTCTTGATCAAATGCCCCAGATGCATGATGATGTCCCCGTCTGGACGGCTGTTGCCCATGGGTTTGGGACCTGCGTACCGCCATTGCATCCACCTTCCAGAGTTGGTGATACTGCCTTCCTTTTCAACGGAAACAGATGCCGGCAGCATGAACACTTCGGTCTTGACCTTGGAGGGATCCACCCCCGGGCCGTGCCAGAAGGAGCCGGTTTCATTGTCAAACAGATTGACATTGACCATCCAGTCCAGCTTTTCCAGTGATTTTCTGATTTTGCCAGCATTGGAGCCGGAGCAGGCAGGATTTTGTCCCCAGGCAAAGAACCCGTTGATTTTGTCCTTGTACATGGCATCAAAGAGATCAAACCAGGAATAGGCCTTGCCGTCGTCTACTTTTGGCAGCCAGTTGTAGCCAAACTGGTTGGCCTTGGTGCCCTTTTCACCGAAAAAGGATTTGAGCAGGCTGACGGAATATTTGGGATAATTCTGCCACCAGTTGGCAGACAGGGGGTCATTACTTTTAGGTGTCCATTTGCCGTTGTAGGCTTCCAGGCTGTTGTTGGAGGCTCTGGGGGTTTTCAGGTAGCCGGGCCAGATATGCCATAAAAGGCAGTGGTCCGTGGAACCCTGGACATTGGATTCGCCGCGAAGCGCATTTACCCCGCCGCCGGCAACGCCCATGTTGCCCAGCATCAGCTGGATCATGGCCATGGTCCGGATGATCTGGGTGCCCACGGTATGCTGGGTCCAGCCCATGGCATACATGATGGTGCCCGCCTTTCCCCTGGCACCGCTGGCAGCATAGGTTTTATAGACTTTCAGAAGGTCTTGTTTGGGGGTTCCGGTGACGCTGGAAACCTTGTCCAAATCATAGCGTTTGTAATGGGTTTTCATGAGCTGAAAAACCGACCGTTCATGCTTCAGACTCCGATCCATCTTGGGAACCCCTTTTTCATCCATTTCAAAGGCCCATTTGGATTTATCATAGCTTCCAAGAGATGGTCCTTCCTTGCTCGCTTTATAGCCTGAAAAAAGACCGTCTTCAAAAGCGTAATCCTTGCCCACAATAAAGGGGGCATTGGTATAGGCAGCCGTATATTCCTTATTGTACAGGTCATTGTCCAGAATATATTTGATCATGCCGCCCAAAAAGGCAATATCGGTTCCCGATCTTAGGGCCGCATAAATGTCTGCCTTGGAGGAGGTCCTTGTGAAACGGGGATCCACGGAAATGAGTTTTGCCCCTTTTTCCATGGCCTGGGTCACATATTTAAAGGAGATGGGATGGTTTTCAGCAGCATTGCTGCCCATGATAAGAATACAATTGCTGTTTTTAATATCAATCCAGTGATTGGTCATTGCGCCGCGTCCAAACGACTCTGCCAGAGCCGCTACAGTTGCGCTATGTCAGATCCTGGCCTGGTGCTCTATGTAAACCAGCCCCAGGGAGCGCATCAGGGTTTGGTAGATCCAGCACTCCTCATTGTCCATGGCAGCCGATCCAATGGAGGCCATGTTCGTAACCCGGTTGACGGTCTGTCCCTTGTCATTTTTGGCTGTAAACCCTTTGTCGCGGGTTTCCTTGGTACGTTTGGCAATTGTTTTCATGGCCCAGTCCCAGGACACGGTTTCCCATTTGTCCGAATAGGGGGCCCGGTACATGGGTTCGGTGAGCCGTTTTTCGTTTTCAACCAGTTGTTTAATGGATGCGCCTTTGGGACACAGCGCCCCCCGGTTGATGACGTGATCGGGGTCGCCTTCAATATTGATGACCCGTCCATCCCCGCGTTTGCTGGTATGGACAATGGCACCGCACCCCACTGCGCAATAGCAGCAGATGGTGGTAGTTTCCTTGGCGTACTGGGTTTTGAGCATCTGGGCGTGGGATTTGACGGGTTTTAAGTCAAATCCAATACCGCTGACGGCAACTCCGGCTGCCGTGGCCCCGGAAATTTTGATAAAATCTCTTCTGTTGAGTTCCATCTAAATAAAGCCTCCTTGACAATAAAAAAGGTTGTTGGTTTCCTGTTTGGGTTGCCAGAAGTCCTTTGCTACTTAGGAGGTGCCCGACCCATAGACCCATACAATAGGCCGATAAGGACCTCTGGTAACCCAATTTTTTCAATGAATGATTCCATAGCATAGTTGGGGTTACAAAAAAGTTACAAGAGGGGATCAAGGGAAGATCTGATCGTGTTTTTGACCCAGGGGGATCGTATGTGAATTTTGAATATTTTTGGAAAGCTCGGGTTTGTTGACCCCGGCCGGGGTTAGATTCGCTTCACTGATTGAACAATTCTGACAGGCTTTAAATTCCACTGCGCTGAAGGCGGAAAACTTGCTGCCCTCTAACAATTCCGCCTTTTGACCGCTTCGCTGCATTAATATCAGAATGAATATTAATGCATTTTTATCCAATAAAATTTAATTATAGATTTGTTCATTTGATTGAACTTGGTCAAATATAGTTGGATAATTCTTTACGTAAATTTGAAACACTGATACTGATTACCGCGGTCGCAGAAAAGCACAGACCATTAAAGGAGAAAAATGGACGATAATGTAATTTATTGTGGGATATTCAGAAGCACATTTTCTTTGTTTGACATCACTATCAGAATGCATAAAAATCAGGAGATTTCATGTTTGATTTTGTAATTAGTCCCATCGCAATTGGAATATTAGTTTTAATTTTAACGTTAATAAAATCTAAAAGTATCAAAAATGGATTTGGCTTAGGGATATCAGGGGGGATATTGACATTTATTGTTCAATTCTCGGTTTTTTTGACCTCTAATAACGGTGAAGATTATGCAAAATACAATTGGGGACTTGTGTATGATACAAATGAGCTGGGTTTTTTTACTATTTTATTTTCGTTCATTATACCTGGTTTAGCAATTGGGTTAGGCTGTTTTCTTTGTTATAAAGTTTTTAGAAAGCGATTTTGATATACCCCACCTGTTTTCATCAACAGTAAGTTGAGTCGGACCTGGTACCTAATTCCTTTTATTTAAGCTTATCAAGGTAACAAGTTCTCCCTTGTATTTTTATGCCGGGATTGCTTAATCTTCAATAAAATTGATTTTTGAATGATATCCAACCAGTATTCAAATCGATTGAAGATCATTCAAATTTTTAGGCAATACGGTTTGCCGTCAGATAATAATGAATACCCAGGTCCGCACATTATGTTATGCACACATTATTAAAGGTTAAAATATTTCATGAATAGAATAGAAACAATTGAAAGTTCAAGGCTCAAATTTAACGCAATCAACTCAAATGATATTGATTTTCTTTGTCGGTACTACACCGATCCTGAATTGACAAAATTTTTGCCTTCAGGAGAACCATATAAAAAAAATAAAGTTGTCGAACTGCTAAATAACAGAATTAAACATTGGAACAAACATCATTTTGGTACATATCTTCTTTCATTAAAACCATCAGGAAAAATTATTGGGTATTGTGGATTAGAATATGTGCAAGACACAGAGTTTGTTGACATCCGATATGGAATTACAACTGAACATTGGGGTAAAGGATTTGCAAAAGAAGCATCCATTAGATGCATAGAGCATGGATTCAATGATATAGGGCTGTCCATAATCTACGGTGCTGCTGTGCCGGTGAACGTAGTTTCGATAGAAATACTGAAAAAAATTGGAATGAAGCCATATGAAGATGGCAATTTTTATGATGATGATGTCGATTACTATAAAATTAATAAATACGATTTTTTAAAAGCCAAAGCCTAAAACATAGATTTATACGAAAGGCAGTTTGTACAAGGGCCGATTGTCCCCATAGCTTTTTGAGCTTAAAACCTATATTTCTTAATGTCCTATTTCATCTTTCGTCCTTAGGATCGCAAACATTTTCTTTCATCTGCGATCCTTAGATAACTTTCGGATAGGTTATTGCAACATAAAAAGGAGAATGTGATGACACAAATTAAAAATCTGTTCAATAAAGGTGATCGACGGCAAATCAAGGACCAAAGATTCCTGGTGACTGCAAAGGAAACACCGGAACAGTGAACAGGTTTGAAGCGTGGTAGCGGATTGGACAGAAGGTATAAGCAGATTCATTTAGTCAAAGGTATCAGCCGCCGGGTGGGGTAATTTTATATCACAATGTCCCATGGGCTTAAAAACAATTGCGTTTACTGGTATTCCCAGGACTCAGTCGAGATAAATTAACGGGACTCCTATATCTGGTATTTGTTTTTTAAGATTGCTTTGTTGCATTGGAATTCAATTTCAGTTAATTTGACCATGATTTAATCCTAATGTTTCATATCGGCCGGACATTTTTTTTGGGGAGAGTAAAGTTGAGAGCAATAAATTGTTTTTTCCACGCTGCATATCAATCTGCATATCAATGGGTGTTAATTCTTGTTTTTATCCTTGTCCTTCTGCCGCCCTGCCATGCAAAGGAGGACGTCTATGTCCCTGAATTGCTTGCTCCCTGGGTTGACTGGGTACTCCATGACAAACAAGAACAAGTGGAATGCGTTCCCCAATATAACAATGGTGATATGGTTTTGTGTGCCTGGCCCTCGGAGTTGAACCTGGTGTTGAATAACCAGGGGGGAAGCTTTGGGCAGTCCTGGCTTGTGCACAGCGAAAGCTGGGTGGCACTGCCCGGCAATAGCAGCCAATGGCCGGGAAAGGTTCAGGTTGACGGAACCCCCTGGATAGTTGTTCAGAAGAACCAGCGGCCGGGAATTGAACTTCCTGTGGGAAACCATCGGGTAACCGGAAGCTTTACCTGGCTCAAACTGCCCGAGAATATTCAGATTCCACCAGAATCCGGCCTTGTATCATTGAGGGTCAACGATGAAAAAATCCAATTTCCCAATCTTGATCTGTCCGGACGCTTATGGCTCAAACAAGTTCAGGCAGAAGAAAAAATTGAGAACCGGTTGAAAATTGAGAGCTTCAGGCTCATAAAGGATACCATCCCCTGTGAGGTTCTGCTTTATTTTACCCTTGATGTGGCAGGTGTTGCCCGGGAAATTACCATGGGGCCTCTCTACGGACCGGAAAGTTTTACCCCCCTTTCATTAAATAGCCCTTTGCCTGCCAGGCTGGAACAGGACGGCCGCCTGCGCATACAGGTGCGGCCAGGCAAATTCCAGATACGTTTGAGTCTGCGGCATATGGGTGTTTTAAACGCCCTTTCCTTTCAATCCCCTGAAAATGGCAGTTGGCCCGGGCAGGAAATATGGTCGTTTATGGCCCAGCCGGATTTGCGGCTGGTTGAGATCCATGGGGTTTTTCCGGTTGATCCCCTCCAGACATCAATGCCCAAGGGCTGGCATCGATATCCTGCCTACCAACTCGCCCCTGGCAAGTCCATGGGGTTTAAACAAATCAAACGGGGGGATCCGCGTCCAGCGCCTGACCAACTGACATTGAACCGAAATCTCTGGCTTCGCTTTGATGGATCCGGGTATACGATTCAGGATACCATTAAGGGTAAAAAAAATACCAATTGGCGATTGGAAATTGATCCTGGCATCACCCTTGGCCGGGTGTCAGTGGATGGAAGCGAACAATTGATTACCCAGCGCAAGGGGTCGGATCGGGCAGGGGTTGAACTTCGCAATGGTCTGGTGAATCTTGTGGCCGACAGTCTTTATCAGGGACGTATTTTTGCCCTTCCCGCCACGGGATGGGACCATGATTTTCAGCAGGCAAGGGGACGTCTGTTTTTGCCGCCGGGCTGGAAATTATTAAATGCCACAGGTATCGACAATATCCCCCACACCTGGATCAAACAATGGACCCTGCTGGATTTTTTTATTGTGCTTATTTTTACCATTGCCCTGGCCAAACTTTTTTCAAAATCCCTGGCCGGGGTCGCCTTTGTCACCCTGGTACTGACCTTTCATGAACCAGGGGCGCCGCTCTATGTCTGGCTGGCGCTATTGATCGGTTTTGCCCTGCTCAAATACCTTCCCCCGGGAAGGTTTAAAAGATGTGTTAAAATTTATCAGGGATTGGTTATTATATCCCTTGTTGCCATTGTAATTCCCTATACCGTTGATGCCCTTCGCATCGGTATGTACCCCCAGCTGGAAAGACCCTGGACCTCAATGAGCGAATATGCCGGCCGGCCAAAAGCCTCGCCCCCACAGATGGATATGGTCCAGGAAATGGCTGGCGACCCCTTGCCAACCAAGTCTGTGGCAAGGCTTTCCAAGGCCATGAATCAAAAAAAGCAGGCAGCTTTAAGCCCTAAGTTCGATAAAAGATCTTCCTATTATGGCTCCCAGGTCATGCAGCATGATCCCAAATCTCTTACCCAGACAGGGCCAGGCATGCCACAATGGCTCGCCTTTGAGACAATTGATTTTAGCTGGTCAGGACCGGTTACAAGGGATCAGACCGTCTCGTTTACCTTGATCGGCCCGACGCTAAATTTGACCTTGGCCTTTGTGAGGGTAGCGCTTATCTTGGTGCTGGCCCTGGGCATGATAGGTATCGCCTACCGCCCCAAGAAAGGACTTGATTTCTCTGGCATGAAATCATTAAAGACATTTTTATTTTTGGCACTTTTTTTGTTGAGTCCCGCCCCGGCACAAACAACAGAAATTCCGTCTACTCAACTGCTGGATGAATTAACACAACGGTTGCTTGAACAAGAGGATTGCTTTCCAAATTGCGCAAATATTTCAGTTATTGACATTGACATTGACCAGGAGCTGCTTTCCCTGGATATTCATATGGACGCAGCTCTTTCTTCGGCAGTCCCCCTCCCATCCCATTCAAAATACTGGCTGCCCAATAGGGTGTCCATAGACGGCATTCCTGCCAAGGGCCTTTTGCGCAAGGGAAATAATTTGTGGGTGAAAGTGCCAAAGGGCAAGCATCTTGTGACCCTGGCAGGACCCATGCGAAAACAAAATTTGCTGGAGCTGCCCTTTCCCTTAAAGCCCCATAGGGTAAGCATAAAAGCCGACGGCTGGTCAGTGGAGGGGGTGCATCCCGACGGTAATGTGGATGCCCAATTGCAATTTAAGCGGATCATCAAACAGGATAATTTTCAGCAACAGGTATTGGAAACCGGTATTCTTCCTGGCTTTGTGCGGATTGAGAGAACCCTTCTTTTGGGCCTTGTCTGGAAAGTTCAGACAAGGATACATCGCTTAAGTCCCATGGGTTCTGGCCTGGTTCTGGATATTCCCCTTATCCCCGGAGAATCCATAACAACACAGGGGATCCGGGTGAATCAAGGGATTGCCAAAATTACTCTGGGTGCCGATCAAACAGATTTTGGCTGGGAATCCTTTTTAGAACCGGCGGATCAGATTGAGCTTGTTCACAAACAAACCGCCTCCTGGACGGAAGTTTGGAAGGTGGATATAAGCCCCATATTCCATCTGGCATATGAGGGGATTCCGGTCATCCTCCATAAAACCGGAAGCCGTTGGTATCCCACCTGGCATCCCTGGCCCAAGGAGAGAGTCCGTCTGGACATTAGCCGGCCTGCCGGAATTGAGGGGCAGACATTGACCATTGAGAAAAGCCATCTGGAATTACGTCCGGGCCGGAAAACCACGGCGGCAAGGTTGACCCTATCCATCAAAAGCAGTCAGGGAGGACAGCATCCCCTTACCCTGCCGGCCACGGCTAAATTGCAGGAAATACGGATAATGGGCAAGCTTGCCCCCATCCGCCAGGAAGGTCGGCAGGTGATGCTTCCCATTCTCCCTGGTCAACAGAACATTGCCTTAAAATGGCTTGAATCAACCCCAATGACACCCCGATACTCAAGTTCCCGTGTTGATTTGGGGGCTGATAGTGTGAATGCCAGCGTGGATATTTATCTTCCGGCCAACCGCTGGCCCTTTTTTGTGTGGGGGGAGCAATTGGTGGGTCCTGCCATTCTTTTCTGGTCTGTTGTCATCGTCATTTTTCTGGGGGGGTTGGTTTTGTCAAAAACCGGATGGGCAAACTTAAAGTTTTACCACTGGTTTTTACTGGGCATCGGCATGTCCATGAGCAATCTTATCGCCTGTCTTATCGTTATGGGGTGGTTAGTTGCCCTGGATCAAAAAAATAAAGTGATTCACCTTGAGGGCCTTAGGTTTAACCTTGTACAAACCGGACTGGTCTTTTTGACCCTGGCCGCCCTTGGATCTCTTGTTTTTGCTATCTCCAATGGATTGCTGGGCCATCCTGATATGAATATCATGGGCAATGGATCCAACAGCCTTCTTCTAAGATGGTATCAGGATGTAAGCGGCCCAATACTTCCGGAGGCCTGGGTGTTTTCAATCCCCATGCTGGCCTATCGAATTGCAATGCTTTCCTGGGCCCTTTGGTTGTCCTTCTGGCTTGTGGGAATTTTAAAGTGGGGGTGGCAGCAATTTATGGTACCAACCATTTGGTACCGTCTGCCCCCCAGAATTAAAAAGGTTAACAAGGCATCAGCCCAAAAGGAACGGACAGATTCTTTTGGCGCTTCTGACAAATTGCCATGATTAAATATGAATGGCGGTGGTGATATATCGATTGGTGGTGGTTTGTATGGGGGGGGGGTGGAAAAAAAAATAAAAATAAATATTGTCAAAGAAGGCCAGTCAACATGCATTCCATAGAATAAATTTTTCTTTTAAGGCCAAACTCTTTTGGGTTGCACGGTTTTTGCTTTTCTCCTTTCTGAATAAAAAATTATTAAGTTTAAGGAGGCCTGCAATGGAAAGAAGAGACTGGTTGAAAAAATTTTTGAGATGCTGCTGTGTGTCAGGTATTCTGTTCGGTTTGGCATTCCCATCCTTTGGGTGGGCTTCTGAACCCGAGTCCTGGAAAAATTTAAAATTCAGTGTTCGGATATTTTCCATTCCAGAAAACTTCAGCCTGGAACAGATGTCTTTTTCTTATAATGGGCTTGCGGGTCGCGGAAAATTATCAAGTATTAACCCGGCTGAGGCGGTTTCCCGGGAAAGATTAATTCCGGTTAATCCATTGGCTGATTTTTCAGAGAAACCAAACAGGCCCAATGTCTTAAATAACCGCATACGCGAGATCGGAAAATTGTTTCTCCGATATATAAATATTGATGGACCGGCCTATGGGGAGAGAGGAGGAGAATCAGGGTTTTCCACCCCCAACCGTCCCAGGGATCAAACGATATCCTTTGAGTTTGAGTCAACCCCGTCCAATTTCAGTGGAGCTGTGCTATTTACCATGAATATCTGATGGTATGTGTCATTTCCCGGGAAAGGGCCTCTCCTTTCCTGATTTTTTTTGAGCAGTCCGTTTTAAGCAGCCCTTGATGGGAGACATCTGACGTATGATGATTTACTTAACCCAATCAGAGAAAATGATTTCAATCGGAATCATTTTCTCTGTGACAGTGACGATTGTTTTAGACAGCTTTTTTTTCGGTTATTTGATGGTATCGAATCTTTAGAAAATTTTCTGATTGAAAACCGGATGGGAATTTTTACCTCCCCTTATTTCATCTGCGGTTCTTAAGTTTTGAATTAAAAATACCGATCCCATAGGGATTAAGAAAAAAAGGGGGAATATACCATGGTTTCCGTTCAAACAAATTTATCTGTTTTATCTTCTTTCAAGGAAAGTTCTTTTCAAACAACGAACCAGACGGTGAATAAAAAAAATAAATTGAAATTATCAACCCAGCGTGAAATTTTTCAGTTTAGCGCTCAAATCAAAACAGATACCTGGCAAAACTTAAGTGATCAGAACGCAATTCTCCATTTTAATCAGTTAAACACAGCGGATAAATCCTCATTATTTTATAAGAATACGCCCATTTCAGAACTCTCTTCGGATGAAGCCACCGCCCTCGTTCAAGCGGATGGTTATTTTGGAATTGATAAAACCTCCCAGCGGATTATTGATTTTGTAATAAAGGGCGCAGGAAATGATGTGGGGCGATTAAAAGCAGGAAGAGAAGGGGTCCTGAGAGGATTTAGCGAAGCGGGGAAGGCCTGGGGGGGAGATCTTCCGGATATGAGTTACAAAACAATAGAAAAAGCCATAAAAACCCTGGACGATAGAATTGCTCAGTTGGGTGGGAGCCCCACAAAAATAACTGCCTGAATTATTTTTTATAAAAAATGTTGCATTTTTTAAACAGCCATGTCAAATAAACAATCAAGTTGGCTAAACAGCCATGTCAGATAAACAATTATTGATCGGACCTTGTACCGATCAAACATGGCGTAATAGGGATGATGATGCATGGTAGAAAACAAAATTGACATATTGCTTAAAAGAATTTTGAACGCCACCGGTATCAGTTCCCAGGCAGAATTAGCAAAAGAGCTTGGTATCAACCGATCCGGTATCACCCATGCAAGAAATAAAAATAATATTCCGGAAAAATGGATTGTTAAGCTCTACCGACGGTTTAAGTTTAATCCTGAATGGATAGAAACCGGTGTGGGTCCGGTTTTTCTTAACACCCAATCCACCAATGATATCGCCTATAAGCAAATCCCCAAGGTGGCGGCTCGGCTGTCAGCCGGGACCGGATCCTTTGAATGCGGTGAGGAAATTTCTCAATATTTGTCCTTTCAGTCTTCCTGGCTTGCCAGAAAAGGACCTGCCGCCAGTATGGTGGCCATGGAAGTCTTTGGGAACAGCATGGAACCGGTTATCCGGGAAGGCGATACCGTTCTTATTGACCAGTCCCAAAAAGCCATAATGGCAGGGGCTATCTATGCCGTGGGGGTGGAAGATACCATCTTGGTCAAACGCTTGGAAAAGCATCCGGACAAGCTTGTTTTGTCCAGCGATAATAAAGACTTTGAACCTATCTATCTGGAAGCCGATGAGTTGGCAAAGGTTCGGATATTGGGCAGAGTGATCTGGAGTTCCAGGGAATACCGGTAAGTTTTTTTGTAGCTGTTTTTTTTGATTGCTATGTTTAGTTTTTTCAACAACAGATGAATTTTTTAAACGAAAAAGGAGATGTTATGCAACTGACAAAAAAAAATATATATACCAGGGGTGTCATGGGGGTTGCTGCTCTGATTTGGGTTTTTGGGCTGTTGGCTGCCGGCAGTGACAGTATGTATATGCCTTGGTTGAATGTTGCGGGTGCAATTATTTTCCTGTTGGCAAGTCTTTGGCTTGGCCGGGCGCTACCTATGCTTGAGGCGGATAGGCTTGAGGCAAATAGGCTTGAGGCAAATAGGGTTGTTTCGTCTCCTGTGTCAGTGAGCACAAAGGTTTTTGCAACATCTTTAGTAAAAAAACAAAATTCCCGAGTAAATTCGCGTTATACCAGTGGGTGGAGTACGGTGTGATTTTTATATGGATATATATTCATAGCCGCAATATGCGAATAGACACGATTAAAATTTGTTGTTATTAGAATAAAATCCATAATAAATATTAAAAATTAGCATAATTCTTGACGTTTACCCCTTTAATCTTTTGCAAAATTTCTGTAAACACATGATTTTTTAATGAATAAGTATCCAGTTTACAACGGGTATACATTCTGCTACAAGTAAACCGTGTTTTATTTGTTTTGTTTATGTGATCGAGTGTGCAGTTTGTGTTGTAACAGGCTGTCCTAATTTTTCAACAGGACGGCGTTAAAACAATATAAGGGGAACAATATATGAGTTTTCAAGCCAAGCTTTCCTCCGGGGAATTTGCCGTACTTGCAGAAATGAATACCCCCAAGGGAATCGATATATCTGATTTGATTACCAACATAAGATATTTAAAGTCACGAATCGATGCCATCGCAATCCCGGACATGGACAATGGCGTCATGCACATGAGTGCATTGGGCGGCGGGGCGCTTATGCGTCAACAGGGGGTTGAACCCCTCATCCATGTATATGGCAGAGATCGTAACAGGATGGCCCTCCAGGGGGATCTTCTGGCTGCCCATGTACTGGGGATTCACAACCTTCTGGTCGTCCAGGGTGAGGATATGGTCAATGGGGATCACCAGGATGCAACGGTGGTCAATGACCTGGATGAAACTGCCTTGCTCGAAATGATCGGTTCCTTGACCCAGGGCACGGACATGGCCGGGTTTGAACTCAAGGGGATCCCTAAATTTACCGTCGGGTGCGCCATCGCATCCATTGCAGACGATGCGCAGCTCAAACGAGAAGTTGCAGCCGCACAGAAAAAAATTGATGCAGGGGCCCAGTATATTCTGCTGCCGCCGGTATTTGATACCAGCTTTTACACCCAGATGATCGATGCATTCAAATCTTTAAATGTCCCGGTTATCGCCTCTGTTTTCTTGTTGAAAAACGTGGGTATGGCCCGTTATATTTCCATTAATGACCCCAATTCCCGACTTTCAGAGGATATTATCCGCCGCATTCGAAAAGCAAAAGACCGCGAAAATGAATGTATTGATATTGCAGGCGAAATCATCCGTTCTCTGAAGGGAGCAGCACAGGGAATAAAGATTTCAGCTCTTGGTTGGGAAGACCGGTTGCCGGCCATCCTGGATCGTGCCGGTCTTTAGGAAAAAAGAATTAACCAGTTTTTCCGTTTACTATTTGTATGGGGTCATACAAGTGACGGATATCCATAATTAAATTATAGGTTACACATGCAAAATCTTAATAAAAAAGACGATAAGCAGTCCGACAAAGGCCGTGTGCTTGTTATCGGCGGCGGTGTCGGCGGGATTCGGGCAGCGCTTGATCTGGCCGAATCTCGGCGAGATGTACTGCTCATAGATAAATCGTATAGTATTGGCGGTTTGATGACACAGCTGGACCGCACCTTTCCCACTAATAATTGTGATCTGTGCACGGTGGCACCATTTTTATCTGCCAGTGGCAGGGACCGTTATCTTCAAGTAAAACCCATGACCCGGGTTGAACGACTTACCGGGGTTGCAGGGGATTTTACGGCCACCCTGGTCACAGAACCCCGTTTTATTGACATCGATAAATGTACGGGTTGCGGGGAGTGTGCCCAAAAATTTCCCGAGGCAGTGAGATTTACCCCCGGCCTTGACCCAAGAGCGCCTACCTGCATGAGATATCCCCAGGCAACGCCCTACGCCTTTTCCATCGACATGGACAAGGTAGACGATATCACACAGCTTCAAAAGGTTTGCAAGGCCAACGCCATCCTTTCCGAGGATAAAACAACACAAATAGATATCAACGTGGGGGCCGTGGTATTGAGTGTGGGGGCAGAGCTTTTTAATCCTGCTGTCCTGGACAACTATGGCGGCGGTAAGTATCCAAATGTGGTGACAGGTCTTGAGTATGAGCGGATCATGTCGGCTTCCGGTCCTTTCCAGGGAAATCTTGCCCGGGTATCGGATCGTAAACGGCCCAAAAAAATTGCCTGGATACAATGTGTGGGGTCCCGGGGGATTAACAAGGGCGATGTGTCCTATTGTTCAGGTGTCTGCTGTATGTATGCTCTGAAAGAAGCCATCGTTACCAAGGAACGCTTTGAAGAAGATATTGAAACCACTATTTTCTACATGGACATGCGGACCTACGGAAAAGATTACGAACGTTATTTCAACCGGGCAAAAGACGAATACAATGTCCGAATGATACGTTCCCGGCCTCATTCCATTGTTGAAAATACCGCTACCCGCGATCTTTCCATTGCTTATGCTCTGGAGGAAGAGGCGGTACAGACAACTGAAGAATTTGACATGGTGGTTCTTTCAACCGGATTCAGGGTAGGCGATACCACCATTGACCTGGCGTCTAAGCTGGGGATAGAACTCAATGAACATAATTTTGCCAAAACCGATCATTTCAATTCCGTTAAAACGTCCAGACCCGGTGTTTATGTCTGCGGTGTCTATGAAAGTCCCAAAGATATTCCTGAAACCATTGTCCAGGCAAGTGCCGCAGCCGCCATGGCCGCAGCCGATCTGCCCACAATCCCGGCCGAAGACCAGATGGATGATTTGTTTCCGCCGGAACGGGACGTGTCGGCAGAAGCCGTAAAAATTGGGGTTTTTGTCTGTGATTGCGGTGTTGATATCGGTGGGGTGGTGGATGTCGCTAAGGTAATTGATTACGCTAAAACCAATACGGATGTGGCCGTTGCAAAGGCGGTTGGTCACGGTTGTTCTGCAGACTCCATGGCCCAAATCGAATCTTTGATTATAGAACATGGGCTTAACCGGGTTGTTATCGGGGGCTGTTCCCCAAGAACCCATGAAAGCAAATTCCAGGATCTTTTGCGGCGGGTGGGGCTTAACCGGTATCTGGTGGAAATTGTCAATCTTAGGGACCAGAATACCTGGCCCCATAGAGGGCAGCCGGAACTTGCCCAGGAAAAAGCCTATAAGCTGCTCCAGATCGGTATCAGCGGTGTTCGAAAAAATCGGCCGCTCATGGACAATACCCTGCCCATGAATCAGAATGCTTTGGTAGTCGGGGGCGGTGTTACCGGTATGACCGCGGCCTTGAAGCTGGCAGAACAGGGCATCCGAACGTATTTGATCGAACGAGCACCCGTCCTTGGGGGGCTTGCCCAATCCATCCATAAAACCATTGAAGGCGATGATGTTCCTGTCTTTATCACCCATCTGGTTGAAAGGGTCACGGCACATGAAAATATCCATGTGATGACACGCTCCATTATTGTGGATCACAGCGGAATGCCGGGGTTGTTTAAAACCGGTATTCATACAGGGGTCCGCATGAACTATATGCAGATTGACCATGGGGTCACCATCCTGGCAACCGGGGCGCTGGCCAACCGACCAAAGGAATACGGTCTGGACACCTTAAATGGGGTTGTCACACAATTGGAACTCGATTCCCTCCTGGACGCTGATACAGAGAAGATCGCGGCCATGGAACAGGTGGTCATGATTCAATGTGTGGGCTCAAGGGAAGAAAATAATCCCAACTGTTCCCGGATTTGCTGCCAGGCTGCCATTAAAAATGCCCTTCGGATCAAGCAGATCAACCCTGACACCGAGATTTTTGTGTTGTACCGGGATATTAGAACCTACGGATTCCAGGAAGATTATTATAGACAAGCCCGGGATCTGGGGGTGAAGTTTATCCGGTTTTCATTGAAAACAAAGCCGGTTGTCAGGCAGGAAGGCGGCAAACTTTATGTCAGCGTCCATGACTTTATTTTGGGGCAGACCATTGAGATAGAGGCCGATTGTCTGGCCTTGAGTACAGGGTTTGTCGCCGATGATGAAACAACGGAAGATCTTGCCATGATCTTTCATTTGCCAAGGACGTTGGATGATTATTTCATGGAAGATCATGTGAAATTACGGCCAATTGATATGGCGGTTCGGGGGGTTTTCATTGCCGGTACCACCCATTCCCCCAAGACCATACGGGAAAGTATTACCCAGGCCCTGGCTGCTGCCGGGCGCGCCCAGACCCTTTTGTCTAAGAAGGAAATCAATTTGGGAGCGGCCGTTGCCCATGTGGACAGCAATAAATGTGCCTCCTGCCTTGTCTGTGTAAGGGCATGTCCCTTTGGTATTCCCTTTATCAATGCAGACGGTTATTCACAGATTGATCCTGACAAATGCCAGGGATGCGGTATCTGTGCGGCGGACTGTCCGGCCAAAGCAATTCAGCTGATGGCCTATGAAGATGATCAGATTTTAGCAAAATTAGATGGCTTATTTGAGAGGGTTAATTAATGGAAAACTTTGAACCGGAAATTGTTGCATTCTGTTGTCACTATTGTGCATACACTGCAGCGGATATGGCCGGAAGTAAAAGAATATCATATCCGTCCAATGTAAAAATCATCCGGGTGCCCTGCACGGGCAAGGTGGATGCGATTCATATAATGAAAGCCCTTGAAAAAGGGGCTGACGGTGTTTATGTGGCAGGATGTCTAGAAGGAGACTGTCATTTTAAAACCGGGAATACCCGGGCTGCTCACCGTGTGGTTCAGGTCCAAAAAATTTTGGAAGACCTGGGATGGGAGAAGGAGAGGGTGGCCATGATCACGATGTCCGCCGGAATGGGAGAACGATTTGCCGAGACTGCCCTTGAATTTACCGAAAAAATAAGAAATCTGGGCCCAAGTCCCGTAAAACAAAACAAAACCATAACCCAGGCTGTCAGTTAAACATAAAATATTTGGAGAGAAAAAATGATAACAGCAGAACAAAAACCAATGCAGGAAATAATCCAGTATATGGCGCCCTACAGCAAAATCCTTCTGGTCGGGTGTAACGAATGTGTCACTGTCTGTGCGGCCGGTGGGAGAAAAGAGGTGGGGTTGTTGGCCTCTGCCCTTCATCTGAACAGTCTCAAAGAGGGCAGGACCATTGATATAAAAGAAATTACCCTGGAAAGACAATGTGATCCCGAATATGTTGAAGAATTGAATTCCTATATTGATAACGCCGATGCGGTTTTGTCCATGGCCTGCGGGTGCGGCGTTCAGACCATTGCCGAACGATACAAAAACGCCCATGTTTATCCTGCGGTCAACACCAAGTTCATGGGCGCATCTCTTGGCCAGGGGGTTTGGGCGGAAAGATGTCAGGGATGCGGCGATTGCATGTTGGGAATCACCGCCGGGATCTGTCCGATTTCCCGATGCTCAAAAAGTCTTTTAAATGGTCCTTGTGGTGGTACTTCCAATGGCCAGTGCGAAATTGGCCAGGACACCGACTGTGCCTGGAGACTGATCTGGGAGCGGCTAAAGGAGCTTGGTCTTCAGGATCGGTATGAGGAATTGGTTGAGGCAAGAGACTGGAGAACTGCCGGCGGTGCCGGACCCAGAAAAATTATCAGAGAGGATTTGGCATTATGAAGACGACAAGCAGACTGGAACGAGTATTGGCATCTGGGGCAATGGCAGTTACCTCCGAAGTGGGACCCCCAAGGGGCGTTGACGCTGAGATTGTAAGAACCAAAGCAAATATGATCAAAGACCATGTGGACGGTATTAATGTGACCGATAACCAGACCGCCATGGTGAGGATGTCCTCCATGGCTGCCGGGGTGATCATCAAACAGATGGGCCTTGATCCCATTATTCAAATGGTCACCCGGGATAAAAACCGCCTGGGCTGCCAGGCTGAAATCATTGGTGCTGCCGCCCTTGGCATTGATACCATGCTGTGCCTTTCAGGAGATCATCCAAAATTTGGGGATCACCCCGAGGCCAAGGGGGTTTATGATATTGATTCGGTTCAGTTGATCCAGTGCGTTAAAAAAATGCGGGATGAAGGAAAGTTTTTGGGCGGTGCCGAGATGAAGAAAAGTCCAAAAATGTTCATCGGTGCGGCTGCCAACCCCTTTGCCGACCCCTTTGAACTTCGGGTCATGCGGCTGGCTAAAAAAGTGAAAGCAGGTGTTGACTTTGTCCAGACCCAGTGTATTTTTAATCTTGATAAATTTGAAAAATGGATGGATGGTGTGGAAGAGAGGGGACTGGATGATCAAGTTCATATCCTTGCCGGTATCACCCCCATGAAATCTGTTGGCATGGCACGGTATATGAAAAATAGGGTGCCGGGTATGGATGTGCCTGACGACGTGATTAAGCGGATGGCTGGGGTTAGCAAAGAACAGCAGCCGGAAGAAGGGATCAAAATTGCGGTGGAATCCATGGAGAGACTCAAGGAAAGAAAGGGAGTTCACGGATTTCATATCATGGCCATTGAATGGGAAGAACGGGTGGCCGAGATCGTTGAAAAAGCAGGAATGTACCCACGGCCCCAGGTTTAAATAATCGGGTTTAAACAATCGGATTTAAAAAACTGGTTTAAAAAATCAGGTTTAGAGAATAGGTGAATTTAAGTCCCTGTCTTACTACAACAAAAGGAGACCTTAATATGAGCGAGAAAAAACTCATTCTAGTTGTTGATGATGATCCG
The DNA here is from genome assembly GCA_016743945.1 of Desulfobacteraceae bacterium. Classification (GTDB taxonomy): domain Bacteria; phylum Desulfobacterota; class Desulfobacteria; order Desulfobacterales; family Desulfobacteraceae; genus NBML01. Next base: position 59,596 of record JADGFI010000032.1, read on the forward strand.
GATTTGGTGGAAGCCGTATCCATGAAACTTGAAGCCAAGTCCTATCGGGTTGAAAAAGCCTATGACGGTGTGGAAGCCATGGATAAGATAAAGATAGAAAAACCAGCTGTTGTGATTCTTGACGTCATGATGCCCCGGAAAAATGGGTGGGAAGTCTGTGAAGAGATTAAAAATAGCAAAGAGCTCAAAGACATTGCAGTGGTTCTGCTGACCGCCGTAGCAGATTCTGTAAAGACAACCAGTTATACCCATCATGATGGGAAAACCACCCTTGCCGATGACTATGTTCCCAAACCCATTGATTTGGATGAACTCATGGAGATTGTGGGCGACCACTGTAGTTAAGGCCTTTTGTTTGAATAACGTATTGATTCCGGTTGAATATATAACTAGGGGAAGGCCTAAACCGCCTTCCCCTACTATTGTATCATACCAGAGGTGTGTTTATATCATTTCCTATGAGCTTTCCACAAATAAGAATTAATGGGATTCGTCTGGGTTCCAGGCTGAATCAGGTCATTCAAACTTCTGTTAATGGAGAGATTCCCCCTGTAACACCGCTTTATAAACGCCTGGCCCAAGACCAGACCAATATTGTATCCTTAGGGCTTCGGACCGATGCCTCGGGTACATCTGTTTTTTGTTGCCACGATTTTAAGTCTGACTTACCGTCTGATATAAAAAAAGAATTTTCCCAGCCGGACAGCAAAGAAGTGTTGCCCCTTATTGTTTCCAATGTATGCACGGTGTCGGTCTATCCCCATAATGCCAGCCTGAATACCCTGGGTTTTTTAATTAATCTTTTTGGGAAACATGGGATTTCATTTCAACAGATGGTATCTTCCCATGCCATGCTTTCTTTTATCATCGACAGATCGGATCAGGAAAAAGTTTTGGCATTCCTTGAGCAGGAATTTGATTTGCCCCCGACCCATACCCCCTTTGAGCAGGAATTCGATCACAAGAACGCTGAATTTGTCAAAAAACGGTATCCTGAAACCCGCGCCACCTATGTTGAGGAAAAGATAAAAACCTATGGGATAAAAATGGATACCGGACTTGCAATGTTTGAAGTTACTTTTAACCCAAATCAGCAGAATCATTTGGGAATCTGTGGCAATGGGTTGCAACATCTGGCCAAGTCCGGGAAAAAATTTTATTTTACCGCTGCCATGACACAAAGCCGTGATGTGGCGCATTTGTATTGTCTGACCGAGCCCCTGTCTTGCCAAGACAGACAATCTTTTTTTCCCCGGGCCCAGGCTGCTAAGGGGATCGCTGTTTGTCCATTTGTATCTGTTGATCTCATCAGTTTTCATGGCCCCCATTTTGGGGATCGGGTTGGTATCTTTAACACCGCCATGGCGTGTTTAAACGCTGCCTCCATCCCTGTTTTGCTGGCCGGTTGCACCGGTGCCAGCGTTTTCATGGTCCTGCCGGATTTTTTGGGCCAAAAGGCCATACCGGCCCTGGCCGAAGGATTTGAAAGCCCATGACATCTGATTCCAGATTTGAGCCGGAGGAACTTTTTTGGCGGGCCCGTATTTTTGATTCCCTGTCCTATCCCAGCGTGGTGATTGCCCCGGATAAACGCCTGGTGGGTGCCAATAAGAAATTTTATGATACCTATAAACTTTCAAGTGAAGACATTATCGGTAAAAAGTGCTTCCAGTCTTTTTTGTACAAGGATACTCCCTGTGATTCCAAGGACTGCTCCATTTCAAAGGTTCTTGAAAATAAGGCCATGCATACCTATACGGTTAAGCACCAATACAAATGGGAAGAACGGGTTTTTTCTCCGATTTTTGATGATGAGGGACAGGTTGCCTTTGTTATCTTCAGTATCCGGGATATTACCCGGACCAAATCCCTTGAGAATCAACTCATTGGGGTCAAGGAATTTATCAGCCGAGTAATTTATTCGTCTGCTTCCGCCATTGTGGCGGCAGATCGTGCGGGCAACATTGAATTGATGAATTCCGTGGCAAAGGAATTGTTTGGGGATTATAACGGAGGCGAGGGCAAGATCAAACATACGGAGCAGCTCTACCCGCCGGGTAAAGCCAAGGAAATTATGAAAATGCTTCGGAATGAAAAAATCGGGGGCAAAGGAAAATTGCTCATCCCCAGGACCACCATCGTCAACGCCAGGGGCCAGGAGATTGAGGTGGAGATGTCTGCAGCCATTATCTATGATGATACGGGTGAAGAATCTGCCACCATGGCCATTTACAATGACCTGAAAGACAAGATCAAAGTTGAACGAGAACTGAAGTTTACCCAAAAGCAGCTGGCACAATCTGAAAAAATGGCATCCCTGGGTCAACTGGCCGCAGGCGTTGCCCATGAAATCAATAATCCCCTCACAGGCGTGTTGTTTTATGCCAGCCTTTTGTTGGAAAGACAGGATCTGGATGAGGGGGCACAAGAAGATTTGCGTTATATTGTGGAGGATGCAAATCGATGTAAAAATATTGTTAAAAGCCTCCTGGTATACAGTCGCAGTGCTGATTCCAACAAAAATATTATCCAGATTAATGAGATTGTGGAACAGAGCCTGAAACTGGTCCGCGATCAGAAAAAATTTCGAAATATTCAAATTATCCGGTACCTGGCAGATGAGATGATGCTGATCAATGCCGATACCAATAAGCTCAATCAGGTGGTTATCAATCTGATCATTAATGCCGCAGATGCCATGAAGGGCAGCGGGAAAATTACCCTGAATACCTATAAGGACAAGCTCCATAAAAAGGTTTTTCTGGAAGTCAAGGACACCGGGGAAGGAATCCTCCGGGAAAATTTGTCCAAGATTTTTGATCCGTTCTTTACCACAAAGGAAGTGGGGAAAAGTACGGGGCTTGGCCTGAGCATTGTTTACGGAATTATAGAAGAGCATGGCGGTAAAATCAGCGTTAAAAAAACAGGGGTCAAGGGGACCTCTTTTATATTGGAGTTTCCCTTGTTTATCCCGGAAGAAGAAGGGCTGGCATTGTGCAGACCTTTTTAGTAAAGAGAGTATGATTGGAAAAAAATTGCCTGAAGAGGGCCCAAGGATTGGAAAAATAGTGGAATCAAAAAAGATAGAAGCGGAATCTGAAAACAGGGTTCCGGATGTTTCTTTGAAGCAAATTGTTAAAGATATTTTTTTCCAGCCCCGTGTGCTGGTGGTCGATGACGAAGAACGGATTCAAAAGGCTTGTCAACGGTTGCTCGTAGAAGAGGGCTGTGAGGTGGATGTCGCCCAGAACGGAATTCAGGGGCTTAAGATGATTGAGGAACGGCACTATGATATTGTGCTGTTGGACCTGATGATGCCCGGCATGAGCGGGTTGGATGTGCTTTCGGATCTCAAATCACGGCATCCGGATACAGTGGTTATTATTATCACCGGATATGCCACCTTGGAACATTCCATAGAAACCATGAAAAAAGGGGCGTTTGATTTTTTATCAAAACCCTTTGCTCCCCAGGAACTTCGGATCGTGATTTCCAAGGCCATTGAATTTATCCGAACTCTCCAGGATATAACCACGGAAAAATCCCGGATGCGGGTGATGATAAATACCCTGAGAGATGGGGTATTAACAACCGACCACCAGAAACGGATTGCCCTTGCCAATCCGGCCTGCTTAAAGATGCTGAGATGTCACAAACAATCGGTCTTGGGGAATCTTGTGTCCGATGTCTTTGACGAACCCACTGTTTTGGGTATGATTGACACGGCCATTGCCCAGCCCAAGGAGATGTTTTCCGAAATCACTGAAGAGGTGTGTGTGTCCATGGGAAAAGGGAACGAGGATCTCATCATCGGTGTTCGGTGCATTCCTTTTCGGGATCGGTTAAACCGGAATCTCGGGACAGTGACCGTCTTCCATGACATCACGGCCCTGAAAAAAGAGGACCAGCTTAAATCGGATTTTGTTTCCATGGTGGCCCATGAAATCAAGAGCCCTTTAAATTCAGTTCTTATGCAGTTGAATGTGGTCCTGGACGGGCTGGCAGGGGAGCTTAGCGAAAAACAAAAAGAAATTCTCAACCGAAGTTCCGCTAAAATCAAGTCCCTGACCGAATTGGCAACAGAGCTTTTAGACCTTTCTAAAATTGAATCAGGGCTGATTAATCAGGAAAGGGAAGAACTGAACCTGGAAGAATTGATCAAGGAGCATGTAAGTCTTTACCGGAGTGAGGCGGATGAGAAATCCATTCATTTGATCGGCAAGCCCTCTGAAAAGGACCTTTTTATCATGGGAAATCGGATTAATATTGAAGAGGTCTTGACCAACCTGATTTCCAATGCCATCCGGTATACTCCCCCCGGGGGAAAAATTGAGGTTTGGGCTGATGAAGCCAGTGATTGCATAAGGATTCATGTGGAAGATAACGGTCTGGGAATTCCCGCCGATGCTCTGGAAAATATTTTTGAGCGATTTTATCGGGTAAAAAACGAAAAAACTCGATATATCAACGGAACGGGACTTGGGCTTGCCATTGTGAAAAGTATTGTGGAATCCCACCATGGAACCATCCACGTGGACTCGGTGGAGGACCAGGGGGCCCAGTTCACCATCAGCCTGCCCAAGACCGTCTATAAAATTTAAACCTAGGCAAAAAGAATCACAATTTATGGGGGTTACGCCGGTTCCTAAAGGGACCGGTTTTTTTTCCCCTTGTCATTGCCTGCAAAAAAACATATTCAACTAAAAAATATACAATATTTATTAAATGGGATTTTATGTGGAAAAAAATCGCAAAATAGAAAAAATTGAACGGCTGAACCTTATCCTAAATGCATTCCGGGATGTGGGACGTCTTTTGGTCAATGAAAATGACAGGGGAAAACTTATCCAGGGTATCTGTGACATCCTCGTGGCAAGGCTTGGATATTACAATGCCTGGATTGGTCTCTTTGACGGAGAGAATAAAATTGCCCTTGTGGCAGATTCCGGGTTTGAAGCAATGAAGGATCATTCTGAAAACCGAGAATTTGTCCGGTGTATTCAAGAGAGTATGGCTCGGGATCAGGTGTTTTCTGTCCAGGACCCTGTAAAAGAATGCACAAATTGTGTGCTGGCACAAAATGATTCAGATTGGGGAGTGCTTGCCGTGCAGTTGGCCTATGAAGGGATCAACTACGGGGTTATGGTCCTGTCCACGCCCCGAAAATTGGCCATGGACAAGGCTGAAAAAACCATTATCAAGGAAGTGGCCGATGATCTTGCTGTGGGGCTTTATCGTCTGGGCCTGGAAAAGAAGCGGGAACGAGCGGAACAGGCTACCCAAAGAAGCCGGATTCGGTTTAAAATCTTGATTGAAAATTCTCTGAATTTTATTTCCATTATTCAGAACCATTCTGTTGTATACAAAAAGCCCGGGCTTAGAAAAATTCATACGCTCATGAACCAGGTGTTTGAACCGCCGGAGTTCTTAAATATTTATCCAGGAGACCGGGACCGAATAAAAGAAAAATACCAGAACCTTTTGGCAGGTCGCATTACCCGCATCGAAGCAGATTTCAGATATTATCCATCGGCCCAGAGCCAGGAGGACGCAGCCCTTCGTTGGGCGCTTATCTCTGCCACCAAGGTTGATTATCTGGGGGTTGAGTCGGTATTGACCAATATCATGGATGTCACCAATTCCATGGAGGTACAGCGGTTTTTAAGGATCCAGGATAAGATGACGTCCCTGGGAAGGGTAACTGCCGGCATTGCCCATGAAATTCGAAATCCCCTGTCTGGTATTTATATTTATTTAAAGGCCTTAAAAAAGATATACAATCACATGGGGGATATCACCAAGGTGGTTTCCATTATTGACAAGATAGAGCTTGCCTCCCACAAAATCGAGTCCATTATCAAGCGGGTCATGGATTTTTCAAAACCGGGTCAACCCCAGTTTGTCATGACGGATCTGAATCATTACATTGATGAAGTTACCAAGCTGACGGCCATGACCCTGCGGAAAAATGAAATTCGTCTGGTCAAGAAACTGGATCCCACTATTCCCAAGTGTTTTGCAGAACCCCATCTCATTGAGCAGGTAATCCTCAACCTGGTCACCAATGCTGCCGAAGCCATGCGGGGGGTTACGGGGGATAAGGTGATTGAACTTTCCACGGTGAATTCCAAAGATTTGATTGTCATTATAGTAAAAGATACAGGGCCCGGGATCCCCATTTCTCAACAGTCCAAAATATTTGATCCCTTTTATACCACAAAGATCAACAGCTCCGGTATTGGTCTGAGTATCTGTCACAGAATTATCCTGGACCACGGCGGCACCCTGAAATTAAATTCATCCCAAAACCAGGGGGCCCAATTTACCATTGAACTACCCCAAAATAATCAGAAGAAAAAATAAAGGGTGCAGAAATGATCCAATATACCATTGCCATTGTGGATGATGAAGAGACCATTCGGGATTCTTTGAATATTATTTTGAGCGATGAGTACCGTATTTGCCTTTATGGGGATGCAGAATCCTTTGTGGCCTCCCTGGAAGAGAGACTGCCCGATGTGGTACTCATGGACATCGGGTTGCCCGGGATGAGTGGTATAGAAGCCCTTGAAATTTTTAAACCCAGGGCTCCCAATAGGCCGGTAATAATGATTACAGCCTTTGAGGATATCAATATGGTCATTTCCTCCATGAAGATGGGGGCCTTTGATTTTATCCTCAAACCCATTAACCCGGATCTTCTGGAACTGACCATAAAAAAAGCCATTTCCTCAATCGCCCTGATCAGGGAAGTCCAGGTACTTCAGGAAAAATTCTTACAGGAAAATGAACCCTGTTTTATCGGGGAAAGCAAACAGATTGAAAACATAATGGATTTTATCAATCTGGTGTCCAAAAGTCGGGATACCCCTATCATGATTCTGGGGGAAACCGGTACAGGAAAGGAATTAATTGCCAAGGCCATTCATGCCAGAAGTCCTGTTTTTCAGGGACCTTTTGTGGCAGTCAATTGTTCTGCCTTTCCCGAAGAGTTGATAGAGTCTGAGTTGTTCGGGTATGAATCCGGCGCTTTTTCCGGCGCTAAACGGGATGGGAAAAGAGGATTTATTGAAGAGGCAGACCAGGGAACCTTATTTTTAGATGAGGTGGCAGACTTGAGTTTGGCTGGTCAGGCCAAACTTTTGCGTTTTCTTGAAAACGGAGAATTCTATAAGGTGGGGGGAACCAAACAATATACCATCCATACCCGGGTGGTATCGGCCACCAATAAGGATCTGGATCAGCTTGTGGTGGAGGGGAAATTCAGGCGAGACCTTTATTTCAGGCTTTGTGTGGTAACGGCAAAGATCCCTTCCTTAAATGAGCGGCCCGATGATATTATTCCACTTGCCAAGCATTTTCTTCATGAATTCAACTTAAAATTCAATAAAAAATTAAAGGGGATATCAGCCGAGGCCCAGGCCCTTCTTGAGGCCCATGAATTTACCGGCAATGTCCGGGAATTAAAAAATATTATTGAAAGAAGTGTGCTGGTGGCCAGGAACCAGTTGATCTGCGTAGCGGAAATGGGATTGCTTGGCAATGAGACGCAAAACCCATGTCCTCAAGAAACGACCTCGACACACCCCCTTCGGTTACCGGAAGAAGGAGTGCACTTAAACGACCTTTTGTCGGGCATTGAACGAGAATACATGGCCCTGGCCATGAAACGTGCCCGTGGGAATGAGAGCGGTGCTGCAAAATTATTGAACATGAACCACCACACCTTTCGATACCGGTGGAAAAAAATGTCCAAAAAGTAAGCCTTTTTTCAGAGTCCCTTGATCGTAACAGGCTGTTTGACAACGGTGAGCAGCATTTTAAACCGGGTGGCGGCAAATACCGAATGGGCGACATTGGCCGGCATTACCACCACCTGGCCGGCAGCGGCAGTAATTTTTTCTCCGTCAATATTGATCAGGGCCTGTCCATCCAGCACCTGGACCATGGCATCTCCAGGTGAGGTGTGGGCGGAAATCTCCTCTCCCTTGTCAAAGGCAAAAAGCGTGATATTCACATGGGATTTACTGGAAAGGGTCCGGCTGACCACCCGACCTTCTTCATAATCCACCAGTTCATTGATATTGACTGCCTGGGAAAAGGGTATGTTTTTAATCAATTCTTTTTTATCTGTCATTTTATTGTTTCCTTGGAGTGGGTTGCTTGTTATATCTGTTTTGAATTCTATACCAAAAATTTGGTAATTGAATTGATCTGGATCAATTTGTCCGACCTGTTTGTTAGACCAGGTTTTTATGACCTGGGTTCATTGACCTGGTTTTAGTCGGCCAGGGCCCGGTCAATATCTTCAAGAATGTCGGATATGTCTTCAATCCCAATTGAGAGTCTTACCATGTCGACGGCTACACCGGCTTCCAAAAGTTCTTCGTCTGTGAGCTGGGAGTGGGTGGTGGATGCCGGATGGATGGCAAGGCTTTTGGCATCCCCCACATTGGCCAGGTGTGAAATAAGGGTTAAGCTGTTGATGAATTGTTCCCCGCCTTTTCGTCCGTCCTTGGCTCCGAAAACCACCATGCCGCCATATCCGTTTTCAAATAGCGCCTTTGCTACTCCATGGGAAGGGTCCTGTTCAAGGCCTGGATACCTTACCCAGGCAACCTTGGGATGATCCTTTAAAAAAAGGGCCACTTTAAGGGCATTTTCACAATGGGCTTTCATCCGCAGGGCCAGTGTTTCAATTCCCTGGAGAAAGAGCCAGGCATTGTCCGGGCTGATACAGGCCCCCAGATTTCGCAATGGTCCGACTCTCATACGCAGAATAAAGGCAAGGGCAGACAGATCCCCCAGGTCATGGGCATAGCGAAGACCATGGTAGGAAGGGTCAGGTTCATTGTAGAGCTTGAAGCGTTTATCGGACCAGTCAAATTTGCCGCTGTCCACCACGATTCCGCCGATGGCAGTCCCGTGGCCGCCCATCCATTTGGTCAGAGAGTGGATGACGATATCTGCCCCATGATCAAGGGGCCTGAGAAGATAGGGGGTGGTAAAGGTGGAATCCACTGCCAGGGGGATATGGTGTTGATGGGCGATCATGGATAATGTTTTCAGGTTAACCACATCCAAGGATGGGTTGCCAATGGTTTCCGTAAACAGCAATCTTGTTCTGGGGGTGATGGCTTTTTCAATATCCTCTCCCTTGTCCGGGTGGACAAAAGTTACCTTTATACCCATTTCCGGCAGCATATTGTGGAACATGGTAAATGTTCCGCCGTAGAGATTGGCTGTGGACACCACCTCATCCCCCTTGCTGCAGATGTTGATGATGGTATAGAAAATGGCAGCAGTGCCCGATGACAGGGCCAGGGCGGCGGAACCATTCTCAAGGGCTGCCACCCGTTGTTCCAGAACATCCTGGGTGGGATTTTGAATCCGCGTGTAAATATTGCCCAGCTCCTTCAGGGCAAAGAGGTTTGCTGCATGTTTTGTATCTTTGAACAAATAGGAAGCGGTTCTGTGGAGAGGGACGCCCCGGGAGCCGGTTTCATCTGTATTGATACCTGCATGAAGGGCAAGTGTGTTGAATTTATAGGTCATGTTTTTTCCTTTTCAACTTAAAACGGGTGAATTGACTTTAAAAGTTAGTCATTCCTAAACAATGTTATCATATAAGATATCCACATATGCGTATCCGTCAATATGAAATGCAAAAAAAGCTGGCGGCCCATTGGTTTTCAAAACAAAGACAAGATCACAAATTAAATTTAATTTGTGCCCTGTCGCAGAGATATTCCCCAATTGGAATGGCGGATGTGGCAGCAGGGGAAGGCGCATTGCACACATGCAGGGATCTTGGGCTTTGGGCAAAGAGAAAATCATGGACCAGACTGCCGTCTTTTCTTACGGCCTGGGCCCTTATTCCGGCCGGGTAGGGGCTCAGATCCCCCACCCCTAAGCCGGGGCAGTATTTTTGAATTCGTTTTAAATACCCGGGTTTATAGGCGGCATCTATCCATTCTTTTATCCCGGATCCCAGATTCTTAGCTATGAGCTTCCAGAACCCTGGGAAAGCCAGCATTTGAGCGGTATCTGTCAGATCAAAATTAAATTTGTCATACCCCTCCCGTTTAAAGCCCATGACCGCGTTGGGCCCAACGGTGACGCATCCGTCAATCATGGGGGTTAAATGGACCCCGAGAAAGGGCAGACCCGGGTCGGGAATGGGATATATGAGATGGGAAACAATTTTGGACAGCGGGTCTGGCAGGCGATAATATTCTCCCCTAAAGGGCAGGATCATAAAATCAATGGGAATCTCCATCATCCGGGCCAGCCTGTCTGCCATGAGTCCCCCGCAGACAATGAGATGCTCGGTAAAAAGTTTCTTTTGACCTAAAAACACCGTGACCTTATCGCAGCTTTCTTCTATCTGGGTCACGGTATGACCAGTTCGAATGACACCACCTGCGGCCTTGAACAGATCTGCCATTTTAGCGGTAACCCGGGTATAGTCGGTAATACCGGTGGCTGGTACCTGCAGGGCACCCAACCCGAAGATATGGGGTTCCATTTTATTTAATTGGGCTTGGTCAATGGGGCGGGTATGGATCTTGTTCCGGTCGCACCGTTCTTCAAGGGCTTTCATCCGTTCCATTTCCAAGGGGGTGGTTGCCACTAAAAGCTTGCCGCATTGCCTGAAGGGGAGACCATGGGTTTTACAAAATTCCATGGTGGCCTTAGCCCCTCGTTTACAAAAATCCGCCTTAAGGCTGCCGGGCTCATAGTAGACCCCTGCATGGATTACCCCGGAGTTATGCCCGGTCTGGTGGGCCGCAAACCTAGTTTCTTTTTCCAGGAGAACTACCCTGGCCTTTGGATACCGTGTCTTCATTGCCAGGGCTGTGGAAACACCGACAATGCCTCCGCCAATTAAAGCTATCTCAAATTGATCCAAATTTTCTCCTTAACAATTCATTTACAGATTTAAAAAGAAAATATATTATAATCA
>JADGFI010000330.1 GCA_016743945.1 Desulfobacteraceae bacterium
CTATTATACGGACCATTACTATTTCACTGTATACCCCGTCTCCTAATATAGTCGACTATAATGTATACAATGATATGTATAGCCGATATTATACTATACATTATTATTTATTGAAATGTAAATTTCATACGTATTCGCGCCGATTAACATTTTGGTGTTTGCGTTTTACAACGAGTTTACTTGTTAAACGAGGTGGATTACCTTGGCTGGGACTAGATGTACGAGCGAAGTAGTTTGCATAGCAACCGCTACTACTACTACTACTACTACAACTATTAATTATTATGCTACATAATATACACCCCAAATGGTGCATCCCAGCCACCGGATTAATATTTTTTTTTATATCGTTTTATAATTTTTTATATTTTTCCAATAAATGGGACAATGACTTTTGTCCGAAATAGTAGTAGTAGTAGTAGTAGTAGTAGTAGTAGTAGTATTGTATAGCAACTACTGCCTATCCTGGGTAGTATGCCACATGCGATACTACGCACTATCGTAG
>JADGFI010000331.1 GCA_016743945.1 Desulfobacteraceae bacterium
GCAGAACAACACAAATATACTAGAATAGCTTGTAGCTAGTCACGTGTGCGGTGCTGGAGGGGGGCGTGGCGTGTACGTGCGTTCACCATCCGCCCCTGGGAGTCGTAAACGCACTAAACCACAGGATTAGCGAAGTACGCCTTCGGGAAGTACTAAAAAGGTCTATTCACCCTAGTTGCCATGGTTACCGGCCTGGGTATGCCGCCCGAGTACTAAACATCAACGACGATTGCATAATACCATGAATGGTGATGCTTACAACAACAACAACAACTACTACTACTACTACTAAAATATTATCAACCACTACTACTACTACTACTACTACTACTACTAGAATAGTTGATATTATTGCATAAACCATTAGGTTACAGGTTACAGGTTTACTACTACTACTACTACTACTACTACTAATAAATATTTAACCAGTTGGCTGGTATGCACCATTTGAGGTGTATACTATAATAATGGCCACACAAGCAGATACAATGGACATCAATTGGAA
>JADGFI010000332.1 GCA_016743945.1 Desulfobacteraceae bacterium
TAATAACAATGGCTCTACAGCAATGAATTACAATTTCAATTGGCTTAATCTTATTATATCATATCATATAATTATATCAAATATTTTGTAAAACTAATTTATTTCGATACATGAACGCATAGTATAAGGTGTATATAAAATATGATTTGATGTAATAATCATCACGTATGAGATATTAATATGAGACGGACTATACATTATTGTATGTTGTACATTATTGTGTTTGTGGTACGTTATTGTTATAGTAGCTTGTACGCCGAATCTAGTTCGGTAAACATCGTGGAAAAGCATGAGAAACATTTACATCGAATATTTAATATTGTATAATTACACGTATTGAATACATGGCATTGTGTGTATTTCATTTAAAATTATATTACGCCATCATCTTTTGGACTTTCTGAAAGTATTTTAATTCTTTTATTAATACGATTTATATTATTCGAAATTATGTAATTATATATTGTAATAATAAAGATATATTATCTATTAACTTGTATATATA
>JADGFI010000333.1 GCA_016743945.1 Desulfobacteraceae bacterium
GCTCTATCTGCTCCTCTTTTCAAACATCCACCTCTGCCATACAAGGTACTTTTGCCGTGTGATGTAGAAAAAAAATTCCTTTACGTTTTAATATCAAAGTCTTTTTCGTAGTGACATAAATTCACAATATTTTTATATTTTTGTATTGGCTTGCAGCCCCATCACTATAGTAGAAAATCTTTATATCATTTGTGTATATTTTAAGGTTACATTTCACATGAAAAAACTTTCCAATAAAACAATTTGATATGTTTATATATTTGTTATATAAGAATATTAATTAGTTATATAATAGTAGATTTGATGCATTGTTTGTATAAAGTAATAATAATGAGTTTTACTTGAAAATTGGCTATTTACAAAGAAAAAATCAAATTAGAGCAATCACGCCCACAATGGTCATTGTTCACTGACGTTCATAGAGTACTCTAAGACTACTTAGTCTTATAATATTACCATATGGTATATATTTTTATATCACTTTTAAGTATTGATACACAATTG
>JADGFI010000334.1 GCA_016743945.1 Desulfobacteraceae bacterium
TCCTTAAAGGACGGCAAACCCTGGTTTTTTTCCGGCAGAAGCGGCAATGCCCAGATGGGGCTGCTTACGGACACCCACATGCCCGGCGAAACCCCGCCGGTACCGGAAATTGACGGATCAAAGATTTTGCTTTCCGGCATGATTCGAAATTTGAACCCCCTATTGACCAATGCTCTGGATTTGTTTGAAACCGGAGATGAGATCGGTCGCCTTGTGGTCATGGACCCGGAACTGCGCATCCGGGATGTCCGCCATTATCTTCATAAACGGCTTTTTGTGGGCAACCGGGTGGGCAAAGGGTATTATGAAGGGTTTGATATCTGCCAGGAAACCGATGCGTTAACCGGGAAAACCTGCGATTATATTGAGGTGTCGCTCGCGTCTTTCCAATATTGTTTTGAGCCGGCAGCCATGATCCGCTCCAGTGTTGGTGCGGTGATAAAAAAGGGTCGAAGCGCCCTGAATGCCATCCGGTCCAGGGTGCCCATGGATCTCGATCATACCC
>JADGFI010000335.1 GCA_016743945.1 Desulfobacteraceae bacterium
ACTTCCATCCTCGCCACGGCTTCGCATTATTATTACTTCGGCACCGCTACGATAGTAGTAGTTGTAGTAGTGATAGCAGCAGTAGTAGTAGTAGTAGTAGTAGTAGTAGTAGTAGTAGTAGTAGTAGTAGTAGCGGAGTATGGTTATAGGTTATCCCTTATAGGGGGATGGAGGGATCTGGGAAAATAGGGGTAGTAGTTGTGGTAATACCGTATGAGTATAGGTTACCCCGTAATGCGGGGCAATGAGGGGCCTGGATTTAAATTTAAATCGCAGCGAAGATAATTAATTAATATAGAATCAATTCTACGGTTAATAAGTATTCGCGTAGAATGCATACTCCTTAATATGAAGTTCATATCCAGGTATACATCCATGTAATGCTTTCTAAGATATGTCTTATGTCTAAGATTAACATACATCTAAATGATGATATTAAGATATATAAATATTGCACATTAGTCTATATTATATAGTCTAAAGACTATATGGTGATATTAAGAT
>JADGFI010000336.1 GCA_016743945.1 Desulfobacteraceae bacterium
CTATTAAAGTGGATTAAAGTGGAAGGTTATGTCAAGATGCAGTGTAAGCTGTGCAAACCTTTTGCTATTCCGATTGCATTGAATGCACCCACTTGTACATAGCCGTGCATTGTTGTGTTGATGTCTGCGGGAATATGGACCAAAGTTCAATAGTAGTAGTAGTAGTAGTAGTAGTGGTGTTGGAGTGGGAGAGAGTGTTATTAACGATAGTGTGTTGGCGTTTTTTATTCAATGACAAAAGTTGGTATTAAGATGTGTTTTCACAAAAACAAACAATTAAATTTATCAATTAAAAAATAAGAATTAAGATTACTAGTAATATAATAATATAATAATGTAACGGGTTTATTTGTATTTAGGAACCAGGGTCTATAAATAGAATTATAGATATACATTGTCTATAATCATACATAAGCACACACACATAATATAATGCGGTATAGGATTATAAAGGTATACTATAAATGTACACTGTATGGAATGAATGAATGTACACTGTATGGT
>JADGFI010000337.1 GCA_016743945.1 Desulfobacteraceae bacterium
GCATAACTCAAAGCTTATGCCTTCACTTGCAGGTGTGTCTGTCACAGTGATGTCAAGGCTTGAATCAAAGGCCTTGAGATGGGCAAGGGCCGCCGTTATCTCTGCATTTTGCACAGTTAGGCGGACCACGCTGCGGTGCCGTGCATTTTGTTTTAAATGCGCGGTGCTGTCGTCAGCCACTTTTTTGCCCTTGTTGATGATGGCGATCCTGTCGCAGGTAGCTTCGGCCTCGGAAAGGATATGGGTGGAAAAGATAATGGTTTTTTCCCTGCCAATGCCTTTGATGATATCACGGATCTCTGCGATCTGGTTGGGATCAAGGCCCGAGGTGGGTTCGTCAAGGATCAGGATATCCGGGTCGGACATCATGGCATGGGCCAGCCCTACCCGCTGGCGAAGGCCCTTGGACAGATTGCCGATGGGTTTGGCCATGATACCGGCCAGCCCGCACAGCCTGCCTAATTCCCTGAACCGGGATAGCCTAAGCCCGGGGTCATTCATCCC
>JADGFI010000338.1 GCA_016743945.1 Desulfobacteraceae bacterium
GTATGTGTGTGTGTGTGTGTATGTGCGTGTGTGCGTGTGTGTGTGTGTGCGTGTGTGTGTTTGTGTTCATGCATACTAACAAGTGTGTGAAAGAGTGGCAGATAGAATATTATATAATGTAAAAAACATGTTTTTCACGTAAAGTAATTATTGTGATTTCTGGTATTTTAATGAAATGATTTCATTGTTAATCTTTGAAGTTTTTTTTATTTTTTTTATGTTATTGAAGATGTATGCCATTTATCTTTGTAACACTTTTACTATTGTATCAATTATAATGTACACTGTACAGTGTATAATGTACAGTGTACAGTTCCGCACTGTAGAGTACATTGCATAATTATACCGAATATTTTAGCCAGGGAAGTACATTATAAATGGCAATATGTATATTTCACAACGTACATTATATAATGTGTAATGTACACTGTATAATGTACATTGTACACTGTATAATGTAAAATGTATAATGTACATTATACACTGTATATTGTACACTGTAT
>JADGFI010000339.1 GCA_016743945.1 Desulfobacteraceae bacterium
AGCTGGCATATTCGCTAATAGAATGTTACAATAGTCTAGTACCGATAAAACTAAGCTAGTAACTAGAGTTTTTCAAGCGAAAAATGTTAATGATTTGCTAGTTCGTTTAATTGTGTATAATTGAAAATTTGCTTTTCTAATTTTTTTTTCATGTTTTGTTGGAATTATTATGGTTGATATAGATTATTTGTGTTTTATCTTGGTTAAGTTGAAGAGAGTTATTTCTGAACCAGTTGTTGATTACAGTAATGCATTTTTAAGTATATCATGTGAAACAGGGTATGTACTACTATTTGCGGCTATTAAAATTTGGAAGTCATCTGCATATGATTGACAGGTGATAAGCGGATATTTATCAATTATTTTTAAAATGGGTGCAATGTATAGGATGAATAGGATTGGACCTAGTACTGAGACTTGGGGTACCACAAATTCGATTATTCTTGGTATGGAATGAATTTTTTCGATGATTATTTTCGCTTAATCTGTTGTCTATATACGAC